>DATMFV010000053.1:0-45725 GCA_035555975.1 Chthoniobacteraceae bacterium
ATTTAAGTGAGAGGCGACTAAAAGCCGCTTTTTGGCCCAAAATGGGTTTCCTCGGGCGTCCGAATCTCGATTCGGCCTTCCTCGAAAGCCCCATTTTTGCCTCAAAAATCGTTCTTTTATTCATCCTTCAAAATTCGTAAATACACCCTAAGCCTTGAGAGCTCGCACAATCTCTTCCACCGCTGCGGCCAGATCGTCAACAACCGTCGCGTTTTCGTCGGTTAGCAAGGCAGCTTCGCGGGTTCCAAAACCGGTACGCACAAGGATCTGGCCGATGCCGGTATCGGCCCCGGCGCGGAGATCGCTCCGCCGATCGCCGACGATCCACGCCCGCGTCATATCGAGAGGGAGTTGCTTTGCGGCGCTGCGGATCAGTTCCGCCTTGTCGGTAGAGAGCGTATTCCAGCACGGGAGGACGGAAGCGTCCCCCGCCCCTCTGGTGTAGTAAACGGCGTCGAGCACCGCCCCTTCGCGGGCGAGAAGCTGATGCATCCGGTCATGGACCATCTGGACGACACCACTGGTCACATAACCCGAGCCTATACTCGATTGCGAGGTGGCGACGACGGCCTGAATACCGTTTTCATTGAGGCGGCGAATGGCAGCGGCGGCTCCGGGGATCAGGCGCATCGCTTCCGGGCCGGTCGTGTAGCTGGGGAGATCGTTGATCACGCCGTCGCGGTCGAGAAAAGCGACCGGGGCCGGTGCGGCCGGCGGCTGGGAAAAGGTCTTGAAGGAAACCTCCTTCGGGGTGATTTCGTAGAGCCGCCACGGGTGCGGGGTTTCGCAAAAGGCGGGGGTGATGGCGTATTGTGTGCGTCCAAAGCTGCTGAGCGGCGTCCCCTGATGGAAATGGCCGCCAAGGCAAAGAACGACCTTGCCGGAATCCTCTATCTCCTTCTGAAGAAATTCGTACTCCGGATAATGGTAGGGATAAGTGGTCTCCGGGATGGGGGCGAGGAGGTAATGTTGCAGGTGAATCTGGGGGGTCGCGTCGTCGTCCTTCAAAACCGCCTTGAAGCGATCGCGTGACGGTGTGAGACGGCGGGGGGTGTGGCACTCCTGTTCGTAATCGGTAAAGCTGACGACGCGGAACCCGCCGTGCATCTGGATCGGCTCCTCGTTGCCGAAGACTTCGGCGAAGAGCGCCGGGTGATCGTGATTGCCCGGCAAAACGATGAATGGCAGGCCGGTCGCTTCGAGTTGCCGACGGATCTGTTGATAATCGGCACGGGCGGCCTCAAGCCACGGGTCATTGCCTTCCGGCATGGAGAAGGGGTGCGGCGCCCCGTCGACCAGAAAGAGCGGTACATCAAGGAGATCGCCGGTGATCACAAGCAAGTCGATCGCCTCGCGGTCCAGTCCGGCAAGTGTCCTGGCAAAAGCCGTGCTGCGGGAACGCCGATGGCCGCGTACCGAAGTGCCGGGAAGGGAATGGCGGAAATGGAGATCGGTGAAATGTGCGAGGCGGAGAAAAGGAGTGTTGGAAGCCATCTAAAAAGATATTTTATGGAATGGGCGCCCGGCTTCAATCAAAATGCTGGGGCAACGGTTCATCAGGAGTTGACCCCGGGAGGAGAGGAGGGGTTCCGTACAGGACGCGGGTGAGATAAAGGCCGTGCGCTTCCGCCGCGAAACTGGTTTTGGGCCGGTCGGGACCGGGCGGGGCGGGGGTGAGAAAAGCGTGGAGCCACTCGGGCGGAGCCTTTCCCTGTCCGCAACGGACGAGCGAACCGGTCAGGAGGCGCACCATCCGGTAGAGAAAGCCGTCGCCTTCAAAAGTGAGGGTGATCAGCCCGCCCGTCCGCCCGGTGATCGCGATGCGGCGGAGGGTGCGGACCGTGTCGGAGTCGTTTCCACCTCTGCCCCGGTTGGCGGCGAAACCGCCGAAATCGTGCGTCCCCAGCAATGGCTCGGCGGCGGCGCGCAGGAGCGCAAGGTCGATCGGCGCAAAAAGGTGCCACGCCCGCCCGATCTCCAGCGGCGGGAGGACCGGCCCGTTCCAGATGCGGTAACGGTAGATTTTGCCCGTGGCATCAAAGCGGGCATGAAAGCGGGGGGCGCTCCAGCGGCATTTCAGGAGGCGGATCTCGTCGGGCAGGCGGCGGTTGACGGCGGAAAGCCATTTTTCTGGCGGCAGCCGGTCGGCGGGCAGATCGACATGGGCGACCTGCCCGAGTGCGTGGACCCCGGCGTCGGTCCGCCCGCTTCCGTGGAGATGGACCGGCGCTCCGGTCAGCTCCGCGAACGCGTGCTGGAGATGATCCTGAACGGAGTTGCCCTCCTTCTGGCTCTGCCAGCCGCAGAAGGGCCGCCCGTCGTAGGCGATCAGGAGCCGCAACCGGCGCACCCCGTCGCTCATGGTTCCCCGAACATCGGCCCGTGGCGCAACGCCTGGGCGTCGAGATAACCTTGCAGGATGATCTGCGCCGCCACCTGATCGACCACCGCACGGCTTTTCTTCTCGTTGCGACCGGCGGCGTGGAGCGAGCGCTGGGCGGCCACGGTCGAGAGCCGTTCGTCCTCAAAGATCACCTCGCACGGGAGCAACTCCTGAAGCTTCGTGGCGAAGGTGCGCACTTTTTCGGCGGCGGGGCCGTAGCTCCCATCCATGTTGCGGGGGAGGCCGACGACGGCCGTGGTCACTTTTTCGCGCTTCATGATGCCCGCGATCCGGTGAATGGCGCGCCCTTCCTTGACCTGGATCGTCTCCAGCGGATGGGCCAGGAGCCCGAGTTCATCTGAAACGGCCAGGCCGATGCGGGCTTCGCCGACGTCGATCCCGAAAATGCGCTTTGTCATGGGAAAAAGGTTGGATTACTGGCGGACGTTACCATTGCCGGGAGCGGGCCGCCAGTCTGCAATGATATTTCTCTTGATGAAATGTTGATTTCGAAATAAGAAATAATGCTGTCCACTCTTCAACCCGAAATGTCTTACACGTTTAACAAATCCAAAGAACTCTACGATCGCGCCTGCGAAGTCATCGCCGGGGGCGTCAACAGCGGCATCCGCAAACTCGAGGTTCCCGTACCGATCTTCTTCACCCACGGCAAGGGAAGCCGCCTCTGGGATGAGGATGGGAACGAATACATCGACTACCAGACCGGCCAGGGGGCGCTGCTTTACGGCCATGCACCCGAGGGGCAGGCGGCGGCGATCGGCGAACAGGCCAAAAAAGGAACCCACTGGGCCGCGCAGTCGATTCTGGAAATCGAAGTGGCCGAACGGCTTTGCCACCTGGTGCCGAGCGCGGAATATGTCCGCTTTAGCAACTCGGCCACCGAAGTGGTCAATTCCGTCTTCCGTCTCGCGCGTTGCCATACCGGCCGCCCGTTGATCCTGAAGTTTGAAGGCCACTACCACGGCTGGGGCGACGAAGGGCTCGTCGGGTTCGGAACGCCTCCCGACAAGTGGGGCGACGCCGAAAATCCGGCCAACCTCCACCCGAGCAAGGGGGTGATCCCCGAAGTGCTCGACCATTTTGTCGTCGCGCGCTGGAACGACATCGAACACCTCCGCCGCCGCGTCGACCAGTACCGGGGGCAGATCGCCGCCATTATTTTTGAACCGGTGCTCTGCAACACGAGTTGCATCGAACCGGTGCCGGGCCTGATCGAAACCATTCGCGAACTGTGCGACCGCGACGGGATGCTGATGATCGCCGACGAAACGATCACCGGGTTCCGTTTCGGACCGGGCGGCGCGCAGAAGCACCTCGATTTTGTCCCTGACCTGACCGTCTTCGGGAAGGCGATCGGCGGCGGCGTGCCGTTTGCCGCGATGGCCGGGAAAAAAGAGGTCTTTGAGAAGATCATTTCGGGCGAAGTGGTCCACGCCGGGACGCTCAACTCGAACCCGCTCTGCCTGGCCGCCAGCAAATGGTGCCTCGATGAACTGATCGCGCTTGGCGACTCGCATCCGCAGGAGATTCTGGAGCGCGGCAGCCGCCTGATGGCGGAACTCCGCACGCTGGCCGACAGCCACAACATCCCGCTCCGCCCGCAGGGGCCGGGGCTGGTGTTCCATACCATCATGCTCAAGCCGGGAGCCGCCGAAGGCCGGGTGCTCGACTACCGCGATTATGTGGCGCGGCACGACGCCCCCCGCTGGGCTCATCTGCGCCGCTGCCTGCTGGAGGAAGGGGTCCGCGCGATCGAACGCGGCCTCTGGTTCCTCACGCTGGCCCACACCGACGCCGACATCGACGAAACGCTCGAGCGTTCCAGGCGTGCCTTTGCCCGCCACGCTCAGGAGTGGGAAGCCGCCAAGGGTTAAAAGAACTCGACCATGAAAAAACCCCCGGGTGCGTCTGCCCCGGGGGTTTTTTCGTGGGAAGTCTGGCGCGGGAGCGCCCCCCCCCGGAGAAAACCACGGAAGAGAAATCGACCCCGACGGGGTCGAAGAGAGAGAGGAAGATCGTAAACCGGGGGGGCGCTACATTCGCAGAGCGCAAAAAAGCTCCCCAAAACCGGCCGGAAACCGGCAAACCGGCGACTCTAACCGAAGGTCAGCTTGGTCACCCCCGAGGCTCCGGCGGCGTTGAGGACATCCATGATCCGCTCGTGCTGGGTGTCGGGCGTCGGGCGGATGATCACCGGGTCCTTGTCGCCAAACTGGTCGATCGTGTCGCGGAACCATTCGCGGAAACCGTTGAGCTGCTTGTCGGTGCCGTTGGCCATGACGCGGTTGTTGATCAAAACCGAACCATCGCTGTTGATATCGACCATGATCGGGGTCGTCGGCGGGGCGGAGCGCGGACCGGCGGCGGCCGTTCCCCCGGGGAGGTTCATGCTCAATTCGCGTTCGACGACCTGCGAGCCGGCGCTGGCCATGAAGAAAAGCATCAGCACGAAAACCACGTCGACCATCGGGGCGATCTGGAACCCGACATCTCCATCTTCTGAACCTACGGAAGCCATGATTAAAACCTTGGAATCAAACTACTTTTTTTGGGGTGGAAACACGAGTTGGATGGCCGGAAGCTGCGGTACGGAATCGGGGGTTCTAACCGCCTGCGGGGACATCCTTGTCGACGACCGAGAAGGTGACGTTGGCAATGCCCGCGTCGCCGACGGCCTTGAGGATCTGGCGCATGTACTCGTAACGGACGGAACGATCGGCGCGGATCAGCACCCGCGTCTGCGGGGTTTTCATGAGGCTGTCCTGCAGGAAGGGAATGATCTCGTACGGGGTGCCGTAGCGGACGTTGTTGATTTCCACCGTCCCCATGTTGTTGATCGGAGCCCAGGTGACGTTGACGATGACCTGCCCGGCGTTGTCCTTGGGAGTTTTGGCATCCTTGGCTACGGGAAGGCTGATATTCCGGTTGCTTTGCAGCACTTCGGTCGAACTGATCGACATAAAGAAGACGAGCAGCACCAGAAGAATGTCGATCATCGGAGCGATCTGAAACTCCGGATCTTCCTCGGGAGCATTGCGCATCTGGGCGCGCATCTTGTCTGCTTTATTGGGGAGGGACATGCTGAGGTGAGAAAGGTTGGGTCAATCGGCTTTCACTAAAAAGACAATCCAAAGAGTGCCTGCTGATCGTCTCTCTCCGCCCCGGGCTCGTTCAGGAAACCGCCGGGCGGAGGGAAAGGAGCACCCTGAGGTGGATTTTAGGAAGCCCACTGAAGGGTGGCTCCGCAGTGCGGGCACGGGTTCTGTCCGGCGCTGACGGCTCCGTTGCAGACGGGGCAGTTGGTGGTCAGCGAAACGGAAACCTTGCGGGACTGGCGGGCTCCGGGAGCGCTGCCGGCGGCTCCGGCGTTGAAGTTTTCACCGATCTGGAGACCGGAAAGTTCGTCGTAGGGAAGGTCGCGAACGAGGCTGTTGACCACGTCGTCCCCGTGGACGATCACCATCTGCGAGCGGTTGCGGAAAACGTAGTAGGCGACGAAGGCGGGAATGGCGATGAAGAGACCGCTCGCCGTCGCCAGGAGAACTTCCCCGATGGAGGTGGCCAGCGCGCGGGGATCGGCGATCCCCTTCTGACCGAGGACGGCGAAGGCGCCCATCATCCCGATGACCGTTCCGAGCAGCCCGATCATCGGCGAGATGACCCCGATGACCGAAAGGTAGCTGTTGCGGGTGCGCATGCTGGTCGCTTCACGCAGGCCCTGTTCGGAGATCGCTTCTTCCACGGCGGCCTTGCCGCGCCCGAGGCGGGAGAGGGCTGACTTGAGGACGTTGGCGACGTAGTTCTTGTTGGCGTTGCAGATTTCCCATGCTTCCTGGTAGTTCCCGGCACCGACGGTGTCGTGAAGAGCCTGGACCAGGGGCGGCGGCGCGATCTTGTCGTTGCGCAGCGTCAGGATGTTCTGGATGACGAAGGTGACCATGACGATCGAGGTCAGCAGAATCGCGATCCAGATCATGATGATCAGCGGGCCGCCATGAAGGATGGTGCCGATGATGGTGGTCGGGTGATCATCCGCGGCTACGGCGTCCACCGCATCGGTGGCTTCTTGCGCGTATCCATGACCGGCGAAAAAGAGAACCAGGCCAAGAACGAGAAGGAACGGGAGGAACTTACGGATTTTCATGGAACGGAATGCAGGGATCAAGGGCTTAAAGGGACACTAAGGTAAGGGGATTGGTCAAGGGAGAAGATCGTTTTTCTTATCTTTGCGCAAAGGGCGCTTACGGCACCTTGGCACCGTGCTCCTTGCGGAGCGCGTCGGCCCGCTGTTGCGCGGCGGCGACGGCGGTGTTGTCGTGATAGAAGAGGGTCACGGTACGGAGGTAGTTTTCCAGGGCGGCGGGGTAGTCGTTTTCGGCTTCATTGACCTGCCCCAGCAGATAAAAAGCCTGGCTGTAGGTCGTTGTCAAGTTGGCCGGAGGTTGTTTCTCGGAAAGCGCCTTGGCGGTCACCGGTTCGAGCTTCGACTTCGCCTGTGCGTAATCCTTTTTGGAGAGGGCGATCCGCGCCAGGCCGACGTCGGACTGCGGTGAACCGCCGCCCTGATCGCCGTAGGTTTTCTGGAAATCGAGGTACGCCTTTTCAGCTTCGGGAAGCTGGTTGAGCGCGACGTAGATGTCGCCGAGCCGCCCGGTCGCCTCCCGCGCCCAGTCGACGGGGAGTCCCTTGAACTTGTCGACCAGCGCCTTGGTGGCGGAGAGCGCCTTCTTGTAATCCTTGGCGTCGTACGCCTTCTGGGCCTGGGCGAACTCCGGCGGGGCGGCCATGGTGATGCTGGCGATGTTGCGCATCGGCACGCCGATGCTGCCCGCGCCGACCTGGATCTGAAGGTTGGAGCCGGAGACTCCGACGATCTTGACCTCCTGCGTACGGCCGTCTTTAGTGGTGACACGATCTTGAGCCATGGCGCCCGGGAGGGCCAGGGACCACCCGAGTGCCACCGCAAAAAACAGTTGATGGGGAGAAAAGCTGCGTCTTAGCTTCATTTTTTCGAGAAACAAGCTAAAGAAAGCTTTCGACGAAATCAACAGCAACCCGCAAACATTTTTTCCCCAACCTTTTCCAATGGTCACTCTGCTACGAAAATATCAGCAAACGTTGATGCTCATCACCACGATCATCATCATCATCGCGTTTGTCTGGCTCTACAACGGCACGCAGTTTGACAAGCTCGACGCCGACAAGGCCTACCGGATCTACGACCGGACCCTTTCGCAGCCCGACGTGGAGCGGACCGCGCGGCGCTTCCGGCTCGCGACCGAGTTGCAGCTCAACGATCTCGTCTACGGGCTGGTCGGCAACGCCTTCACGCAGGACCAGGCGATGGAGAATTTCGTCTGGAACAGCTACATCGTCGAGCACGAGGCGAGGGCGCTCGGCATCACGCCGACCGACGCCGAAGTGGTCGAGGGCCTGAGAAACCTGGCGGCCTTCCAGACCAACGGGCAGTTTGACCCGATCAAGTACCAGCAGTTCGTCCAGGACCTCCTGATGCCCAACGGCTTTACCGACGCCCAGCTCGAGGACCTGGTGCGCGACGACCTGAAGGTCAAAAAGCTGATCGGACTGATCGGCGGTTCGGTCGATGTCACCCCGGCGGAGTTCCGCAATCTCTTTACCGAAACCCACCAGAAGAACCACGTCTCGCTCGTCCATTTCCGGCGGGCGGATTTTGCCTCGCAGGTGACGGTGAGCGACGAGGAGATCCAAAATTATTTCGAAACGCACAAGGCGACCTTGCTGACCGAAGAAAAGCGGGCGGCCAGTTTTGTGAAATTCACGGTCGCCGAGACCGGCAAGGAGGCGTCGGAAAAGGAGAAGGTGAAGGCGCTCCAGAAGGAGGCCGACCGCGCGAACGAGTTCACGCAGGCGCTCCTCAAGGAAGGGGCGAAGTTTCCGGAAGTGGCCAAACAGTTCGGGTTGACGCCGGAGAAGACCGTCCTTTTTGCCCGGAACGCACCCCCGGCGGACCTTGCCTCCATCCCGCAGGTGGCGACCGCGATTTTCGCGCTTTCGGCGGATGAACCATTCAGCGAGCCGGTCTCGGCCGACGGGGCGTTTTACATTTTTCACCTCGACGAAGTGGTCGCCCCGGAACCGCTGACGCTGGAGCAGGCGCGCCCGCGCATCGTGGAGAGTCTCCAGCGGGAAAAGGAGCAGAACGCGCTGGTGAGCCGGGCCAACGAAGTCCGGGCGCAGATCGTCCGCGAACTCAAAGCCGGGCGTTCCTTTGAGGAAGCCGCCCGGGCCGCAGGGGTGCAGACGGAGGCTTTCCCGGCGTTCTCGCTCGGGGAACCGGTCCGCGACCGCCCGGAGGCGCAGCAGGTCGCCGAACAGGCGCTCGACCTCGCCGTCGGCGGCTTGAGCCGGTACACCCCGACCGCCGATGGAGGGGTGCTCGTGTATCTCGACCGGCGCGATCCGATCGACGAAGCCAAACTCGCCGAAGAGCAAAAGAGCCAGCTTGAACTCCTGCGCGATTTCCGCCAGAAGAACGCTTTCCAGGCCTGGTTGCAGGTCCGCCGGGAAGAAGCCAACATCCGCAACCTGCACCCGCGTCGTACCGCAGAGGACGAAGGGGCCGATCCGGCCGCCTGAAACTTTTTAAGAATGCCATGAGCCAGCCCGCACCCGAGATTCCGCCGGAGGTCGAAGAACTCTTCGACGACGCCAATGGCGACCTGGCGCTGGGCGAACTCGACGCCGCAGTGGAAAAATACCGCCGCTGCACCGAACTGGCCCCCGACTACTTTGACGCCTGGCACGCGCTCGGGATGGCGCTGATGAAGACCGGGCGCTACCCGGAAGCGATCGAAGCCGGGCTGAAGGCGGTTGCCCTCCATCCCAACGACCAGTTGGCATGGTCGAGCCTCTCGCTCTTCTACGTCCGCAACCACCAGGTCCCCGAAGCCGAAGCCGCCGGGGCGAAGGCGCGGGTGCTCTCCTGGGGCGGCAAGCTCAAGGGGAGCGGGTAATCCGCCACGGCTTGGCCGGAGGGCTTTTTTGCCGCCGTGCCAATCCCTTGCCTTGAAGCCCGCCGCCGCGCCTGTTATGAGAGGAAGGGAAGTGGAAAGGGCGACCCTGCCCGGAGGAGTGAGGGGGACCGGCCCCGACAGCCGCTCCCTTTTTGATTTTTTCCTTTATGGCCAAGACTTTTTTTATCACCACCGCGATTGACTACACCAACGCCGCGCCGCACATCGGCCACGCGTACGAAAAGATCCTCGCCGACGTGGTGGCCCGTTACCATCGGCTCAAGGGGGAGCCGGTTTATTTCCTGACCGGGGTCGACCAGCACGGCCAGAAGGTCCAGCAGACCGCGCAGAAGGAAGGCAAGGAGCCGGCGGTCTTTGCGGCGGAGGTGACCGAAAAGTTCACCGCGCTCTGGAAAAAGCTCGGGCTTTCGTATGACCGCTGGGCCGCGACGACCGACCCGCTCCACCAGCAGGTCGTCCAGGCGATCCTCTCCCGGCTTCACGAGGCGGGGGCGATCTACAAGGCCAACCACGCCGGGTTCTACTCCGTGCGGCAGGAACAGTTTCTGACCGACAAGGATCGCGGCCCCGACGGCGCGTTCGGCCCGGAATGGGGCGAGGTGACCGAGATCAGCGAAGAGAACTACTACTTCCGCCTCGCGGAACACCGCGACTGGCTCCTCTCGTACATTGACCGCCATCCCGCGTACGTCACCCCCGGCTTCCGGCAGGTGGAACTCCGCAACGCCGTGGAACGGCTCTCGGGCGATCTCTGCATCTCCCGGCCCAAATCGCGGCTCGCCTGGGGGATCGAACTCCCGTTTGACACCGACTACGTCACCTACGTCTGGTTTGACGCGCTGATCAACTACGTCAGCTTCTCGGGCTACGGCGATGCCAACCCGCGCGAGGGGGTCTTCGGCCAGCGGTGGCCCGCGCTGCATGTCATCGGCAAGGACATCCTGGTCCCCGCCCACGGGGTCTACTGGCCGATCATGCTCCACGCGCTCGGTTTTGGCGACGAGGAGATCCCGCCGCTGCTGGTCCACGGGTATATCAACCTTTCCGGGGCCAAGATGAGCAAGAGCACCGGCAACATCGTCGACCCGGACGCGCTGGTCGACCGATACGGCCCCGGCGCGCTCCGCTACTACCTGATGCGCGAGGCGGTCACCGGGCAGGATATGGATTTCTCGGAAGACCGGCTGGTGCAGCGGTACAACACCGACCTCGCCAACGACCTCGGCAATCTGCTCAACCGGACGCTCAACATGGTTCACCGCTACCGCGACGGCGTGCTCCGCAAGCCCGCCGACGAACTGCCGCTGGCCGCGACGATCCGGCAGAGCGTACAGAAGTACGTGGAGCGCTTCGACCAGTACCAGGTCCATGCCGCGCTGGAGGCCGCCGGAGAGCTGGCCCGGGCCTGCAACGGCACCATCGAAAGCGAAGCGCCGTGGAAACTGGCGAAGGAAAAGACGCCCGAGGCCGCCGCGCGGCTCGAAGCTGTGCTCTACCATCTCGCGGAGGCGCTGCGGGCGTTGTCGGTCCTGATCGCCCCGGTCCTCCCCGACGCGGCGGCGGCGATGGCCGCCCAGTTGAACCTGCCGCAGGCTCCGCCTGCGCTGGCCGATCTTTTGAACCCGGGCGGCGGCCTTCCCGACGGCCACCGGCTCAACCAGCCGACCCCGCTCTTTCCCCGTATTGAATCCGACGCACCAACTGCCTGAAAATTTTCCTGTGAGAACGCTTCGCGAACAATATTACGATATCGAACGGATCATCGAATTTGACTTCGTTCGTGCCACCGAACATGCCGCGCTCAACGCCATCCAATGGCTCGGGCGCGGCGACAAGAACGCCGCCGACGCCGCCGCGTGCGATGCCATCCGGGGGATGTTCGACCTGATGAACATCTGCGGCGAGGTGGTCATCGGCGAGGGGATCAAGGACGACGCGCCGGGGATCTTCAAGGGCGAGCAACTCGGCACCTGGGCCCCGGGGACGCTCCGGTTCGACCTCGCGCTCGACCCGATCGACGGGACGACCAACATCTCCAAGGGCGCGCCCAACTCGATCGCCTGTCTGGTCGGTGCGAGCCCGGAGGAGGGGGTCCACCAGGCGCTCAAGGATATTCCGGCGTTTTACATGATGAAGCTCGCCTACGGCCCGAAGGTGGTCCGTTACATGGAGCGGACCGGCGTCGAGACGATCAGCATCAAGAACGGGGTCGACGAGACGATCTATTCGGCGGCCCGCGCCCTGCGCAAGCGGGTGCAGGATCTGGTGATCCTCGTGCTCGACCGCCCGCGGCACGAGCGGCTCATTGCCGAAATCCGCAAGACCGGCGCGGCGCTCCGGATGTTGGGCGACGGCGACATCACCGCCGCGATCGCTCCCTCCATTCACGACAGCGGGGCCGACCTTTACATGGGCATCGGCGGTTCGCCCGAAGCGGTGCTCGCAGCGGCGGCGCTCAAGTGCCTCGGGGGCGACCTTCAGGCCATGATGTGGCCGCGCGACGACGCCGAGCGCAAGGAGATCATCGCCGCCGGGTATGGCGACGACCTCGGCCGCGTTTTTTACGCTGACGACCTCGCCCACGGGCAGAATATTATTTTCTGTGCGACCGGTATCAGCGATAGTCCGATGTTGAAGGGGGTGCAGATCCGCAACCATACGGCGACGACGCACTCCGTCCTGATGCGCGCCAAGAGCAAGACGGTGCGCGAAATCACCACCCACCACGATTTGCGCTCCAAGACGATCCACCTCCGTTCCGACCGCCGTGAACACCGTTTGTAATCCAGCAGCCACCACTGTGAAAGCCACCGAACCCTTCGCTCCCGGGGTCGCCTCCCGCGCCCCGCAGGCCGTTTCCGCAGAGGAGGAGGCTGCGGCCCTGCACCGGTTCCGCAGCAAGGCCGTCCGGCTGCTCAAGGCCGCGAAACAGGAGGCGGCGATCCTGCGCGGGATGAACGATGATCTCGAGTCGATCCGGGTGGATCAGCTCGCGATGTTGCGCCGCGAGATGGGCGGAAAGATCGACGAACTGGTCCGGCTTTTTGTGGTGACCACCGGGGAATCGCTCGCCGAACTGCAAGCCGCCGCGCAGGCATGCGACCATCGCCGAGTGGCCGCGCTGGCTCACCGGATCAAGGGAAGCGCCTCCAACTTTGGCGCGGTGCGGATGATGGCGATCTGCGAACGGCTCGAAACCTCCCCCGCCGGTGAGGCCGGGTGCGAACCGGCGGCGCTGGTGGAACTGCTCGCAGGGGAATATCAGCTTGTCAGCCGGGCCTTGGGGCGGTAGTTGTTGGCGTTGTGGCGATCCCCGCCCGCCGGAGAGGCACCGTGTCCGGTCGTGCCTGCCGTTGAGGGAAGGGGAGCGTTCCTCCCCATTCCCCCCAACGTCATGGAGATTATCATTGCCGAAGATGACCCGGTAACCCGTGCCCGATTGACCCTGATCCTCGGCGAGCTGGGACATCAGGCCCGCGCCTATCCCGACGGGCGCGCCGCATGGGAAGCCTTCCAGCAGAAACCGGCGCGGGTGATCATCAGCGACTGGATGATGCCCGAAATGGACGGGCTCGAGTTCTGTCGCCAGATCCGCCGCGCTTCGGGGCTCGACTACGTCTACTTTGTCCTCGTCACCGCATTGCGCACCGAGGAGGTCGATTACGACCAGGCGACCGAAGCCGGGGTCGACGACTTTCTGGTCAAGCCGATCGACCGCAGTTCCATCGGCCGGCGGCTCTACGTCGCGGCGCGCATCCTTCAGTACACGGTGCAGATCCGCCAGTTGAAGGACCTCCTGCCGATCTGCATGTACTGCAAGAAGATCCGCAACGACCGCGACTACTGGCAGAGCATCGAAAACTACATCCACGAGGAGACCGGCGTCGATTTCAGCCACGGCATCTGCCCGCAATGTTACGACCGCTACATCACGGAGCCGGCCGTCGACGAGTAGAAAAGTCGTCTGCGCGACGGCAAAAGATTGCTTTCGGTGGCCGATCGGGTTCATCATCGACCGTTCTTCCCCGGGTTATCCAAGCTTATGTTAACAGCAGATGAAGCACTTGAACGCCTTAAGGAAGGCAATCGTCGTTTTGTAGAGAGCGCCAAAGGCAACCAATGCATGACGGCCCAGACCCGCCCGTTCCGGCTGGGGCAGAAACAGGACCCGTTCGCGATCATTCTCGGTTGTTCGGATGCGCGGGTCCCTTCGGAGATCGTTTTCGACCAGGGTCTGGGCGATCTTTTCGTCATCCGGGTCGCCGGGAACATCGTCGCCCCTTCGCAGGTCGGGAGCGTCGAGTTTGCCGCCATCCATTTCAACACCCGCCTGGTGGTCGTGCTCGGCCATTCCGAATGCGGGGCGATCCTCTCCACCATTGAAGCGCTGACCAACCCCTCGCCCAAGGACCAGGGGAGCCTTCCTTCGATCGTCAGCCGCGTCCGCCCCTCGGTGGAAGCGCTGCTCCATACCGACCTGCGCAACAACCCGGAAAAGCTCGTCCACAAGGCGGTCCGCTCCAACGTCCGCGCCTCCGCGAGCCATCTCCGCTCCGGCTCGTCGCTGCTCGAGCGGCTGGTGATCCACGACGGCCTCAAGGTCGTCGGCGCCGAGTATTCGCTCAAGACCGGCGAGGTCGATTTCTTCGACGTCCCGTAATTTTTCGGGGCATCCATTCAAGCCACCGGGGGAGCCATCTCCCCGTGGCTGGAGCAGTTTCAGCAATTCTATAGCCGCTGTCTTACGGCGGCGAAAGCTGCCATGCCGAGTTTCGAGCTTGGACTGTGTTGATCAACACAGCCGCTGCGCTCAAAGCCTCAGCCTGTCAGCCTTCGGCGCTCGTCATCCAGCGGCTATACTTTTACTGAAAATGCTCTACTCCGCGATCTTGAGCTGATCGAAAAAGAGCTGGTCGTCCCTGCTGCCGCCGGGCAGGGAGATGATGAGGCGGTTGTAGTTTTTGGCGGCCCAGGGGACGCTCTGATCCTTCACGGCGGCGATCACCTTGCCGTCGTGGCGGACGCTCAGGTCGTAGAGGTGCCCGTCTCCGTGGAGGCGGAGCGTAAAGTGGTAAAAGACGAGCGGTTCGGTCGGGAGCGCTTCGCGGCTTTCCGGCGCGGGAACCGGGGTGCGCTCGCTGCCGTGGCCGTGATAAACTTGGAAGAGGCGCGACGCCTTGGTTTCCTCAAAGAAGCCGATGCCGACACGAACGCCGCTCTCCGAATCAGCCGCCGACCCGATCTGGAACTGGAAAAGCGGAAAGTCGGTCTTCGCCTCGTACGCCATCTCGAACTCGACGGTGAAGTTGAGGAGCGGCTTGGGATCGCGATGAAAAATAATGCCGGTGGCCGGTACGCTCCCGGCGCTCGGGCGGATGAGGTGGAGCATCTGGCTGCCCCCGGCGGCGGCCAGCGGTGCGGCATCGCTGGCGACGATGGTGCAGAGGGCGGTCTCGGTTCCATAGTTGGCCGACCAGTCGTTCTGTTCGTGGATTTCGCCGGGGGTGAACTCCTCGAAGCCGGTTTCGTAGAGAGTTTCGGAGCGGGCGGTTGCCACCCACGCCAGCACCAGCGCGAGGAGGACGGAGAGGAGCGATTTCGGAATCATGGCTATTTCGCAGTTTGAGTTGAAGGCGAAGGGAATACTTCATCCCTGGAGGAAAACGCTTTCAGGGTGATGCGGTAGCGGGCGGACTCCGCAGGAGCGAGGAGGCGCGGGGAGTGGATCATTTCCAGCGTGGAGCGCCGGTCCCCGGGTTTTCCGGCCTGCCAATGGTAGAGCATCCCGTCGGGGGCAAAGGTCTCCCGTTCACTTTTCATGAGAAGCGTCTCCCCGCTTTCCGGGGCGATCATCGCGGCCCACGGCTCGGCAATGGCGAAGAAGCCTTCGCTTTGGCGTGTCATCACCTCCTGCGGGCCTTCCTTGGGCAGGCTGGCGGTCCTGCGGCCCTGGATGAGGTCGCCGCCGCGTTTTCCCGGGATGAAGAGGAGGCTTTCGCCGTTGGCGTTCACGAAACGCGGGATGTTGGGGATCAGGTGCGCCCAGTAGCCGAGCGTGGCCGGGGCGCTGCCCGCGTTGGTGATGGTGATCTCCTGTGCAACGGCCCGGCTTCCGTTGTGGAGGGTGACCCGGCGGACCAGTTTCCAGCGCCCGGAAACGCCGGTCATTTCGAGCCCGATTTCCTCGTCGGTTTCCGAAACGACCCGGGTCCGGTACGGCGCGGGTTCCGGAGCGCGTTCGCCCCAGAACCAGTCGGTAAACCCGGCCTGGTTCGAGATGAGGGTGGGCGGGAGCAGGCGGGAGTGCCGGATGAAACTTTCCTCGATCGGTTCCAGGAACTCCGCGTCGCCCTTCTTGAGCCGGAAGGAGTGGAGCCGCCCGCCAAAGCCGAGCACTTCGACGCGGACGAGATCATTTTCCAGAACGAACTTTTCCCCATGGGGCGTCCCGACGCGGGAGAGTCGACACCGGGCCCAGGCCGGCGTCTGCGCCACGCCCATCAACAAAGCCAGAGACAGGGAGAGCCATTTCATGACGTTGGCCATTATTCAATGATCTTTCCGTTCATCTGGTAATGGTCGAGCATGTCGCGCCCGATCCCCCAGGTGTTGACGAATCCGGGCCGGTAGGGAAAGCGTTGGTCGAGCAGCCCGAAAAAATGGTCGAGCAGTTCTCCCGCATCCTTTGGAGTGGCGTAGGTGATCCGGATTTCATCCGGGGAGGGCACCGAAACCTGGCCACGGCTGTCGGCGGTCCGTTTGAAAACGATTCTTGGACGCCCGGCATCAGCCTCTTGTGGCGAGACAAAGGGGACCGGTTTCACCTCCGCGTTACCGAGCACCACCCGCCCGCAGAAGAGGAAGTAATCGCGCAGGCGGCGTTTCAGTTGCGGTTCCTCGGAGGGAAGGACGATTTCGAAGGCCGGATGCGCGGTTTTGTCAAAAAACGGCCAGTTGGCGAGTGTTTCCAACCCCGGCCCCGCCCATGCGGCCTGCCATTCGACCTTGACGTCAAACGCCTTCTCCCCGGAGACGGGCAGCCCGATCCCCTCAGCGGTTTCGTCGCCCTTCACGCTTTGGCCGTTGACCACGAGGCGCGGCGTTTCCCAGCCGGGAAGCCTGGGAAAGAGGATCTGGTCGGTTTCCGCGAGCGGACTGGAGGGTTCGACCCGCAGGGTCAGTGTTCGCCGGGTTGGGGCATCGGTCCATGCCGTGGTCACCCTGCCCGTGAAACTTTTGGGGAGGGCGGCTGCGGCGTCGAACAAGGCCGGAACGCGCGAAGGGAGATCGGTCGAAATGACGGTCTCTCCGTTTTCCACGCGGGCCGTGAGCGGTTCGCTCCGGTGAAGGGCCGCCCAGACAAACGGCGTCTCCCCGATCCGGGCATTTTCGATGCGGAAGGTGATCGGCTCGGGTTCATCGTACGGGTTGCCGAAGAAAAGGCGCGTGCCGGCTCCCTTGCCGTAGCGCGCGAGGTGGAGTTCCTCCTTCGGGAAGTGGTGCCTGATCGGGACGACCGCCTGCCAGCCGCGCTGGAAGGTGTCGGTCATCATCGGCAGGGTCTCCATCAGTTTTGGCGCGCCGAACTCCATCACGAGCGTCGGGTAGGAGGCGTATTCATAGGAGGCAAAGATCACGTAATCAATGAGGCCCTTCATTGTCTTGATAAAGTCGGCCTGCGTCTGTTGCCGCCAGTTGGGAACCGCGTAGCGCTGGTAGGCCCAACCGGCCCACCAGGTCATCGGTTTGCGCCCGAGGATGTAGCGGGCGAGCGGGATGTTCTTCGCGTCGGGATGGTAGGGAGGCCCTTCGAACATCCCTGCGTCGTAGCGTGCGGTGACGGTAAAGGTCTGCCCGCCGGTTTCGGGATTTCCCACCACGGCGATGTGTTTGGACGGGTCGGCGCGCAGGGGGAGCGTGTGGAGGTAATCAATGAACTTCGCCACGCCGACTCCCTGGTCGATATAGAGCCCTTCCTCGTCGTAGGCGCGGATGGCGAGCGGCTTTTTCGTGGCCGGTCCCCGGTACTTCGGGCCGCCCCGGGCCACGTCGAGCCCGATGCCGCCGATGTTATACTCCCGCGCGATCCGGGCGAAGTCTTCCTTCAGAACCTTTTCGTAACTCGTAAACCATGGCAGGACCTTGACTTCCTGATCCCATCCGGTGACCCACCGGGTCCGCCGCCACTGGAAGTTCGGGTCTTCAATGGCGGCGTCCGGGTAGCGTTCGTTGGCGAGTTGCTCCTCGACCCAGACGCCCGCCGGGATGTGGAACATCAACCCGTGAAAATCCTCATGTCGGTTGAAGTAGTTCTTTCGCAGTTCGAGAAAGCGTTCGCGCGGCATTTTGTCGAACGTGAAATGTTGGCCGATGACGGTCGCTTGGATTTTGGCAAAGGGAATGTGGGGCTGGTATTCCCAGAGGTCTTCGTGGCCCCAATGGTCGCCCGTCCGCTTGAAGGGGGCGTAGCTCCAGTCCCACGTCGTATGCATCCTCCGGAAAAACTCTTCCGGCGTCCCTCCCGGGATCTTGTCTTCGGTGATGCGCGATGCCCAGTATTGGGCCGATGCGCCATAGATGGCGGGGTTGACGTCGGGATTGGGGGAGTAAATCTCCGGAAAGGCGTCGTGCAGCCGCTGGACCACCTCGCGCTGGCCTCCGTAGCGGATCGGAAATTCCCCGAAGAGGAAGGTGACCGTATCGCTTTGTCGGGACGCGAGAACGAGCCGCGTGGCGCAGACGATCGCGCGCGTTTCCCCGCCGGGCCGGTACTCCGCGCGGAGGTAGGAGCGGAGTTCGCCCGGGTCGAGCCCGACCATCAGGGCCTCCTTTTCCCCATAGGCGGCCGACCAGGGGGCGAGCCTGCGGATGTTGGATTGCAGGAACGGCTCCTGGAGGTCGGCCAGGGCGCGTTCCGTTGCCGAGCCGTCCCAGTAGATCGTCAGCGGTGCCTGCGCGGGAAATTCCCAGCGCAGCGACGGTTCGAGGCGGCGTTCCTCCTGCGAGTCGTTGGTAATGGTCAACTGACAGAGCCGGAGGTCCGCGCCGCGCCCGACCAGCCGCCATCGGGTGGTGATCCCGTCGGCGGAATGGGTTCCGCTTTCGGCTCCGTCTGCCGGGGCGAGCGGGATCTCGCGTTCCGTCAGCCCTTCGTGCAGGCGGAGGATCAGCGTTGCGCCGGTTTGCGGCGATTTTTGGAGGAGCGGCGTCGCGCCAAGCGGCGATAAACCGGCCAGCAACAGCACGGGAAGAAGGCGGAGCAGGGTCATGTCAGGTGAAACATCAGAATTTATGGAAGGGTCCAGCGGGCGAGGTCGTGAACGCCCGAGCCCGAAGCCGAGGGAACCGGCCCGGGGAGCCCGTCGGCGCAAATGCCTTCCCCGTTGAAGGTGACGAAATTCCCGCAACCGCCGTGGCGTGGAGCGAGATCCTTGCTCCAGAACCGGGCCGTGTTGCGCAGGATGGGCGCGCGGGATTCGCCGAGCAGGATTTTCTCCCCGGGGTTGGAAATGTCCTTCAGGAGCAGGCGTCCGTGCTTTCGCTGGAAGGCATCCACGGGATAGGCCATGCCGTAGCTGAGGAGCTTGCCGTTCCACATGACCGGCAGGAGGCGCGAACGCTGGAGCGTCGTCTGCTCCTCTTTCAGCAAACCCGGGCAGTAGAAGGAGGTGACCGAGGTGGTATAGGGAAAGATCGTCTGGTACCACCACCTCCACGGATGACGGCTCCGGTCGGCGGCGAGCGGCAGCGCGCCGTTGTGGTCGACCGCATGGTTGCGGATGGCCGCCGCAAGATCCTTCATGCGTGCAAGGCAGAGAGCCTGGCTGGCATCGTGTTTCGCCGCGAGGCTCCCTCCCCACAACAGGAAGGAGGCGGCCAGGCTCAAGGCGATCACCAGGAACAAGGATTTCAGGGGCATGGCGTCAGTCGGGTTTGATCGGGTCAAAAATTTCCAGCCGCTTCAAAAGCCCGGCCGGGGTGATTGCTTCCATATGACCGTCGACAAAAAAGTAGTTACCCTTGCCGAGGTGGCGGGCGGGGAAGCGTGCCTTCCAGCCCGCGCTGCTGTAGAGATACCAGTTTTCGTATCTCAGGCCCGGTTCGACCCCGGGGTCCTTGCTGTCGGCGTGGAGCACGGTTTCGGCCGGACGGGTCACGGTGATCAGGCGGCGAAAGCCTTCATGGTAGCCATCCTTGGTTTCGTCGTAGCTCTGTTTGCCAAACTTCTGGTTCCAGCCATAGCCGACTTCCCCCGGCTTTTCCGGACAGGTGAGCCACTTGGGGATGCTTTCGATCGTACCGCCCTGCTTTCCATTGACCCAGGTGACCTGTTCGCCCGCCATATAGCGCCCGAGGACATCAAACCAGTACCCCTCCTTGCCGCCGGGATTGGCGGATGAAATAAAGCGGCCTCCGCGGTCGGCTGCATAGGCCAGATGGGCCGCCCCGAGCATTTTCAGGCGCGTCCGGCATTCGCTCTCCCGGGCTGCTTTGACGGCACGGTTTCCGGCCGGGAACAACAGGACTGCAAGAACGGCGGTCAGGACGGTCACGACCAGGATTTCCACCACGGTAAATCCCGCTCTTGGCTTGGAAGGAGGCTGGAACATCATCGCGTGGAGAGGTGTGAAAGAGGGTCAGAAAAAACGCCGGTTGCGCCCGCGCCGGACCAGCAGGAAAAGCGCGCCGACCGAGAGTAGGGCGATCGTGCCCGGTTCGGGAATGGCGGCGAAACGAACCCGGAGATCGTTTCCATCCATCTCCCACCCCCCGTTGCCGAAGGTGGCATCAAGGAGATAGCCGGGCGTGGTCACGGTGAAGTTTTCGAGATCGACCGAATAGCTTGCGTAGTTCAACAGGGTATAGGTGGTCTCCTCCTCGCCGCCGCTGAAGCGGAAGGCGACTTCGCCGGCTGTGAAGCTATCGCCACTCAGAAGGTGGACGCCAAGGCCGAGGTTAAAGTCGAGTGTCAGCCCCTCGGCGGCATTGATCGTGGTAATCTGAAGGGTGCCGTCCCCGCCGCCGACTTCAATGATCGAGCGGTCCACTCCCGCCGTGGTTACGCTGCCCCGGATGGAGCCGCCGCCGGAAAGCGTGGCTGTCGTCGAGGTGGTTCCGAGAAAGACGGGAAGTGTTGGATTGCTGCCTTCGTTCCGTTGCAGGATTGCGTTGTTTCCGAGAACCACTCTTCCTTCGTCGAAGTGATGAACGGCCTCAATGCGGTTGTTAGGCGGCGCTTGCCCCCGCTCCTTGTTTCCCAGGTTGATGACCAGCGTTCCCGCACCTTTTTTATAGACCGGGGTGAATCCGAAGCCGTAGTAGCCATCAAGGACAAGGGTTCCGTTTTCCCCGACAATCAGATCCCGCGTCGGGTAGTTTGTGGTGTCATTGTAGGCGATGATCTGATTGGAAAAGGTCGCTTCGGTATTGGCTGCGACTTCAATTTTCCCCTTGAAGACAATATCCATTCCACTGAGATGGAATCCGGTCGCGCCCGCCCCGATGGTGATGGAATGAAAGTTGAATCCGTCTGTCGACTGGTTGATCAGTTGGTCGACATCCTTCGCTATATTGAAGATCAGGGTGTCTGCGGAGAGGCTTCCCGAACCGCTGTAGTTGCCTGGCGAATCGAAGCGTCCGGCCGTTCCATCGCCGTTCCATTCCCGGTCGGCGGCGCGGAGCGGGGAGCCGGAGAGGAGAACGAGGGCGAGTCCAAGCAGGAGGTTTCGGGTCGACAGGCTGGACGGGAGCAGGTTTTGGAGAGGAGTATTCATGGTTTTGGAGGGGGTGGTTGATTAATGAACATTGAGAGGTTCCTTTTTTTGGGTTGTTTGAGCGCCGCACGATTCCCGCACGACCAGTTCGCACGGCAGTTCGAGCGGTTCATCCGCCGGGTGCGGTTTTCCGCGCATCGCCGCGTAGAGGAGTTCGACCGCTTTTTCAGCCGCTTCGCGGATCGGCTGCGCCACGGTGGTAAGCCGCGGGGTGGTAAAACGGCCCATGGCGGTGTCGTCGAATCCGGTGACGGCGAGGCCGTCGGGCGTCGGGATGCCGTGATCCTGACAGGCCCGGATCACGGCCAGCGCAGCGTAGTCATTGGTGCAGACCGCCGTATCAAAGGCTTCATGCCGCGCGAGCAATTCCCTGAAGGCGAGATCGCCCGAGGTGAAGTTCTTGAGTGAAACCGCGTCGTCGGGTTCCCTGGGTGCGCCGCCCAGCACCGTTTCGACCGGGAGGCCCGCTTCCTCAAAGCTGCTTTTGAGGCCGTCGAGCCGTTTGGTGACGGAGGCGAAGCGCAGATAATGGGAACCGGTCAGAAAGGCGACCTTCCGGCGACCTTGTGAAAGCAGGTGTTCGCCCAGAAGCCGGCCGCCATGAAAGTAATCGGTCCCGATCCACGGGATGCCCGGCTCCCGGGTGCCTCCCAGCGAAACCAGCGGAATCCCGGCGGCCTTCAACCGGCGGATGGCTTCCCCGATCAACGGTTCGGCTCCGTCGAGCGATGCCAGGAGCACCCCTTCGACCCGGCTGGCCAGAAGGTAGTCAACCGCGCGGGCGAGCCCCTGCTGGTGCCAGTGCACGTCAAAGGCGATCAGGTCGTGATCGCCTTCCTGGTGGATCGCCTCGGCGGCGTAGAGCGCCCCTTCGGCGCTGGTCTGGATCACGCTGACCGGCTTGAGCATCCCGATCAGGCCGCTCTTGGCACCGCGCAAGATCCGGGCCTGCCGGTTGGGGCGGTAGTTGAGCCGCTGCGCCGCTTCCTGGACCTTGCGCTGCGTCCGTTCGCTGTAACGCTGGTCGCCTCCATTGAGGATGTCCGAAACGGTGTGAATGGAGACCCCTGCATTTTTGGCGACATCTTTGAGTGTGACGTTCATGAAAAGGGAGAAAAGGTGGTTCTGCGGTGTAAAAACATCAATATTCGATGACCCGTTTTGGCCGGAGCGCTTCCTCCGCTGTTTTTCCTAACGTTAGGAATAAAATCACAGCAAGGCAAGTTTTTTTTGAAAAGCCGGGGAACCGTGAAACCCGTCACCCCGGTTCTGGCGGGCGATCCGGCGGGCCGGGGAAGGGGGATTCGGCTTGATGAAGGGACGGTTCTCGCTATCGGGACCGGCTCTGGTGTACGGTGGCCGCTATTGGCATTTGGTCCCGCCTCCTTTTCCATGTCCAGGCAGAAACCGTCCCCGTCATTTTCCTTTTTCCGCTCGCTGCCGGAAGCCCGGCAGCGGATGTTGAGCGAGGTTTCCCGCTGGCGGTGGATCGCCTCCATCCAGCCGCGCCGTGTCGCGACGATCAACGATCCGGCGCATCGGCAATGGATCGCCGGCAAGGGGCACCTCCACAGCCCGGCGCACCGGGAGATCATGCTCACCCTTTCAGGGAACGGGGTGCGGACCGTGGCAGGGAAGGCCTACGTGCAGAAACCGGGGAGCGTTTTTCTCTTCGATTACTATGAGTCGCGCGACTGGAAGTCTGACCCGGCCCGTCGGCAGGGGCCGAAGCTTGTCCTTTGGCTCCACCTTCTTTCACCCCGCCCGACGCTGACCTACAACACCGTCTTTCACGACGAGAAGGGGCGGCAGAGCCGCGAGATTCCCCGGCGGGTGCTGGTGCATGAGGCGATCACCCCGCTCATGGAGGCATGGGACCGCTGCAAGGCGCTTCCCGGCGACGTGATGCAGTGGGAACTCTGCAAAAGCCTGGCGACGACGGTGTTGCTGGAGGTGCTCCGCGTCGCCGAGGTGACGACGAAGGAAAGCTCCGCCCACCAGCGGGAGGTGATCGAACTGGCCCGGCAATACATCCTCGACCATCTGGCGGAGGATCTGCGGCTCGAAACGCTGGCGCGGATCACCGGTTACAGCCCGTTCTTTTTCCACCGCCTTTTCCGCGAACAGACCGGCATCACCCCCAAGGCGTTCGTTGACCGCGAACGGCTCAAGCGGGCGCAGGAGCTTCTGGCGCAGGGGTACACCGTCGCCGCCGTGGCGGAAAGCGTCGGCAGCGCGACGCCGTACGCGTTCAGCCATTTCTTTAAACGGCAGACCGGCTGCGCGCCCGGGCAGTGGCGCACGGTGTAGCAGCACCCTCCGGACCGGCCTCCGCGTCATCTGCGGCGTGGGACGACGCCCTCCCCTGGCGCTCCCGTTACAGCGGCCCGAGCCTTTTGCCCTGCTGCTCGGGCGCGGCGAGGGGGTGGACGATCCCGCCGTCGATGGTGATCGCCTGGCCGGTGATGCCGCCGCCCCACCGGCTTAAAAGCAGGCAGGTCGCGCCGAGCAGGTCGTCCGGTTCGAGGCGGCGGGGGACGCTTTGCCAATTGATGAGGTTGTCGTCGTTCCCGCCGGTTTCCTTTTCAACCCGGATCGCCCCGGGGATGATGCAGTTGACCGTGACGCCGCTCCCTTTGAGTTCATGCGCGAGCGAGCGGGTGACCCCCAGAATCGCCCCCTTCGAGGCGGTGTAGGCGGAGACGCACGCTCCCCCCATGTCAAAGAGGACCGAGCCGGTGAAGAGGATGCGCCCCTGATCGCTGCGGCGGATCACCGGCAGCAGGGCGCGGGTGAGCGTGATCGCGGAGAAGAAGTTGATCTGCATCACCTCATGCCAGAAGGCATCGTCGTTTTTCCCGAACCAGTGGCGCGGGTCGATCGCCGCGTTGTGCAGCACGGCATCGATTTCGAGGCCCGCCCCGGCGATCTCCTGCGCGGTGGCGGCGACGGCCTCGCGGTCACCCAGGTCGCAATCATAGAGGCGCAGTTGCGCCTCGCTTGCACCGAGTTCGGAGCGGATCGCCTCCATCTTTTCGAGGTTGCGGCTGACCGCGACGAGTTCGAGCCCCTGTTCGAGCAGTCCGGGCAGGAGCGCGCGACCGATGCCGCGCGTGATGCCGGTGATCAGCAGGCGGCGGCCGTTGAGGTCGGGGAAACGGAAGGGGGCGGAAGGTTCGGTGCTCATGGTCAGGAAAGGCGGCTGATGCGGACTTCGTTGGGAGCCTGGAACATTTCGTCACGCCACTGCGTGCCGATCCCCGGTTTTTCCGGGACGAGGCAGCGACCGCCCTGGACTTCGATCGGGTCGGTGATCATGGCGGGGTAGGTCACCCGCAGGTTGCGGCGCACCGTCTCCTGCCAGGCGACGTTGCCGCGCGCGATGCCGACCTGAATCCCGGCGAGCAGCGTTAGCGGGCCGGTGCAGTCGTGCATCATCACCGGGAGGTTGTACGCCTGCGCGAGGTCGGTGAGCTTGAGGGTCTGCGAAATCCCGCCGACCCAGGTCGGGTCGATCATGACATAATCCGCCGCCCGTTTTTCGAGGACGAGCCGGTAATCTTCCGTGCCGATCATCATTTCGCTGACCGCGATCGGCACGCCGCCGCGATCGCGGAAGTCGCGGATGGTGTCGATGCAGTCGGGGCGGATGACATCTTCGAGGCAGAGCGGTTGGACCTCGCGCATCGCCTCGGCAATGCGGATCGCCATCGGAAGCTGGAAAAAGCCGTGCCCGTCGAGGATCAGCTCGAGCCGGTTGCCGACCGCTTCGCGCATTTTGAAAAAGGGTTTAAGCCCTTCGTCGATGTCGGCCTGCCGGACAAAAAGGTTGCCGTTCTGCTTGTGGGCGGCGAAATCGAGCGACCAGAGTTTGACCGCCTCGGTCCCTTCGCTCAGGATTTCCTTCGCAAACGCCTCCGGCTCGTGGATCGCCTTCCAGTAGTCGTTATGCGGGTCTTTTTCACCCATCAGCCCGTGGCCGGGCCACTTTCCACCCTTGCGCGCGGCGGGTTGCTTGCCGTAGCCGATGCTGTGGTAGGCGCGCACGCCTTCCTGCGTCCGGCCGCCCAGGAGTTGCCAGACCGGCAGGTTGGTCGCCTTCCCCTTGATGTCCCAGAGGGCGAGGTCGATCGTCGAAATCGCGCGGAGTTCCGCCCCGCGTGCGCCGAAGTTGGCGGCCCGTTCGTAGAGGAAACGCCAGTGGCCTTCGATGTCGAACGGATCGGCCCCGAGGAGCCGGGGGGCCATCCAGTCGTGAATGACCCCTTCGACAGCGGAGGGGATGTAATAGGTTTCCCCCGAACCGGTGATGCCTTCGTCGGTATGGACCCGGCAGTAAAGCAGGCCGTAGTGGGGAGCGCGCGCGGTTTCGATGCTGGTGATTTTCATCTTTGGATGACGCCTTTCATAGCGGAGAGCGCACCGGGGTTCAATGCACGATCTTGCGTTCAAGGTGCCGAATCTTGTGCTCGGACCGAGGAGGAGGCCGGTTTTTCATCCTGCTTGAAACCGGGGGCCGCAACTGGGAAACTCCGGGGATGCAGGAACCGCCGCCCGATCAGGCCCATTGGTCCCGTTTTGCCCATGAATGGGTCCAATGGACGCGCACCCCCAACCACGACGCCTTCTGGGCTTACCGGGAGGCGTTTCTCTCCTTCATCGGCAGGGGGAAGGGTGGGGAGGCGCTGGAGGTCGGGTGTGGCGAGGGACGCATTTCGCGGGAACTGGCGGCGCTCGGCTACCGGGTGTCGGCGGCGGATGTGGCACCTGAAATGATCGAGGCCGCCCGGGAACTGGGCTCTGCCAGCGAATATGCCGTGGCTCCCGCAGCGGCGCTTCCCTTTGCCGATGGCCGTTTCAGGCTGGTCGTCGCCTACAATGTTCTGATGGATGTGGAGGATGTCCCGGCCAGCATCCGGGAGATCCGTCGTGTCCTGCGGCCGGACGGGGAGTTTGTCTTTTCGCTGGTGCATCCCTTTTCGGACCGGGGCGATTTTGACGGCGCGGCGGCGGACGCGCCTTTTACCCTCAAGGGAAGCTATTTCGGGCGGGAGCGTTTCGAAGCGGTCGAGCAGCGCAACGGATTGACGATGCACTTTGCCGGCTGGTCGCAGCCGCTCGAAGCGTACGCCGCCGCTCTCGAGGCAGCGGGCCTTGCGATCACATCGATCCGGGAGCCGCGCCCGGCGATGGGTGAAGGCCGCGAATACCTGGAACGATGGCAGCGCATCCCCCTTTTCCTCTGGGTGAAAGCCCGCCCGCTGGCGGTTGCGTGAAGGAAAGGGGCAGCAGCGATTTTCTCCGGCTCCACGAAGCCAACGTCATTAACTTTGGGCCAACGGCCCAAAATTCCTCAGCCCAGGCCAACGGCCTGGGTACCGGTTACGACCCCCGTCCTACGCCCCAACGGGGCGGGATATCTTTGTGCGGCCACGCCGGAAGATCGCGGTCCTTCAGACCGCATCATGGATCGGGATATCTACCCGGCCCGCTGGGCCGGGCTGAGGAATGGCGGCCCGTTGGGCCTTGAATCAGACTCCTTTTCAGGGGACCCCGGCCGGGCGCGGAGGCCCGCCAATGCAGGTCAAAATGAACGATGTGGGACCGGCGGCAGCGCGTTTTGTCAGCTTGCTGAAAAAAAAATGCTTGATGGAAATTCATCTATCAATTCATATGTCATCAAGATGAACTTCGCCTGAAATGACCGCATCGAAAAAAGATCCCATTTGCAAAGCGCCGGTCTACCGGCAGGTGGCGGCGGTGCTTCGAGCCGAGATCGTGGGGGAGGGGACGCCCGGGCGGCAGCTTCCGACCGAGCGGGAACTGGCGGCGCGGTTTCGCGTTTCGATCCTGACCGTGCGCGCAGCGGTCGGCCTCCTGGTGGAGGAGGGGCTCGTCATCCGCGAGCAGGGGCGGGGGACGTTTGTCCGTTCGGTCGTCCGCTCCCTGGCCGGGACCGGCTGCATCGCCATCGTCCTGCCGGCGGACCCGACGTGGACGGAGGGGTTGATGACCCGGGTCCGGGTGATGCAGCGGCTCAAGCAGCGTCTTCATGAGGCGGGCCGCCGGGTGCGGCTTTATATCGGCGACGACCAACTCCTCGAAGGCGCGGAGGAAACCTGCCTGCCGGAACTCGAGGAAGACGTGATCCGGCACAGGACGGTCGAAGGCCTCGTGGTGATCCCGACCCTCAGGAACGAGGCGGTCGCGCGTGCCGTGCGGGAGCAGGGATTGCCGGTGGTTGGCTACCATCGCGGGGGCGACCTTCAGCCCGATGCCACGGCGATGCTGGATTACCTCGGCGGTCTGCGCGCCGGGCTCGACTATCTCCACGCCCGGGGGCGGCGGCGGCTGGCGGTGATCGGCTGGGCCTACCCGCACGTCCGGGAACGCTTTCCGGAGTTTTTCAAAACGTGGTTTGCGCAGCACGGCCTGCAACTGGTGCCGGAATGGGTGCGGGCCGACTGGTCGCCCGCCATCCGGGGAGCCGGTTGGGAACAGTTCCGCGAGATCTGGTCTTCGCACCGCGAGAAGCCCGACGGGCTGATGGTCTGCGACGACTACCTGCTCGACGATGCCGTCCACGCCATGGTCAGCCTCGGCGTGAAGGTGCCCGGCGAGCTTGAAGTGGTCGGCCAGTCCAACGCGCTTTCCAGAAAGAAGGTTCCGTGGCCGATCGCACGGCTGGAATACCATCCCGATGACCACGCCGAAGCGCTGGCGGAACAATTGCTCACTCTCCTCGCAGGCAAACCGCTTCGCGATCCCCACCGGCTTTTCCCGTTCAGGCTGGTCGCTCCGGAAGGGGCGGCTTTGGACGCCGGTGAAGTATCCATCGCTATCCATTCATGAATCAACCTGACGAAACAACGGCGGCAACGCTTTTTCACCCGGCGGCGTTTGCCGGAAAGGTCATCGGCATCACCGGCGGGGCCAATGGCCTTGGGCTGGCAGGCGTCCGGCTCTTGTCCGGCCTTGGGGCGCACGTTTTTACCGTCGATAACGACAGGGAAGCGTGCCGGAAGGTCGGAGCCATGCTGGAGTCGGCCCCGGCGGAAGGGTTTGCCGTGGAGGCCGACCTTGCCGTGCGGGGCGTGGTGAGCGACGCGATCGGTAAGGCCGTCGCCCGCTGGGGGCGGCTTGACGGGTGGGTCAACAATGCCGCGATCAACCAGCCGCAGCCGTTCGGCTCGGAGTCCGACGAGCTGTTCGACCTCATGTTTGCCGTCAACGTACGGGCGGCGCGGGAAGGGGCGGTGGCCGCGAAGCCGTGGCTGGCGCGCACCCGGGGGTCGATGGTGAATGTCTCCTCCATCATGGCGCTCCAGCCCAGCGGGCAAAGCACCCCCTACTCCATGACCAAGGGCGCGCTGGAAGCGATGACCCGTTCGCTGGCGATCGAGTATGCCGCGGATCGCGTCCGCGTGAATGCGATCCGCGTCGGCCATATCGAGACGGGAAGGGGGGTCCGGCAGTTGGGGCCGGATGCGGAAGCCGAGCGGCGGCTGTGGGAAACGTATTGCCAGATCCTTGCCGAAAACGCCGCGCCGTGGCCCGTGGCGGGCGCTCCGGAAGATTTTGCCCGTGCGGTGGCGTTCCTCCTTTCAGAGGCGGCATCGTACCTGACGGGTAGCATTCTGGCGCTCGATGGCGGCTACTCGGTGTCGTTGCGGCCCCCTCACGATGAACGCCGGGTGGCGGCTTACCTGAAGATGAAAGAGGTCAAGTCACAGATTGAAAATAGTCGGTCACACGATGCAATCACCTGAAATCATAGCTATTGAAGCGTGGGAGGTCGTCGTACCGGTCCGGCGCGACTTTTTCTTCCGCGGGAAGGTCGGGAGCGGGCAGGGGGGATGGGATCGCCAGCCGATCGTTCTCCTGGAACTGCAATCCGCCGACGGGCTCACGGCGCTGGCGGAAGTCCCCCGGGGTGCGACGCTAGCCCGGCTCGCGCCGGAGTTGCCGTGCCTGCTCGGCGCGCCCGCCGGGCTCGCTTCCGGGGCGATGCTGCCAGCCCCGTTGCGCCCGGTGTCGTTTTATGGTTTGCAGACCTTGCTGCCGCCCGCCCGGTGGGAGAACCCGTCGCCGCTGGCGGTGGCCTATGAACAGGCTCAATACCATTTCACGGCCTTGCGGGCAGGGGTCCGGCTGGCCGATCTCTTCGGCGGCGGGGCGATGCGGGAGATGGTGCCGGTCGATTACTGGTGCGGCCCCCAGAGCGTGGACGATCTGGTGCGGCTGGCGATCCATGCCGGCGAACTCGGCTTTCGCGGGATCAAGACCAAGATGACGCTGGAGGACGACCCGGTCCGCGCGGTGGCCGGGATCGCCGAAGCGCTCGGGCCGGACTTCGGGGTGACGATCGACGCCGTGTTCCAGTTTCTTGACTTTGCCCACTGCGGGCGGCGGCTTGGTGAAGTGGCCCGGCTCGGGACCAACGTCCGGATTGAAGACCCCTTTCCCCAGCAACGGCCCGACGAATGGCGGCGCCTGAGGGAAGCGTTTCCGCTGCCGCTGGTCTGGCATGCGCGGGACGCGGCCTGCCTGAACGCCGCGCTGGAACAGGGGAACGTGGCGGATCAGTTCAACCTGACGGGGCGCTCCTTGTCAGAGTTTTTCTGCATGGCGGCGGCGCTGGAACTCCGGGGCGGTTCGGCCTGGCACGGAAGCGGGATCGAACTGGGCGTCGGCCAGCTTTACCGGTTGCACGCGGCGGCGGCCATGCGGTGCGCCGTCCTGCCGGGCGATCTGGTCGGCCCGCTCGTGCGCGAGCATTCGCTGAGCACCGCCCCCTGGAACTATCATGAAGGACACCTCCCGTTGCCCGATGCCGCAGGGCTCGGGGCGGAACTCGACCCCGAAGCGGTGCGCCGTTATCAGCGGGATCACCTCAAGCTCCCTGCCTGAGAGGCTGTGAAAAAAGTCCTTCAAAGGCCATGGAGCACCCCTTTTTGCCTCTAACTGCATTCTTCCTCCCTTCTGTATTCCCTGAATACAGGCGGTCGTCGGAATTTCGTTATAGGCTAAAAATAGGTACTCCGAGGCCATTAAAATCATTTTTTCACAGCCTCTGAGAAGCGGGGCAACCGATGGAAACCTTAATCTTATGAATCCCACTCCTCTCGCCGTGGACAAATCCCTTCTGCCGGATTGTCTCGAAGAGATCGTTATCATCAGCGACGGGCACTATGCGATCGCCGACGCGCCAAGCTCCGCAGAGTTTGCCTCGCGCCGCAAACAGGCCGCGCGGCTCGATGTGGCGCTGGCGCTGGCCGGGGCGTTGAAGCCGTCGCGCGTCATCCACCTTGGCGACCTGACGCAGGAACCGCCCGAAAGTCCCGACTATGAAACCGCGCGGGAATGCGGGCTGGCGCTCTTCCGCGCGCACGGGATCGAGCCGGTCTGGGTTCCCGGAAATCACGATGTCGGCGACAAGCCCGACCCGACCATGGCGGCCGCTCCGGTCAGCGAATCGTTCCTGAAGGCATTTGAAGCGAACTTCGGCCCACAATGGTCAAGCCTGGCCAGTGGCAACGCCCGCCTGTTTTTCCTGAACTCGCAGATTTTCTCCTCCGGTCTGGAGAGCGAGGCAAGGCAGAAAGCATGGCTGGAAGCCGCATTGGCCGGAATGGCACCCGGGGAACGGGCGTTGATCTTCCTTCACCTGCCGCCGTACCTTCACGACCCGCAGGAGCCTGATCTCGGGCATTACGACAACCTGCCAAAGAGCGCGCGGCAATGGTTGCTGGAGCTGTGTGAACGCCACCGGGTGGAGTGGGTTCTCTCGGGTCACGTCCACCAGCGGTTCCTTAATCTGTCAGGAGCGACCCGCCTGGTCACCTGCGCCTCGCCGGCATTTACGCGCCCGACCTTTGGACACCTTTTTTCCAGCGCACCGCCGCCGGAACAGGGGCGCGATGACACCCCCAAGGAAGGGATTTACCTGTTGCGCATCGACCGGGAAGCGAGCGAGCTTTTCTTTATCCGTACGGGCGGCGCGACCCGCCGGGAGGAGCTTCTTCCCAAGGGAGGGCGGCTGGTCGTGGTCCCCCGGGCGCGCGATCTTCCTGACCTCCGTCTCGGCGTCACCCTGCTGCATCCGCTCAGCACCTCCACCCGGCTGCCGATCGCCTGGCAGAGTTCCGTCCGGGTTCCGGTAAGGAATGACTACCCTTTCTTTCTGCTCGAGGAACTCGGCGCGGGGTTCGTACGCGTGCCGTTGGAGGACCTTCTCTGCACGGTCGCACGGGAACGCCTGCGGCTGCTGCAATCGTCGGGAGTCAGGGTGGAAGCGACATTCATCTGGGATGCCAGCGGTACCAACGATCTGCCGGAAGCGGCTTCCATGGCCGACACGATCGAATTTCAGCTTCCAGGGCGCATCCCGGATCGGGAGATGCTGCGTTCGATCGCCACCCAGGTCGAAGGGACGCCTCTGCCGGTCCGGCTTTCGCCGATCTTTGCCGGGGAAAAGGTGGCCGGAAAGCAACATTGCCGGACGCGCTATGCCTGGTATCTTTCCGAACTGGATGAGCTGGAGAAGGCGTTCGACGCGGCAGCCTTCCGGCCCGGGGCGGTTCTGGTCCAGCCCGATGCGGGAGCCGACCTTTCGCAATGGGTGGAGGCGTTTGCGGCGTCCCGGGCGCTGCCGGGCGTGCGGCTCGATCTTCTCTTCAACCTCGGCTCGACCGATGATGCGGAGAACCTTAAAAACGCCGTCCATGCGCTTCTGGCAGCTTACCGAAGAGAAGCATGCCGCGTTTACTTCCAGCCGTTTCAGGATCTTGACCGGAGCATGGACGTGATGAACGGGCTTCTGGACACGCGGTGCAATCCGCGCCCGGTTTTTACCGCGCTCAAGGTGGCTCATGCGCTGGCCGCAGCGGGGAGGGTCGCCGGCGATGCCGCGATCGTCGAGGGCGGCGTGCAAGTCACGGAAGGCGCATCGTGGCTCGACCTGCAAAGCGGCGCGCTACTTGATCCTCCCTTTCATGCGGCGGCTGGGCCGTTGCTGCCGCTGAAGTGAAATGAATGAAGCAATGTGCGAAACGGAAGTCCAACGCCGCGGTCGGCGCGGAGGCTTGGCGAGCCCCGGAAACCTTTAATCTTTAATCTTTAAGCAACCTGATCTTCTTATGTGGTGGCACGAAAAAACCTGGAAACAACTTGACCTTCTCGACCGGAACCTCCCCGTCGTGGTTCCCATCGCTTCCTGCGAACAACACGGCCCGCACCTTCCGGTCTGGGTCGATACCCTTCAACTCACCGGCATCCTGGAAAGGGTGGAGCCGCTTGTCTCGGAGCAGGCGCTTTTTCTTCCGGTGCTCTGGCTCGGTTCTTCCCATCATCATGCCGACTTTCCCGGCACGCTCAGCCTCACCCCTTTTCTTTATGCGCAGGTGCTCAAGGGGTTGCTGGAAAACGTGATCCGGGCCGGGTTTCGGCGCGTGCTGGTGCTCAACGGCCACGGCGGCAACGAGGCTCCCGCCCTTGCGGCGCTCAATGAACTGGTAGGCACCAGCGACGAAGCCGACCGCATCTCGCTCGCGCTGGCAACCTGGTGGAAGATCGCTTCCGACGGGCTGGATGCCGACGCGCTCGGCATGGAGACGCCCCGGCTCAGTCACGCCTGCGAGTACGAGACCTCGCTGACGCTCGCCCTTCGCCCCGATCTGGTCCGGATGTCTGCCGCTCCGGAAGGTTGGGAGGAACAGCGCCCTTGGGTCCAGCCTGCCAGCCTTCCCAATGTCGCCAGCATCGCGCGGTTCCATCGCTTTACCCGCACCGGAGCCCTCGGGCGACCGGCGGCGGCGACAGCGCAAAAAGGGGAGCGGATTCTCTCCGTCGTCTGCGAAAGCCTCCAGCGCCTGATTGTGGATTTCGCCGCCTGGCCGGTTCCGGAAGCCGGTCGCAGAGAAGGGTAGCTACCCCGTTTCGCCCTGCACGTTCCGGATCACCGGCCCCAGCGCGTCGGCGACCAGGCGGTGCCCTTCGCTGTTGGGGTGCATTCCATCGGAAAGAAGCTCGGAGCAGGGGCGGCCGTTTTCCCGTTCCCAGAGGGCATGGCGTTCGTAGATATCGACCAGTGGCACCCCTTCCTCCCCCGCGATCCGGCGGGCGGCTTCGGCGTAGGTTTCGAGGATGCGGGTGAAGCCGGTCTCCTCCTGCGGGCAGTACGGGGCGCGTCCGTAGCGTTCGAGCAGCGGCGCGGTCCAGCGTTGCGGGTTGGGGGTCATCACGATCGGGCGGGCCTGTGTCGCCTTGAGGGAGTGGAGGAAATACCGCAGGTTCTCTTCATACCGCGCCAGCGGCACCCGGGGTTCCAGCACCGGCGGGCTTTTCCAGACATCGACGGCGGCGTCGTTGATGCCGAACTGGATGACGACGATATCGGGCGCTTCGGCCACGACATCGCGTTCAAAGCGTTCGCGCGCCATGGCGGTCGTGTTGCCCGGCACGCCCCGGTTGATCCACCGGAGGCCGGGGTCGGTTTCGCGCTGGAGCAGGGTGGTGTAGACCACCGCGCCGGTACGTTCCGCCGTGGTGGAGTCGCCAAAGGTGACAACCGTCAGGGTGCTCATGAAGTGAGAGGCTGTGAAAAAAGTCCTTCAAAGGCCATGGAGCACCTCTTTTTGCCTCTAACTGCATTCCTCCTTCCTTCTGTATTCCTTGAATACAGGCGGTCGTCAGAATTTCGTTATAGGCCAAAAATAGGCACTCCGAGGCCATTGAAATCATTTTTTCACAGCCTCTGAGCCTACTCTTTGCCGGAAAGGCGGGCGGTGTCAACCTTCCACGCCGCTCGAACCGGCCCGGGAAAAGCTCCGCTCCCGGTCCCGCGACGCCGAAGTCCCTGCGGTGACCATCCGGGACGGGGCGGCGGACGGGCGGGAAAGGCGGAACGGCCGTCGTTTTGGAAAGCGGACGGCAGCGCCAAGTTTTCTTGCCCTCCGGGGTGGTTGGGGCATAGTACCTTTTCAGTGGCGCGAGGCCCGGTTTTCCGGCGTTTTCGTATCCCTCCTACGGGCGGGCCTATAGCTCAGCGGTTAGAGCAGGGGACTCATAATCGCACTTTTTTCCTGTCACCCAAGGAAACAGAAGGACTTTCACCCTCCCTTACCCCCTTTTGACCGCCTTTTTGGGACCCAGGTGGTCACTGGCGGTGGTCAACGGGGTGGGCAAAACTTTGCCGCTCCGAGCGACAGCACAACGCTGAAAAAGCACTGGACAGAGACCAGAAAAGGCGCCACAATGGCGCCATGACACTACTTTCGAGTCGCAATAAGCCTCTCGACCGGATCAATCTTCGTCTTCCGAACGAGACCTTTGAAGCAATAGATTTGGCGCGAGCAACGCGTCCCGGTCGGGTCTCCCGCAATACTTGGATAACAGAAGCTATTCAAGAAAAACTTACTCGGGAAATTTCATCTAATCCCGATGAATCTCTCACGGAGGATGCCAATGTTTAGTTTTTACGAATTTTTCGCGGGAGGCGGTATGGCTCGGGCAGGTCTCGGAAGAGACTGGAATTGCCTGTTTGCCAATGATTTCGACGGAAAAAAGGGCTTGACTTATCAAACCAACTGGGGAATTGGCGGCGAACTGAAAGTGGATGATATTAGGAATGTGCGTCCTGACCAACTGTCAGGAACCGCTGACCTTGTATGGGGCTCGTTCCCTTGCCAAGACTTATCTCTTGCTGGGGGTGGGGCTGGCCTGCGCGGCGAACGGTCTGGTACATTTTATCCATTCTGGGATGCGATCAAAGGTTTGATCGCAGACGGACGAACTCCAAAGCTAATTGCTTTAGAGAATGTCTGTGGCACTTTGACCTCCCATAAGGGTAAGGATTTTCAGGCAATATGCCGCACCTTCGTTGGTGCTGGATATCGCTTTGGAGCTTTGGTAATTAACGCTTCCTTGTTCGTTCCCCAATCGCGTCCACGCTTGTTTATTATTGGTGTACACAAAGACGTTGATATCAATCCTGCCTTGCTTGCACCCGGCCCGATGCCTCCCTTTCACACCCGAGGTCTGTGTAATGCTGTAGAAAAAATTTCCGAGACGGATAAAGAATCGTTGCTTTGGTGGAACTTACCTTTACCTCCGCATCGTATTTCGACTTTTTCTGATCTGATTGAAGAGGTTCCCACCGGAGTTACTTGGCATTCTGCTTCAGAAACCAAAAAACTTCTCGGCATGATGTCGCCGACGAACCTTGCTAAAGTATCCGCAGCCAAGCGAACTGGTCGTCGCATGGTTGGTGGTGTCTACAGACGCACTCGTCATGAAGATGGGATGAAAGTTCAACGAGCAGAAGTAAGATTTGATGAAGTTGCAGGCTGCCTTCGCACTCCAGCGGGTGGATCAAGCCGCCAGATTATTCTTGTCGTTGATGATGAGAAAGTCCGATCCCGCTTGCTTTCGACTCGCGAGACTGCACGTCTTATGGGGCTTCCTGATGACTACAAACTTCCTAAAAACTACAACGAAGCCTATCACCTTACCGGGGATGGCGTTGCTGTTCCAGTCGTCCGCCATCTTGCCGAACATATTCTGGAACCTCTTCTCGGCATTAATAAGAAAAAAGAGAGTAAAGCCGCGTGAGCATTATTCCTTGCGAACAGAACAAAGACCTTCGCGATCAAATTAGAAGATTCGCGGAGGTTCTCAAAACAGAGGCTCACACCCTTGGTACACATGGCTTAGATGAGAAGGACTTCTATAATTCCGGTCTTTTTCGAGGAGCAATCGAACGTATTCGCGGTCAATTTTCGGCGACAATGCGAGATAAGCGCGAATTTGCTCAGCACGTCCTTAACCATATGGAAGATCAGGAATTTATTGCGGGTTGGGATTTAACAGATGATTCAAGTCGAAACGATTACGTCGTTCATCTCAAGACCGGGCGTACCGCCGTCATTGATCTAAAAGGTTGCCTTGATGGTAACAATACCAACATTTTTGAACGCCCTCCGCATGCGGATGAGTTCATCATTTGGAGTATTTGCACTAACACTGGCTCAGATCCTCGGCGGAATGCATGGTCGGGCATTCACACTCGTTTAAGTGCCGAAATTATCTCCCGTCAACAACGTGTAGATGGTGTTATGGTTTGGGACATGATTTGCGGAACCTATGCTCGGCCCTGCCCCAAGTTGCAGCTTAATCCTACACGTGCTGTGGATTTAGGGCCATTTCGTACTCCTCCTCCGTGTATTTATCTGTTTCCCCCGCGCATTCCTACTCGAGACGAGCCATGCATACAGGCTCAGCTCCTTCAGACTGTTGAAATTCTATCGTCGTTTCATACCTGCTTCGGTAGTCTTCCAGAGGAGTTGAATTTTGTGGATTTTGAAATAGGAGCATCTGATAATGGATTGTTTCGGAGAACCAAAGTGCGCCGAGCAGGCGTAATCCAACAAGAATCAGAGTTAACGGAAATTCGAAGGTCATAAAGGATTCCCAATATGCCGAATAAACATTCAGATTCCGAGAAAAGCCCTCCGGTCGAAACCAAAGATCTTCGGGAAAATTTGGCTCGCTTTCTTGATACCCCTTTTGGCGAGCCCTCCATGAAAGTAGGCAACTATCGCTGGGGAGTATATGCCTTTTTCGACTATGATGGTGAACCAATATATGTCGGTCAAACCAATGAAATGCTGAGGACTCGCATTCGCCGACACCTCACTAATCAACGCACTGATGCCGTAGCCATGTCGGTCCTTGATCCATTTGAGGTGTATGAAATCGAAGTTTGGCCTTTACCTGAACTCCAGAATACACCGAGCAAAGACACCAATGCGCGGAGGCATTTAGACGCCCTCGAACGGCGCGTCACACAGGAATCTGTCCAAGGTTCTCGCTTTAAGGCTATACTAAACGAAAAAGACCCACCTGCTGGTGAACTTGCAGTTCATATTCCGCCTAGCTTACGCGAGCGAATCGTTTCAGATCGCGTTTTCGAACTTCGATCCCATCCCGATTTTAGAATTGCGAGACGAGCGCTCATCATTTCACGCCTAGCGCAGGTGATCTCTGAGCGTCAAGTTCAAGGAGGTCTGCGGCGTGTGCTACTAACACAGGCAAAGCGCTTACAATGGCTCGCAGCGCGTAGATATAAGGGGATGGGCGGAGCGGCATCTGTGGAAGAAGATAGAGCTGAATAGTCCTGACTTTAAGGGCATGCCCTTCGGTTGATTCGGCAGTACTTGTCTTAAGATAGAACCTTAATCATTTCAAGGAAGGCTTAGTGTCGAAGCTTCTGCCGCATCATTTTTGGACAATATTCGGGCGCGATGAATTTCGAGAAGCTTTTTTGTTAACTCTGTGCCTTTTGCAACCTTATCATTCCCCCCTAGAGCTTGATATTCCTTCAGCACCTCTTCTGCAAACGGCCTTATGCTCTCTGGTGAGATATTAGAAATATCAATTTTCGCTATTTGATCAATTTTGGGCTTGGGCGATCCAGTTTGATCTAATGACCACGCCATAGATACATAAAATTTAATATTAGGGAAACGCTGATTTAATTGAGCGAATCCCTGGAAAGAGGGGAGTATTTTTGGCATACTGGGTTCATGGACCACCAGATGAGTTTCGCAGAAGCAGAGTTTGCGGGGAAGAAGCGTAGGACACGGCGGGAGATCTTCCTGAGTGAGATGGACGAGGTGATCCCGTGGAGCCGTCTAATCGGACGAATTGCCCCACATTATCCAAAAGGTGAGCGCGGCAGACCGCCGATTGGGCTCGAACGCATGCTTCGCATCTATTTCTTGCAGCAATGGTATGGACTTGCCGACGAGCATCTTGAGGAAACCATCTACGACAGTCAGGCAATGAGAGCTTTTGTGGGGATTAACCTAAGCGTGGAAGATGTCCCCGATGCGACGACGCTGTTGAAGTTTCGCCGCCTGTTGGAGACTCATAAGCTGACGCGGGGGATTCTCGAAGAGGTCAAAGGATATCTGGCCGAACGTCAGCTTCTGCTGCGGGAAGGGACCATCATCGACGCTACGATCATCGCAGCCCCCAGTTCCACCAAGAACGAGAAGAAAGAGCGTGATCCCGAGATGCGTCAGACCAAAAAAGGCAACCAGTGGCACTTCGGCATGAAAGCCCATATCGGAGTCGACACCAGTTCAGGCTTGGTCCATAGCGTTGAGTCGACAGCGGCAAACGAGGCTGATATCAGCCACGCCCACACACTCCTTCATGGAGAAGAAAAGCATGTTTTTGGGGATGCGGGTTATACCGGGGCGGAGAAGCGAGCCGAGATCACGAAGAAGGCCCCCGATGCGAAGTGGTATGTCGCGGCAAAGCGCGGAGCCGTGAAAAAGCTTTCCGAAGGTCCGCTGAAGGAAGCGGTGAAGGCTTATGAAAAGGCCAAGGCACAGGTCAGAGCAATGGTCGAACACCCCTTCCACATCATCAAAAATCTATTTAACCATCGAAAGGTCCGATACCGAGGGATTGCCAAGAATGCTGCTCAACTCGAAACCCTCTTTGCGTTGGCTAATCTGGTGATAGCCAAACGATTCCTGCTACCTCCATCGCACTCACAGGTACGTTAATGACCATGAAAACGATGATCGGATGGACAATCAAGGCCGAAAGATTGAAAAAACGTTACAAATAACTCGACACAGTTTGCCTTCAGAAAGACCATCCGACAAAAATCCCCCCCAACAGTCTCCCTTCTACTACGGCCCCGCTTTATTCAGCGTTTCCTTAGTGATGCTTAACTTGTAATGGTCGCCCTCTAATTCCTTTAATATCCTCTCGACTTCTCTGACGATCACTGGGCATTTCCAATATATATCTAATGGGTAAACGGCATTGAAGATTCTACTGTAAGAGTCGTCAGATTTCAGTAGGCTGGAAGGTCTAGCTCGGGCGTTTGATGGATTCGTCAATGCACATGCCATTACGGATTGAGCAACAAACGGAATCGTAAGTATTTTCTTTTGAGGCTTTCCGCTATTTTTATAAAAATTCTTCCGGCGATCGTAGAAATACCCTTTGGGTAACAGATACTCATCAATATCACGGTGAATTTTATCAGTTGCGCGAAGAGAAGCCGGGGGAATCGGGGTTTGACTGTTCGTCGCCTTAATTATTCTATCTCTACTCTCTTCGTTCGCAGGCTTCAATACTCGCACGAGAATATTTCGCTTCTCCTCAGATAAATCTTTGTCCAGAAGTGTATTGAATATTTCTTTTGATGTTTGCAAGCCATTTACAATTTCTGCATCCTGCATGATTAAGGACTTTTGACTGCTTAAGTTGGCTTCCGAACAAATTATTGAAACGCCGTTATTGAGCCACCAGAAGTCTTCAACTGTGGTATTCTCCAAGGTGTTCTGGATATCTTTGTTTACCTCGTTTTTGCCCTGATAGTCACGAACATTTCCCTCGAACATGTAAGTTCGAAGTTGATTTTGTTCATCGATAATAAATTTCAAATACTCTTTTATAGATACCAGGCATACAAATCCATCAGTCCCTGTTGATATAGGGTTTTCTGCTAGGAGAAGACTGCTCGATTTTGAAGGACTGTTGCGTGCTAACGAAAGCAACTCTGTTGCCGATAAAAACTTGAATTCGAACTGAACTGGAGTAAAGGCGTTTTTAATCGTCTTCTCTAACTCAGGCGTTTTTCGCTCAACGTTGTCATGGAGATGGATAGCCTTGGTTGCATAGTAATACTCAATGATTAGCTCAGGAAACTTTGGAGATAGATTGATGTAAACCTCTTGGAACTCTTGGATTTTGCTTAGAAGCTTCCCATTGTAAACCGATTGCAATGTTTCAATATCTTTTCCTAGATCAAAGAAATCATTTGCGCTGGAAATCATTTTATTGATTCCATCTTCACTGAACCCTTCTGATGTTTTAGATTGTATGAGAACTAGCCTCAACGAAGCCCCTTTTTTCAATAAAGAATAATCCCCATCTTCACTGTAAAGAATTCCATTTATAAAGAAGAAAATGGAATCTATACCGCCATCGCCGGAACCATCAACGATACCTGCCTCAAGGTCATCGTATGAGAGGTCATCGTCTTTGAGTATCTGCTCAGCAGTAAAAAGTTCGAAAAATTCAGATTCGGGAATATTATCGCCATTCAACTCCCTCTTTTCTTTCAAAAGTTGGTTTAAAAGTATTACGTCGTTTGTGCTCACGGTTTAACTTATCCTTAAAAATTGTTTAAGACACTTAAAATGTTACCGATAAAAAATCACAACTACCAGTCACACCCCAAAACTTCAAGGAGTTTCTAACTCATTATCTCTCAAAATTGACGCAATCTCGTGTTGATGAATTTCTTGTAATAAAAAGGAAGCTTTGCCGCTCGGTTTCGGTAGAAGCAAGCGATAAATCCGCCCCTGCAATGGATGCCAATACTATCCTGATGGGGGCTCTCCGCCCCCAAGCCCCGGACCGCTCGCCGCGGCAGGCGTTCGGGGGGAACATAAGGGGCTACTGCCCCGGAAAACAGTAAGCCAATGGGGGGGCTTAGGCCCGCAATAATTGGCTTGACGACGATTGAAAGTAAACAGAATGCAAATTCTGTCGTCGGCAGCAGGGTAATCCCGATATCTGTTCGATTACAAGCTCGAAGTCGCTCATTTTGCGTGGTTCGCCCAAATTCGCTCCGCAAAAGCCCGTTCGTCCTCCCCGATGAAATCGAGATAAATGCTGGTGGTTTGAAGATTGCTGTGGCCCAGCCACCGTTGCAGCAAGGGGAGGGGAACGTGCGCCGACACGCCCGCCACGGCGAAGCCGTGCCGCAGTCCCTTCGGCGTTGCTTTGATGCCCTTGAGATCGGCAGAATTCATACACCGCTTCACGATCTTCCACCCCGTTGACCGACAGAATCCCCATAATGGCTCATTCTCCGCAAGAGGCGCGGCCTGTTTCTCCAGCAGACGCACAAAGCTCTCTGGAATAGGAACGGCTCGATACCGCAGCTTTGCCCGCTGTTTGAGGGTTCGGAACACCGCGACGCTTTCCGCTTGATCCAGATTGGATCGGGTGAACGCCAGCGCCTCTGAAATGCGGCAACCTGTATAAAAGAGCATCAAGGCAAACGACCTTTCCTCGGCGTGCGGCAGGAGCATCGCCTGTCGATAGAAAAGCTTGCGCTCTTCGGCATTCAAATACTTCCGATTTCCGCGCCGGTCGAACAAAAGGGCCTCCGCTGTCATGAATGAACAGAATTTGCATTCTGTTCAGGGTAACAGATTCGGTCGTCATAACCAAAAACCTGATAAATACTATGAAGATTAAAAAGATTCTGGGGGAAAACGGCCCACAAGCAGAATTGTGCAATGGCAGTGGCTGCCCCGCTGCTATTCTGACGAACGGTGAGGATGCTTACGTCCAAGGGTATATTCCGAGTGGAAGTGCTCTGAAAACGCTTAATGCGCCGGAAGGAGAGAGCTTTGTGCGTATCCCTCTTTCAGTTCTGAAAAAGATTGCGGCGCAAGTCGTCGAAGCTTAATCAGATTTGATGTTCGTGGCGGGGCAGTGTTTAAGGCTGCTCCGCCTTCCCGTATAGCTCTTGATTCACAAAGCGCTGAAAATCGTCTCCGTAGTGCTTGCGATTTTCAAGCCAGTGCTGATGCATCGCCTCGATCTGCATGAATCCACGGAGATCACGCTTGGTGCCTTCCCAGTGTTCCGGCATCAAGGAAAGAGGGCGGCTTAGCCGGAACATAAGTTCCACTTGATTGAGCCAAAGTTGGCAATAACGGCGATGAACCTCCCACGCCTCATCTTCACCTCCGATAATTGTGAGGAGTTTCGGTTGTCGTAAACCGAAAGCGATCAAGTCGCGATTGCTCTCACAAATTTTGATAAGCGCTTCAGCCTTACTCTGTTGGCGAGACAGGTGCTGTTGAATAGCTATCGAGATTAAAGCCACCAAAATTGATATAACCGCAATCCATTCTGGAATCCCCACAGTTTCGTGCCTCCCTGCTGATTTCCACAATGCACATTATCACCTCATCGCGCTGTAAACAAGGCTCACGCTCAAATCTATAAAGCCTTTTCTGCTGGCTTCTTTGACATCTCGCTGTTCTCCGTAACTGAACAATTGCGGGCAATCCAAATATCGTCGATATTTCAATATGTTATCCTATAAGGAGATTCCATAAAATGCTGATTTGATAATGTGCATTATGAAAACACACTGACGGTTTATGTCTTGAAAATCCAAGGGTATACCGGCCAAGTGTTCTTCGCGTGATTGCTGGGAAAACCTTACAAATTACGGCCACGACACGGTGAAAAACAGAGATTGCCACAAAACCTTGCCCTTCGCAATCGCTTCACTCAACCTGATGGGAACACATCGAGCCTCTATCGCCCATGAGTTCCCTTTTTGGCGGGCTTCGGCCCTCATCGAAGAAACGTTCAAACGCTCCTGCCGTTGATATTTTGAGCGGATTTCCACGCGGAAATCCGGCTGATCCCACGGCGGTCGGATCGAGTGCCATGTTTACAGACGCCGCCCAGCTTGCCGCTGATCCGCAGCTTCGCTTTTGTTTGCCCAATGACGAGGGAAAAATCCTTTTGGGCGCTGTGCAGTCGGCAATGGAAACGCTCACCCTCAAGGGCGGACGGCTTGAGCATCATGCGCGGGACGGCCAGCCGGTAGGGATTGCAGATGATCGGCATATCATCACGGTGGCGGGATCGCGTTCGGGAAAGGGCCGCAGTGTTCTCATTCCGAACCTTGTCACCTATCCCGGTTCCGTGCTGGTCATCGACCCGAAGGGCGAACTGGCGCAGGAAACGGCCCGATGGCGGCGGGAGAAGCTGGGGCAAGAGGTGTTTGTTCTGGACCCGTTTAAGGCGGCGCATTCCTTGGAGGGTCGATTTCAGGCGGGCTTTAATCCGCTTGCCGAGATTGCCGCCCATGAAGGCAGCTTGATTGAGAATGCGGCACTGATTGCCGATGCCCTTATCGTTCCGGCTGCCGGTACTTCCGATCCGCATTGGGACGAGAGTGCGCGGCTTTTCCTCGAAGCCGTCATCATGCACGTGGCGACGTTTGAGAAGTACGAGAAACGGAGGGATCTTGTTTCTGTTTAGGAGTGTCTGATGGAGATGGGAAGCGAGGATCTGGCGGCAGAGATGAATCTCAACGAGGCGGAGAACGGCGAAGTTTTGTTACTGGCGAACATCTTTTTCGAGAAAGCGGAGAAGGAGCGCAGTTCCATTCTCTCCACGGTCAGGCGGCATATCCGGTTTCTAGGCTATCGCGCTATGGCGGGCGTTCTCACCAACCACAGCTTCAGCCTCAAACGCCTCAAAACCGACCGTATCACCGTTTATCTGAGCTTGCCCGCCATGCGGATGGGAACCTGTTCACGATGGTTGCGGCTGTTCGTCAATCTCACGCTGGCAGCGCTTGAGGAGGAGAAGCAGAAACCGGAGCATCCGGTACTGATGTGCCTCGATGAATTTGCCACGCTGGGCTACATGAAGGCGTTGGAGGATGCTGCTGGTCAGATTGCCGGGCTGGGCTGCAAACTCTGGCCCGTCCTGCAAGACCTCAGCCAGTTGAAGGGGCTTTATGCCAACCGTTGGGAAACCTTTATGGGGAACGCCGGTGTGTTGCAGTTTTTCGGGAACGCCGACCTCACGACGCTCGATTGGATTTCCAAACGGCTTGGTGAAACCACCATCGTTAATCACAGCGGACAGGCCACAGCCTACACCGTACGCGGCACGCAGGGACTCACGGGACAGTCTCACAGCCAACAGTCCCATAAGCTGATGACGCCGGAGGAAGTATCGCGGTTTTTCAGCCGTGACGATCACCTGGCGCGGCAGTTGGTCATTCGTGCCGGTGCGCCAGCGATGGTTCTGCACCGCACCGCGTATGATCGGCACGCTCTCTTCGCTGAATATCGGAAATTCATGGCCTCCCTTCATTCATGAAAATCAATAATGTCGTCCCCGGCCTTCCTGAATGGCCCCCGATCCGGTTCCAACCTAAAACCGGGAAATTCACCATCAAAGTAACCCACGCGGGGTTCTTCCGTTACGACATGATCCGCTGGCTGATGAAGCTGCTGGTTTTCGGGATCATTTTCATGCTCTGTTTTTCACTCTATCGGTATTACGCCGGAAAGCCGATACCCGTTCCGTTCGATCGGGCGATGGCGGTGATTATCGGGAAGGATGGCTCGAACGTCATCCACAACTTCATCGTCATTATCTTCGGCATCCTGTTTCTGTACGGCATTTTGTCGTTGATGCAGATTCCTCGCATACTGAGTCGGCTGTTGTTTCCCAAGAGAACAAAGGTGATCTTTACGCCGAAAACGATTGAATTTAATGGGCAGCGCTTCGATACCGCCAATGGCATGCCGATACTCTTCCAGACAGAGAACAGCCCCCTCTCCGAGGATTACCACGCAAGCGTTCAACGGAAAATAGCCCAGCGTGGAGGACAGGCATACCTGACCTATCCGTTGAAGTTCCGCAACATCGAGATGGTTTATGGATCACGACTGGTAAAGATCGCCGACCTCCCCGGCCCGCAAAGAGCGCAGGCGTTCGCCATCGCCCTTCAGGAAACCCTGCGTATGTCAAAAAATCTGCCGCCAGAACTACGCAACCGTTAACCTCACCCGTTTTATGAGCAAAGACAATGACATCGTCTTCGGACGATCATTTCCCCAGGTTGAAAACATCCGAAAGAAGTTCAAGGAGGCGCAGGACAATACTCCGCCCAAAGCGAACGAGCCGCCGTCCGGCGGAAAAGAAACCGACGAACAGCGTCTTGAAGACCTAATCCAGAAGCAGCCCCCTGCTCGTCACCCCGAACCCAAGCCACCGGGAATGGTTGGCAGCCACGAGGCCAAACGCCAACAGGATTTCTCAAGGATTAGGCGGCTGGCAAGCCGCTTGAATGAACGGCGGCAAGAGATTCGGGAGGAAAAAGAGAAATCGTTGAGGGAAAGATATAGGGAGGCCGAGTGGTAGGCTGTAGGCGGAATGACAACGGAAGGTGAAAGTTCGCACCTATCCGAGAACATGGCGCGGTTCTGCCACTTTGTGGCAAAGAAAATAATTAAATAATTAAATGATTAAATGATTAAGCTCTCCGGGCGGGGAAACCCCCAACCACTAACGCCGGACACACCGCACCGCTCTGGCACCTGACTTAGTGCCGTTGTACTGACTGCCATTAGTGACGCCCTGAGTCCACGCATGGCTGGTAAGGAGCTGCGTAGAAGACCAGTAGTAGTCAGTTGTGAAGTTTGCAATGTTTTCTTTTACTTCTAACTGAGGTCTCACCGCAAATAGATGAAACAACTCCCCTTGTGCTGGCAAATACCAGTCGCTATACCCCCCAAATCTTAAGTCTTTGCAAGCCTTGAAGGCGGGAAAGCGGGCTTCGTTGGGGATGAGGTTTGTGTTGGCGCGGCCATCGTCAATGGAGGCGGGGCCAGCGTCGGTGCCAGACTCGCGCCATTTTAATTCTCCCTCATCTGTAGGCGGAAT
>DATMFV010000054.1:0-14580 GCA_035555975.1 Chthoniobacteraceae bacterium
GAAAAAGTTCGAGGTGATTTTTCGTATTCTCCAAGGCGCGAGTAAGGGCGGTATCCTAAGATACCGACCGCAACGAGCAACGCCGGAGAATCGGAAAAGCGCCCGAAATTTGAAAAGGAAATAAGCTAACATGACACTAGACCCTGCCGCTCTCTTCGAGCAGCGTGCGGACTTCCGCCATCAGCGTCACCACGGCGGGGTCTTCCTGCCAGCGATGGATGCTGCGCTCCAGCCGTTCGCTCCAGTTGGTGCGGGAAAAGGAGCCGGGGACGTTAAAGCGTTTGCGGCTCCCGAAAAGGTCGGTGATCATCACCACGGCAATCCACGAGTGCGAAAGGAACAAGGCCCGCAGGAGCGCCCGTTCGATCTCCTTCGTGTACGGTGTCGGGCCGTGGACCGCCAGCCCGGCAAATGCGGCGAACTGCTCGAGTTCCCACCGCTGGTGCCCATCCCCGGCGGCGGCCGCGTCGCTCATCTGCTCCCAGAAAAGCGCGAGCGGCGGATGGTCGTGGGTGGCGTAGGTGGTGACTGAAAGGCGCTGGTAATGATCGCCCGGGATCAGTCGCCCGTCGCCTTCGCGCTCCCACTGCGGGATCTTGAAGCCTGCGATCCCGAGCGCCGTCAGGCTCGGGCGCACGTAGTCGGGGACGAGCCCCAGATCTTCGCCGATCAGGGCAAACGGGCCGACTTCCTTGAGGAGGGCGCGCAGGTGGCGCTCCCCCTCGCGCTGGTTGGCCTCCCGGTTTTCGTGGGAATGGTCGTCGCGCGGGATGAAGTGCGGCAGCCTGCCGCCGGTCCGCTCCCTCGCCTCCTCCTCCGAGAGCGGGAGGTAGGTCTCGTTCTCTTCCGGACGCCACGGGAAGCCGTACATCCGGTAAAATCCCAGGACGTGATCGACCCGGAAAAGGTGGAAAAACTCCTTCACCCGCGCCACCCGCTGCCGCCACCAGGCGTAGTCGTTTTCCTGATGCACCTCCCACCGGTACATCGGCACACCCCAGTTCTGGCCCCATTTCTGCGTAAACGGGTCGCTCTTGAAGACCCGCTCCGGCGGCGCGCCGCCCGACCAGTCGAGATGAAACAACTCCGGGTGGGAAAAAACGTCGGCACCGTAATAGCTGACGCCGATCGGCACGTCGCCCATGAGAAACACCCCCTTGCGTTCAGCATGCGCCTTCACCTCGCGCCATTGGGTGAACGCCACCCATTGCACATATTCGTAAAAGCGGATCGACTTCAGCGCCGCCTCCCGTTCGTCGTGCTCCAGCGCGGCGAGCCAGGCGCGCGCTTTTTCGAGGGTCTGCACCGCCGGGTCCCACCGGTCCCACTGCTCGCTTTCATCGTGCCTTTCCTTGAGCCATCGGAAAAGCGCGTAGCCGCCGAGCCAACCGGCGTGTTCCTTCTGCCATGCCCGAAACTGCCGCGCCCGCTCGTTGTCAGAGCTTTCGCTGTTCGCCTCAAAAGTGGCAAACGCGGCGCGGAGCAGACGGTTTTTGAGCGGCTTGACCTGTTCGTACAAGACCGGGCCGCTCCGGATCGCGTCGAGAGACACCCCGGCCACGATCTCCTGAAAGGCCGCTTCGCACAGGTCGGGCAGGTCGGCGGGAGTGGTGGCGATCGTCGTCGGGTCGAGCGCGACGGACGAGATCGCGTTGTAGGGCGAGTGGTCGTTGCCGGTTTCGTTGATCGGGAGGAGTTGAATGAGCCGGAAACCGATCCCGCTCGCCCAGTCGATGAAGTCGATCAGCGTCCGGGTGTCGCCGATGCCGAGGTCGTTCTCCCCGCGAAGGGCGAAAAGAGGGGCGAGAATCCCGGCAATCGGGTCTTCAGGGGAAGGTTCGTTCGGCATAGGGAAAAAAGGGAAGTTCATTCGCCGGGCGTCTCCAGCCGGATCGAAGCCGAACGCCCGTGGGCGTCCAACCCTTCAACCCCCGCAAACGCTTCGATCCCCGGAAGGGAACGCGCCAGCGATGCGCGATCGAACCGGACGAGGCTGGTGCGCCGCTGGAACTGGTCGACGGTCAACCCGGGAAACGATTTTCCGGCCCCGCCGGTCGGCAAAACATGCGATGGCCCGGCGAAAAAGTCGCCTCCCGCCACCGGCGAAAGGGCTCCCAGGAAGATCGCCCCGCAGGTCCGCAACCGGGCGGCCACGGCGTCGTCGTCGCGGGTCACCACCGAGGCGTGTTCGGGAGCAAAACGGTTGCAGAGGTCGATCGCGGCGTCGAGATCGGCCACGAGCACCAGCGTGGTGCTCCCCTCCAGCACTTCGCGCAGGTGCGAAGCCCGGGAAAGGGTCGCAGCCTGCCGGTCGATCTCGCGGCGCACCCCTTCGAGGATCGCCTCCGAGTCGGTCACCAGCACCACGGCGCTGTTTTTGCCATGCTCGGCCTGCGCCAGAAGATCGGCGGCGATCCAGGCGGGGTTGGCGGTTTCGTCAGCGAGCACCAGAATCTCGCTCGGCCCCGGGAGGAGGTCAATCGCCACCAGCCCGACCGTCTGCCGCTTGGCTTCGACCACGTAGGCGTTGCCCGGGCCGTAAATCTTGACCACGGGGGGGATCGTCGCCGTGCCGCACGCGAGCGCCCCGATCGCCTGCGCGCCGCCGACCTTGTAGACCTCGGTCGCCCCGGCGTATTCCAGCGCGTAAAGGAGCGCGGGGTTGACGTTCCCTTCGGCGTCCGAGGGAGTGGTGACGACGATCTCCGGCACCCCCGCCACGGCGGCGAGCGTGCAGGTCATGATCGCGGTGGAAACCAGCGGGGCGGTCCCGCCCGGCACGTAGACGCCGACCCGCTCGAACGGATCAAAGCGTTCGCCGACCTCGACCCCCTGCGCGTTGCGGTTGCTCCAGTCCGTACGGCGGCTGTGGAGCCCGAACTGGCGGACATTTTCGTGCGAAGCCGCAATCGCCTCGCGCACCTGCGCCGGGACGGCCGCCTTCGCCGCTTCGAACTCCTGCGGCGTCACGCGCAACTCCTCCGCCGAGGCGAAACGGGGACCGCCGAATTTCTCCGTCAGCGCCAGAAGCGCCCGGTCGCCCTCCTCGCGCACCTGGCGAAGAATCTCCTTCACCGTCGCCTCCACCTCCGCCGCAGGCGTCGCGCGGCGGTCCAGGGCTGCCAGTTGAAGGGAAAAGTCACCATCGGAAAATCGCAGAGTACGCATAAGGAAAGGCGTTGATACCGGCTGAAGCGCACCCCGTCAAAAGGAAAGCGCCGCGCATCGCCTCTCCCGGGGCCGGGGGTTCTGCCATCTTTTTTAAGAAAACTTTGAAAAAGGGTCTTGCACGAAAAAAAAGCCGTGGTAGAAATATCGCCCCATCCAGAAAGGTTCTGGATCAAGGCTCGGGTGGTGAAATGGCAGACACGTACGTTTGAGGGGCGTATGCCGCAAGGCGTGAGGGTTCAAGTCCCTCCCCGAGCACCACTTTTCTTCCGATTTTTCTCTTCCTCTCCGCCGCCGTTCGCTCTTCCCGAACGTCCCGTTGTTTCAAGCATGCATTTTAGCCCCGGAAAATCTTGTTTCTTTTTCGGCGCGGCGTGATGGTTTGCCTTTCCTACATTCAACCCAACATCCCAACTGTCATCTCTTCTACCATGATCCATATCGGTGTTATCGGAGCAGATCGTCGCGGTGCCATCGCCCGCAGAGCCCATAATCCGGAAAACGGCGTCCGCCTCATCGCGGGAGCCACGCTTTATCCTGAAAGACTCGCCTGGATGAAGGAAACCTACGGGCCGGATTTCCTTTTGACCGACGACTACCGCGAAGTGCTCAAGGCGCCGATCGACGGGGTGTTCATCTGCACGCCCGATTACCTGCACGAGGAACACGCGCTGGCGGCGATCGAAGCCGGAAAGCATGTCTACCTGGAAAAGCCGATGGCGATCACCGTCGAAGGGTGCGACCGCATCATCGCCGCCGCCAAGGCCAAGGGGGTCAGCCTCTATCTCGGCCACAACATGCGCTTCTTCCCGGTCATGAAGAAGATGAAGGAACTCATCGAGGAAGGGCGGATCGGCCAGGTGCAGAGCATCTGGTGCCGGCACTTCATCTCGTATGGCGGCGACGCCTACTTCAAGGACTGGCACTCCGAACAGCGCTACGGCCACGGCCTGCTCCTGCAAAAAGGGGCGCACGACATCGACATCATCCACTGGCTCGCCGGGGCTTATACGGCCCGGGTGACCGGCATGGGCAAGCTGAGTGTCTATGACAAGCTTCCGCGCCGCGACCCGTCCGAGCCGCAGCCTTCGGTCGAGTTCAATCGCGACAACTGGCCCCCCAAGGCGACCGGCCAGTACAGCCCGATCATCGACGTGGAAGACAGCAGCATGATCCTGATGCAACTCGCCAACGGGGTCCAGGCCGCCTACCTCCAGAGCCACTACACGCCGGACGATACGCGCAACTACACGATTATCGGCACCGAAGGGCGGATCGAAAACTACGGCGACCACTCGTCGCAGGAATACACCGCCACCGTCCACCTCTGGAACCGGCGCACCGGCTACCAGCGGGAGGGGCACGAAGTCTTCCCGCTCGAATATATCGAAGGGGGCCACGGCGGCTCCGACCCGCAGGTCATCACGGGGTTCATCGACATGATCCGTGGAAAAACCCGCCCTGCCGATGGGGCGACGCCGCTCGACGCGCGGATGTCGGTCGCCGCCGGTTACTACGGCACGGAATCACTGCGCAACGGGAACTGCCCGTACGACATCCCGCCGTGCGGGGTGGTCTGAGGCCGTTTCCGCGGGTTCGGGGCGGATCTTGAGGATCGCGCCCTCGTACCCCTCCAGTTCCAGCCGCACGCCTTTGCGGATCAGGTCCGCCCCGAGCCACGTGGTTTGCGTGGCGTCGGGGGCAAGGAGGTGCTCGTTCATCAGGTTGACCACGCGGTAACGGCGCGCCGGATCGAGGCCCACCCCCTCCGGATGCCGGACCTTCACCACGACCGACTGCGGCCGGTGGTCGGCGTTGAGCAGGACGAGCGAGCAGGCCGTGCCGCCATGCCGCACGTACTGCACCACCGAAGGCGAGGAGACTTCCAGCAGATCAAAGAGGGTTGCCCCCTCGATCAGTTCCGGATGTTCCCGACGGACCCGGTTGAGCCTGCCAAACTTCGAAAACCATTGCCCGAAGGCGGCGAGTTCATCGCGCGTCTCCTGCGAAAAGGAGGCGTGCCGCTCCGTCATGGAGAGCAGGTCGATCTGTGAACTGAAGCCGAAATAGACCGGGATGCGATCAAGCGTTCCGACGAGAAACGACTTCGCCTTCCAGCTTTCCCGGTATTCCTCCGCCAGCGCCCTCGCTCGCGGATCTTTGAGGTCGGCGTAAAACCCGAGCCCGAGTTCGATCTGCCCGAACGGGCGCACCCCCGGCAGGCGGTTGAGTTCCTGCGCGATCAGCAGTTCCTGAATCCCTTCCGGCGGCACGGTCGGCCAAATGCCGTGGACCTGGAGGTAGGCTGCATCGACGCGGCTCATCACCTCGGCCCCGCCCCCTTCGGCCATCACGATGCACTCCCGGTTCTCCGCGCGCGCGGCGCTCACGATCTCTTCGAGAAGGCTCATCTTGTCGCCGTTGGGGCCGCCGATCCAGCCGTCGGGAGCAAGTTCATGAAGCTGGTGATCCTGCCACGTCGAATCGAGCCAGAAGCCGTCCACGCCGTAGTCGCGCACCACGCGGCGCACGTTTTCCACGACAAATCGTCGCCACCCTTCGGCGTGGGGATTGGCCGGAGCCATGAAGGTGTACCAGTCGTTGAAGCTCCCGTCGGCCTTGCGAATCCACCACGCCGGTTCCGCCTCCGCCTCGGGCGACTGGCGGGCGATCCCTGCCATGGAAACCGGCCCCCAGATGAAAAACTTCATCCCGAGCCGGTGGGTGGTTTCGATCAACTGGCGCAACCCCTCCCGTCCGCCCAAGTCTTCGGCGGGGACCACCGCCCCCTCCTGCGGCACGGGAATGTAGTCGAGGATCGTCCCCTCCCCCTTTCCGGTCGCGGGGCAGTTCCAGAGCTTGCCGCCGACGATCACGGCATTCACCCCCGCCTCGCTCAAGGCGGTGAAACGGCGGCCGAGTTCCTCGAAGGAGTCGATCTCCACCCCGGGAACGCCGTGCCAGACGATCACCAGATCCCTGGCCGAAGCCGGGAGCGACGCCGGGGCGCGAAACCCGGCTTCACGGACCAGCAACTCCCGCTCCTGCGCCATCGCCCGCTCCCAGCCGCCGCTCCAGGCGCTCAGGTAGACGGTGCCGATCTCGCGCCGCTCACCGGGAGCCACGGTCCGGTAAAGGGCAAAGCTCCCTTCCAGCATGCCCGCCTCTTCCCATGGCGCTTCGCCCTGCAAGGCTCCGACATAGACCTTTGCCTCTGACTGAACCGCCGCCAGCGCCAGGCTTTCGCCGGACTCCGGGTGCCAGAGCATGGCATAAGGGAGCATGATCTTGTCGGTCGGCTGCGTGCCGCCATAGACATACCGGGCGTTCATCGCCTCCGCGCTCGCTCCGCGCAACGGACCTTTGGGAAAATGGAGCCACGTCGGCGGGTAAAGGTATTGGTTTCCTTCCAGCGACCCATGGAGCGCCACGCCGTTGAGCCGGAAGCGCGCCAGTTGGATCAGAGCAGGCCCTGCGGCGCGGTTCTCAAACCAGGCGCTCATCTTCAGCGAGGTAGCATCTTTCCCGAGACGGTAGCGATGGATCAGCTCCCCGCCGGGCACGGAACTGCGCAGCGTCAGCTCCACTGCGTCGGCATGAAAACGGCAGAGCGCCCCTTCGTACCGGAGGGTTGCCCCGTCGTGGGAGCCGCTCTCACGAAAATCGAGCAGCCAGCGCCCGAGCAATGCCTCTCCCTTCTGGTGAAGGCTGCCCTCCCACGCCTTCGGGATCATCTCCACCAAAGCCCCTCCCTTTTCCTTGGAAAAACGGTAGGCGACCCTGCGGTTGCCGAGCGTCAGTTCGCGCCGGTTTTCCTCAAAGGAAAACGCGAGGGTCCGGACCCCCTCCACCACGGCCTGCGGAGGAGCGCTCCCCCGCGATTGCGCCCCGAGAGGCGTTGCAGGGAGGAAGAGTGCCGCAACGACCGCTACTACCGCGCCATGAAATCCCGTGGGCATGCCCTCTTAAAGCGCCCCGGGGAAAGCGAGTCAACTCAGTTCCAGAAGGGAATCGACCCGGCGGGTGACTTCCCGGAACCACTCCGCATTTTCGGGTAGCGTTGCGTCCTGACAGACGGCGGGGATCATCGCTTCCAGCCTGGAACGGCCTTCGCCTTCGTTGATCCACGAGGCAAAGCAGTCCTGGATCACCTCCAGCACGATATGGACGGAGACCGAAGCGCCGGGCGAGGCTCCCAGCAGGGTGGAAAGGGTCCGCTCCCGGTTGGTGATCACTTCCGTCCCGTAATGGACGATGCCTGCGGTACCGTCGGTCTTCTTGATCGTCTGGACGCGGATGCCCGCCTCGACCATGCGCCAATCCTCCGAGCGGGCCGCCGGGTAAAATTCGCGCAGCGACTCCATGCGCGCCTCCTTGTCCTGCAACCCCTGGCTGATGAGGTAGCGAACGAGGTCGAGATTGTGAAGGCCGACCTTGACGAGCGCTGACAGATTATCGGCGCGAATGGTGCCGGGCAGGTCGGTCCAGCTTCCGGTCTTGTGCAGGAAACGGGTGGTCCAGGCGGCAAACGGACCGAAGAGAAGAGTCTTTTTGCCATTGAGCATGCGGGTGTCGAGATGGGGGACCGCCATGGTCGGGGCGGCTCCGAGCGCCTGTCCGTAGACCTTCGCCTGGTGTCGTGCGATGACCGATTCGTTGTCACAGACCAGCCAGCGCCCGCCGACCGGGAAACCGCCAAGCCCCTTGCTCTCGGGAATCCCGCTCTTCTGGAGCAGCGGCAGGCTGCCGCCTCCGGCCCCGATGAAGACAAACTTTGCGTGCCGGCGGAGCACTTCGCCGGTCGCCAGCCGGCGGATCGTCACCTCCCACCCTTCTCCCGCCGGTTCGAGGTTAAGCACCTTGTGCCCGGTATGCAGGCTGCACCCCGGCTGCGCTCCGAGCCAGTGAAGCAGCTTGCGCGCGATTGAGCCAAAGGTGACATCGGTCCCTCCATCCATCTTCGTCGCGGCGACCGGCACTTCCTCGCGCCCTTCCACCAGCAGGGGAGCCCAGCGCGCGATCGTCTCGCGGTCGGTGGTGAACTCCATGGTGGAAAAAAACGGGTGCCGGGCCATTCCTTCGTAGCGGGCGCGGAGGTAGTCGACCTGCTCAGCCCCCTGAACAAAGCTGATATGCGGCACGGGGCGGATGAAGTCGCGCGGCCCCGAGACCATCCCGCTTTCCACCGCAAAGGCCCAGAACTGCTTGGAACGCTCGAACTGCTCGTAGATTTCGACCGCCTTTTGCACGTTGACCGAGCCGTCCGGCTCGCGGTGCGGCGTGTAGCTCAACTCGCAGATCCCCGCATGGCCGGTTCCCGCGTTGTTCCAGCCGTTGGAACTCTCCTGCGCGAGGTCGTCCGTCGTCTCGTAGAGGTGAATCGTCGCCTCGGGTCTCAATGCCTTGAGCATGGCACCGAGGTTGGCTGACATGATGCCGCTCCCGACAAGGAGGACATCGACGGATTCACTGGAAGAGCTGGAATTCATGACAAAAGAAGTGGAAGCCACGGCGCGTTTTGCACGCCCGGGGTAAACCTTTATAATGAGCCGCCGCCCGCTGCGTCGAATCAAAAACCGAAACGGGCGAAAAAGCGGGTGCGATGAAAAGCGGTGCAGGCACAAAGCAACCTGAAAGGTTGCCAGCCAAGGCAGCCGGGGGTAAGCGCAGAGCGCGCCACCCCCGGAAAAACCGACGTGGGGGGATCTCCTGGTCCGGGGGTGTCGCTACGCTCAACCCCCGGCTACCCTGCTGTAAGCCCTCCGGGCTATTCTCTTGCAGATATCGCCTTTTATCGCATGCGGGAAAAGCGATGCCCCTATCCGCCGATCGGTTCGATGGTCGAAAGGCCGGTGGTCACCGCCCAGGCGTCGATCAGCGGCATCCGCTTGACCTCGTGCCCCATTCCCCAGGAGTCGGAATAGATGATCTGCCCTTCCTTTTCGTTGTAACCGATGATGAGCCGCATATGGCCGCCGATCGACTGGCGCATCTTCCCCCCTTCCGGGATGACGCCGAGCATCAGCGACCACAGGAGCGGCACCCCTTTGTCGATATGGCGTTTGATGTCGCGCTGAAAACCGTTGATGCCCTGCTTGCTGCGGGTGCGGGCGCGGCGCAGCAGGTCGCTGTCCATCCGGCTGTAGACAGCCTGAACGTCGATGTAGTGACCGGGATCGGGGATCAACGCCTGCTTTTCCCGGCGGGCGAGCTGGTTGTAGTCGCGGATCAGGTCGAGTAGCGCGCGGATTTCAAATTTCTCCTGCGTACGGGAACGAATCCGCAGCCGTGCGGTCAACGCCGTGAGCGCCTTGCTCATCGCGTCGGCGCTGGTCCCTTCCGCCGCCGAACTGTTGGCGAGTTGCGCCAGTTCATGCGCGTCGGTGCGGATGCCGTAGTAGCGCATCACCCGTTCGGCACTGGCCACCACACAGTAACCTTTCTCCCCCTGGTCGACCATCGGGATGCCCTCGATCATCACATCGCCCGTGGCGGTGTCGCGCACCACGTGGTCCTCGCCACGGAACGGGGCCTTGGTTTCACGCGCGGCAAAGGCTTCCTCCAGCATCGATTTGGGCGCTTCGCGGGGGGTGATCTCCAGGCGGATGAACTCTCCGCGGAAAGGAATCCCGTGCCCCTTGACCTCGCGCGTAAAGGAATACTCCAGCAGGTAACGGGTATCGGCCGTCTCCCAGAAGACCCCTTCGGCCCGTACGGCGCTGGAAGCGTCGCGCCCCCGGGGGGTCATCTTGAGCCCGGTGGCGGCGGAAATGACCTCCACCGCCTTGCGTACCAGGGCGTCGTATTCTTCGCGCGGGAGGTCGCCGCGATCGCCCCGGTTATAGAAAAGCACGACCACCTGCTTCGGCTTGCCTTCCTCCATCCGCACGACGGCCTGGTCGATCGGCAATCCGTAAAGGGTGATCCCCTTGCGGGTAGTCTGCGCCGCGCCCTTGGCGGTGGAAACCCAGTGAAACCCGAGTTCGCCGCGGGCCTCCACCCATTGCGCGCCGTCGCTGCTCCAAAGGGAGGCGGGGGCGAGCGCTTCGTCGAGGGGAAGGGTTTCGGGAGCCGGTTGCTCCTGCGCAAGGGCGGGAAGGGAAGCGAACCCTCCTCCCAGCCAAAGGAAGAGAAGCATCGCCCGAAGTGTTTTGATCATGAGGTTCCGGAGGGGTGATGAATTAAAAAAAGAAGCAAGGCGAAGGTAGGGAGGTTTCACCCCCGGCTTGCGCCGGAAGGTTGCCGCTCTCTCGCCTTCGCCTTGCCTGATCGGGGATGGATGATGTCGGTTAAGCCTTGGCCTTGCTGCCGCGCTTGGCTTTGGCGGGAGCTGCCGGGGCTGCTGCTTTCGCGGCGGCTTTGGCGGGAGCTTTCTTGCGGGCCGCAGGCGCCGGCTTTTCAGCGGGGGCGGCCTTCTTGGCGGTGCCGAGGATGGCGTCCTTCGCAGCCTTGGCGACACGAAGCTTGATCACGGTCGAAGCGGCGATACGGATCGCTTCACCGGTCTTGGGGTTCACACCCTTGCGGGCTTTCCTCTTCTGTTTGACGAGCTTGCCGATGCCGGGAAGCACAAACTCGCCCTTCTTCTTGGTCTCGCGATAAGCGATCGCCAGAAGCGCATCGAGGAAGTTGTTAGCGTCCCGCTTGGAAACGGTGAGGGTGGATGCGAGTTCGTCGACGAACTCCGCTTTGGTCAATGATTTTGCTGCCATAAAGCGTTGTCATGATTCTTTATCTAATAGCTTTCAAGCAAAAACAGACGGGAAAGGCCCATTATGACGATAAAAATGAAAAAAAAGGCCGAAAACCTCGTATTCAACCGGCCATCGGCAGTTTTGACCCGGTTTTTTCAGAACGCCGTTTCCGGGGGTCCGGAAACCCGTTCCGAAGCGCTTCCCCTTTTGTTTTAAGGGGTTCCGATGCCACCGGAAAGCGCACGGCAGGTCCAACAGCGGCCTTCGGGCTCGCACCCCTGCGGTTTTTACGGAAATAAAACGGTGCAACCGGGTCGTTTTCGGGTTATGGAGTAACCCCACAAAGGCGCGAGGCCCCGCAGCCCCCCCCTTCCCTTATCCCATGATCCAGGTTGAAAATCTGACCAAACGCTACGCCGGCTTTACAGCCATCGAAAACCTGAGCTTCCAGGTCGAAAAGGGAGATATTGTCGGTTTTCTCGGACCCAACGGGGCCGGAAAGTCGACCACCATGCGCATTCTTTCGACCTACATGCCGCCGACTTCCGGGCGGGTCTCCATCGCGGGATATGATGTCTTTGAGCAGTCGATGGACGCGCGCCGGCACCTCGGCTACATGCCGGAGAACGTGCCGCTCTATACCGACATGCGGGTCAATGAATACCTTGCCTACCGCGCGGCGCTCAAGGAAATCACCGGTCGCCGCCAGCGCGAACGGGTCGGCGACGTGCTCGCCCTCTGTTCGTTGAACGACGTGGAAAAACGGATCATCGGCACGCTCTCCAAGGGGTATCGCCAGCGCGTCGGCCTGGCGGACACTTTGCTCCACGCGCCCGACCTGCTGATCCTCGACGAGCCGACGATCGGCCTCGACCCGAACCAGATCCGCCAGGTGCGGGAACTGATCCGCAACCTCGGCAAACACCATACGATCCTGCTCTCCACGCATATCCTGCCGGAAGTCGAGATGACCTGCAAACGGGTAGTCATCATCAACAAAGGCCGCATTGAAGCCGCCGACACGCCGGAAACCCTGATCAACACGGTGCATGCGGCGGGGGGCATCCGCTTTGAGATCAAGCCGGGAGACGAACCGGCCGCCGACCGGCTCGCCGCCATCCCCGGCGTCCGGGAAGTGGCTCTGGAAGAGGAAAACGGCGGATGGAAATGCTTCAACCTCCGCACCCAGGCGGGTTGCGACCCGCGCGAGGAACTCTGGCGGCTGGCGACCGACCGCCGCTGGGCCGTGCGCGAACTCTCCCGCCGCAAGGTGACGCTGGAAGATGTCTTTGTCGAACTGACCTACGGCGAATAGCCGCCTTTTCCCTTTTTCTCCTTACCCGAAAACGATGTTCAAGTTCATCACGCTCCTCAAACGCGAGATCCGCTCGTACTTTCATTCGCCGACAGCCTATATCGTCCTCTGCTTTTTCCTGGTCCTGACCGGCTTCAATTTCCACATGGGGGTGGCCCTCCTTTCGCGGGGGCCTTCCGAAGTGACCGTCGTGGAGGCGTTTTTCAACTCAATCCCGTTCTGGATCGGCCTGATCCTGATCTTTCCGCCGATCACCATGCGTCTCTTCGCCGAGGAGTTCAAGCTCGGCACGATGGAGACGCTCCTGACCGCGCCGGTGCAGGACTGGCAGGTGGTTCTCTCCAAGTTTGCAGGGGCTTTTTTCTTCTACGTCGTCATCTGGCTGCCGAGTTTCCTCTACTTCCTGGTCTTTGAGCGGATCACCTCCACCGAAGCGAGCCAGGCCGCCGGTGCCTTTCTCGGAAGTTACCTTTTCCTGCTCCTGGTCGGCCTTTTCTTCATCTCGATCGGTTGTCTCGCCTCGGTCATGACGCAGAACCAGATCGTCGCCGCCGTCATGAGTTTCTGCCTGATCGCCCTCTTTTTCTTCATGGGGCTGATCTCGTTTTTCAGCCCCAACATCTCGCCGCTTCTGCGCGACATCGTCGCCTATTTTTCAACCATCGAACACATGGGCGAGTTTTCCAAGGGGATCATCGACTCCCGACGCCTTGTCTTTTACGGCTCCTCCACGGTGCTGATGTTGTTTCTCACGCTCCAGATCTTCCAATTCCGCCGCTGGAAACCGTAACCTCCCTTTTACTCCATGGCTGAACGCTCATCCATCCATCGCGGTCGCATCTTCGCCAATGTCTTCCTTCAGGGGTTTGCCGTGCTTGCCCTGTTTGTCATGGCGAACTACCTCGGGTTTGCCCATTTCAAACGCTGGGACTACTCGCGCGACCAGAAATACACCCTCAGCGAACAGACCCGCCGCGTCCTCGAAAAGCTCGACCAGCCGCTCAAGCTGACGATCTTTTTCTCCAATGCCTCGCCGATCAACTTTGATACGGTGACGCTCGCCCGGGAATACGCTTCGTTTTCAGAGGGGAAGATCGACGTCGAAGTCGTCAACCCGTACCTGCACCTGACCCGCGCCCGCGAGATCGCCACGCAATACAAGCTCGGCGACCGGGAAAACGTCCTGATCATCGACTACGGCGGCAACACGCAGTTCATCAACGCCGAAAAAATGGCGGAGTACGAACCGAGCCTGAATCCGAACGACCCGCCCCGGCTCAAGGCGTTCATGGGGGAATCGGCCATCACGAGCGCCATCCTCGCCGTCACCGAAGAGGGAACCAGCGCGCTTTACACCCTCTCCGGCCATGGGGAACCGACCTTTGACCATGAAGCCTACAGCGGGCTCAAAACCTTCATCGAACGGCAGAACATCGCGATTGCCCCCTTGAGCCTTGCGGAAACCCGAGCGATCCCCGAAGACGCCCGCCTGCTCGTCATCAACGGGCCGAAGTACGACTTTACCGACCGCGAGATCGAACTTCTCAACCAGTACTGGCAGCGCAAGGGGCGGCTCTTCATCTTTCTGGAACCGGGCGCGCCGACGCCGAAGCTCAACGCCTTTGTGGCCAAGCTCGGCATCACCCCGCGCAACGACCGGGTGCTCCAGACGGTGCCGCTCGGCCAGCAGTTGACCGGCATCCGCAAGGAGATTACGGGCGATTTCGTCCCCGGCTCGCCGATCACCCGGCGGTTGGGCAACGTCAACGCGATCTTCCTCGGCGTCACCCAGTCGCTCCTGCCCGATCCGCAGCGGGTGAAGACGGCGAACATCCGCCTCCAGCCGCTCGTGCAGGCGTCCAAGGGGTTCTGGGGTGAAAAGTTTTATGATGTCAACACACCGGGCGGCGTTTTCTTTGACAGCAACGAGGATCTCGCCCGGCCGTTCGTCGCCGTCTCCGCCGAACAGGGGGCCGCGTCCGACGAACGGGTGCAGGTCGATACCTCGCGGCTGATCGTTGTCGGCAACACCGCGTTTCTCACCAATGAAGCGATGACCTCCGCCGATCTCGACTTCGTTTTAAGCGGCCTGAACTGGCTGATGGCGCGCGAATCGCTCATCGGGATTGCGCCTAAGGATGTTCGCAACTTCTCGCTGAACCTTTCAGCTTCGGAACTCAACACGCTGGCGGCGATCACCATCGGGGTCATTCCCGGGCTCGCCGCGGTGCTCGGCCTTTTCTCGTGGATCAAACGGCGACGCTAGTACCTTGTAACGCATGAAATTACGGATTGAGCTTGTCCTTTTGGCCCAGGGCTGCGTTGTCAGCCCGAAGTGGTTATCTTCGGATAGCCACTTGGGCCTCCGCCTTGCCCTGAACCAAAATTCCTGCGCTCCATCCG
>DATMFV010000055.1:0-13166 GCA_035555975.1 Chthoniobacteraceae bacterium
CCCGTCAACCTCAATCATGACGCAGGATCTCTTCGATATCCTCCGGCCACGCATTAATGCAAGGGTGTTGGAGATTGTTCACAACCATCTGAGCGATGAGCAGATCGGGCTTTTGCTCGTCAAGCTCATCAACCCTTATGCCATCCTTTCGCAGCAGGAAGAGGCGGCATTAAGAGGGGTGGATCGAAAAACGTTGCGGGGCATGAAGGCGCGGGGCGAGGTGCCGGGGCGGCCCACGGAAGGTGTCAACCGTACAGATGCACCAAATCGCCCCAAAAGCGGCCTCTCCAGCCCCAAAACTTCCCCTCAGGCAAAACCGGGTACAAAGGCAGTGTAAACTCTGAGCCCGGGCATCGGATGGACCCCGATAGCTGCCCAAGGACGTTAACTTTAGATCACAAGAAACAGGGAGGTCACTTGAAGAGGAACAAAGGATGGAAGGGAAGGCGCGCGGCGTCTCCTGTACGCTCGGTTTGGTGCTTGTATACCGTTGGCAAAACGCTTTCGGGCGGCGGGAGGGGCGCATGAAGGGCGGGGGAGAAGACCGGCTGGCCTTGTCGATCGACCTGCCGGCGGCTGCCGCGCTGCTCAAGCTGTTGGAGGGGCAACGCCGCGCCTATGCCGAGGCGGAGGAGCCGTGCCGCGCGGCTGACGACGAAGAGCCGCCCGTTTTTACGGAGGACGACTTTTTTGCGCTCCTGCCGGTTATCGATTCGCTGAAGGAACGCCTGCCCCGTCCGCTTCCGGCTTCGCCTTCTTCCCGTCGCGAAACGACTGCCAGAGGAAAAGGAAGGCGGCGACGCAGATGCACGAATCCGCCACGTTGAAGGCGGGCCACGGGTTGGCAAAGCGGACGTGGAGGTCAAACAACAGGAAATCGAGCACGGCCCCGTGGACGAACCGGTCGGTCACGTTGCCGAGGATGCCGGAAAAAAGGAGCGCCCACCCGAGGCGGCTGGAGCGGTCGGCGAAGAGATTGCGCCGGGCCATGACGATGATGACGCAGAGCGCCACCAGGGAGAGGCCGATGAAGAACCAGTTGCTGTCGGAAAAGACGCTGAAGGCCGCGCCGGTGTTGTACCAGTGGACCAGGTAAAAGAAACCGGGGATCACCGGCACCAGCCCCTCTTCGGGCTTGATCGTGAAAAAAACCGCCCACTTGGTGAGCTGGTCGAGCACGAAGAGCGGCAGGGTGACAAGCGCGAAGAGCTTCCGGTAACCGGCGATCGGGTGGGTGGTCATGATCGGGACGAGCGGAACCGGGCGACCTATCCCAGGTCGGCGGCCACTACTTCTGCACATCGTTCGCAGAGTTCCGGGTGGTCGGCATGCGCGCCGACATCGGGCTTGTGCCGCCAGCAGCGGGCACACTTCAGGTCGGGCGTGCGGACGAGCGTGGCCCGGGTCTCTTCCCCGGGGGCGAGCGCGAGGTGGCTGACGATGAAGAGTTCCTCCAGTTCGCGCTCGCGCCCCTGCCAGCGGGCGAGCAGCGCGGGGTCGGCGATCTCGAGGGTGATGGCGGCTTCCAGCGCGTTGCCGATGGTCTTCGCCTTGCGGGCCGGTTCGATCGCCTGCCCGATGACGGAGCGGAGCTGGAGCAGTTCGTCGAAGCGGGTTTCCAGTTCGGCGTCGTGCCAGGCGGGTTCCCCTTGCGGGAAGGTTTCGAGGTGGACTGAACGGTCATGTCCGGCAAATTCCCACGCTTCGTCGGCGGTGTAGACGAGGATCGGGGCGAGCAGGCGGGCGAGCGCGTCAAAGACCGCCTGCATGACGCGCTGGGTGGCGCGGCGGCGGGGCGAGTCGACCGCGTCGCAATACATCCTGTCCTTGGTGATGTCGACGTAGAGAGCGCTCAGGTCGACGGCGCAGAACTGGTTCAACGTCTGGAAAACGCGGCGGAATTCATAGGCGTCGTACGCTTCGCGGCAGGTGGTGATGACCCCCTGAAGGCGCGAAAGGACCCAGCGGTCGACCGTGGTCAACCCCGGTTCTTCGAGCAGCGGGCGCGCGGCGGTTTCCTTTGGCAGGTCGTTCAGGTTGGCCAGGAGGATGCGCAGCGTGTTGCGGAAAAGCCGGTACGCTTCGCCGAGCCGGGTGAAGGCTTCCTCGGAAAAGGGCACTTCGTCGGTAAACTGGACGCTGGAGACCCAGAGGCGGACGATGTCGGCCCCGTACTTGCCGACGAAATGTTCGGCATCCATCGGCTTCTGGTAGCTGCTCGACTTGGAAATTTTCCGCCCGTCCTTGTCGACGACGAACCCGTGCGTGATGACGGTGCGGTACGGAGCCACGCCGTGCAGCCCGATGGAAGTCATCAGCGAACTCTGGAACCAGCCGCGATGCTGGTCGGTTGCTTCGAGGTAGACATCGGCGGGGAAGCGCAGCTCGGGGTGTTTTTTCAAGACCGCCGTGTGGGAGACGCCGGAGTCGATCCAGACATCGAGCGTGTCGTTGCGGCGCGTGCTCCCTTCGGGCAGACCGACGGACTCCGCCCACCAGGCGTCGTCCTTTTCAAACCAGAGGTTGGTCCCGTGCGTTTCAACGAGGTCGGCCACCTTGCGGGCGATGGCGGCGTCGAGGATCGGCTCCCCTTCCGCCGTGTAGAAGACCGGCAGCGGGACGCCCCACGAACGCTGGCGCGAGATGCACCAGTCGGGACGCGCCTCGACGGTGCCGTAGATCCGGTTGCGCCCCCAGTGCGGGAGCCAGGTGACGCCGTCGATGGCGGAGAGCGCCTGTTGGCGCAGGGAGTCGATCCGGATGAAGAACTGTTCGACCGCGCGGAAGACGATCGGCGTTTTCGAGCGCCAGCAGTGGGGGTAGGAGTGGGTGTACTTCTGTTCGCCCACCAGCGCGCCGAGGGCCGCGAGGCTCGCGACGATGTCGGCGTTGGCGTCAAAGACATACTTTCCAACCCACTCCGGCACACCGACCTCTTCGGTGAAGCAGCCGCGATCGTCGACCGGCGAGAGGATCGGCAGGCCGAGGCGGCTCCCGGAAAGGTAGTCGTCCGCGCCGTGGCCGGGGGCGGTATGGACCGCGCCGGTGCCGCTTTCCAGGGTCACGTAGTCGGCGGTGATGACCAGGGAATCGCGATCGAGGAACGGGTGGCGCGCGGTGGTCCCTGCGAGTTCATTGCCGACGGCGCTCCAGGCAGGGAACGGGTCGTTTTCAACCGGTTGCCAGCCGGTGGCGGCGGAGAAGGCTTCGCACAACGCTTCGGCGAGGATGAAAACTTCGCGGCGACCGCTTTCGGCGTGTTCAAAGGTGCGGGCGACGTAGCGATGGTGCGGATGGAGGGCAATGGCGACGTTGGCGGGGAGGGTCCACGGGGTGGTCGTCCAGATGACGACGGAGGCTTTTCCTTCCAGCGGACCGGAGGTGACCGGGAAACGGACGAAGATCGCCGGGTCGACCCGGTCGGCGTACTCGACTTCCGCCTCCGCGAGCGCGGTCTGCGCGCCGGTGCTCCAGTAGACCGGCTTTTTGCTCTGGTAGACGAGCTCCTTCTCCACAAAGGTGGCGAAACTGCGGATGATCTCCGCCTCGTAGCCGGGCGCGAGCGTCAGGTAGGGGTGTTGCCAGTCGCCCAGCACGCCGAGCCGCCGGAACTGCCGCCGCTGGATGTCGATATACTTGCGGGCGTACGCTTCCGACCTGACGCGGACTTCCAGCGGTGAAAGGCCGCGCGATTCCTTGACGACCTTGAACTCGATCGGCAACCCGTGGCAGTCCCACCCGGGGACGTACGGGGCGCGGTGGCCGAGCATCGTTTTCGATTTGACGATCAGGTCCTTGAGGATCTTGTTGAGCGCCGTCCCCATGTGGACATCGCCGTTGGCAAACGGCGGGCCGTCGTGGAGCACAAAGAGCGGGGCGTCCGCGCGGGCGGCCTGGATCTTTTCGTAAAGCCCCTGCGCTTCCCATTGTTCCAGCCGGGCCGGTTCACGCTTGATGAGATCCGCCTTCATCGGGAAGTCTGTCTTGGGAAGGTTCAGGGTCTCTTTGTACGGTTTGCTCATGGTGCGGATCGGAAAACGGGTCGTGGAAAAGGAGCGAAACCTATCAGCGCAGGGGAGGCGGGTCAATCATCCGCTGCCAAATTGTCGGCAACGGATGGGGGTGGCAGGAATGCTTTCTGCTTCTTTCCCTTGTTTCCAAACCTCGAACACCTCATCGAAATGCAAAGCCAAAGTATCCGACCCGTCTCTTTCTGCTCTACCGGTCATCCCCATCATCGCCACCGCAAAAGGAGTCTGTTCCGGGTGGGGATCTTGGCATTGCTCGGGTGCGCGGCACCCTTCTTGGCCACGCATGCTGAGGCGCAGGATTCCCGGCTGAGTTCGCTGGTCGATACCCGCAGCGCCGATTTTCTCCCCTCCTGGAACACGACTCCGGATCGGCAGATCTCCCTGCGTCCGGTTATCAACGACAAGGGAATGGTGGCCTTTTCGGCACAATATGCCACGGAAAGCGGAGACAAGTGGTATCAGGTCTACGCGCAGACCGACACTCCGGGCGTGGTCACCCGCTTTAATAATGTGACTTTCGGAAGCGATCCCCTTTGGAACCAATGGTCGTACGGCATTGACAACTCCAACCGGTTTCTCTGGATGGATGACCAGACGGGCGATCGGCGGCTGGCCACCTCCCACCCGACCACGCCAAACAATCCGGTTTTCTACGAGCAGTTCGAAGATTACGTTTTCGAACGTGGCCTTGGAATGAACAACAACGGGCTGATGACCTACCGGGGGGAGGACGGCGTCCACATCTACGACAGCGTTCACGACGAATTGCGGGCCGTGGCGATCCCCTCGGGGAGTTTCTATTATACGGGAGTGGGCGCGACGGCCGTCAATGACCAGGGCGAGGTCGCCTTTTCCACTCTGGAGGGAGGGCTCTACCTGTATGACTGGACCACCGATTCAACGTCCGCCTTGACTCCCTCCAACGGGGTGACCGGCATGATATCGGGCAAGGGGGTTCAGCCCGCCTTGAACAACAACGGGCTGATCGCCTTTTTCGGCGAGGATGGGGAGGCCAACCGCGGCCTTTACACGATGGAACTGGGCGACCCCGCGGGAGAGGCCCGGCTGATCGTCGACCTGATGAGCGAAGGACGTTTTTCGCTTTCCATGAACGACGCCGGGCAGATTCTTTTTGCCGATCGGGAACTGCTTGGCGGCCCGAACTATATCGACCATCTCAAGCTGTGGACCGGTACGGAAGTGATCGACCTGATCAGCCTCGGGGACCCGTTTAACGGAAGCACGCTCACGTCGTTTGACCTTTCCAGCTACGCGCTCAATGAAAAGGGCGAGATTGTTTTCGGCTACGTGCTCGCGGATGGCACCCACGGGGTCGCCTATATGGTCATTCCGGAACCTTCCGTAGGGATGATCATGGCGGTGGGTGGCGGTTTCCTCTTTTGCCTGTTGCGACGCCGGGGCGCGCGGGTGGCGTAACGAGGTCGGGGCCAGCGGTCGCCGGGGGCCCGCCTCCCGTTACGGACTTCGGGGAGCGGCGGCTTCGAGGCGGTGTGCGATCTGCCCGTAACCGGCTCCCGGGTAGGCAGGGGCGGCGCGGCGCAGGAGGGGGGCGAGCTGGCGGGGCTTGAAGCCGGTGAGCGTTTCACGGGTCCACGGCTTTTCCCCCAGCGCGTACGGGATGAGGTAGTCGAGCGCCTTGCGCAGCGAGCCGCCGCCGCCCGGGGCTTCGTAGTGCCAGAGATCAACGCCGAAGCGGTCGCCGAGTTGGGCGAGGAGCGTGAGGGCGGAGAGACTGTAGCACGAGTAGTCGAACGATTTGGTCCGTTCCAGTTCGGCGGGCTGGCTGCCGTCGGGTTCGATCTGGCGGGCGATGCGGTCGGGGCCGACGGCTTGCAGGATGGCGCGCACTTTGGCCTTTTCCCCCAGGAAGGCGTAGTAGGCGCAACGTTGAACGTCGAAGTGATAGCCGTGATTGTTTCTTTGGGCGTTTGCCTTGGCGGCCATCGGGTCGCTCTCCAGCCACTCGGCGAGATCGGCAAACCACCGGCGGGTGGCCTGGTATTCCTTGGGACTTAAAACCCCGCGCCGATGGAGGAGGGTGATGGCGTCCGGGGCGGCCTGGGCGAGGGCGGAGCCTTCGATGATGCCGGTCGGGCTGCCGTCGGTCCACCCCGGCCATGCCTGCGCGTAGCGGAAGTGCGGGTTCATCCGCGTGGCGGGGTCGATCAGCCAGCTTCTGACCGCCTCGCGCGCTTTGGCGGCGTAGCGCCGGTCGCCGGTGATGGCGAAGGCGCGGGCGAGCAGGAGGGTGTTGCGGGCGAACCACGTCAGGCGCGGACGGTCGTAGAGGTTCGACTCGGGGTTGACCCTGCCGTCGCGCCGGAGATACGGCTTGCCCTTGGTGACCGGGTTGGGCCACCAGTAGATGCCGATGCTGTAGTAGTCGTTCCGGTTGCCGCTGGAGGGGGGCTTCTCCTTGTCGGTGATCAGCGGGATGGGCTCCTTGAGCACCTTTTCCGCCTTGGCGAGGAGCGGGGCGGTTTTCTCCGTTTTCCCGTTCTTCCATTGCGTGCGGAGCGTGGCGAGTTCGTCCGGATCAAGGAAGGCGAACCCGTCGTCGGCCGACGCGGGGAGTGGGATCGCTGCAAAAAGCGCGATCAGCAGCAGGGTAGGAAGGGTAGGGCGGCGTGGGAACACCGCGCCATCTTACGCCCCGGTCGGGAGCCCGACGAGGTGAAATTCCCGCAGGGCAGCCGAGGCGCGCCGGATTTCGTTCCGGAGTTCCTGGAGCATTTCGCGGGTGATCTCGATCTTTTCCTCCTTCATCCGCGTCCACTCCTGAGCGGCGTGCTGAAGTTGTTCGTAGGCGCTCGAGAGGTAGGCGTGGGCGGTTTCGGGAAGACCGGGGGTGTTGAGCTTGCTTTCGATCCGGCGCTGGGTTTCGGCCAGTTCGGAGAGGACGATCTTGTCGCTCGGCACCCGGCGCAGCTTGCGGGCGAGGCCGAGCTTGGCGAGGGTCCAGATGATCCACTTGGTCGGGTCAAACTGCCACGGCTTCACGCCGTTGCGGTAGTCGTGCTGAAACTCGTGGTGGTAGTTGTGATACCCTTCGCCGAAGGTGACCAGCGCCATGATCCACGAATCGCGCGCGCTGCACCGCGAGGAGTAGGGGCGGCTGCCGATGTAGTGGCAGAGGGAGTTGATGCAGAAGGTGCAATGCTGGAGGATGACGACGCGGGCGACCCCGGCGATCAGGAACGCGCCGAGCGCGCTCTCCCAGCCGCCCCAGAGGTAGCCGATGATGGCGGGGAAGACAAAGGCGATGAAGGTGCCGATGTAGTGGATGTAGCGGTGCTGCCACATGACGATCGGGTCTTTCTTGAGGTCGGCGACGTTGGTGAAGGGCGGCTCCGGGTTGAGCTTGAAGAGGAGCCAGCCGATGTGCGCGTGAAAGAGCCCCTTGGTGATGCTGTAGGGGTCGTCGTCGTGATCGACGTGCTTGTGGTGGGCGCGGTGTTCGCACGCCCAGAGATAGATCGAGTTTTCAAACGCCCCTGCGCCGAAGATGGCGGTAAAGAGCCGGACCGACCAGTGCGCCTGGAAGGCGAGGTGCGAGAAAAGCCGGTGGTAGCCGAGCGTGATGGAGAAACCACACGCGCAGAACATGACGAAAAAGAGGGCGATCTGGAACCAGTCGAGGCCGAAAAACCAGAGGTAGGCGGGGACGGCGGTGAGGGTCAGAAAAAGGGTGCCAATCAGGAAGCTGCTGGTGATCCAGTTGACTTTATCAAAGGGAATACGGGAAAACATGAAACGGATAAGACAAATTGAGGCGCCGTCGTGACAAAACGGAACGGGAGCCAAGTAACGCGAAAGGGGAAACTTGGCAAGGTCTGATTTGGATTTTTTCGGTTTCCGGCGGTTGCGGGGCACGCCCGGGAGCCCCGCGTTTTTTAATCCCGACTGAATTAAAAGAGTTTGCCACCGGCGGTTCGGCGGGTTTACGCTTTTTTCTTTAGGGAACCCTACGAAGTGAAACTTTCCAAACGAGGTGAATACGCGCTGCGGGCTTTGATCGACATCGGGATCGCCAACGATCTCGGGCGTCCGCTGGTGCAGATCGGCGAACTGGCCGAAAAGGAGCGGCTGCCGATCAAGTTTCTGGAACAGATCCTGATGCAGCTCAAGGAGGCGGGGTACATCGAAAGCAAGCGCGGCAAGTGCGGCGGCTATTACCTGTTGATGCCGGCGGAGAAGATCCGCTTTGGACAGGTGATCCGCCTCATCGACGGGCCGCTCGCGCCGGTGGCGTGCGTGAGCCAGACGGCCTACGAACGGTGTACCTGCCCGGACGAGGAGCATTGCGGCCTGCGGATGTTGATGCACGACGTGCGCAACGCGATCGCGAGCATTCTCGACCGGTTTACTCTTGCAGATACCGTGGAAATGACGCTGCGCAAGATCCGGCGCAACCGGCCCGCGATTCCGTTCATTGATTTTCTTTTGAGCCGCCCTCCGGTGGACGACGGCCCGCTGACCGGCAAGGCCGCGCGGCGAAAACGGGCGCAGGGCGAGGATGCCGGGGCGATCCTCGACGCGGAGGCGGCGACACCGCGCGGCGGGGTGCCGGTAGTGGAGGGCGTTTCCCTCCCCGAAACGGAAAGAGTGGTCCGGAGAACCCGAAGGACACGAAAAAAGCCGATTTCCGGCATTGATTCCGGACCGCTGGTTTAGAAAATGACCCGAAAATGGGCCGCATTCATCCTTCCCGGCGTTCCAGTTGGAAAGAACAGAAATGCTTCCCAGGTACGAAGTTAACCCGCTGTCGATTCACCGGCTTTTCGAGATATTTTATCGAACTTTTTTCCTCGGAACGGACTTTTTATGAAAATTTTAAGCATTGTGGTCATCGTGGCGCTTCTGGTCTTCAGCATTTTCTGGAGCGGCGGCGGAGACAAGGTGGAGGAAGGGGTGCTGCGGGTGCGGATCGGGCATTTTCCCAACGTGACGCATGCACAGGCGCTGGTGGCGCACCATTTTTCGCGGCAGGGGAAGGGATGGTTCGAGCAGCGGCTCGGGCCGGGCGTGAAGGTGGAGTGGTTTGTCTACAACGCGGGACCGAGCGCGATGGAGGCGATCTTTGCCCGGTCGATTGATGTGACCTACGTCGGCCCGAGCCCGGCGATCAACGCCTTTGCCCGCTCCGACGGGAGCGAAGTGCGGATCGTCGCAGGAGCGGCGGACGGCGGGGCCGCGCTGGTGGTGCCGAAGGATTCCACGCTCAAGACCGGCGCTGATTTTCGCGGAAAGAAGATCGCGACCCCGCAGCTTGGCAATACGCAGGATGTTGCCTGCCGGGCCTGGCTGACGGCGGCGGGGCTCAAGATCACGCAACTCGGCGGCGACGCCCATGTGTTGCCGACGGCGAACGCGGACCAGCTCGGGCTGTTCACTTCGGGGCGTGTCGATGGGGTCTGGACGGTCGAGCCATGGGTTTCCCGGCTGGAACTCGAAGGGGGCGGCAAGATTCTGGTCGATGAAAAGAAGGCGGTGACCACGGTGCTCGTCTCCAGCGTCAGGTTTGCCGGCGCACACCCGGAGTTGCTCCGCAAGATCGTCGCCGCGCACGCGGAACTGACCGAGTGGATCAACGCCAATCCGGAAGAGGCGCAGCGGATCGTGGTGGCGGAGATGGAGGAGGTGACGCGCAGCAAGATCAACCCGGAAATCATCGCGATGGCGTGGCCGCGCATGACGCTGACTTCAAAGCTGAACATCGGGAGCCTCAAGACCTTCGTCAAGGATGCCCGGGAGGCCGGTTTCCTGCCCAGGATGCCGCCGGTCGAAAACCTGCTGCTGCTTCCCGCCGAAAACAAAAACTGATCGATTTTTTTCTATGAGCCCACTTTCAGATGAACTCAAGGCGGCCACCCCGGCCAAGCTTTCCATTGAGGAAGTCAGCAAGGCGTTTACGACCAGCCGGGGGACGGTTCACGCGCTCGACCGCGTTTCGCTTCAGATCGGCGAAGGCGATTTTATCTGTCTCGTCGGTCCGAGCGGTTGCGGAAAATCGACCCTGCTCAACATCATCGCCGGTCTGGAAAAGCCGGACGAGGGGCAGGCGCTGATGGACGGGACGCCGATCACCGGCCCGGCGCGCGAGCGGATGGTGATGTTCCAGGAATCGGCGCTTTTTCCGTGGCTCGACGTTCTGGGGAACGTCCTTTTCGGCCTGCGGCTCAAGCCGAACCTCAACCGCAAGGAGCGGATCGAGGTGGCGAAGTTTTACATTCACCTCGTCGGCCTCGACAAGTTTGTGGAGGCCAATATCCACGAGCTTTCCGGCGGGATGAAGCAGCGGGTCGCCCTGGCGCGGGCGCTCGCGCCCAACCCGCGCGTCCTCTTGATGGATGAACCGTTTGCCGCGCTCGACGCCCTCACCCGCGAGCACCTTTACGGTGACATCCAGAAAATCTGGGCCGAACGCAAGAAGACGATCATCTTCGTCACCCACAACGTCCGCGAAGCGGCCTGCCTCGGCAACCGGGTGGTCCTCTTTTCACCTCATCCGGGGCGGATTCGCGAGGAATTTGCCGTTGATCTCCCCCGGCCGCGCGACATCAACAGCGTGGAACTGGCGGGTTACTCCACCAAGATCACGCGCGCCCTCAAAGGGTATGTCCACGCGCAGGAGTCGGAGTAGTTTTTTCCCTTTTTTTTCTGACGACGCTCTCCCTTTTTCTGAACTTTCCCACATGAAACGTCTGCTTTCTTCCGTAGCCTTCTTCGCTGTTCTCGTCCTTGTCTGGCACCTGCTGGTGCAGGCCGGGATCTGGAGTCCCTACCAGTTGCCACCTCCTTCGACGGTCTGGGACTACCTTCAGGGGGCGGTGATGGACGGCTCGCTTTTGAATGCGATCGCGGTGACCGTCCGGCGGTTGCTGGTCGGGTATGTCATCGGGATCATTCTCGGGCTGCCGCTCGGCCTGCTGGTGGCGCGCTTCAAGTTCATGGAGGATACGCTCGGCGTGCTTTCGCTCGGGTTGCAAACGCTGCCGAGCGTCTGTTGGGTGCCGATCGCGATGATCTGGTTTGGCCAGACGGAGGCGTCGATGCTCTTTGTCGTGGTGATGGGGACGCTCTGGTCGGTCATCATCGCGACCGATAACGGGGTGCGTAATGTGCCGCCGATCTTTGCGCGTGCGGCGCGGACGATGGGGGCGCGCCAGCTCTATACCTGGACTCATGTCATCCTGCCCGCCTCGGCTCCATTCATCGTGAGCGGGATGAAGCAGGGGTGGGCCTTTGCGTGGCGCTCGCTGATGGCTGCGGAAATTTACGTGACGATCCTGACCGGGTTCGGTCTGGGGCAACTCCTCCATTACGGGCGGGAGCTTAACGCGATGAATCAGGTGATCGGCATCATGCTGGTGATCGTCGGCATCGGGCTGCTGGCGGACAAGATCATCTTCTCGCCGTGGGAACGGCTGCTTCACCGGCGGTGGGGCACCGGGCAGGCGTAAGCTCGATCCGGTTTGGATTGGGTTGCGATCGAGGCATTGGTTTTCGCCCGGACGGGCGTTTCGCCTCGACCTCAACCCCGGCGGCGGACGCGGGGGTCCGCCCTCAGTAACCCGTCGACGTGGCTTGCCTGCTGGAGGGTCGACCTCCGCGTTGGGCTTCGGTGGGGCCTTGCAGGTGGCCTACCGGCGGCTTGAGGTGGTGCGGCGGCGGGGCACGGCGCGGGGCGGCGCTCCGCGGACTTCGGAGGCGAAGAGCGCGGTGTAGAGATAAGGGAAGCCGTCGAGCTTTTTGCGGTCGATCTTCGCTCCGATGAAGCGTTCGATCGCGGCCACGTGGTCGAGTTCCTCCGCCGTGAAGATGGTAAAGGCGTCGCCGACCGATTCGGCCCGACCCGTACGCCCGATCCGGTGGACGTAATCCTCCGGATGTTGCGGGACATCGTAGTTGATGACGTGGGAGACCCCGGCAACGTCGATGCCGCGCGCGGCGATGTCGGTCGCCACCATCACTTCGTACTTGCCCGACTTGAACCCTGCGAGCGCATCCTCGCGCTCCTTCTGGTTGCGGTTGGAGTGGAGCACGGCGACGGAGTGGTTCGCTTTGACCAGCCGCGCGGCAATGGCATCGGCCCCCTGCTTGGTCCGGCAGAAGATCAGGGCGCTCTGGTAATGGGTCTGTTCGAGGAGCGCGGTGAGAAGCTCGTACTTCTGGTCCCGCGAAACGGGGTAAAGGGCGTGGGTGATCGTCTCGGCGGGATTGTTCTGGACGCCGATTTCGATGATCTCGGGATCGCGGACCACCCAGCGGCTCAACCCTTCGATCTCGGGCGGGATGGTGGCGGAGAAAAAGAGGGTCTGGCGCTCCTTGGGGCAGCGTTCGACGATCCGGCGGACCTGCGGGAGGAAGCCCATGTCGAGCATCCGGTCGACTTCGTCGAGGATCAGGATTTCGATGCCCGAGAGGTCGAGCGATTTCTGTTCCACATGGTCGAGAAGGCGGCCCGGGGTGGCGATGACGACATCGACGCCGCGTTTGAGGTCTTCACGCTGTTTGCCGTAGCCGACGCCTCCATAGAGAAGGGCGGTGCGCAGGTCGGTGAAGCGGGCGAAATCGCGAAAGGCGGTGTCGACCTGGGCGGCGAGTTCCCGCGTCGGCTCCAGGACGAGGCAGCGCGGCCGTCCCGCGCGGTGTTCCTTGAGCCGCGTAAGGACCGGAAGACCAAAAGCGGCGGTTTTCCCCGTCCCGGTCTGGGCCGAAGCGATCAGATCCCGACCCGAAAGAACCACCGGGAATGCGCGTAGCTGAATCGGGGACGGTTCAACGTACCCCATTGATTGCACCCCGTGAATAATTGCCTCAGACAGGCCGAACTCCAAAAATGACATATTCGAATCTGGATCAAACCACGAAAAGCGACAAGGGAAATCGCATCGGGGGCGTCCGGCGGATGGGAAGCCGCAGGGGCGACGGGCTCTGGAAGAGGGGCGCCAGGGATCGCGGCACGGGGGCCCTGTTGCCTCAAATAAAAAGGACACCGAAGCGGTCTGATTCTTCTGGTCCCATTGCCTCATAATTCAGGACACCGTAGCCGTTTTCAGGTTTGGGGTCTTTTTTGCTTGTGAGGGCTTTTCGGAGCGTAGCGGAGAAAAG
>DATMFV010000056.1:0-35216 GCA_035555975.1 Chthoniobacteraceae bacterium
ATTTAAGTGAGAGGCGACTAAAAGCCGCTTTTTGGCCCAAAATGGGTTTCCTCGGGCGTCCGAATCTCGATTCGGCCTTCCTCGAAAGCCCCATTTTTGCCTCAAAAATCGTTCTTTTATTCATCCTTCAAAATTCGTAAACACGCCCTAGCGCAGCCCTTTGTGTCGCCGCCGGTGCAGGGCGGCGATGCCGGCGACGGCCCCGGCTATCAGAGCAAGGGAGGACGGCTCCGGCACGATCCTGATATTGCCAATCGAATAGATCGCGTTCTGGTTGAGCTGGTAGTTCTGGCTGAAAACAAGCCGGGTCAGGAAGTTGCCGTTGGTGTTGTAGAAGGAGAGCGGATCGCTCTGGAAGGTGGTGGTCCCGTCGGTTAGCAAAACGGAATAGCTTTGGTTGACCCGATCGAGGGTGAGGGTAAAAGAGTAGAGCACCCCTTCGGCCAGGGCGACCCCGGTGGGGATGTAGCTATTGGTTGAGTTCCCGCCGGTCATGAGATTCCATTGGCCCTGCATGGCCGTGGCGAGAGGCCCGCTCTCGGCGACGGCGCTCTCCGGATCGGTTCCGCCGTAGCCATAGATGAGCCAGTTGGTATTCGATGTATAGTTGGTGGAAGCGCTGTTGGACTGGGCGAGAAAGAAATGATTGGACGCCGTGTTGAGAAAGTCTCCCAGGTCGTCGATGCTCAGGTCAAAGGAGATCACGATCGGAGCGTTCGCGGCAGGGGTTACATAAGCGGGGTCGTAGATCCGGTTGACGTGGCCGGAGGTGCTGGTGGCCGAGCTGGGGGTAATCTGAAGGCGCGGGTTGGCGCCCCAGATGGGACTCGCGGCGGAGATCACCTCCGTCGTCGTGGAACTGCGATTCCAGATGCTGGTCCAGCCATCGCCGGTTTTTCCGCTCCAGGCGTCGACTTCCGAGGTCACGGTGGAAGCGCTGGAGCCGCCGTGGGTGAAGCGGGCGATGATCGGCGCGCCGTGCGCGGGGGTTGCAACAGGCAGGAGGGTCGCCGCGAGGCAGAGGGTGAAAAGACGGGAGAACAGGATGCGTGTCATGGGTCTTGTTTTGGGGTCAGGGGTTGGAGGTTGGAGGAAGCGGGATCGGTTGTCCTTCAGCGTTGTAGTAGCCGGGGACTCCAAGCTCCGCGAGGCGGGCGGGGTCGGCGCGTTCCACGTGGCCGTCGAGGAAGAAAAGGTGGGCCCGGCCGCGGTGACGTATCTGGACACCTCCTTTTTCGAAGAGCGGCCTCTGGTAGATCCTGACAAACTGGTGCCCGGCGGCGTCGCGGCTGTCGGCAAAGAGAATGCACGCGCCGGGTCGGGGTACCTGGCTCATGCGCAGCCGATAGGAGACGCCGCTCTTGAACTCGTCGCGCACGTGCGTTCCGTAGGGACCGGCCATGTAGAAGCCGTAGTGGCTCGCGGTAACGTTGTCGGGGTTGACGGGTGCCGCCCGGCAAAGCAGGGCGGCCACTTCGTCGCGGGTAAAGTAACCGGTGCGCCGCAAAAGATTGGGCCAGAGGACCGCTTCGTCGTTGAGCGCTGAGCCGGCCGTAAAGGAGCCTGCATAGACATGATGGATGATCCCGTTGTTCTCGCTGCCGTAGTTTATCATGGCCGCGCCTACCGTGCGCAGGTTGGTCAGGCAGCGGGTGGCATCCATCACCCCGCGGCTCCCCGCAGCCACGCCGAACAGGAGCGCCACGAGAACCGCCAGCACCCCGATCGCCACCAGCATTTCGAGCAGCGTGAATGCCCTGCGTTTCGTTCGGGAGGGAAAGCTCATGAGCCGGGATGTTATGGACTGCCGCCGTACGGCACAAAGCGTTTGTAACTTTACATGTACAGTAGGAAGGGATAGCTTTCCGGGAGATGAGGAAGAAACCGACCATGCGCGACGTGGCGCGGGCCGCAGGCGTTTCCGTGATGTCGGTCTCTTATGCCTTGCGACGGCACCCCAGCATCCCGGAAGCGACGCGGCTGCGGATTGAGCGGGCGGCGGGCGAGCTTGGCTATGGGCCCAACCCGCTGGTCACCGCGTTCATGCGCGAAGTCCGCCACCGCAAGGAGTCGAAGGTCCCGCCATCCATCGCTTACATCAACGGCAGCCGCGAGGGCATTTCCCGGCAGCCGCTCAGTAGCTACCAGAAGAACTACTACGACGGAGCCCGCGAGCGGTGCGCGGAGCTTGGCTTCGGCTTCGGGCTGGTGGAGGCCGTGCGTACCGGGCTTTCCGGGAGACGGCTCACCGACGTCCTTCTCTACAACAACTACTGCGGGTTGATCTTTGATCAGGTGCCGAAGGATGCCGCGTTTTCGCTCGATTGGGAGTCCTTCCCGTGCGTGACGTGGGGCGCGTCGCTCAAGGAGCCGCACTTGCACCGCGTGCAGGTCAATCATTACGCGGCGATGGAACTGGCGCTCCAGCGGCTCTCGGCGCTTGGCTACCGGCGGATTGGGCTGGCGACGTTTGAGTCCTCCAGCGCACGGATCGGGCACCGCTACCTTGCGGCGTACGAGATTTACCAGCGCCAGCTCTCGCCGCGGGCGCGGATTCCGGCGCTGCTCCCCGCCTCGCCTTCGGAAATGACGCCCGGGCGATTCCGTAGCTGGATGGAGCGCCATCGACCCGACGCCCTCGTGGACGCCGGGCAGCGACGTTACCAGCAGCTACTGGCACAGACCGGCTACCGTGTGCCGCACGATGTGGCGTATGCGGTTTCCAACCGGATCGACACCCCTGCCGACTCGGCGGAGCTGGCCGGGCTCAACCAGCATCCGTTTGAAGTCGGCCGCGTGGCGGTCGATATCCTCATCAAACAAATCTACGGGCAGGAAAAAGGGATACCCAAACACCGGCTCGTGACCTTTCTTGACGCAAGCTGGCAGGACGGGCCTTCCGCGCCCGCGAAAAACTGAGCCACGGGGTGATCAATCCACAAACCGTTGCGCGATCGGCATCCGTCGCCCGATGCCGAAGGCAACGCTGGTGACTTTCAACCCCGGGGCGGCCTGTTCGCGCTTGTATTCGTTGAGGTCGACCCGTCGGGCGACCCAGCGGACGGTCGCTTCGTCAAAGCCGCGGGCGATGATGTCGCGCGCGGTCTGGTTTTCCTCGATGTAGAGGTGGAGGATCTGGTCGAGCAGTTCGTACGGCGGGAGTGTGTCCTGATCGACCTGCCCGGGGCGCAACTCGGCGCTCGGGGCTTTTTCGATCGTGGAAAGGGGGATGATCTCCCGCTCCCGGTTGATGTAACGGGCCAGCGCGTAGACCTCGGTTTTCAGCACATCGCTCAAAAGCGCGAGCCCGCCCGCCATGTCGCCGTAAAGGGTGCAATAGCCGACCGCCAGTTCGCTCTTGTTGCCGGTGCTTAAAACGAGGTGGCCGAACTGGTTGGAGAGCGCCATCAGAAGCATCCCGCGCAGCCGGGGCTGCATGTTTTCCTCCGTCGTCAGCGCCCCGTCGCCGGGGCTGCCGAAGTGTTGCGAGTAAAGGGTGCGGAAGGCGTCAAACGGCTCCTGAATGGAGACGACCGGGCAGCGGATGCCGAGATTCTTCGCCAGCGCGAGCGCGTCGTCGATGCTTCCCTGCGAGGAAAACCGGGTCGGCATCGCCACGCCGGTGACGTTTTCGGGGCCGAGCGTGTCGGCGGCGATCGCGGCGACGACTGCCGAGTCGATCCCCCCGCTCAGGCCGAGCACCACGCTCTTGAACCCGCACTTGCGAAGGTAATCGCGCAGCCCGAGGCAGAGCGCGCCGTAAAGCTGGGCTTCGGGGTCGGGCTTGCGCCAGGCGATCTCCGGCCCTTCGGTGTCGACGATCTCCAGCGCCTCGCGCAGGCCCGGCAACTGGGCGAGCAGCCGCCCGTCGCCCCCGAACGCAAGCGATGCGCCGTCGAAGATCAACTGGTCGTTGCCGCCGACGGCGTTGCAGTAAAGAACCGGCACCCGGTGTTGCGCGGCGAGCGAGGAGAGCATCTCCCGCCGCCCCGCCTCCTTCCCGGCGCAGAAGGGCGATGCGCTGATGTTGACGATCAGTTCCGCCCCGGCGCGGACGAGATTGCCGACCGGGTCGAGCTGGTAGAGCCGCCGGGGGAGGTATTTTTCGCTCCAGATATCTTCGCAGATCGTCACCCCGACGCTTACCCCCGCGATCTTTACCGGCGCGACCGATTCCGCCGGTTGAAAGTAGCGGTCTTCGGCAAAGACATCGTAGGTCGGCAGGAGCGTCTTGAAAATTTTGCGGATCGGGCGGCCTTTTTCCAGAATGGCGGCGGCATTGCGAAACGGGCGGCCCGGGCCGTCGTTGCGGTCGACGTAACCGACAATCAGCGGGACTTCGCCGATGGTCTGGTGAAGCTCCTCCAGCGCTTCGAGCACCCGGGGGACAAAGCGCGACTTGAACACCAGATCCTGCGGCGGGTAGCCGGTCAACGCCAGTTCGGGGGCGATCACCAGTTGCGCCCCGCGTGCCGCCAACGTCCGGTAAGCGTCGGCCAGTGCCTGAAAATTGCCCCGGAGGTCGCCGACCGTCGGGTTGAGTTGAGCGAATCCGATCTTCATGGGATGAAGGAGGAAGGGTGCACGCGGCGGGCTCCCGAAAACAACCAAAAAGGAAGAAAAACGACTTCCCCTCTAAAACCGCCGGGGGGTCGGTTTCGGGGTCGGCCGGTGCCGGGCCGACTCGCTGTAACCGGGGTTGACCGATTCCATTCCCCCCACCACGAACGTCTTGTAAAACTCGTAGACCCCCGCCGTCGCCGCACCGGCGAGGATGACCAGGATCAGTTTTTGCAGGAACGAGTTGTGCATGGCGGCAGGAAAATGCAGCAGGAAACGGTCCACCCGCGCCTACCAGAAGCCCCATTGGCCGGTCTTCATGATGTAGAAGCCGAGCAGGAGGTTGGTGATCGCGTGGGCCACGATGCAGAGCGAAAGGCTTTTGGTGCGGATCGCGATCGCGTTGTAGAGGGCGCCGGTCAGGAGCGCCGCCACCCAGTCCGCCGGTTGGTGGACGAGCGCGAAGGCGACGCTCACCGCCACAAAGGAGAGCCACGAAAACGAGCCGAAGGGGACTTTCTCAAAATCCTCGTCGATCAGGTAACGGAGGAGAAACCCGCGCCAGAAGACCTCCTCCAGAATCGGGACGATCACCACCAGCCGCAAAAACCGCATCAGCAGCGAACCCCGGTACGCCGCGGAGCCGGGTTCAAAAACCGTGGGATCAAACCCTTCGAGCCGCGGCGCGAAACCGAGCCATTGCTGCGGCGAAATCCAGATCGCGAGAACGAGAACTGCTATCAGAATCGTCCATGCCCAGTCGCCCCCGCTTTTTGACCACTTCAGACGGTAATGACGCCAGCCGCGCCAGATCAGCACCGCGCAGACCACCGTCTGGAGCGGGAAGACCCAGTACTGCGGATCGGCGAGCCACCAGTGGGAGGAGCCGAGCTTCCTGAGAAGGTCGATGACCGGGAAGAAAAGCAGAAAAATGACAAACGGAGCGCAGAAGGCGCGCAAAACCGGGTTGGCAAGTGGGGCACGGCGTTCCATAATTCCGGGTGAGAGTGCCTTTCTCCCGCTCCGGAGGAAAGGCTTTTTCCAGAACCCCCAAAGCTGAAGATCGCGATGAGCGAAATTGATCCTGAAAAAATCCTGGCCGAGCTGGAGGCCGCCCGCCTGGCCCGGCAGCACAGCGGAGAGGGCTTCCCGGTCCGCCACCGGGGGCTCCTGATCACCGTCGCGGTCGTGATCACCCTGCTGGTCCTTGCGCTTTTCGTCTTTTTGTTCTTTTTGGGCAACGACGGGCGCGCCCGCCCGCAGAAGAGCGCCCCTGCGGCGGAGAGCGCCGCCGTGCGCCCGGGGGAGGTTCGCAACTTCTCGTTTGCGCTATCGCCCGCAACTTCCTAATGTCGTCTCCCGGATCGTTGGAGACCCCCCTTTTTTTCGACCCTGATTTTCAACCGAGCACCTCGACATGGCCAAACCTTTTTCCTCCGCCATCGGCATCGACCTGGGCCGCCATTCCATCAAGGCGGTCCTGCTCCAGCAGCGAAGGCAGAACCGATGCGCGCTGACCCACTTCGCCCTCCGCGAACTCGACGAGGAGCCGACCACGCCGGAAGCCCTGGGCGCACACCTCGGCGCGTTGCTCGGCGCGCTCGGCGGCAAGGCGAAGGCGTATGGCCTGACCCTTTCGGGAGCCGGTTCGTTTGTCCGGATCGTCCAGCAGCCGAAAATGGAACCGGCGCTCCTTCGCGAAGCGTTGCGGCTCAACGGAGCGACGCTGCTCAACCAGAACTGCAAGGAGATGGTGCTCGACTGCGACCTCGTCCCCTCCGCCGAACCCCGGGAACCGGGAGAACCGGGGGCGACGCCGGTGGAAAACTACCTGGTCGGCGGGTTGCCGCGCAGCCACGTGGCGCTGCTCCGGCAGGCCTGCCAGCGCAACAAGATCCCGACGCAGCTTTTGCAGCTTGACCCGGTCGCGCTCCTCAACGCGTTTGAGTTCAGCGACCCGGAGACCTTCGCGAGTCAGGCGTTTGTTCTGGTCGACATCGGCCACCGCTCGACCACCGTCAGCGTCGGCGCGGCGCGGGAACTGATCATGGTCCGCACGTTTGATTTCGGCGGGGAATCGTTCGTCGAAGAGCTGATCTGCCACGGCGCGGCGAGTCAGGAGGAGATTTTCCAGCACCTCGCCATCGAGGAAGTCCTGACCGTGGAAAACGCCCGGCTCTCCCTTTCCGATCTGGTCCGTTCCATTGCCGCCTCGATCAACTACGTCGAGACCCGGCATGAAGCGACCATCCCGCGCATCTCCGTCTCCGGGGGGCTGGCCCGTTCGCCCACGATCCTCAAGCTCCTGACCGAAGAACTTCAACTGCCGTGCGACCTCTGGAACCCGTTCGGGCAGTGCGAGATCGCGCTCCCCGCTTCGCAGAGGGAGGCGTTTGCCGAGGCGATCCCGCTGCTCGGGTCGGCCTGCGGCGCTGCGGCGGAATTGATCCGGGGGCGTTCCAAATAACTTTCCACCTGATTATGGCTTTCCACGTCAATCTTTTCCACGAGATCCATACCGAAGCCCACCAGCGGGCGCGGGACCCGGCCAAACTCGCCGGGCTTGGCCTCGCCGTCATCGCCCTTTTCCTGATCGGCTTCTACGTTTACCGGATGAACGCCGTCGGCCAACTGACCAAAAAGCAGTCCGCCATGGAGCGGCAATGGTCTTCTCTCCAGCCTAAGATGAAAAAGGCCGAGAAGGACGCCGTGACGCTCACGCAGCAGAAGGCGATCAACGAAGTCCTGATCGCCCGGTTGGACAACCGTTTCTACTGGGCTCCCTTTCTGGAGCGGTTGACGCAAAGCGTCCCGCCGCACGTGCAGGTCACCTCGCTCTCGGGCGAATGGGACCCCGGCAGCCGCAAGGCGGAGCTTTTCCTTTCGGGAATCGCCGCCGGGGAACAGCCCCGGGTCGAGGCCGAGGCGTTTCGCGTCGGTCTGGAAAAGGAACTCGGCGCTTTTTACAGCGAGGTTTCCGCGCGCTTTGACGCCCACTCGCTCGAAGAGACCCAGCAGGTGATCGAACACGAAGGCCAGCAGCTTCGCACGGCGCGCTTCCGCATCCGGCTCGCCTTCAAACCGGCCGCTCCCGCCCCGGCCCCAAAGGAACCGCTGGCAAGGAAGCCTTGACCCTTCTGTCCTGACGTTGACTTTCCCTTTCCCCATATCATGAATGAGACCACCAAGCGTTATGCCTTGATCGCCGTGGCCGTGGGCCTTGGCTTTTACGTCTATTTTTCGATCCTGCTCGGGCCGCTGGCCAAAAAGGAGGCCGATGCCCAACAAAAGATCACCAAGCTCACTCCGCTCATCTCCAAGGCCGAGAGCCTGATCACCCGCACCAAGGCGATCGCGGAGAGCGACACCAACGCCGCCCGCGCCAAGGTGTTGCACGAGATCATCGACAGCACCGTCCCCGGCGGCTCCAGCGTGGTCTGGCTTCCCGAACGGCTCGATCAATGTTTCCGGCCCAACGGCGTGCCGCGGGTCACCTCGCGGCTCGTCAACGAGCAGGCCGACCCGCAGTTTACCGACTACAAACGCTCGCAGTGGGATGTCGAGATCGCCCGGATCCCCCTCCCCGCGCTCGGCAAGTCGCTCGCCCAGTTTGAGAATCAGGAGGGGCTGGCACAGATTACGCAGCTTCAGATCGACACCCTCCCGACCCATATCGAAGCCCAGCGCGTCCGCTTCCGGTTTACCACCGTCGTGAAGTAGGCGCTGCCCTCCGCCATGAAAAAAACAGCCCTGTTTTGCCTTCTCCTGCTTCCCGGCAACGGGTGGCTCGCCGCCCAGACCGCCGAGGATCTTCAGATCGAAAACCGCTCTTCCTACGAAGCCCCTTCCACCGGTCGCAACCCCTTCTGGCCAGTCGGGTGGAGTAAACAGGCGACCGCGACCGTCGGGGCGGCGGCGGCTCCGGTGCAGACCATCGACACCTCGTTCCTGGTCCCCTCGCGCTTTGTCGTCAGTTCCATTTCGATCGGGAAAATCCCCCTCGCCGTCATCAATGGCAAAACGTATGGAGAAGGCGACCTGATCGCCGTCACCAACGGCCCCAACCGGGTCAACGTCCAGGTCGTCGCGATCAAGGACGGAAAGGTCCGGCTCCGCTACGCCACCAAGACGATCGAATCAAGCATCCAGGGCCAGCAGCCGCAGAAGCGGTGACCGGATCGCGTGAGGGGGCGCGAGGGTTTTCGGAGACCCCCGCCTGCTTTCATCACCCATTCCCAAACCGGAAGGCGAAAAGATCGGCTTCGTGAAGCTGCCACCGGAGGCGGACCGGCTCTCCTTCGAGGGCGGAGAGGTCGGCCCCATTCTCCCAGCGGACGGGGCGTTCCAGGTCGTCGCCGAGCAACTCCGAGACAAAACCGGGGAGCGGCCACCCGGCGGCGTCGAGCAGTTCCACGCGGACCGATCCCGCCGCCGATGCGGAAAAGTTGACGAAAAGCTGCCGCCCCCGGAACCGGAGCGGGTGCGTGACCGCCTCGCCCCCGAACGCATCCGCCTGAAGCGACGCAAACCCGTCCATCCGCAGCGTGTACCGGCGGCACTGGTTGGGCACCGGGCGACGCCCCCCTTCGGAGACGTAGAACGAAAGCTCCTCCGGCGCGCCTTCAATGGCGGAAGGGGTGGCCAGCATCCCCCAGGCGGGATAGTTGTCGGGATAAAACCAGTTATCCTTCATCCGGAGGCCGGGCCGGAGAAAAGCGGTCGGGGCGCGGTGGAAGTTCAACCCGTCGCGGCTTGCCATGAAGAGGACATCGGTCAGCGAGGTGCCGATCCGCACCCCGCCTGCGCCGGTCGGGTCGTCGGCATTCGGCTCCGCGCCGCTTTCGCGGATCAGTTGCTCCCGCCGTTCCCGCTCCGGCAGGGCGGCCATGGCGTCCGACCAGGGGCGCATCACATACCGGACGGGGAAACCGACAAAGAGGTGTGGCGCCCGCGGGTAGGGCTGGATGTTGTTGGTGTAAAGCTGCTCGGGCAACGCGCCGGGGTAGCGGAGGCGTTGCGGCTCGCTCCAGCGGAGGAAATCGGGAGAAGTGGCGGTCAGCACATCGCGAAAGGCAAGGTGCGGCCCTTCGCGAAAAACCTCGCGCCGGTAGAGCCGGTACTCGCCCCGCACGGAGTCCCAGAAGGCGAGGTTCTGCGAATCGAACGCGCCGAGCCCAGGGCCGCCGGTCATCACCAGCTCGCGCGAAAGGTTGTGCCAATGGATGCCGTCGGGCGAAGCGAGGGCAAAAAGACCGTTGCGCCCCAGCGCCGCCTTGCCTGCGGGCCCGGCCTCGGCGATCGCCTTGTAACGCTCCTCCGGCGGGCAGGCGGGGTTGTTATCGCGAAAGGGGGAAAAACCGCCGACGCCAAACCGTTCCCGCCCGTCCTCGATCCAGACCACCGGGTTGACCTTCAACTCCGGCACTGGAAAGAGGTCGAGATCGGCCCGTTCCCACCGGAGGCCGTCGCGGCTGGTGGCGAGACAGATGCGCTCGGGCCAGCGCCGTTTTTCGCCCCCTTCATGGGTGATTTTGGGGCAGGCGTAATACATGCGGAAATGATCCCCGTCCCGGAAAACGGTCATGTACCGGTAGATGCGCCCTTCGTCGTCGCCGATCCCCTCCACCAGTTCGCGCGGCGTCGGGTGGTGGAGAACGTGACGGCAACCGGCGGTGTGCCGGTCGATCAGGGCGAGATCAACGAGGAGTTCCAGTCGGGAGCCGATGTCGATCATGGCGTGGCAATCGGTTGGTTGAAGCCGGAACGTTCCAGCAGGGTGCGTTCATCGGGGGCCAGGCTGCGGAAGCGACCGTTTTCCAGCAGGTCGCGCTTGAGGTAGAGGAGCGTCGTCGCGGTCGGCTGCCCCTCCTTTTGGCGAAACTCGACGGTCAGTTCCCGGCGGTTCTGTTCGCCGAGCCACGCGGTAAACTCCTCCCAGAGCCGTTGGGCGGCATCGCTTTTGAGGTAGCGGTGTTCGGGCAGGTGGGGCACCGGCGTCGTTTCCCCGTCGCCGAGTTTTGCCTGGAGTATCGCGCCGACCCGGCGGGCCGTTTCAAACCCGGCCGCCGTCCCGCGCAACCGCTGTTCGTAAGGGGCCTTTCCCTTCACCTTCGCCTGCGCCTCGTCGATCAGGGGGCTTAGTTTTGCGATCAGCGCCGGGGTGCAGAGCAGGTGCATGCCGCGTCCGCCGCTGGAGACCCCGGTCTCCGGCCCGGTGCCGCCGAGGTGGGAGTTCTCCAGCGCCTCCATCCAGACTTGATGGTAGGCGGCCATCGGTTCGCGCGCCGGGCCGTAGTAGTTTTCGTAAAAGAGGGCGAGTTCCTTCTCCAGATCAAGATCAGGGTCCCACTGGAGGCGCGCCTTGAAGTAGAGGAGCGGCAACTGCGGGCCGAAACTCTGTTCCCCCGGCCAGATGAGTCCCTTGACCCCCATGGCGCGATAGGTGCGCACCCGGTCCTGAAGGAGCCGCGTCATCGGCATCGGCCCGGGCCAGCCGTAGGTGCTGTATTCCCGAATCCACGGCGGGCTCTGGAGCACTCCTTTCCAGTCGCGGATCAACCGGAGAAACGCCGCGTTGCCGGGAGCCTGCGGATCGGCGAGCGGCTTGCTCCAGTCCGACCACTGGCTGTTGATGTTGGCGAGACCGACGAGGACGTTCGGCTCGATCTTCTCCACCCGCGTCGGCACTTCGGTGTGCATGCTGTAGGCGTAGAGGCCGAGCTGAACTTTAGGGTTCTCCTGCGCCACCCGCCGGGCGACGAGATTGGTGAAGGCGAAGACCCGGTTGGACATCACCTCCGGCCGGGCCGGGTCGTCCATCGCCTTGCAAAGTTCGCACGCGCACATGCGCCGGTCGGGGTGGGTGCCATCTTCCGGGTCGGTGGCGATGCAGAGTTCATACGGTTTTTCTTTGGCCGCCTGGAGCACCGCCTCGGCGAAGACCTGCTGCAACTCCGGGTTGCCGAGGCAGAGCTGCGGGAGCCGCCCGGAGCCGGGGTTGCCCCGCTTTCCATGGACCAGGGCAAAGTATTCCGGGTGTTTGGCGAGGTATCTGGAGGGGCTGACCAGTCGCGCGTGGGCATGGCCGAGATTGACCCCGAGCCAGCCGCCGTAGCGTGGCTCCTTGGAGGTCTGGATATTGAGGCGCTGGCGGGAGGCCCAATCCTCGAGTTGGCGCAGCGATTCCGGCGTTGCCCCGTCCCAGCGCGGGCCGATGCGGATCGCCGTACGCCCTTCAAACCCCGGCGTCTTCCCTTCCCTCCGGCCGAGCGGGAGTTCCACTCTTTCCAACTGCGGGAGATGCCATCCCCACGGCTCGGGCCGGTACCAGCGGACGCCGAGGTTTTCCAGAAAGTCGTAGACGCCGTAGAGCGTCCCGCGATCGCGCAGGCAGGTCGTCCCGTCCGGCCCGGTGATCGGGGGCTCCGCGCCGCCGAGGATGAAGACCCCTTCGGGCCGCACCTCGATCAACGAAGCCTCCACCCCTTCGGGCGCTGCGGGGCCGCCCTCCAGCGCTCCGGGGCCGACCGCAATGAAAGGCCGCCCCTGCTCCGCCTTGCCGCTGGTCGTCATTTCAAGTTTCCTTCCCGTCATTTTTTGCAGGTGCGCGGCCAGCTCTTCGGCGGCGTACCGGACGGAGGCGCTGGCATCGGGGGCGACCAGGATCACCGGCGGCGGCGCGTCGGGGGCGATCAGGGTGAGCGCCGCGGTCGTGGCCTTGACCGCCTGTTGATCCATTTCGTCGAGCAGATCTTCGGGGAGCGATTCGGCGGCGCGGAGCGGCCCGGGAAGGAGGATCGCCGCAAAGGCGGGGAGAAGGAGAAAGGAGCGCATCATCGTTCAAAAAACCAGTTTTCGTTCAGTTCATCGGGAGCATGGAGGGCGACGTGGCCGTCCAGAAAGAGGAAGTTGGCCTTCCCATGGTGGGGGTAGCGAAGGATCGTCGGCTCCTGGTTCCACGACGTGCCGCCCGGGTTGAGCGCCTCCTTCGGCGTGTAGGTCAGCCCCTTGGTCCGGTCCGCCTTCACCCGGCCATAGTGCCCCCCTTCCACCACCGCCACCGTCTTCCCGGGCTGCCGGATGCCGGCGGGCGTGCGGCCGCAGAGGGAATAATTCTGGCCGTAGTCAAAAAAATCGTTGATCCACCCTTCGGGGCCGAGTCCCTCCTTCTCCTTCGCCCCGAAGGCGGGACAATCAAAAAGGCCGCCCCGGGCGGAGGGAGTCGGCTGCTTGGCCCCCTGTTGCAGGCGCGGGACCGAGCCGACATACGGCCCGGCGAAAAACGAGGCGGGATCGGAAGAACCGTCGTGCCACCGGGTGCTGCCGGTGATGTGGTAGGGGTAGACCCGGTGGTCCTGCACATAGAGCGCGAGCCCGACGCCGATCTGCCGCAGGTTGGCGACGCAACGCGCCTGCGAACGGTGCTCCCGGGCCGCCGAAAAGGCGGGGGCCAGCAGGAAAAGGAGCGTGGCGACCACCGCCAGCACCACCAGCAGATCGACCAGCGAAAAACCGCGCGTGCGTTGGGGCGGGAGGCGCATCATGAACAACGGGGGGGAATGGATCAGGCGCGGCGACGGGATTGCGCCAGAAGAAAGAGAGCCGCTGCACCGCCAAACATCAACCCTGAAAGCCCCGGCTCGGGGATCACGGCATAGCCGGTTTCAAAGCTCACCTGATTCCAGTAGGTATAAGTCCGAACCGCCCGGGGGCTGTTATCGCTGTCGCCGAAGCTGATGAAGGTTTGGCTCACTTCCGGGACTTCCGCACGGGAAAGCGGGCTGCCGATCGCAACTCCATTGACATAGACGCCGACCTGTTCGGTGGCCGGGTCGTAGTGAAGCTGGAGGATGATATAGTCTGCCGCGAGATCGTAGTTGGCGAGCACCTTGCGCCGCTGGTTCGGATCGGTGTCGACCCCCCAATAGCTGATCTGGGATTGGGTCGTGTCGCGCGTCAGGAGGATCTGCCACTGGCTCTCGCCGTCGCGCACCTGGAGGTAGGTCGCCGTCAGCGATTCATAAGCGCTCTCCACCCGCACTTTGGCCGTGGCGGTCCAGCCTTCGGGATCATTGAAGTCACCGGCGGCGAGGTTGAAGCGGTAGGTCGCCGAAAAGGTCGATCCCGCGTTGGAGATGCTCCAGTAACGCCAGTCGGTGCCGCCAATCGTCTCCGTTCCAGCGCCTTCGGGAGCGGGGGAGCCTGAGCCGATCGATTCCGTCCACCCCTGCACGCCCGGGTTCTGGGCGGTGGAGCCGGTGTTGGCATTGTATTCGATGATCGTGGCTCCGATCGCGGAGAGCGGGAGCCACGCGGCAACGGCGAGGGTGGCAAGGGTGGTTTTCATGAGGGGTACGCTGGGGATCAGGGTTGATGAACATCGTCGAGAAGCTCGCGGATCGTGAAAGGTCGCCCTTCCGCGCCGGAGCGCCAGACGGCTTCGCCCGTGGCAATGGCGAGCGCGCCGTCGTAGCTGTTGCTGGGAAGAGAGAGGCGGCGGCTCTCTTCGTCGGGGCCGAGGAAAAGATCGCGGCGAATCAGGGGATCTCCCCCGCCGTGGCTCCCCTCGCCCTTCGGGTATTGGTAAAGCTCGCGCCCGCCAAAAAGCGGGTAGAAGACCAGTTCATCCACGGGCGGGTGGATCTTCAGGGTCGGGTGCGGCGTGCGGGCCGGTTCGGTGCGGTTGGTCGCTTCCAGCCGCCCGCCGGTGCCGTTGATCGCCAGCGTGTACCCCTTCCACGGGGCGGAATAGTTTGAGGCGTAAGTCAGCGTCGCACCGCCGCGATAGGCGATCACCGCGCTATAGGTATCCTCGATGTCGATGGCGTCGTCGTAGATATAGGCATCCCCCTGGTATTGCGCATTGTACGGGAGGCCGAGCCCGTCCCAGCTCGGCTTGAGGCGACCGTTCGCGCCCGCGCCCTTGGGGGCATGGTGATGGCGGAAGTAGGGGCACGCCTGCCGCGTCGCTTCGGGGGAAAGCGGCTCGCCGTTCGGGCCGCGCGGGCGGAGCGCCCCGTTGGCCCCGTAGAAATGTCGCCGCCCGAAGGCGAAAACCGTCTCCGGCGGCTCGCCGATGAGCCAGCTCACCAGATCGAAATGATGGACCGCCTTGTGGATGCTCAACCCGCCCGATTTCGCCCGTTCGCGGTTCCAGCGGAAAAAGAAACTCGAGCCGTGTTCGGTGTCGAGGTTGTAGGTCATCTCCACGCTCGTCACCCGGCCGAGGCGACCGGTGAGCAGGAAGCGCTTGAGATGACGGCTCAGGGAGGCATACCGGTAGTTGTGGGTGACGATGATCTCCCCTGCCCCTTCGGCTTCGGCCTTCAGCATGGCGCGGACCTCCTCGCACCGGATCGCCAGCGGTTTCTCCACCACCACCCGCAGCCCATGGCGCAGCCCGGCCAGCGCGTGTTCGCAGTGGGTATGATCCGGCCCCGCCACCAGCAACACATCGGGCCGGGTTTCGCGGATCATCTCCTCCACCCCCTGCTCCGGCGCGAAATGGGCGATTTCCGTCCCCTGCTTCCGGTTGAAGGCATCGACCCGCTCGGCGTCGAGATCGAACACACCGACCACCTCGCCCAGCGCCCGGTAGTCATCCCCCGGCAAGGGGGAACGCCCCAGGAGCGGCAGTAAAAAGTGGTGGATGCCCCGGCTGCTCAACCCGCAAAGGGCGTAGCGAAGCGGGCGCGGAGCACGATCAAGAGGCGCGGGGGCGGGCGAGGAAAGGAGAGCGGAAGTAGACATGGGTCAGTAGGAATGGCGTTCAATCTAACGATAGATCAAAGGGGCGTCAAACCTTTTTTTTCTCGACGCCCGGCGCGGCGCGCGGAGAATCGCCCCCGCCGTGTCCCACGCCTCTCCCGGAAAACGCCCCGATCCCAGCCGCCCTGTCCGCCTGCGCGACATTGCGGAACTGGCGGGCGTGCATGTGACGGCGGTCTCCGCCGTTTTGCGCGGCAGCAGCCGGACGCGCACCCGCGTCAGCGAAGAGACCGCCCGGCGCATCCACGAACTGGCCGAAGCGCTCAACTACCGCCCGCACCCCGGCGCGCAGGCGATGCGCAGCGGCCGCACCCGGCTCATCGGCCTCCTGGAGTTCGGCTATTCCGAGGCAAGCATGCGCCGCACGAGCGACCTCGCCGTGGAACTGCGCCGCCGCGGCTACCGCGTCATGTCGCACAACGCGCTCTGGTACCCGAGCGTCACCGAAGCGGTGAATGTCTTCCTCGATGCGCGGGTGGAGGGGGTGATCCTCGTCATGCTTCAGGCCGGGGTCGGGCCGGAGGAACTCGAGCCGATGCGCCGCGCGCGCGTGCCGTGCGTCGCCTTCAACGGAGCGCACCTCCCCGGGTTGCCGCAGGTCCGCTCCGACATCATCAACAGCGTCCGCGAGCTGACCGGGCACCTGATCCACGCCAGCCGCCGTCGTCGGCTCGCCTTGCTGACCCCCCACATCCGCCACCCCGAATCGGCGGAGCGCTACTGGCCGACCCACGAAAGGATGGAGGGGTTTTCCGCCGTCATCCGCGAAGCCGGCGGCACGGTGGAAGAGGAGAGGCTCGCCTTTGCCGAAACCGGGCCCGACCGCCCGGCGGGGTTGATCGTGGTGGAAAACCCGTGGCACGGTTCCACGCATGCCGACCTCGGCTACCGCGCCGCCAAGCGCCTTTTTGACGCAGGGGTGAGACCCGACGCGCTCGTCTGCACCAGCGACCGTTTTGCCTTCGGGGCGATGCGCGCCTGCTTCGAGGCCGGAATCGGCGTGCCCGGGCCGATGGCGATCGTCGGCGTCAACAACGAAGCCGACACGCGCTACTACTGCCCGGCGTTGACCACGGTCGACACCCTCCACCCGGAAGCCGCCGTCGAAACGCTGGAACTCCTCTTCGCCATCCTGCGCGGCGAAGTCGCCCCCGACGCCCCGCTCATCCGCAAGATCCCCGGGCGGCTCGTCGTGCGCGAGTCGTGCGGAGCGGGCGGCGTGTCGTCAGTTCCATCCGACTGAAACAGGCCCGGCCTCTTCTTCATCTTCCTCTCCCACGTATTTAATCAACGAAGGAGCCCGGGCTTCACGCTGCGCCGGTTGCCATTCAACGAACTGCGGGATCGCGCCGTCGCTCACGTAGTGAAGCAACTCCCCGATCATGATGATGAGAAAAATGAGGCACACGCAGATCAACCCAAACAGAATCTGTGTTTCGGCAAATTCAAACCAGCCGCGCATCGGTAAAATCGTAGGTAGTTGCCATTCAAGGACTCCTTCCGGCGTGGCAAAAGTAAGGGCGCGACCCAGCGCGCCGAATCGAAGGCCGTAGGAAGCCCGTGGATCAACGCCACCGAGCCGCGCCGATTCCCGGCGCGGTCAGCAAAGCGTTCGATCCACGAAAAGTTCCTACGTTCTCGATTCGAACTCTGCCTTCGCAGTTAAAGATGTAAATTGGTAGGCTCTCAATATCCTCCAAAAACCGGCATGGCGTCAACCTGTTCATTTCCTTGGCCAACACCGGCAAACTGGTGTTTGATCAAGCCGCATCATGGCCTACACCTCCTACTCAGACTTTATTGCCGCGCTCGATCGCGCCGGGGAACTTAAAAGGATTCCCTTTCCGGTGGCGACCGAACTGGAGATCACGGCGATCGCCGATCGCGAGATGAAGCAGCCCGGCGGCGGCAAGGCGCTCCTTTTCGAGCAGCCGACCGTCAACGGCGTCGTCTCTCCCTTTCCCGTGGCGATCAACACGATGGGGTCGTGGAAACGGATGGCGATGGCGCTCGGGGCGGAATCAGTCGACGCCGTGGCCGACGAACTCGGCTCGCTCCTCAAAGCCCGCCCGCCGACTTCGCTTAAAGAGGCCGTCACCCTCCTGCGCACCGCCATCGAACTCCGGCACGCCCGCCCGACCACCGCCGCGCACGGCGCCTGCAAGGAGGTGATCCACCGGTTCGACCCCCCTGCCACCCGCTCCGAAGCGTGGCCCGACGCCCCCGACTGGCGCAACGGGACCGATCCGAAGCCGCCGACGCTGCTCAATCTGCCGATCCTCAAATGCTGGCCGCTCGACGGCGGGCGGTTCATCACCCTGCCGTGCGTCATCACGCAAGACCCGGACACGGGCGAGCGCAACGTCGGCATGTACCGGATGCAGGTCTACGACAAAGGCTCGACCGGGATGCACTGGCAACTCCAGAAAGTCGGCGCGCGCCATGGCCGCCGCTATTACGAAACCGGCACGCGGATGCCGGTCGCCGTCGTCATCGGGGGCGACCCGGCATATCCCTTCTGCGCCACCGCCCCGCTTCCCGACGGGCTTGACGAGTTCCTGCTCGCCGGTTACCTGCGCCGCCAGTCGATCCCGCTCATCAAGTGCGAGACCAACGACCTCATGGTTCCCGCCGATGCCGATATCGTCATCGAAGGGTACGTCGACCCGGCGGAACCGCTCCGCTCGGAAGGGCCGTTTGGCGATCACACCGGCTACTATACCCTTCCCGAGCCGTACCCGGTCTTCCATATCACCGCGATCACCCACCGGGAGCGGGCCGTCTACCCGGCGACGATCGTCGGCATCCCGCCGATGGAGGATTTCTACATGGGCGCGGCATCGCTCAAGCTTTTCCTGCCGATCTTCAAGATGAACTTCCCGGAGATCGTCGATCTCGCGCTCCCCGCCGAAGGGGTTTTCCACAACCTCGTCTTTGTCAGCATCAAAAAGACCTACCCGATGCAGGCGTACAAGATCATGCACGGCCTCTGGGGGATGGGGCAGATGATGTTCACCAAATACCTCGTCGTGGTCGATCACGATGTCGATGTCCAGAACACGAGCGAAGTCCTCTTCCACCTTTGTTCGAACACCGATCCGCAGTTTGACTCGATCTTCACCAAAGGCCCTGCCGATGTCCTCGATCATGCCACGCGGGAAGTCGGGATCGGCACCAAGCTCGGGATCGACGCCACGCGCAAGCTCCCTGGTGAAGGGTTCAAGCGCGACTGGCCGCCGCTGATCAAAATGGACCCGGCCACCCTTGAGCGGATCAACGAACTTTTCCCACCCGCCTGATGAATTCCAAAAAACGCGTCCTCTGCCTGCTCGCGCCCGGTTTCGAAGAGATCGAGGCGATCACCCCGGTCGATCTCCTGCGCCGCGCGGGGGTCGAAGTCACCCTTGCCGCGGTGGAAGACGCCTCGCTGGTGACCGGTCGCAACGGCCTGACTCTCAAGGCCGACGCCACGCTCGACGCCATCCTCTCCATCCGGGGTGAGGCGCTGGAGGGGTACGACCTCCTGCTCCTCCCCGGCGGCCCGGGGGTGGAAAACCTCCGCCGCCACGGAGCCGCCGCCCGGCTCGCGCGCACGTTCATCGGTTCAAGCCGCCCGGTTGCCGCCATCTGCGCCGCGCCGCTGGTGCTCGCGGACGCCGGTCTGCTGGAAGGCCGCCGCTTCACCGCCCATTTCTCCGTTCACAACGCCCTCCCCGGCGCACTCGGCGACGAACGGGTGGTGGAAGAGGGCGATCTCATCACCTCGCGCGGCGCGGGGACGGCGCTCGATTTCGGCCTCGCACTGATCACCCGGCTGCTGGGGTCGGAGGCAGCGGAGGAAGTCGCCGCGAGCGTGATGGCGTAAAAGCGGGAAATTTTTTTGCGGTCACCGACCCCGGAGGAAACGGCAGGGTGCTTACGCCGCCGCTTTGCCGGCAACGGCTTCCCTGCTTTTGCGTCTTCTCCGGCGCAGTTCAAAGGCCGCAACGGAACCGGCGCTCAGGGCCATCAACGCGATGGAAGAAGGCTCTGGAACGGCGCCGATCGTGATCGACTGCCCCGCTATATCTTCATAGGCAACGCTATGGAGTTCATACTGGTCGGTTCCAGTCTCCGTTATCAGAGCCCATCCGTAGTGCGTTTCTCCATCCACTTTAAACATTAAACCGAGGTAGCCGGTGGGGTTGTCACTCGTCCAATTCTGAATCCGGGGGGCGGAATCGTATCGAAAAGACGGGTCGGAAGGACCAACAATATCGCCTTCGTCTAGTCTTAGCGCCTGAATGGGACTTCCAAATTCACTCATGATCCCATCTGCCGCTCCCCCGGAGATGTACGGCTTCACCCTATCGATATAAATATTAAATGTTCCGCCTCCCGAGGAATTTTTCGAATCCTGGATGCCAGCCGTTCTTTCAACGACATTAAAGACCAGAAACTTGGACATATTATCCAAGACGACGTCGTTGAAAGTGGTTGTGATCACGGCGGCCTCAGAAGCGGCAGAGGCCGTCATCAATCCCCCCGCCAACATGATCCATTTTGCACCAGGGTAGGTATGATTCATGCGGCGCAGGCTAATGGATTAAAAAAATAGAGCAATGGTTTTTCCTTGTTATCTATCCCGCCCTGTGGAACTGCTACCAAACTACCATAAGCCATGGCATATGACAGAAAGACGGAATAAGCTGAATGAATCAGGCTTAAAAATGGTGCCCCGGCTTTCTCTTGCCATGAAAGGCGGTAAAACAGATTTCTATTTCTGTGGAACTGCTACCAAAGTACCATCCGCCGCGCTATGCGGGAATCAATGGAGTTCGCCGAAAAAGTGGTGATAGGTATAAAGCAGGGAGGCGTCAAACCGGCGCATCATTCGTCGCACGGCATCACCCTTGCCGGGATTGTTGGTGAAAATGACTTCATCAAAGAGATCCGGCCGGTCCCGACGCAGCAGACGCGCGAGGGCCATCTGGGAGACAAAAGGAGCCAGCGCCGGATCGACGGCTCCCAGAAACTCGATGACAGCGGTCATGCCGGAGCGGGTCGCGAGCAGAACCCCCGCCGGGCCGGAAGGTGCCTCGACCAGGCTGGAGATGTCGTCGTCCAGCGTTCGCCGGATTTCTTCCAGATGAGCGCCCGAAAAGAAACGGGCCGAACCGCTCGCTTCCTTGACGAATTCCCAGTCCGTCGCCTCCAGCGGTCTTGCCCTCCAGCCGGGAGGCAAGCGTTTCTTCCATTGCTTCGCCGTCTGCAAAATCTTGTCGTGCGAAAAAATGGCGTCGGTCTTCCAGTATTCGTCCTGCGCGGTCCAATGGAGTCCAAAGCGGGCCAGGATCGCTTCCCAGTTCGCGCGCTCGGGTAAGATAACCCGTGCGGCGCGACATCCCGCCTGCCGGATTTCCTCAAAAAGCGGACGGAGCAAAGCCGCCGCCGTCTCCGGGGCCTGAAAGTTCGGGCGCAGCCGGAAACGGATTTCCGCCACGGCAATCCCTTCCTGCATTTCAAATTTCGACCAGAGCGCCGCTCCGGCAAAGCGGGAGGGAGGGGAAATCTCCCAGACGCGGCAGTGGCGTCGCCCGCTTCCCGGGGCCGCCTCTCCGCTTCCGCTCCCGAGCACGGCGGCAAAACGCTCCATCTCGCAGGAAGAGGGAGGACGATAGCGTGCGGCGATCCCCGGGAGGCTGCCGGTTTTCAGAATTTCGGAGGCGATTTCCCCGTCGGCTCCTTTGCTGCGCCTGCTCATGAAAGCCTCGCGCCGCCGGTTCGCTTCCATGCGGAGCGCTTCCACGCCGGAAGCCGGGGGGAGCGGCTCCGGTTCGGCGTTTTGGGCCCACTCGCGCAGAAGGGCCGCCCGGTCCGGGAAAAGGCGTCGGCCGGTGGCGATCACCTCGGCGCAACCGGGCCCGAGCCGTTGAGCTTCCTTGAGGGCGTTCCAGGCCGCAGCCCGCTCGCCCGCGAGCGCCAGGGCTTCCGCCAGCAACCGGTGGGATTGAAACTGATCCGGGGCGGATCGCACCAGTTGCCGGGCGGCATCGACCGCCATCCGGGGGCGTTTTGCTTTCAGCGCGCCATGCGCGATGCAATGCCACGTCATCGCCGTGGCATATCGCGGCGCTTCCGCCTGTAAAAGCTCCAGAGCCTCCAGCCACCGCCCCTTGCGCTGCAACGCCCATGCCGTAAGGGTCGGGACATCGTGCAGGATCGCCGCCTGCGCCATGGCGCGGTCGAAGTGCTTCAGCGCGCGGTCCTCCTCCCCGAGTTCGAGCGCCACCCATCCTTGAAGCCGATGAAGCGCCGGAACAGTTTCGCCAAAGTCGTCGAGCGCCTTTGCCGTCCGCCGGGCTTCCTCCGCGAGGCCGAGCCGGGCCTGGCAATGAGCCAGCCAGAAAAGATGCGGCGCGCTCTCCGGCAGCGCCCATGAGGCTTCCTCCAGATAAGGGAGCGCCTCCTCCGCCAGCCCCGCGTGCAGCAGTTCCATGCCGAGATGCCACCGGTTTTGAAAGCGAACCGCCTCGGCGGCGACCGGTTCGCCCTTCCCGGAAACCTTTTCAAGGCCGGAGGGTGCGACCCCGGGGCGTAGCGGCAAAAGGCACGCGCGTTCGTCCCATCCCGCCGGGGAGGGGGCTTTGCTCGCGAGGGCGTGCGGCTCAAAAATCTCGTGCACCACGCGCCCCGCCATCCCGGCCCCGGGGGCCAATCCCGCCGCATGCAGGATCGTCGGCGCGACATCCAGCAGGCGCGGCCCGACGAAAAGGTTCCCCTTTCGAATCCCCGGCCCCGCCGCGACGAAAATGCCGGTCGGTCGCTCAAGGCCCAGAATTCCTTCCACCGAATGGGGATTTCCCGCCGGGTTGCCCGGGAAACATCCACGCTCGGAAACCAGAAAGAGGCGCGTCTCCTTCCCGACGACGCGCAGCAAATCGGCAAGGAGCAGGTCGAGCAGGCGGCAGGCTCCTTCCACCACTCCGGAAAAACGCTCGAAGGCTCCCCGGGAAACATTGGCGCGGCGCGGAGGAAGAAAAACGCCAAATTCCCGCACGATTTCCCCGAAAAAGCGAAAGTGAACCGCAGCAAAATCCCACGGCTCCGTCTCCAGCCAACTGACGGCCACGTTGTGAACCGAATAAAGCTCCGCGACCAACTTTGCCAGGCGGAGGATGCGCGGGTCGCGATCGGCCTCGGCTTGCGTCAGGCCGGGAACCAGGAGTTTGAGGATGCCGGGGTCCAGATCGCGAATGCCGACCCGCAACCCCTCCAGTTCCGCAGCCAGCGCCGCAGGCTGGACGCTTCCCGCCGGAAGCGAGGGCGAGTCCCTGTCAAAAAACGGCTCTGAAACATAAAGACCGTTGACGACCCCTGCCGGGAACGGCGCGAAACCGGCCCCTCCGATCAGGTGCGTCTGACGGCCCGCCGCTGAAAAAAAATCCCAAAGTGCGGGCACGCACCGGCTCCCGCTGGAAATGGGCTGCGTCCGGCCCTGCCCGTCGACTTCCCGGGCTCCACAGATCCCATGTTTTCCGGCGCGCTCTCCGGTGACCAGCCCCGCCCAGAGCATCGCCGAAACATAGGGCGGCGTGCTGTGGAGTTCTCCCGCCGTCCCCCGGTCCACCAATGCCGAGAGGGCAGGCAGAAACCCCTTTTCGCCCATGGGGCGGAGGATCTTCCAATCGGCACCTTCCCACCCAAGGAGCAACGTTCTCGACTGCGGGGAAATCATCAGCCGATGATCTTGGTCAACCGCAGCCGGAATCGTCAACCCGTAAGGGGAGGACGGGACGGGTTAAAAACCGGTCAGATCAGAGATTCCACGGCGACCCATCGGGCGTCTCCGGCGATGCAGAAGCAGAAAGAACGCTCCCGCGCCGAGCATCAGCCAGCCAAGGTGCGGCTCGGGAATGATCTCGATCTGTGAAAGCCGGGGGGCGTGACTCCCGGCATAATAATGGATGCCGATGGCTCCCGGTCCGCTGTAAAGCAGCACCTGTTCGGGTGTGGCGACGCTGGAGAGAGCGATGCCGCCGGAAGTTGCCAGCAGCGTCCCTGATTCGTTGAAAAGGCTCAAGGTGAAGGCGGGGTCCGGCCCGGCTGTCTGATCAAGCCGCATCACATAAGAGGTGCCGGTGCTCAGGCTGAGGGTGGGGGTCAGCGTCTGGTTGAAAAAGACGGTGCCGGTGTTGGAGGTGGTGCTGTTTTCTCCGCTATCCGCCCCGAAACGAAGGGTCATCACCACCGAATTCGTACCGGTGATCCGCACCAGCCCGTAAATGCCGAGGTTGTCCTCCGGGCGGATGCGGGTGTAAAGCCCGATCCCTCCCGATGACGTGCTCAACGTGCCGGGCGAGACAAACCGGACGATCAACGACTCGTCGAGATAACCGGTATTGGCGGGGCCATACGGGCCTTCGGGATCGGTTCTTGAGAAGCCGTAAATACCGCGCAGGCTGGCGTCGGCGCGGATTCCCGCATCGGTCCGGTTGGTGAATTCAGTGGAAGTGCCGTACGTCCGGTAAAAGTTCTGGTTGAACAGCGCGTTTTTCGCTGAAAGGGAAGCGCTTCCGGTGAAGTCGATGAGCGTCCCGGCGTTTCCATGGACTGCGGTGGCTAGCATGGCCAGAGCCATCAGGAGGCCACGCAGGAGGAGGAGGGGTGTTGTTTTCATAAGAGGGCAGGCGGGGTTTTCAAGTCGGGAAAAAGCATTATTCATCGGCTTCGATTTCGTGGATCTGGAGAAAACCGTCGCCGCGCTGCACGGCATCGACGACGAGGCGCAGGCCCCGGGTCGGCCCGCCTTCGAGCGGCACGTCGATCGTCGCCGCAGGTTCCCCGGCGGTGAACCGGGCGGCTTCCTTCCACTCCTGCCCGGTGGAGATGAGCACCCGGCCGCTGCGGATGTTGGTGCCGATCAGCCGGACGCGCCGGGGCTTGCGGACTTGGCCGAAGTCCAGCTCCAACCCCATGCCGCGGGAAAATTCCGGGTATCGGAAGCCGAACCCGCGCGGGTCTTTCATCCCGTCGATCACGGCGATCAGCGAAGCTTCGCTGCGCGGCGGCACCTTGATCCCCCGTACCGTCGTGCCGGTCGAGCGATGGGCGATGTTGCCGGGGCGGATCGAGGCTTCGATCACCCGCTGCTCCGCCGTTTCCACGGCCTTCCAGTCAAGGTCGTCAGGGAAGGCGGCGTTGGCGCTCGCGAAAATCCGGCTTTCATACGGCTTGAGGGTGAGCCGGAGGGTCTCGCCTCCTCCCGCCGGGGCGCTGCCTCCGCCGAGTGCTTTCCATTGCGCGACCCCCTTGAAACGGGGATCGTTCAAACTCACTTCACGCTCCTTCCACTCTGCGTTGACCACCAGGAGCAGCGCTTCCCCACCCCGGGTCCACCAGCCGACTTCCAGCGTCTCCTCGGAAGGGAGGATTTCCTGCTCCCCCTCCACCAGCCACGGGAAGAGCGCATGGTATTCCCGTGCAAGGTACGGGAGGCTGCTCTGGATGCCGGGGCTGTCCCAGTACGCCTGTTCCCGGTACCAGGTGATGCCGGTCGCCCCGTGGATGAGGGAAATCACCTGCTGGCTGCGCATTTCGCGGGCGCTCGGCGGGCGGCTTTCCGCCACACGGTAGAACCAGAACGCTTCCGGCGTGACCCACCGCGCCCGGTGGGACGGTTCGCCAACGGTGATTTCGTCGAGATAGCGCGCCCCGACGTTCAGGCGGCGGCTTGAACCGCGGCGGTTGCGGAAAACCGGGTACGGGTCGGGGTTGCTGATGTCGACCCCGTACTGGTACTGCCGCACGCCGAGCACGGTGTTGTTGGTGACCACGGTCGGCCGCCACGGGTCTTCCTCCCGGTAGATCGCGCTGATTTCCTCCAGCAGGGCGGGCGGGACGCCGTTGATCTCCGGTTCGTCCGAGAGGTAATAGAGAACCACTTCGGGCCGGTCGGCAAACGCTGTCGCGAGCGCCCGGTATTTCTCCCGGTCGGCTTCGGTCAGCGTCCCCTCCTCCCGGCTTTCCCTGGAGGGGCCGGGGCTCCAGAGCCCGGAATAGATCCCTTGCCGGGCGAGGTTGGCCGTCCCTTCGCTGATCTCCTCCTGCGAGGCGCGCGGCTCGACCACCGGGAAAAAGAGATTGATGGAAAGTTCCGGTGGCAGGGTCCGCTCCAGTTCGCGCCACCGGCCGTAGTGGAAGCCGTAGGCGGGGAACGGTTTCCCGTCGCGGTGGACGATCCCCCGGGCGTCGATCCAGATCTCTCCCGCCCGGTACGGCAGCTTGCGGACCGGCTGCGTCAGGCGGCGCTCCGCGTCGACCTTCACCTCCAGCGTGTAGCGCCCTTCGGGAAGGGCGGCGATGCCGGGGACGGTGATCGCCCATTCATTCTCCCCGACCGGTTCCACCTTTCCGGCGATCGGTTCCCCCTCCCCCTCCGGCAGGAGCGTCACTTCCGGGGCAAACGGGATGCTGATGTCGATCCGGCGCAGCCGCGCGCGCAGGGTGGCGATCTTCTGCGTGGCAAAGATGGCGTTGCGGTAGCCGGGCTCAAGCAATGTCAACTCGCCATAAAGGTATTCGGGCAGTTCGGGAATGCGCCACTCCGCCAGCACCCGGTCGGGTGATTTCGGCAGGGCGAGCCGGTGGAGGATGCTCCCTTCTTTCGGGAGGGTTGCTTCGGAGGCAAGCTCCACCTGAAGGCTCTTCTGCTGCCCTTCCTGGAGGGTGATCTTGCGGATCGACCGCGGCGCGGTCTCCCCCGGGGCGGCGGTTTCGACCAACGAGTGGAGTTCCACGGTCTGCGCCTTGCCGGTCCGGTTTTCGATCGTCACCTCCTGCTCCAGCACGGGGCGGCCGTTGCGGGTCAGGGCGACCGCCGGTTTTCCTTTGAGTTTCCAGCCGAAGATGCTCCGGTCAAACTCCGGCATCGCCAGGAAGCCGAACCCTTCGGGCAGGTCGACGCTCCTTGGCGAGGGCGACCACGAGGAGATCTCCATCTCCGCCCCTTCCTCGCGCGCCGCCCGCTTGCGGACCACCTGCAAACGCCAGGTGTCGAGCGCCGGGTCGAGCTGCAATTCATGCAGGGGGATCGCCGCCTCCACCTCCCAGCGGTCCGGGAGAAGTTTCACGGCGGCTTGCGTCTGCGTCTTCCATTCGGCGCGGACGAGCCCGCCCTGCCCGTACTCCTTGCCGACCACGACGCCGCCGGCGGTCACGATCACGCAGAAAAAGTCGGCTTCGTCGTCGTTCGCCTGCAAATAGATCTCCAGGCTGTCGTCGCGGCCGACCGGGTCGGAGGGTTGACGGGCTGTGGCGACCACCTTGCCGCCCGGCTCCTCCAGTTGCGCGAGAAGGTAGAGGCGCGCGCCGTCGGTCGCGACGCGGAAGCGGCTCTGGTGCCGGGCGATTCCGAGCTGGTCGGTGGAGTCATACTCATGGTTCCACCGCCCCGCCTGTACAAACCGCCCTTCCCACGGGCCGGAGGGGTAGGCTTCCTTTTCCACGTCGCCGTCGACCTTCACGGGGCCGGAAATGAGCCGGGCGCGCGTCCGTTCCGGGGGCTCCCCCTCGTTGGCAAATGCGGAAGGGGCGGCGGAAGAGAAAGTCAGAAGGGTCATCAGGGCAAAAAAAGGCAGGAAAAGGGCTGGAACGGGAGGGAGTGGGCCTTTACGGCACCCGGGGGCGAAAGCGGTCGGTCGTATCATGGTAAGGAACATCAAGGTCGGCGAAGCGGGCTTCGGGGACCGATTCGACATGGCCGTCGAGGAAATAGACATTGGCGTGACCCCGGTGCCGGGCGATCACTCCCGATTCATAGCGCGGCAGGTTGTGGAGGCGGAACGTCTGGGTGCGCACCCCCGCAGCGTTCCTCCCGGCCCCGCCGCTGTCGGCCAGGAGCACGAAACGGCTCGGCTCGGGAACCGCCGGGAGCGGGAGGCGGTAGATCGACTCCCCCGGCTTGCGGCCGGTGATGAGGCTGCCGTAAGTGGTGTTGGAGACGTTGATACCGTAAGCGCTCCAGTACCAGTTCACGTTGTCGACATCGTAACCGGCCGGGCTGGAGGGGCAGCGGAGCAGGCCCTTCCCTTCCTTCGTGATCAGCCGCTCGCGCAGCAACTGGTTGCCCCAGATTTCGAGTTCCGGCACGCCGCCCGCGAAGGTCTGGAGCACCTGGTTGCGGTTCGCCGTGTAAGCCATCACCGCGATCCCCGCCTGCCGCAACTGGTGAACGCACCGGGCGCGGTCGGTGGCGACCCGCGCGCTCTGAACCGCGACGAGCGCCAGCACGGCCAGCGCGCTGATCACCGCGATCCCCACCAGAAGCTCGGTCAACGAAAACGCCGACCGCTTTTCGGCGCTCTTCAGGCTGAAGGATGGAACAGGGGAACGGCTCATTGGTTCAAATGAATACTCAAATGAGTACATTGTGCAAGTCGAAAATGAAAAAAGCATATTCATTTGAGTCTTTGTTCGCTTTTTCCAAAACCTTCCGATAGGTTTTCAACTTACTCAAACCGATGAACGCCCCACGCGACCGGAGCACCGACTCCAAGTACAAGCAGATCGCCTCCGCCATCCTCCGGGAGTACGAGGCCAACGGCAATCGGCTCACCAAAACCCAGGTGGAGATGGCGCGCGACTTTGGCGTCACCCGGCTCACCATCCGGCGCGCGCTCGACTGGCTCGAAATGGAGGGAAAACTAGCCCGTCTCTCGGGGCGTTCGTACGTGCGGACGCCGCCCGAGCTTCCTTCCGCGACGCGGATCATCGGCTTCCCGATCTGGAGTTCCTCGCTCGTCTCGATCGAGGTGGCGCTCATCGAACACCGCCTTTCCCTTGCCCGGGCGGCGCACCTGGAACTGCTCAACGCCGGCTATTGGCTCGACATCCAGTGCGTCGGCCCGAGGCGCAACCCCGACCTGCAAAAAATCGACGAGCTTTGCCGCCGCTGGGACGGGTTGATCCTCGAACCGCGGGAGCAGGAGAAGGAGATCGGGTCCGACCATCCCTTCGGCCCGCTGCTGGAGCGCGCGGCGATCATCGGCACCCTGCAGGGGCGGCGTCACAACTGCGTCTGCCCGGATTATTACGGGGCGGCGCAGATCGCCGTGGCGGAGTGCGCCCGGCTCGACCTGCGGCGCATCCTTTACACGGGGCGCGAGGATGAACCGGTCCCCCACCTTTTCGTGCGGCAGGCTTCCGCCGAGATCGCCATCAGCCGGTACCGCGACATGGAGCTTTTCTACGCCGAAGGGGGGCTGCACGCTGAAAACACCTTCAGTGCCGTCAAACGCTTCTTCATGAAAGGGGGGCGCTGCGACGCGATCCTCGCCGGGTCGAGCTACGCCACCCTGGGGGCGATGCGCGCCGTCGTCGATCTCGGCCTGCGCATCCCCGAAGAGATCCAGATCATCGGGATCGGCGGCTATTCGCAGATCTCCTACATGGTTCCCCGCCCGACGGTGATCACCTCCGAACGGCACCAGTTCGGCTCCTCCATCGCCCGCATGGCGATGCTCCTCTCCCACGCGGACGCCGAGCCGCGCCCCAACGTCCTCGTGCCGGTGCACCTCGTCCCGGGAGAGACCACGCTCGCGCCAACGCCGGAGCCGGTCGACCCTGCGAAAAACGATGATCAACGCGCCGTTTACGCCGATTTGAGCCGCAGGGCGGAATGATGCATGGTCGCCGGAGGGTCGCCTCCCCGTTTTACATCGGTCCGCCTTGTCAGGCCGGTTCCGGCCGGGTAGGGTCGGCGGGATGAATCACGACCGTCTATCCGCAGCCCCCGGAGAAGCAGGCGGGGGATGTTCCGATGAACTGCCGCCGCTGCGACCTCTCTGGACGGAGGAGGAGGCAATATCGCTGGAGCGCTGGGAGCAGGTGTTTCGGCCCGGGGTGGAGGCGCGGTGGCGCGCCCTGCTGGGGCGGCCCGCTTTTTTCGCGAGCGGGTTTGAGCGCCGGGTGGAGAAGGTGGCGCAATGGCGGGAGCCGGAGTTTCGCGTGATCGAGTACCGCCAGGCGACCGGTCCCGGGCATTTCCAGAAGGTGCTCGTGCTTCATCCGGCGGAAAACGGGGGCGGCGCGCTGCGGCCATGCGCCGTGGTCCCGTTTTATCAGCCTGAGACCATGGCCGGCCTCCCGTCCCCCTCAAAGGAAGGTGTCCCGTTGCGCGGCGGGGGTCAACCGTTGTTGCCGTTTGGGCGGCATCTGGTGCGGCTGGGATGGGTGGTGGCGTGTGTCGAAGCCTATGCGTTTAATACCATCCCGGAAGAGTCGGCGGAGGCGTGTCTGGAAGCGGAGAGAAGCGGCAACACGACGTGGCGTTGGCCGGTTGCCGCTGCGGAGATCGCCCGGCGGCATCCGGAGTGGACGGGACTCGGCAAGCTGGTGCACGACACCTCGCTCGCGCTCGACCTGTTGCTCGAAGAGCCGGGCATCGACCGCTCGCGGGTGTTGATGATGGGGCATTCGCTGGGAGGCAAGATGGCGTTTTACACCGGAGCGCTCGACCGGCGGGTGCATGCCGTGATCGGCTCCGACTTCGGGCTGCCGTGGCGCTCCACGAACTGGCACGCTCCCTGGTATCTCGGCTCGCGGCGACCGGAGGAAGAGGAGGGCATGGCACACCACGAATTGCTGGCGCTCCTCGCCCCCCGTTCCTTTTTCCTGATCGCAGGGGAGACCGATACCGCCGAGGCCTGGCGTTATTTCCGGGCGGCGCAACCGGTCGCCCGGCTTTACGATGCCGGGGAATGCTTTGCCGGGATCAACCACGCCTCCGGACACCGACCGACGGAGGCATCCCTGGAAGCGGCGTACCGCTGGCTGTGCGACCGGTTCGGGCTTGAGTGGCGTGACTGGAAAAAACCGGCGTAAGCGGGGTTTTCAGGGAAGCCACCGGTTGGTCAATTCTTCCCAGAACTTGTCCCCATAAAATCCGGCTACCCAAGCGATCAGGAGAGCCCCTCCCCCGACATGCAGGAGCAGCGGAGTCCAGCTATCGTTCACACTCACAAAAGGTGAATGGGCATAAGCGCCCCACCCGATCGCCGCGCCGAAGATAAGCCCGAAGAAAAAATGAACCCAAAATCTCCATGGGTCGGAGGGCGGCCATTCCGGGATGATTTTCATAAAGCTGTATAACGGAAATCGGGCCAACCCGCTGGGAACGGCGAAGGTCACAAGTCAGACATCAGATGCCGCCTGCTTGACCAGTCTCCGCTCGTTTGGTCTTCGTGGCATCTGTTTGCGAATCGCCATGCAGGGCGAGTAAATTGCGTATGCGCAGGTAGTCCAGAAGCTGCATGCTATAAAACAGGATGACTGTAATAGGGATCTGGATAAAACTATAAATCAGCAAAAACTCATCCTTGCCTGCATATTGGCGCAGCCATAACACCGGCTGCGAGATGGGGGCATCAGGTTGCAGGATGGCAAACACCAGGGGTCCAAACATGATGGCCACCATCCCTCCGAGGTGAAAAGCCGCCAGACCAATACTCCCGATGGCAAATGCCAACTTCTCCAGCAGGGGCAAATACCGCGTCGGGCAAAATTTGAAAATCCACGGCGTCTTCATCTCTTGATGAGCGAACCCCTCCATTGTCGCCAAAGGGGATGATCTGTCAATGCTTCCATTGTTTGCCAAGGACGCGGAGCCCACGACGAACGCCGGAACCCGGCGCTTGCGTGTTGGAGGGTCGACCTCCGCGTCGACCGCGGCGTTGGACGTCGCTGCGCCTTGTTCTCTGGCTCCGGTCATCAACCACGGTCGTCCTTTTCCATGCGCAGGGGTCCGCCGGCAACTCCTGACAGATCCTGCTGATCGGTTTACCGCTTGTTTCTGTCAGCTTTCCCGCTCAATTCCTGGTGTCGAGGGCATGAAACGAGGTGATCGTTGACCATTCCCACCGCCTGCATGAAGGCGTAGCAGATGGTGGTTCCTACAAAGTTAAAGCCTCGTTTTTTCAGATCGCGGCCAAGGGTATCCGAGATCGCGGTGCGAGCGGGAATCTCCGTTGGCAGGGAAAAATGGTTTTGCAGGGGACGCCCTTCGACAAACGCCCACAGGTAGGCATCGAAACTCCCAAACTCCTTCTGCACCTCCAGAAAAGCGCGGGCGTTTTTCACCGCCGAAGCGATCTTCAACCGATTGCGCACAATTCCTTCGTTCTTGAGAAGCGCCGCTTCCTTGTCCGGCCCATAGAGCGCGACTTTGGCCGGGTCAAACTCATCGAACGCCTCGCGGTAAGCGGCCCGTTTGTTCAAAATCGTCGTCCAACTCAACCCGGCCTGCGCCCCTTCCAGAATCAGGAATTCAAAGAGCCGCCGGTCGTCGTGCACCGGCACCCCCCATTCCTGATCGTGGTAAAGAAGGTTCGGTTCGTTCGCCGCCCAGGGACAACGCCGCAGCCGCCGGGATGTTTGCGAGGGTTCTGCCATCGGCGAAAAGTTTGCCTCGTTCCCCCGGATAAGAAAAGCTCTTATGGGATCAGTCGGGCATCGAATGCAAACGGTTCGGGCGGGCCGATCGTTACCTTCCCGAAATCGGGATGAGCCGGGTTGAGCAGGAGGTTTGATTCATCAGGAACCAGCGTGCTTGGCACCTCCAGGGCTACGGAGCGTTGTTCCGCGATCCATCGGTCCCCCGCCTGTTGCGAAGAACGGGAGACCGGCATCTCCTGCCAGCCATCGGGAAGGGGGGTGAGCTTTTCGACGAGCGAAGCCTCCAGTTCCACGCGGAAAAGAACGTAGGCCAACGGTATCTGGGGATTGAAATGAACCAGCGTCTCCAGAACCGCCAGCGATTGGAAGGCGCTCGTGTAAACCATGCGGATGCCCCGGGAGTTCCAGCGGCCCCCGGCGATGGCGGCTCCCTCGCCGCTGAAGGCCGTGGCCGCATGTCTCGCTTTTACCATGCGCCAGAGCGTCCGGGTGCCGGTCATGAATAGACCCCGTACTCCATCCGGTTGAGCAGGTCCTCCACCTCGCGCGCGCCGACTTCGGTCCGGGCAAATTCAAGGGGAACCGCCCCCCCAAGCGCGATTTGAGGTGCGGCCAGCCAGCGGCGGGCATTCTCAAAACCTTCCAGCACCTCCACCGCCTTTCCCGTCAACCGGGCGTACCGGATGAGGCGGTCCGATTCATTCGGGTCAAGCCGTCCCGTCTGTTTGCGGCGATGGTAGGTCGCCTTGGAAAGGCCGAGCATCGGGAAAAGGTGCTCCGCAGGAACGTCGAGACCGCTCCGAAGGGCCTCAAACTCTTCCATCGGAAGCCCTTCCCTGATCTTGCGGACCACCATGGCGGTCGGGGGAAGGCGCTCCGATGGCTTGTCGGAGCGTTTCAGGTAGGAAGCCACCATCCGCCAATTTTTTTGGGACGGTGTTTTGGGCCTGGGTGAAGTCCGGATCATTCGAGACTTAACTTGGCCTCAAATGAGGCGAAAGTCAAGGCTCCCGGCCGGTCAAACCCGCTTGTGCAGCTTCACCGCGAAGGCTCCATCCATCCCGTCGCGGAACGGGACGGAGCGCCGGGTTTCCAGAAGCTCCAGTTCCGGGAAGCGTTGCAGGATCGCTTTGACCACTTCATCGTTTTCCTCGGCTTCGAGCGAGCAGGTGCTGTAGACGAAGGTGCCGCCCGGTTTGAGGAGCGGCACCAGGCGGAAGACGATCTCGCGCTGGCGTTCGGGCATGGTGGCGAAGTCGTCGTCGCTCAAGCGCCACCGGACATCGACCCGGCGGCGGATCACCCCGGTGTTGGAACACGGGACATCGGCCAGGATGCGGTCGAAATGCGCTTCGGGGAAGGGAGAGCTTTCCGTGAGCCAGTCGATGCGCACCGGGCGGGCGACCGAAACGCCGAGCCGCCGCAGGTTTCCCGAAAGCCGCTCCAGCCGGTGGGAGGCGTTGTCGCAGACCTGCAACACCCCCCGGTTTTCCATCGCTTCGGCGATCGCGCTCGCCTTTCCGCCCGGTGCGGCGCAGGCGTCGAGCACGGTTTCGCCCGGTTGCGCGCCGAGAAGCTCGACGGCCAGCAGCGTGCTCGGGTCCTGGATGTAACAGAGGCCGTGGGCGATTGCGGCGTGCGGCAGGTGGCGCAGCTTGAGCATCTGCGGGTGAAGCGGGGTCGGCTGCGCGTCGGCGAGGCTCGTCTGCAATTCGCCCGCGGTTACCTTGAGCCGGTTGCTTCGCGCGTACATTTCCGCAGGGGTGTTGTTCCATTCGCAGAGCGCCTCGGCCGCCCCGGGGCCGAAGGCGGCCTCCCAACGGTCCACCAACGCCTGCGGGTGCGAAGCGCGGACCGCCAGCGGCATGGCCGCCAGCCGCTCCAGAAGCGCCTCCTTTTCACGGATGCTCCGGCGCAGGAGCGCGTTGACGAGCCCCTTGGCACGCCCGGCGAGGTTCACCGTTTCGTTGACCGCCGCGTGGTGCGGGATGCGCATCCGGAAAATCTGGTAAAACCCGAGGCGCAGCACCTGCCGGGTGAGCGGGTCGAGCGGCGTTTCGCGCAGTTGGGAGATCAGGAAATCGAGCGCGCTCTGGTGGCGCAGAATGCCATAAAAGGTTTCGGTGAGAAAAGCGCGTTCAAACGAGCCGAAACGATGGGCCGCCATCGCGTCGTGTAGTACTTCGTCGGCAAAACGGGAGCCGGTCTGCCATTGCGCGAGGGCCTGGATCGTGGCCCATCTCGGGTTGGCGGCGGACGAAGAAGAATGAGTAACGGACATGGGAGCAACAGTGGGAAAAAAAGTTCGATCTAAGGAAACCGGCGATGGAAGGAGGCGGCCCGCGGCGGATCGTTCCGCGCCGCCGCTCTCTTTGGAGGTTCATTGAAACTGCTCTAACTTTGCACAGCGTGAAGCATCTGTCACACGGGTTTCTGATGGGAACGGTTGCCGCCACGGCTTGCCGGGCAAGGGAAGAAACCGCTTTCCTTCCCCGAAAAGGGGCCTACCTTGCCCGATGATACGACGCCTGATCCTTCTCGCAGCCCTGCTGGCCACCCTCGGCACCGCCCGGGCTGACGAATGGCTGACCGATTACAAGGAAGCCGTGACCAAAGCGGCGGAAGAAAAAAAGCCGTTGTTGATCAACTTTACCGGCACCAACTGGTGCCCGCCGTGCATCCAGCTCGAAAAACGGGTCTTCAGCCGGAAGGAGTTCAAGGAGTATGCGGCGAAAAACCTGGTCCTGCTCAAGCTGGAGTTCCCGCCTCCCGGGCAGACGGAACTCGCCCCGCCGCCCGCGCCGCTGCGGGCCGCCGAACCGATGACGATGGAAAAACTCCAGGAAAACGTGCTCCTCGCCGAACAATACCGGGTCGAGGGATACCCGACGCTCCTTTTGATCAGCCCGAAGACCAAGGGCCCCGCCCGGATCACGCCGACCTCGACGCCCGGGGCGTTCATTGAAAGCCTCGAAGAGCGGTTGAAGTAGCCAATCCGCTCATTGACCGGGTGCCGGAGCGACCTCCGCATCGTTGGACCTGGGTTCACCTCTATTCCGGCGGCGATCTCAAACGCCGCGGCGGACGCGGAGGCTCGCCCTCCAGGGCGCTTCCGCGCCCGTGTGAAGAGACCGCCTCTCCTCACAAACCTTGGGCCAACGGCCCAAAATTCCTCAGCCCAGGCCAACGGCCTGGGTACCGGTCGCGCCCCCTATCCAACGCCCCAACGGGGCGTGATACCCTCATAGAAAATCGCGGTCCTTCAGACCGCACCATGGATCGGGACATCCACCCGGCCCGCTGGGCCGGGCTGAGGAATGGCGGCCCGTTGGGCCTTGAATCAGACCTCGCCCCGGGGGTCTCAAACCCCTGCGGCGGGCGTGGAGGTCCGCCCATGAACCCGCCAACAGCGCTGGCTTGCTGGAGGGTCGGCCTCCGCGCCGACCGTGGCGTTGGAC
>DATMFV010000057.1:0-58733 GCA_035555975.1 Chthoniobacteraceae bacterium
TTCGGCAGATTGCCGGGCGCGCCTCTTCCCGAGGCCGGGGCATGGAACCGTTATATGGACTGCTCGCTCGAAGGGCACCGCGACCAGCGCCGCCGCCAGCGCGAGTACGGGCACCTCAACTGGGGCGACTGGTTCGGGGAACGGGGTCACAACTGGGGCAACAACGAATACGACCGCGCGCACGGCTTTTTTGCCCATTTCTTTGCCACCGGAAAAGCAGCGTTTTTTGACGACGCCGTGGCCGCCGCGCGTCACCAGGCGGATGTCGATATCGTCCATGCCTACCCTGACCCGTACTACCTCGGGGCCAACGTGCAACACGGCATCGGGCACACGGGCGTCTGCTACCAGGCGGGCATCGGGGAGAGCTGGAGCTACCCGTACGATCACACGACTTCCGCAGGCAATGGCCATACCTGGGCCGACGGCATGGCCGACTGCTGGCTTTTTACCGGCGACCCGGTGGTGATGGAGTCGCTGTTGGCGCTGGGCGAGCACCTTCATTCCGCCTTTGCGCCGACCTTCACCAAGATCGGGACGCACGAGCGTTCCGCCGGGTGGTCGCTCCTGGCGGCCCTGGCGGCCCACCGGGCGACTTCCGACGCCGCGTTTCTGGAAGCCGCGAAACGGATCGTGCAACGGACCCTTTCCGAATGGGACCCGCAGACGGGGATCTGGCAACACACGCTGCCTCCCGCCCATGCCGGGGGGCGCGAAGGGGTGGTCGGCAACAGTCTCTACAACCTTGGCATCCTCATCATGGCGCTGGGCGAGTACCATGAACTGACGCACGACCCGGCGGTGCTCGCCCCGATGCGCGGGAGCTGCGAATGGTTCGTGCGCTCCTACCACCCCGACCAGGTGGCGTGGCCCTATTCCGCCACAGTGGAGGGGGAGTCGACCCGCCGTTCGCTGACCCCGAATCTCAATCCGCTGATCTACCCCGGCCTTGCCTATACCGGCCTGGCAACGGGAAGGCGCGAATGGGTCGAACTCGCCGCCGGGGCTTTGAACGGCACGTTTGAAAGGACGCTTTCCGACCCGCTCGCCAAGGAGCTTTCCATCAAGGCGTATGGCACGACGGCGGCGCTCGGCACCCTCTGGGAGGCGCGCAAAGATGTCAAAAAACCTGTGAAGTAAACCGCATAGAAAGACCCAAACAAGATGAACCGATCCTTCGACCTGCCTGAAACAATGACGCTGGGGCAATACCTCACCTTCCGCTTCGACGCACCGGTGACGCTCAACGCCGGCGCGTACTATGCCATCCGGATCGGCTTTACCGATCTCGCCCCCAGCCAGAGCTTCAACGTGGTGACCGGCACCGACTATGCCGATGGGCGCGCCTTTTATTACGCCAATTCGCCCAACGCGGGGGTGATGAACTATATCGGCCAGAGCACCGACCTGAAGATGGTCCTCCAGACGATCCCCGAGCCGGGGGCGGCGCTCCTGCTCGGGATTGGCGTCGGGTTGTTCGTCTTGTGGAGGAGAAAATGAGAAGGGTGCTTCCTGCGATCCTGTTTTCGGGCCTGCTGTTGACGCCGCTTTTGGGCGGTACGGTGGCGACTTCGCTTTCGCATGAGAGCCCCGCCGGGGCGATCCTCGCCTTCGCACCCTTGACCGGCGAGGGCAACAATGTCTGGAAACGGACCAGCGACGACATCCCGGGCGAACGCCGCGAACTGGGGCAGCGGTTCTCCATCCGGGAAGCGGGGCGGACGCTCGACAAGCTGGTGCTCCATATTTCAGCCATCGGCGAAGCCGTGGGCGAGGGGGCTGCCGGAGCGCCGTTCACCGTCCGGCTGGTCCGTTTTGAGCCGCCCTCCTCGGTGGAGCCCGCGCCGGAACCGGTGCTCGTCGCCTCCGGTGCCTTGCCGGAAGTGCTGGAGCCGGGTGGCTACCTCGTCCTCGACCTTCCCGACCTCGCCCTGGAGCCGCGGGTACAGTACGGGTTCGAGATCGCCTTCGACGCCCCGGCACCGGGGCGCACGCTGAACCTGAGCGCCACCGGCAAGGCGGAATTTCCGGCGGGAAGGCTTTACTTTCATACCAACCTGCCCGATGCGGAGAAGATGGTCTACCAGTTGAAGGGCGGCAATTTTGTCTTTTACCTGGTCGGTCGGTGAGGAGCGATTTTTTCGCCTCGGGCGACCGACCTTCTTTTTTTCCATGAAACGACTTCCGACGAGCCCCCCGACCCGGCCCGTGCGCTCTCTTGACCGGCGCGGGTTTACGCTGCCGGAACTGTTGCTGTTGCTGGTGTTGATCGGCATTCTGGCATTGCTGCTCTACGCGGCGGTCGGCAAGGCGCGGGAGAGTTCGGAAAACACCCGGTGCGTCTCCAACCTGAAGACCCTCGGGATCGCGATTCACGCCTACGCTGCCGACTTCAACGGGGCGCTGCTGCCGCGGACGCTCGGGCTTTACCGGCCGGATGGCGACAAACCGCCCGATACCGAAAGGATGTGGACGAGTCGCCTTTTCGGTCTCGGTTATGTCTCCAATGCCGACGTTTTCTATTGCCCTTCGTTCTTTCCGAGAAACGCCGGGCAGGCGCGTTACAAGATCGTGAACGACCTCGGCAAGCTCGGCACGGCGGGCGCGGATACCTATGGAATGCGCGTCTGGGTGCCGCCCGGCACGCCGATCTGGAAAATGCCGATCCGCGAGGAACACAAACCGCTGAGTCGCATCGAACGGCCATCGGAGTTCTTCCTGCTGGCCGATTCGCTCTGGACCCACCCCGCCTACCGCAGTCAGGGGTACGGCCTCAGCCCCGGGCTCGACAAGGAGCAGTTCATCCACCTGCGGCATTCGGGAAAGGCAAACGCCCTTTTTGCCGACGGGCATGTGGCCGCCACGGCGCGCGATTATTTTGAGACCGTGAACGACCCCGGTCGCCAGCGCGACTATTGCGGCGGGGAGAACCTGAAGTTTGGTGTCACCGACGAAATGGAGCCGTGGTGAGCCGGTTTGGTGTCGATAGGGTTCCTTGGCGGATGAACGGCATGGGGTTTAGGGCTGGAAACGGGACGCCGGGGCGTTATGCTTGCGCCGCTTGTCGATGACCAAGGTAGAACAGATCAGCAGTGCGTTGCGGGAGCGGATTCTCGCCGGGGAGTGGGTTGCCGGAAAGGCGCTTCCCTCCCGGGGCGATTTTGCGCAGGAGTACGCCGTCTCCCCGGCCACGGTGACGGCGGCGATCCGCTGCCTGCAAAAGGAGGGGCTGCTGCGGGTGATGCAGGGGCGCGGCGCATTTGTCACCGATTATGAAAAAAACGGCGCAGCCCCGGTTCCCAATGCGTTGATCGGGTTGACCGGCGGCAATCTCCCTTCCGACGAGGAGCTTTCGCGCCTCGGAGTCGACCGGCTTTTTACGCGGGAGATTTTTGACGGCATCTGGAAAGCGGCCAACCGGGAGCATTCGCCGGTGGTGCTCCTGCCCGGCACGGCGACTCAAAAGGGGGTGACCTCCGACTACTGCCGCCAGATCGGCGTGCAGGGGTTGATCTTTCTCGGCGGCGAACGGTATGCCGACGCGCTCGCCCTGCGGCAGGAAGGCTTCCCCGTCATCCTCTCCAACAAGCCGCTCGGGGCGACGCCGCTCAACTACGTCGATTACGACAACGGCTGGGTGGTGCGCGAGGTGGTGCGGCATTTTACGCAGCAGGGGCGCGGGCGGATCGGCGTGCTTTACAGCGAGGGGAGCGTCCCCGCCTATTTTGAAGGGATGAAGCTCGAATTTCTCGCCGCGCTTCAGCAGACCGGGGAGGTCTACCCGATCGCCGACTATTGGCGCAACGTCGTCCGGGTGCCGGGGGTGCGCGGTCGCTTCGAAGGGGTGGAGGCAGAGACCGAAGCGTTGCTGGCGCTCTCCCAGCCGCCGACCGCGCTCTTCTGCTGGGAACCCGGAATGGAAGCCGCCGTGCGTACCACGCTGGAGCGGCACGGGTTGACGGAGAAGATCGCGGTGCTCGTTTCGGCGTATTCCAACGAGGAGGATGTGGTTTCCGCCGGTTTTGTGATGCCGCACTGCGAACTCGGCACGCTGCTGGTAGAACATCTCCACGCATCGATCCGGAACGCCTACCATTGTGCGCAGATTTTGCTGCGTCCCCGGTACCTTTCGCGTTGAAGGCCGGTCTCTGCTGTACGTATTTTTGCGTACCGGATCGGGAGCAATAGACCCCTTTCTGACCCCAGCGGTGACCGAAACCGTTCCGAATGACGGTTTTGACGCTCTTTACGGTGACTTTCTTTGCAGGAAAACCGTCCGTTGGCTCAAAATACGTAGATCAATTTTGAGAAAACGCCCTTGTTTTTCCAAAAGTGGGTTGTTTGTCTCTTTTTCTGTTGCCAAAGCGTGTGGGCACCGCTTTTATGCGTATTCGTGCCCCGCCGGGCATTTGCCGATCTGAAAGACGGGGAAACCCCTACCAAGGAGCGGTAAAGGCAAGGGCCGGTGGCGAAACGTCGATCGCAAACGACTCCGAACCTGACAACCCTAACCTTTCCTGCTCTCTCCCAGACTATTTTTTTCAAGAAAAAATGGAATTCATCATGAGCAAAACGACGTTCGCAATCTCCGGCGTTTCCCTTTCTCCCATCTCTCAAGCAAAATCGACTCTCTCCCTGCGTCTCCGGCGGAGGGTTTCGTTGGCTTTCGTTTTTGGCCTTTGCACCCTCGCCGCACCGCTCGCCTCCGTTCGCGGGCAGGAAGCGGCGGCCTCCCCCGCCGTACCCGTCATCGCGCCTGCCGTCGACGCCCAGGCCCGTGAGCCGATCACCGTCACCCTGAAGGTGGAACGGATCGAAACCGACGCCGAGGGGAAGGAACAGCTCGTCTCCGCCGAAGAAGCCAAGCCGGGAGACACGCTCCTCTACACGGCGACCTGCGCCAACGTCAGCGACCGGACCATCTCCGGCATCGCTCCTGTCATCCCGATCCCCGAAGGGGTCACCCTGCTGGAAGCCTCCATCACTCCGGAAGCGAAGGAGGCCAGCCTCGATGGAGCCACCTTCGTTGCCTACCCTGCCAGCCGCACCGTCACCGGGGCCGATGGCAAGGAAGTCACCGCACCGGTCCCGGCCGCCGCCTACCGCGCCATCCGCTGGCAGGTTGCGGAACTCGCCGCCGGAGCGGCCACGGAGCTTTCCTTCCGCGTCTCGGTCAACCGGACCGCCGTGGAAGCCGTCCCGGCTTCATCCCAGCCGGCCCAGTAAATCCAAACAGACAGGAAAACCGCCCGCCGGTCGTCCACGAGCGCGCGGCGGATGTTTGCCTGCCGCAAACCAAACCAGCCAACACAACCAAGGAAATGCTGATGCTTTAGCCAGCAAGAGGAACGCTCCACCTCCAATGTCCTGAAATGAAACCGCAGGACATTGGCTTGAATCACTAGCTACCGACCCCGGTTGCCTGTTTTAAAGAAAAAAACAGGCTGCTCGGGGGCAGGGACGTTTTGTGCCGAAAGCGGCCGGTGGCACGCTCCTCTTCCTTGCTCCAACCATCCGCCTTTTCCACCAGAACCAAACGGAAAACAACCGTAACAAACACCGCCAACCCACCATCATGAACCAAGCAAAACCAATACCTCCGCCGTGGCGATCGTTCCGGTCGTCATTGAGGACATGGGCTTCCGCCTTTGTCCTCCTTCTGGCGACCACCTGGATTGCCGCCGCGCAAAGCGTGACGGCTCCTCCGGTCAATACCCCGATCGGAAACCGGGCCACCGCCACCTATACCGACGTCGGCGGCACCGAACGGACCGTCACCTCCAACCAGGTGGTGACCATCGTCCAGCAGGTCGCCGGTCTCGAATTGGCCGCGCCGCAGAACAAGCCGGGCGCGCCGGGTGTCTCCATCTGGTTTACCCATACCGTGACAAACACCGGTAACGGGCCTGATGCCTATAACCTGACCCTGGAAAACATCACCGGCCTCTTTGCCACCGACGGCAGCAGCAATCCGCAAGTCTCCATCTATGCGGATGAGGACGACGACGGCGTGCCCGATAATACGACGCCGATCACCGTCACGCCGCAGATTCCGGCAGGCGGCACCTTCAAGTTCGTCGTGGTCGGTAAAGTTGCCTCCAACGCAGCCGACGGAGCAGATCTCTCCTTCGACGTCAGGGCAACCAGCACGGCCACCACGCCTACCGAGACGAAGGTGAACCACGACACCATCAAGGTCACCGCCACCAAGGCGCTCCTGACCGTCACCAAATCGATCAGCCCCAACTTCGGCCCCTCGCCGAGCGCCGGGGACATCGTGGTGACCGTTCGCTACCAGAACGTCGGGATCGCCGATGCTGCTGAAATCTCCCTCAAGGACGTTCTTCCTGCCGGAATGAGCTACGCAGGTGGGGTGACCTGGAGTGAAAGGCCGGGCGAGTCCGATCTCGATCCCGCCAACCCGCTTGCGGGGCAGAATGGAAACACGCTTGAAATCGTTTCAACCGGGACCGAAGAGGTTGAGTTCAAACTGCTCAAGGTCCCCTCTGGCAACAGCGGTTTTGTGACCTTCAAGGTGACGATTGACACCGGCCTCAACGCGCAGGTGCTCGTCAACGACATCGAGTTCGCCTACAAGTCGGGTTCGGAAACCACTCCGATCCAGGGCACCAGTAACGAAGTGCAATACACCGTGACCGGAGAACCCGGCGTTGAGATTACCTTCGATCCCAACCCGTCGACCCCCAGCATTCCGCAGGGTGGCACTGCGGAGTTCAAGAACACGATCCGGAACACCGGCAACGTCGCGGAAACCTTCGACATTACGTTGACCGATCCAAGCACGGGGACGGCATTCCCCGCCAATACGGCGTTCGTTCTCTATAAGTCGGACAAGCAGACGCCTCTGACCGATACCGACGGAAACCAGATCCCCGACACCGGGCTTCTCCAGCCTGGCCAGGAATATGTGGTCTGGGTCAAGGCCTCGGTGCCGCCAAACGTGGCGAGCGGGTCGTTCAGTGTCGACAAGGTCGCCACCGGCGTGACCAGCGGCGTGACCAAGAAGACAACGGACGGTCCGGTGACGATCACCTCCAGCGCGGTTGACTTGACCAACAATGCCGCCGCAAGCAACAGTGGTCTGGGTGCGGGCAACAATCCCCGCGATGGGGTCAACCCCTGGGTAGCCATTCCCAGCGATCCGGGTTCCACCGTGACGTTCAGCCTGTTCGCAGAGAACCTCGGTTCGGTCACCGATACCTATGACATCACGATGACCGGGATTGATCCGGTCTCGGGCAGTCCTGCCGCGAGTTCCGGCTGGGGTGTGATCTTCAAGAACGGTGCGGCGACCATCACCAACACGGGTGAAATCCAGGCGGCGCAGAATCGTGGATTCAGCGCGCTGGTTTCCATCCCGGCGAGCCAGCCTTCCGGCAGCTACGACATCACGTTCCAGATCAAGTCGCCGACCACCGGCGCTGTTGATACGATCGTGGACCGGGTCACCGTCCAGCGCGTCCGCAAGATCACCCTGTTGCCTCCGCATTCCGGGCAGATCTTTGACGGCGGCACGATCACCTACGTCCATACGCTGACCAACAATGGTAACGATCAGGAAGACGAGATCGACCTGAGCGTTGTGGAAGGGATCAGCACCTGGGGGACCGTTCTCTACCTTGATGATGGTACGACGCCCGGCGTCCTTGACCCCGGAGACCACGTGATCACGAAGGTCGAGGACCTTCCGGCTGGCGGCTCGGTCACGATCATCGCCAAGGTCTCGTCACCAGCGGGCTCCGCGCCCGGCACGGTGAACCCGACCACGATCACCGCAACCGCATCGGATGCCCCTACGGTGACTTCCAAGGTCATCGACACCACCACGGTGGTTTCCAACGACATCAAGCTCGACAAGCTGCAAAGCACGGACAACGGCGCCACCTTTTCGGCCAACCAGGCGGCGGCCAAGCCGGGTGATGAAATTGTCTACAAGCTGGTCGTGGAAAACACGGGCGCCCTTCCTGCGGCGAATGTCGTGATTCACGATGCCGTTCCGGCCTACACGACTTATGTCGCGAATTCGGCTGTCGCTCCCACGGGGGTGACGCCCCTTTACGACGCTGTCGAAAAGGCGATTTCGTTCACGCTGAACCCGGCCACTCCGCTTCAGCCGGGCGCAAAGATCGAAGTCACCTTCAAGGTCAGGATCGATAGTTCGGCACAGCCCTAGAGACTAGTCCAGATCCAAAGGTAGTTGTTCCATCACGTGGCGGGAGTCCCACCCTCCCGCCACCCTCCCTTGCTCCTGCTTTTTTAACGGAACCGTCACTTCAAGGCCCGTCTGCGCGGACTTCCGGAAAAAACACCCGTCTCTTCCCTTTTGCACACCGTGTATCCAACTGAAGACACTTCCCTGCGGCTCTCCCGCCTTGTCTTCCTGTTCGCGCTCTTTTTTGCGCTTCTTGCCGGCGTTTCCTCCGCCCAGCAAGCAAACCAGACGCCTCCGGGCTCCGGAACGGTCATCCGTAATCAGGCCTTTATCACTTTCCTGACGTCGGGCGCTCCATCGCCAGTCACCTTCGGCTCCAATGTCGTCATTGCTCCGCTCGACGTGGTTGCCACCCCGTTTGCCATCTCCAAGCAGACCACCTCCCCCTTTCCTCTCACCACCCCTGAGATTTCCTACCGCATCACCGTCAAGCGCAACGCGAGCGGCACGGCACATCCCCTTCCGATTTCAGTCGACGGCGCGCTCGTTTCCCTTTTCCTGATTGAAGATGCCATTCCGGCCGGGACCACTTTCTTCCGGCTCGACCAGGCTTCCGGCGCGTCGCACATCCTTTACCACCTGCGCGGAACCGCCGCCGATCAATACACCGCCACGCTCCCGGCGGACGTCGCCACAATCGACCGCATTGCCGCCGGTTATGGCGACTTCCCCGCCGACACGACCCGGAGCGTCGATCTCACGCTTTTGCTGGCCGGAGAGGGTTCCAAACAGATCGTCAACACCGGGGTGATCCGCTATGTGGACGACACCTTCACCCCTGCGCGCCTTCCTTCGAGCACCGTCACCTCCCCGGTCGTCTTCCAGGCTCCGACGATCCTCTATTACAACAGCGCCTACGAAACCCCCGTCACCACCGCCGTCCTCGGCAGCCCGCTCCACGTCGAAGTCAGTTGGGCCGAAGGCAACCACGATCCCAATACCATCGAACGCGGCGTCATCACGCTGACCTCCTCCAAAACCGGCGACAAGGAAAGCTACGAAGTCGTCGAAACCGGCCCCAATACCGGCATCTTCCGTGTCGTCGGCCCGGTGCCGACCCGCTCCGGCCTGCAACACGACGCCGAAGCCGGCAACGGCATTATGGAAACGCTGGAAGGCGACACCATCATTGCCACGATCGACGGCGTTCACGAGGTGGAAGCACAGATCGTCATCGAATCCTCCCCTGGCGGCATCGTCTTTGACAGCAAGACCAACGCCCCAATCGCCGGTGTCAAGGTGACGCTGGTCAACAGCAGCACCCGGATGCCTGCCGCCGTCTACGACTTCGACGGCAAGCAGATTTCCGCCTCCATGGTCACGGGAGCCGACGGTCGCTATTACTTCCCGGTCGTTCCACCGGGCAGCTACATCATTGTCATCGAAACGGCTCCCGGTTATCAGTTCGCCTCCACCGTCAAGCCGGGCGACCTCCCGCCCGGGCGCATCATCGACGCCAACGGCTCCTATGGCTACCCGTTCCAGTCCGGCGGCGTCGGCTGGACCACCTGGTTTGACATTCCCGGCGACCCGGTCAAGGGAGCCGCGGGGATCTTCGTCGACAAAGCCGCCTCCCGGATGACGGTGGAACTGGGCGAATCGCTCGACTACGTGGTCCGCGTCAAGAATGTCTCCGGCCATGATCTCCGGGATGTCGTCGTTTCCGACCGCCTCCCGTTCGGCTTCCGCTATCGCAAGGGAAGCGCCCGGCTGGAAGGCAAAAAGATTGCCGAACCGAAAGTGCGCGATGCCGATCTGGAATTCTCCATCGGAGCGCTCGAAAAGGATGCCACGCTGACGCTCACCTACCGCGTGCAGGTCACTGTCGGCGCGACCGACGGGGACGGGATCAACCGTGCCGAAGCTTGGGACAACCGCGAGCGCGACATCAGGAGCAACCGCGCCGAGGTCCGCGTCGAGGTCATCCCCGGCGTCTTTACCGATCGCGGCGTCATCTTCGGCAAAATCTACGTCGACGCCAACCGCAACAAAATGCAGGACGCGGGCGAACACGGCGTCCCCGGCATCCGCCTCTATATGGAGGATGGTAGCTATGCCATCACCGACTCCGAAGGGAAATACAGCTTCTACGGCATCCAGCCCAAGCTGCACGTCGTCAAGGTCGACAACACCACGCTCCCTCCCGGTGCGGAGCTTCTGATCCTTTCCAACCGGCACGCGGGAGACCCCGGCAGCCGGTTTGTCGACTTGACCAAGGGCGAAATGCACAAGGCGGACTTTGCCATCGCCGGGGACGACCCCGCCGTGCTCGAAAACGTCGCCGCCCGCCGCCGCGCCTCGGAAAACGCCTTGCAGGAGATCGAAAGCAATCTCTCGGTCACCCTCCAGCGCGAGACCGGCAGCGCCCTCAACCGTGACTACGCCGGAAACCTCGGAGCGACGACCGGCAACACCCTTTCTTCGCCGATCTCGGGCGGGGCCACCAGCCGTCTCAACCAGGATGTGCGCTCCCTTCCCGCCAGCGGCGTCATCGGCGTCGGCGCGGTTCCCTACCTCGGCAACTCCGGCGCGACCGGCGCTGCGGGCGGCCTCGGGCTGACCAACGCCCCTGCGGACGCCGCCGTCCCCCGGCACGAAACCGCCTACCAGACGCCGTGGTCGGGCTCCATCGTCCGCCCCGGCACGGGAGCCGACTTCACCGGCGTGCCGCGTCCCAACGGTTTCCAGCGCAACGACACCCTGCCGCTCACCCAACCCTTTGAACAGCTCAAACGCCAGACCGCCACACGCGATACGAAGATGGAATCCGCCGTTCCCGCCGTCCCGCTGGAGGAAGTCATCCGCCCGGCCGATGCCTCGCTTGCCTTCCTCGACCTGAAGGATGGCGACACGCTCCCTATGGCGCAGACCACCGTGCGCGTTCAGGGGCCGGCTGCCGGGGTGCTCGCCCTTTCCGTCAACGGCAAGGAAGTCGGCAAATCGCGGATCGGCAAACAGATCACCCACGACGCCGGTGGCGCCCAGGCGCTGGAGTATATCGCCGTTCCCTTGAACGCGGGTTCCAACCAGCTCGCCCTCACCCTGCGCGATCCCTTTGGCAACGTGCGGGGCGAAACGTCGATCCACGTCATCGCGCCGGGCAACCTCGGGCGCGTCATCCTCGACCTCCCGCAGCCTGAAGCCCGCGCCGACGGCAAAACGCTCGTGCCGGTCAAGGTCCGCCTCGTCGATCCCGACGGCATCCCGGTCACCGCCCGCACCCCGATCACGCTGGAAACCTCCATCGGCGAATGGGCCGCGAAGGATCTCAACCCGAAGGAACCGGCCACCCAGGTCTTCCTGGAGGGAGGCGAAGGGGAGTTCTTCCTCAAGCCGCCGCTGGAGCCGAGCGACGCCATCATCCGCGTCAGCAGCGGCGTCCTCAAAGCCGAGAGCCAGGTCTCCTTCCTGCCGGAACTGCGCCCGATGATCGCGGTCGGTCTTCTGGAAGGCCGCGTTGATTTCAGCCGCCTGAACACCAGTTTCGGCCGCCGCGATTCGCGCGATTCGTTCCAGGATAGCCTGAAGGAACTCTCCCTCTCCACCGGGGCGAACGATCCCGAGGTCGCCGGGCGCACCGCCTTCTTCATGAAGGGCCAGCTCTGGGGGGAATACGTTCTCACCGCCGCCTACGATTCTGAAAAGGACCGCAAGGAACGGCTCTTCCGCGACATTCAGCCCGACGAGTTTTACCCGATCTACGGCGACTCCTCGCTCAAGGGTTTCGACGCCCAGTCGACCAGCAGCCTCTACGTCAAGGTCGAGAACAAGAAATCGTTTCTCCTTTACGGCGATTACACCACCGGCTCCAACAGCGAACTGCGTCAGCTCGGCAACTACAACCGGAGCCTCACCGGCGGCCAGCTTCACTTCGAGAAGAGCTGGATCAACGCCAATCTCTGGGCCAGCTATGACAGCACCCGGCAGGTGATCCAGGAAATTCCGGCCAACGGCACCTCCGGCCCGTTCGCCTTCAAGACTTCCAACGCCCTGATCAATAGTGAAAAGGTCGAAATCCTGACCCGCTCGCGCGATCAACCGTCGCTCATCATCAAGACCGTCGCGATGAGCCGGTTTACCGATTACCAGTACGAGCCGTTCTCCGGGCGGATTCTTTTCAAGGCCCCGATCCCGAGCGTCGACGAAAACCTGAACCCGATCTCCATCCGCATCACCTTTGAAGACGACCAGGGCGGCGACAAGTTCTGGGTCTACGGGGGGGATGCCCAGGTCCGCGTGACCGACTGGCTCGAAGTCGGCGGTTCCGTCGTGGACGAGCGCAATCCCTTCGCTCCCTACCGCCTTTACAGCGGGAACGCCGCGCTCAAACTGACCAAGAGCACCTTCCTTCTTGGTGAAGTCGCTTTCTCCGACGCGCCTTTCGAAGAAGGCGTCGGCCGCGCCGAACGGCTTGAACTCCGCCATCAGGCCGATCGCCTCACCGCCCGCCTCTACTGGAGCCGCGCCGACGAAGCGTTCCGCAACGCGGGGTCGACCGTCACCGCCGGGCGCATGGAAGCGGGCGCGCAGATCGGCTACCAGTTCAACCAGAAGACTTCCGCGCAGTTGGAAGCGATCAGCACCGAATCGACCGCCGGGGGGTATCGGCGCGGCGTGCTGGTGCAGGTCGGCTACGCCTTGAGCGAGCGCGTCCGCATCGAAGTCGGCGGCCGCTACAGCACCGAACAGGGCGACGCCTACGCCACTTCCACCAGCCTCCGGCAGGAACAGAAGGGAATCGTCGCCCAGGAACTCAATCAGCAGGATATCGCCTCGATCCGCGCCAAGCTCTCCGTCCCTCTTCCGATGCTCCCGACCGGCTCCCTCTACGGGGAGTACGAAAACGACCTCGTCGACATCGAGCGCCGCGTCGCCGCTGTCGGGCTGGAATACCAGGCCAACGCGGAGACCAAGCTCTACCTCAAGCACGAGTTCATCTCCTCGCTCGACGGCGCGTTTGACCTCAACGCCTCTTCACAGAAAAACACCACCGTGGTCGGCGTCCAGTCGACCTACATGAAGGATGGCCAGCTCTTCAATGAATACCGGATGCGCGACGCCATTGACGGGCGGCAGGCCGAGGGGGCGATCGGGCTGCGCAACAGCTTTGAAGTGGCGGCGGGCCTGCGGGTCCAGACCACCTTTGAGCGGATTTCGCCGCTCGTCATCGGTCGCAAGATCAAGAACGAACGCGAGCCCGACGGGCGCACCACGACCACGCGCGAGATCCGCTCCTCGGAAAGCACCGCCGTCACCGCCGCCTTTGACTATGTCGAAAACGAAGACTGGAAGCTGACCGGGCGCGGCGAATTCCGCACCAGCGATACCGAGGATGCCTGGCTTTTCACGCTCGGCTACGCCCACAAGATCAACGAAGACCTCTCGGGGCTGGCCCGCGCGATCTACGACGAAATCATGGGCAAAGGCCCCGACTCCGGCCAGCGCCGGCAGATCCGCCTGCAAATGGGGGTCGCTTACCGCCCGGTCCGGATGAACTTCTGGAACATGCTCGCCAAATACGAACTCAAGCTGGAGAGCGACACCACCATCATCGACTACGGCAGCGACCGCGTGGTCCATATCCTCGCCACCGACGTGAACTGGCAACCCCGTTCCAACCTCACCTTCAGCCTCCATTACGCAGGAAAGCTCGCGTTTGAAGAAGGCAACGGCCTGGACGAAACCGTCTTCACCAGCCTCATCTCCGCCCGCGCGCTGGTCGACATCACCGACAAGTGGGACGCCGGTCTCACCGCCCGCGTGATGTTTGACAACGCCGGTCGCATCCAGTTCGGTGTCGGCCCCGAACTCGGCTACAACCTCCGCAAAAACATGCGCGTCGCCGCCGGTTACAACGTCTTCGGCTTCCACGACCGCGACTTGAGCGTCGACAATTACACCCAGCAAGGCGCTTACTTTGCCTTTAACATGAAGTTCGACGAAGACCTCTTCAAATTCGGCAGGAAATAGTGCCAATGAGCGTTCAGAAAAAGAGATATTGGTTTTTGGTTGTTTGGGTGCTCGGAGTGCTGGGCTCATCGCCGCTTCACGCTGCTGACCGGACTTTCAGCCCGCGCTATTCCATACCGGGCGCTGCCGGCGATATTGTTTTCGTCGGCAATACCTTGATGACCCTGCAGAAGAACGCGGACGGTTCCACTCCTAACTCATCAACAATCACTAACATTCAGCAAGGGAACACGTCGGCCAGCAATAACGATTACTGGATAGGGTATGTGAATACCGATCCTCCCCTTTCGGGGACCAATATCAATTCGAGCACTGCCGAACTCAGGCTGCCCACCGGAGCCACTGTTTTGTGGGCGGGCCTTTACTGGGGAGCCAACACTCAGGTTGCCAACGACCGGAATCAGGCGGCTGGGGACATCAATAGCAGCGTAGCCAAACGGGATGAGATCATGTTCAAGGTGCCGGGCGGCAGCTACCAGACATTGTCTGCCAGTGTCGTCGATTTTGTCGATGTTGACACCAGCGTGAACTACGGGAAACCTTACAGTTGTTTCGTCGATATCACCGGGAAAGTCCAACAGGCTGGAAACGGGGTTTATGCCGCCGGAAACGTACTGGCGGCGCGAGGAGTCAATCGCTACGCCGTCTGGACGATGGTGGTCGTTTATCAGGCGCCCGGTCTGACACCAAAAAACCTGACGGTCTTCGATGGCTTCAAGGTGGTGCGCAACGTGACCGGCTCTACGACGGTCAATATTCCCATCTCCGGATTTCACGCGCCGCCTACCGGTCCCGTCGATGTCAAGCTCGGGGTGATGAGCTATGAGGGAGACTTGGGATATGACGGCGATCAGCTTAAAATGGGGCCCACGACGGGCAATTTGTATGCGGTTTCCGATGCACTCAACCCGGCAAATAATTTTGCCAACAGCTCCATCACTTATCTAGGCCACTATGCAGGGCCGGGAGACCCGGGATTTCCAAAGCTGCCCAATTTCAAAAATCAACTCGGGGTGGATGCCGATATCATGGCAGCCCCACAGGGCGCAGTGCAGAATAACGGCGAATCGGCTGTCATTCAATTTACCTCCAGCTATGAGGCCTACTATCCGGCGGTTCTGACAACCGCCATTGAACTCTACGCCCCGCAGGTCAAGGCCAAGAAGGATTTCCTCGATGTCAACGGCGATAACGTCACCCCCGGCGACATTATCACCTACACCATCGAATTCGAAAATCGGCCCGACACGGAGGTAAACGGCGATGCCACCAAGGACACCGTGCTCGAAGATGTCCTCCCCGAACAGGTGACTTATGTCCCGGGAAGCTTGAAAGTCGTCCGGGTCGGGACGACAGATCAGGTCGACCTGACCGACGCCGGCGACGGCGATGAAGGAGAAGTCGTGCCCGAGGGGAACAGGGAGAAGATCATCGTCCGCCTGGGGCATCCGTATGACCCTCCGAATCACGACGGAAGCGGCACGCCGGGCGGTGTCGGCACCACCGGGGGCGTCGTGAAACAGGGCGAAAAGACGATTGTATCCTTTGATGTGCGGGTCAAACTCGGCACTCAGGATGGGGTGAAGATCATCAACGAGGCGAATATCGGCTACAACTCGCTTGCCAAAGGGATTGCCTTCGTGGCGTCTGTCATTCCCGCCACCGTGACCAACTCCAAAGTCATCACCGGCGTTGTTTTTGAGGACGTGAATTACGGCGGCGGTCCCGGGCGGGGACCGTTGCAGGTCGCCGGCGCTGCCGGGACCCTGACTGCTCCCGCCGGGGCCGTGCCGGTCCCCGGGGCGCGCGTGGAACTCTACGGCCCTGAGACGGGTGATCCCAATGGCACGAAAAAGCTGCTGGATGTGGCGACTACAGACGCCGAGGGGATCTATACTTTCAAGGATATCAATAACACCGGCCCAACCAATCTCGCGAAGGATTACGTGGTCCGGATCGTCTCCGAGACCGTCAAGTCCACGCGGGGAGCCGCCACCGGGCTGCTGCCTGTCCAGACCTATCGGACCGAGACGGAACTGGTCCCCTCGCCAGATGGCGATTTGTCCAAGGTGATCCCCATTTTGGACAAGGTCGGCGGTGAAAATCCGGCGGTGGCAGACGCCCCGGCCAATATGAACATGGGCACGGCATTGCCTGCCAACGCCCAGAATATCTCCTCGCTGACCGTCACAGGGGCCGACCTGCTGCGTGTGGACTTCGGGTTTAACTTTGACACCGTCGTCAACACCAATGCCAGCGGCCAAGGTTCGCTGGCGCAGGTGATCGCCAACGCCAACAATCTTCACAACGATACCGCGCTGGCGCAGGCCAATCATCCCCCGGGCCTCGAGAACGTTGTCTTCAATTTCCCGGCCGGTACCAGTTTTCCGGCGACCATCGCTACGGGAGCCACGCCGCTTCCGACCATCACCGAGCGGCTTTACCTTGACGCCTCGATCCAGAACGGCGTCCAGAACTCCTCCGGCACGCCGCAGGTCTATCTCGACGGTAGCGGGACCACCGGAAACGGTTTCGGCTTTGTCGGACCCAATGCCAGCAACAGTCTCGTGAAGAACTTTGCCATCGGCAACTTCAACGGCCACGGGATGGATTTCACCTCCAGCGATGGCCATCAGATCAAGGGAAACTGGATCGGCCTCACACCGACCCAGGCCGCCGCAGGCAACCACGGCAGCGGGATCTATATCAATGCCAGCAGCAACAACGTGATCGGGGGCGGCAATAACGGCGAAGCGAACGTGATCGCCCATAACGGCGCCACCAATCAGGGCGGGGTTTTCATCCAGAACGGCACGGGCAACACCATCAGCCGCAACTCCATCTTCCGCAACAAGGGGCTGGGGATTGATCTCACCGCCGCCGGAGTCAACGGAAACGACGGCAGCTACGGTAGCGGTGCCAACAGCGGCGTCGATTATCCGGTCTTCACCTCCATCGACCTGGCGAGCGGCACGGTGGCCGGGCATGTCGGCGCGGCGGGCGGCAGCAGCGTCTACAGCGGCGCCACGGTCGAGGTCTTTGTCAGCGACGACGACGGCGACCAGAACGGCCCCGTCTACGCTGGCGACGGCCTGAACCTCCCCCACGGCGAAGGGAAAACCTATCTTGGCAGCCTGTCGGTCGGCGGCGATGGCAAATTCAGCGGTTCCGTCAACCTCGGCGGGCATGCCGCGCTTACCGCCACCACAACGTACCAGAACAGCACCTCCGAGTTCGGCCCCAACGAGGCGATCGGGGCGACCCTCTCCGGCGTGGTCTATGAAGACCTCAACCTCAACAACCAGTACGACGCCGCCCCGACCCCGGAACCCGGCCCCGGCACCGAACACCCGCTCTTTGCCAAGCTGATCAATGAAAGCGCTCCCACCGTCGCCGTGCAGACCGTCGCGGTCGATCCGGCCACCGGTGCGTACAGCTTTGCGGGTCTCCCGCCCGGTACCTACACCATCGTCATCTCCCTCGACGGCGATGACGCCAACAACGTCACGCCCGCTTATCCGGCCGGGTGGGGCGGTCGCGAACGGCCGACGGGGCAACAGACCGGCATCGTCGTCCAGCTCGTCGCGATCCCGAGCCTCAACTTCGGTTTCTCCCTTCAAAGCAACCTGACCGGGCGGGTCTTTCTCGATACCGGCGTCTCCGGGCAGGCTGGCACCGCCAACAACGGCAGCCTTGATGGCGGGGAGGCCGGGATCGCTTCCGTACCGATCACGCTGCTCATCAACGGAACCCCTTCCGGAGATCCGGTGACCACGGGGCCGGACGGCACCTTCTCCGTCGTGCTCCCTGCCAATCTTGCCGAGAACGACAACATCCAGCTCGTCCAGGCTGAAATCCCGCAGCATCTTTCGACCGGCGCGGGGCGGATCGCCGCCGGTGCCAACCCCGCGCGGGCCTTCGACCGGGCGACGCGCACCCTCTCCTTCGTCTATCAATCCTCGCTGCCGCCGGAAGCGTATGGCGGGCTTGATTTCGGGAACGTCCCGCTGCCGACCTTCAGCACCGATGGCCAGCAAAGCGGCCTGCCGGGGAATATCATCTTCTTCCCGCATACCTTTGTCGCCGGGTCCGACGGGGTCGTTACCTTCTCCACCACCGCGCAGTCCGACCCGAACCTGACCGGCTGGGCCGAGACCCTTTTCCTCGACGGAAACCTCGTCCCCGGCAGCCCCGGGCAGCCGGATTCCACCGGCGACGGCGTCTTCACTCCCGAGCACGATACCGCCATTACCGAGCCGATCACCGTCACCGCCGGGCAGACGATCAAAATCCTCGTCAAGCAGTTCATCCCGGTCGAGGCTCCGCACGACGCCCGCAACCTGATCACCGTCACCGCCGACTTTACCTATACCGGGAGCGATCACGCCGACCCCGCGCAATCGCTTTTGAGCACCCAACTCCAGCGCAAAGACCTGACCATCGTGGGAGAAGGCGCCCTGCAACTCGTCAAGAAAGTCGACAAGGAACAGGCCAAACCGGGGGAAAAGCTGGTCTATACCCTGACCTACCTGAACAACGGCCCCACGCCTTTGACGACCGTCGTCATTCACGACACCACCCCGGACTACACCGTCTTCTCCGACGCGCCCGCGCCGGTCATCCCTACCGGTCTCGACGGGGAATTGACGATCGACATTGAAAAGCCGGGCGTCGGGGCGACCGGTCCCCTGAAATGGACCTTCAACGGTTCCCTTCCTCCGGGCGTCACCGGCGAAGTCATCTTTGAAGTCAAGGTCCAGGGCGGCAGCGAAGGAACACCCCCGCCCGCTCCGTAGCCACCCGCGGGCGCGTCGACGTTCTCTTTTTTTGAGTTTCTCTCCGCAAGGGAAACGGTTTAAGCTCGCCCGCTTATGCTCGACATCCGGTTCATCCGCGAAAATCCCGATCTCGTCCGCGAACGGCTCGCCCTGCGCGGGGGCGAGGCCCACCTTTGCATCGACCAAATTCTGGAGAGCGACCGTCGGCGTCGTGAGGCCGAAACGCAACTCCAGCAGCTCAACGGCGAACGCAAGCGCCTGAGCAAGACGATCGGGATGAAGCGTTCCCGCGGCGAAGCGTCGGCGGAACTCGAAGCGGAAGTGCGGGCGATCGGCGAACGGATCGGCGAACTCGAGCAGCAGACGGCAGCGGCGGAAACCGGGCAGCGCGAGCTTCTCCTGCAGCTTCCCAACCTGCCGCACGCGCAATGCCCCGTCGGGGCCGACTCCTCGGCCAACCCGGTGGTGCGCGAATGGGGGGAGAAGCCGACCTTTGCCTTTGAACCGAAGGACCACGTGGCGCTCGGTTCGGCGCTTGGCCTGTTCGATCCCGAGCGGGCGGCGAAGATCAGCGGGAGCGGGTTTGTCTGCTTTACCGGCGACGGGGCGCGGCTGGAACGGGCGTTGATCAACTTCTGCCTCGACCTCCAGACGCAGGAGCATGGTTACCGCGAAGTCAGCCCCCCGTTCCTCATCCGCCGCGAAGCGATGATCGGCACCGGCCAGCTCCCGAAGTTTGAGGACGACATGTACGAACTCGAAGGGGGGGCGATGTTTCTCGCCCCGACGGCGGAGGTCCCCGTGACCAACCTGCACCGCGAAGAGATCGTGCCGCTCGCCTCGCTGCCGATGAGCTTTGCCGCCTACACCCCCTGTTTCCGGCGCGAGGCCGGTTCGGCAGGGCGGGAAACGCGCGGCATCATCCGGGTCCACCAGTTTGACAAGGTGGAACTGGTCCGGATCGTCACGCCGGAGGAATCGGCCGCCGCGCTGGAGCTGTTGACCGGGCACGCCGAGACGGTGCTCCAGCGGCTCGGGCTTCATTACCGGGTCATTGAGCTTTGCACGGGCGACCTCGGGTTCGGCTCCGCCAAGACGTACGACATCGAAGTCTGGGCCCCCGGCCAGAACGCCTATCTGGAGGTTTCAAGTTGCTCGAACTTCGGCGATTTCCAGGCACGCCGGATGAACCTCCGCTACAAGGATGCAGAAGGGAAGAACCAGTTCTGCCACACGCTCAACGGCTCAGGGACGGCGATGCCGCGCCTTTTCGTGGCGCTGCTGGAGAGCTTTCAGCGGGAGGACGGCAGCATCGCGGTGCCGGAACCGCTTCGCCGTTATTTCGGCAGGGACGAAATCAGGTGAGCCCGTTCGAAGAGGCGCTCCGGAGGGCGGTTGAGCCGTTGCTTGGCCGTTCGGAGCGCGCTCTGGTGGCGGTTTCGGGCGGACGCGATTCCGTGGCGCTGCTGCACGGGCTGGTGCGCGGCGGCTGGACCGGCCTGGTGGTCGCCCATCTCGACCACGGCCTGCGCGGAGCGGCTTCAACGCGCGACGCCCGGTTTGTGACCGCGCTGGCCAAGCGGCTCGGGCTGGAATCGGTCTGCGGCACGGTCGATGTCGCCGCCCGGGTGAAAGCGGGCGAAGGGTCGACGGAAGCCGTCGCGCGGGAGTTGCGCTACCGGTTCCTTGCGACTGAGGCGCGCCGGTTGGAGACCCGCAACGTCGTGCTCGGCCACCATGCGGAGGATCAGGTGGAGACCTGCCTGCTCAATCTTTTTCGCGGAAGCGGCCTGGCGGGCTTGAGCGGAATGCATGTGGAACGTCGGCGCGAAGTGCTACTTGGCGCGGAGACCGTGACGCTGCGCCTGCTGCGACCGATGCTCGCGCTGCGCCGGGAAATGATCGACGCCTACCTGCGCGAACACCGTTTCCGTTTCCGGGAGGATGCGACCAACGCCTCCACCGGACCGACACGCAACGCCATCCGGCTCGAACTCCTGCCGTTGATCCGCAAGACCATGGGGCGCGAGGTCGATGAAGCGATCCTGCGTAGCGCGACGATCGCCCGCGACGAAGAGGCGTGGCTCGCGTCGCTCCTTCCCGCGCCGGGGCCGGGTCCGCTGTTGCTGGCGGAACTGCGCCGCGAGCCGGTGGCATGGCAGCGCCGCCGTCTTCAGGCATGGCTGGCGGTCAGCGGGGTGCCGGGCATCGGCTTCCGCGAAGTGGAACGGGTCCGCTCCCTTTACAGGGAAGGGGAGGAGCCTCCCGACGGGACGCTCCCGGCAAAGGTCAACCTTCCGGGCGGCTGGCACGCCCGCCGCCGGGAAAAGCGGCTTTTTCTTGAACCACCCGGGGAGGGATGAGGGCGCGGCTTCCCGGTTTTGTTTCTGCCGCTTTGGCGTGCCTTGAGCTCTTGAGCCCTTGAGCCACCAGTAGGCTTTTGAACTTGTCCCGGGTGGTGTTGCCTGCTTTCTTGTCGGGGGAATGTTTTCGCCCCTCAAACACCGGATACTCCTGCTCTTGCTGGTCGTCGCAGCGGGGTTCTTGCTGCGAGGGGAGTTGCCGGCGCAGGAACCGGCGTGGGACGTGCCTGATGTGACGCTGGATGACGGGGGACGAGGTCCCGAACCGGCGATGCTGGAGATCGAGCCGACGCCGCTGACGACCCTAATCGATTTTTCCCTCTACCGCCACCCGGCGGCGCGCGGGGTGGAACGCCGGGGGTTGCCGATCTGGCTGGAAAGCGTGCAGGTCGACGAGGCGATCGTCCCGGGGCAGACGACCTTCCGGCTTCGGCTCCGTTCGCTTGGCACTCTGAACGAGCGGCTTCTTTTGCGGCTTTTCTTTGTGGATCAAGCCGATGCGCGCCCGGTCGTTTCCGGCTGGAGCGAGACGGGGGAATGCCGTTTTGTCTCCCGCGAACTCGGCGCGGGGCTCGGCCTGGCGGCGTCCGAGTCGCTGCAACTGGAGACGCGCGGGGTCGATTACCTCGAGATCACGGTGCCGGGGGATGGCTCGACGCTGCGGCAGGCGTTGCTGGCGACCCTGCGCCCGGTGGAGGTGCAGGCGGCGCTCGATTTTGACGCACCCGAACCGGTGGTCGACCCGTTTGGCGCGTCGGTCTCCTCCCGGGTCTACGACCCCCAGGCGTTGCCTGCCGCGCGGGATTCCTTTCTCTACGGACGGGTCCGGGCAATGCTGGAGCCGGGGACCCTCCGGCTGGGCGCGGAGGAGGGGCGGACGGTCGATTTCGGCTTCGACCTCGTGGCCCGCCCGCTGCTGGCGATGATGACCCTCGAAGTTTTAAGCCCCGACCCGGCCGCGCCGCTCCTCGCGTGGGCCAACGGGGAACCGGTCGGCGCGATCGCGATGGAGTTGCCCGATCTCGCCGATCCCGGCTACCAGGGGGCGGTGAAAGGTTCCGGGGAGATGCGCTTTCATTACGCCGGGTGGGTCCGCAGTCGTGTCATGATCCCCGGTCATCTCTTGCGTACGGGGAAAAATGTGGTCACATTCCAGTTGCCTTCCGGAGTAGACGCCGTGGCGATCCGGAGGGTGGAACTGCAACTCAAAAATCATTGGCAGCAGTTGGATTATACCGTCACGCCCTGATTCCTTTTCTTATGTTAATATCGCGTTCGTTCCGTTCCGTTTCCTTTTCCGCCCCGTCGCGCCGCCGCTTCCGCAGCAGGGGCGGGTTTACGCTGCTGGAAATCATGCTGGTGGTGATCATCATCGCCCTGCTGGGCGGGGCCGCCGTTTATTACATGGGCGGAAACGTCGGCATTGCGCAGGAAACACGGGTCCAGAGCGATTTGCAGTCGATCTCGACGCAGCTCAAGCTCTACCAGGCGAGCAACGGCTTCCTGCCGACGACCGACCAGGGGCTCGGGGCGCTGGTGGAGGAGCCGACCACCGACCCGAAGCCGAAGCGGTGGCGCCCCCTTTTTGAAAAGCTCCCCGAAGACCCCTGGGGCAATCCGTACTACCTCGTCGTCCCGGGCAAGCACAACCCGAACACGTTTGATGTCTACTCCGCCGGGCCCGACCGCAAGACCGGCACGGCGGACGACCTCGGCAACTGGGAGTAAGGAAGGCCCGTTTTACCGGAGCGCGAGCCACCACGCCAGCACCGGGAGGAGGAGCGCGAGAAGTGCCAGCAGTCGCTGCCCCCATGGCGGCGTTTTCTGCGGGAGGTGCCCCCACGCGAGCACCGCGCCGATGAGCACCCCCGCCAGCATCCCGAAAAGATGGGCGGTCAGGTCAACCTTCGAGGTCTCATCCCCCGTGCCGAGGTAGGCGAGGAGCGCAAGCCCGGCGGCGATCGGCGTCAGCAGCAGGCGCAGCCGGAACGGGTGATCGTGCCGTGAACGCCTCAAAAAAGCGACGACCTGCCACCCCACCAGCAGGCCGAGCATCCCGAAAACCGCGGTTGAAGCGCCGATGGAATGGTGCGGGAGATGGCGGAAACCGAAGGCATTGAGCGCGTTGCCGAACGCCCCGGCCAGCACGGCCCCAAACCAGGTCCACCCCGGGCCGATCCACGGCAGAAGCGCCGCCGCGAAAAGCAGCCCGACACCGAGGTTGGCGACCCAGTGCCCGAAATCGCCGTGCAACGTCAGCGCCGTCACCGTGCGCCACCACTCCCCGGCGATGATTTCCTGCGAGGCGGCGACCCCGCGTTCCACCGTCGCTTCCGGGGCGCGGCTCTGGAGCAGGAAGCAGGCGATCATCGCCCAGGCATAGAGAAAGAGCCAGAAAGTGACCTTTTGGCCGGAAGCCAGCAGCGGCGGCGGCAGCGGATCGCCCCGGTGTCGGCGCGCCTCCCGCCGTTCCGTCTTGTAGCGGGCAAGTTCCTCCGCGACGGCTTGCGCATCCCGCTCGCGGACGACGAGGAGGTAGCGCCCTTCCTCGCGGAGAATCCAGTACGGGCAGTCGAGGGCGAGGATGACGAGCGCGTATTCTTCAGCCACGGCGCGGCGACGGTAACGACCGACTTCCACCCGCGCTGGCCCTTCGCCCTCCATCATGCTCCCGTGGAGGCGGCCTCCTTTGATCGCTTCCAGAGCCGGAAACATTCCAGCAGGCAACTGGCGAAATCCCCCGGCCTCGCGGCGATCCACCGTTCCACCATGGCGACCGGGAAAAACGCCCCGCTTTCGATCTCCGAACGCGGCCAGGTGAACGGGCCGGAATGGACCGCTTCAAAACATTGGACAAACTCCTGCCCGGTCGCGTCCGAAGGGGGGAGGGTGCCAAAGAGGGTGAGCGGCGCGGAGATGCCGAGTTCCTCTTGGAGTTCCCGAACGGCGGTTTCTTCGTAGCCATCTCCGGCGTTGAGGTGCCCGGCGGCGCTGGAGTCCCAACTGCCGGGGTGGGAATCCTTCAGATGCGAGCGTTTCTGCAAAAAGAGATCGCCATGCTTGTTGAAAACGAGGATGTGAACCGCCCGGTGCCGCAACCCTTGGGCGTGGACTTTGTGGCGCGACGCCTGCCCGGTTACCTCATTGTTTTCATCAACGACATCGAACCGTTCGCCGTGGATATCCTGCGCGGTGCGGGCGAAGACCTGCGGATTCCGGAACGCCTCGACCCACCGGGTCAGCGCGATCCATTGTTTGAGCGAAAGCGCTTCGGCGCGGACGGTCTCCACGATGTCGAGATCGGCGCAAAGCGCGCTCCAGTCGAGATCGTGGTGGGCGAGCATCTTGCGCAACATCTTGCGCCGCTGGGAGAACCCTTCCTTGACGAGCCGGGTAAAAAGCTTGTCGTCGCAGTCGGGGAGTTCCCCGGGTTCGCGCAAGCTCAGCGTGATGACGCCGCTTTCCACATTGGGCGCGGGCAGAAACACACTGCCGGGAAGCGTGCGCACATACTCCACCTTCCACCGCCGCCCGACCAGCAGCGTCAGCGCTCCATACTCCTTGGTGGAAGGGGCCGCCGAAAGGCGTTCGGCCATCTCCTTCTGGAGCGTGAAGACCATCCGGGTGACCGGCGACGGCTCCGCGCCGAATTGCAGGAGCACCTGACTGGAAACGTAGTACGGGAGGTTGCCGAGCACCTTCGCCGGGCCGTGTTCAAAGAGGAGACGATTGTCGAACCGGAGCGCGTCTTCGTGAAGAATGGTCAGCCCCGGCTCCTCCTCGAAACGTTGCCGGAGGAAATCAGCCATCCGCCCGTCTTTTTCGATCAGCGTCAACCGGCGGCTTTTTCCCAGGGCAAATTCGGTCAGCGCACCGAGCCCGGGGCCGATCTCGACCAGATGCTCGTTGCCTTGCAACTGGAGTTGATCGACAATCCAGCGTGCGACCTCCTCGTCGTGCAGAAAATTCTGGCCGAGGCTCCTGGTGGGACGGGTCCCGATTTCGGCGAGGGTCTGCTGAATGGCGGCGCGGTTCATGTGACCTGCAAGCGAACCTTTCCTCCGGGCAATTGTAAAGTGTGCAATGCGGGGAGTCCGTCGGCGCGGGAGTGCCCTGGAGGACGGCCCTACGTTGGACTTCATCCCGGCATCAACCCCAGCGGCGGAGGCGCTAACCCCACTCAAACCCGACCGCCAGCCGCACGCCGGGGCCGCAGAGGCAACCGGGGGCCTCCGGCAACGTCATCCGCTTGAGATGGCGCAGCGGGAGGAGCCCATGACGTTCAAGCGACGCGGAGGCGGCAGGATCAATCGCGTCGCAGAGAACGGAAGCCCCCGCAAGGCGCGAGGCAGCTTCGCTTAGAAGGAGATCGAAGGTTTCCGGGGCATCGGCGACGACGGGACCCAGATGAAACGCGCTCCTTCCCGGACGGAGGACGGCGTAACCGGTCAGCTTGCCATCGGTTTCCGTGTAAAGGAGCGTGGCGTCGCTCCGGGCGAAATCGCGCAGCAGGGCGCTCCGGTCGGCTCCGGAAAGCGAAGCATCGAAACCGGGAAGCTGATCGCTCCAGCCGTGTCGCACGGAGCCTTCGCTCGCAGCGTTCTCCGCCGGGTGGAGCACGCCGCCCCAGCGGGTGAGGGGGAGGGTGATCCCAAAGCCGAACTTGCGGTAGATCGGCTCGCCCAGTTCGGTCGCGTCGAGGCCGATCACCGCCACATCCCGGGCGCGCGCCTCTTCCATGGCGGCGACAAAGGCCGCCTTGCCGAGCCCCTTGCCCCGGTAGTAGTGATCGACGAGGATCATGCCGATCCAGGCGCTTTCTCTGCCGTAGGCGACCACGGAATAGCTCGCGCGGACTTCGCCGCCATCGACCCAGACCTTCACCCCTTCCGGAGCAACCCGGGCGAGCCGTCGCCAGTCTTCCTCGTTCTGGTTCCACCCCGCCTGGGTGGAGAGCCGACAGGCTGAGGCGATCCACCGTTCATGGAGCGGCTGGAAGCACGGGGCGGAGGCAGTGTCCGGCGGGGTCATGAGGAGACCTCCTTCCCTGCGGAAACGCTGCCGCGTTGGTACTCCAGCCGACCGGCGACCCAGGTTCGCTCCACCTGCAACGCTTCGTCGAGAAGGACGAGATCGGCATCGGTCCCCCGGGTCAGGACCCCTTTGCGGTGGTCGAGCCGGAGGGCGCGGGCCGGGTTGAGCGTCGCCATCCGGATCGCCTCGGCTAGCGGTACGTCGACTTCGGCCACCATCGTCCGGACCAGCCCCGCCATGGTGGCCGCGCTTCCGGCCAGCGCGGTGCCGTCCGCGGTCAGGCAGATGCCCTCGCCCGCGACGCACTCGACATCCCCCAGCAGGAACGGCTTGCCCTTTTCCAGACCGGCCCCGGCGCTCGCGTCGGTGACAAGGATCACCCCGTCCTGCCCCTTGGCCGCGCGGAGCATCCGCATCAGGGTCGGGGCGACGTGGTGGCCGTCGGCGATCAGTTCGCAGACGATCCCCGGTTCGCTCAAAACATATTCCAGGAGCCCCGCGACCCGGTAGGGACCGCGACGGCGTGCGCCCGACATGCAGTTGAAGGTGTGGGTCGCCCCCTCCATGCCGTGCGTGAAGGCGGCGCACGCTTCCTCGTCCCAGGCGTCGCTGTGGCCGCCGCTGACCCGCACGCCGCGTCGTCGTAACCGGTCGATCAACTCCAGCGCGCCGGGGAGTTCCGGGGCGAGGGTCATCTGAAGCATCACCCGCCCGTCGCCTTCGCCAAAGGGAAGGAGCGGCTCGTAATCGGCGGGGGTCGGGTTGCGGATCAGCTCCAGCCGGTGAGCGCCCGGTTTCTGCGGTGAAAAGTACGGCCCCTCCACGTGGATGCCGAGCAGTTGCGCCCCGGCGTGCGGCGTCTGCCGGTACGCCTGTGCGGTGCGCAGGACGTTGACAATGGCGTCGGTCGGCGCGGTGATCGTGGCAAGCGCCAGCGCGGTGGTCCCTCCGGAGGCATGGAAACGGCAGATCGTCTCAAACGCTTCGGGGGTCGCCTCCATCGCATCGCGTCCCAGCGCGCCATGGAGATGGATGTCGATGAACCCCGGGGCGAGGTAGCGCCCGGCGGCGTCTAAGACCGTCTCCCCCGGTTCGGGCGAAAGCGCCGGGGCGACCGAGGCGATTTTTCCGTCCACCACGCGGAGGTCTCCCTTCGGCTCGATACGGTCGGGGAAAACAAGGCGGGCGTTTTGGACAAGAAAGCTCGTCGGCCTGGGCTCGGTGGTCATGGAGATCGTTTTACCTTTTCGTACCGCGTGGCGCAATGAAGAGTGGCATTTTTCATCATGAACGATCGTGACGATTACCTTTCCCGGCTGGCGCGGCTTGGGATCGACCCGGCCGAGATCGAGGAGCGCTTCTCGCGTTCCTCGGGCCCTGGCGGGCAGCATGTCAACAAGGTCTCGACCGCCGTCACGCTGACGCACGCGCCGAGCGGGACTTCCGTGACCGTGAGCGATACTCGCTCCCAGGCGCGCAACCGCGAACTCGCCCGGGAGCGGCTCGTCGGCGCGATCGAAGAGGCCCGCCAGCGCCTCCGGGCCGGGCAGCGCGCCGAGCGGGAGAAAAAACGCCGCCGCAACCGCCCGCGCCCCGCCGGGGTCCAGCGCCGCATTCTCGCCGACAAGAAGCGGCACGGAGAGAAAAAGAAGCTGCGGGGCAAGGTTCCGGGCGTTTGATTCTATAAAGAGACTTGGGGAACCCGTCGCCTTCGGGGGATTTCGAACAAAAGCGGGTGCCGTGGTGTCCATTTCAATATGTTAGCGCGCGATTACCTTGTCATCGGTGCCGGACTCGCCGGGGCCGCCGTCTGCGAAACCTTGCGGGAATACGATCCGAAGGGGTCGGTCACCATGGTCGGCAACGAGTCGGCCCTGCCGTACGACCGTTCGCGCTTGGCGGAGGGGGTGCTCAAGGCGCCGACGCCGGAACTGGAGGCGATCACCTTCCGCCCCCGCGAATGGTATGAAAAACACCGGATCGAACTCCGGCTGGAGACGATTTTGACCGAGTTGAACCTTGAGCGCCGCCTGGCGGTGCTCAATTCGGGGCAGGTGATCAGCTTTCGCAAGGCATGCCTGGCGACCGGGAGCCGCGCCCGCCGTCCGCAGGTGGTCGGGGCGCAGCTTGGCGGCGTCGTGGCCGCGCGGCAGCTCCGCGATTTTCTGGCGATGCGGGAAATGGCGCTCTCCGCAAAGAACATCATCGTGATCGGCGGCGGGCTGCTCGCGGCGGAAGTTGCGGCGGCGTTGCGCGAAATGGGACTCGGGGTGAGCCTCCTTAGTCCCCAGAAACATCTCTGGCAACAATGGCTCGACCCCCGGAGCGCCGAGTGGGTGACCGGTTTTTTCGAGGAACGGGGCGTCCCCCTGCTGCACGAAGCCCTCAACGGTTTCGAGGGGAAAACCGTCCTCAAGAACATCCAGACCAAGAGCGGACTGCGGGTGCCGTGCGGGCTGGCGGTCCTCGCGCTCGGGCTTGACCTCAACCTCGGGCTGGTCACGCGGACGCCGCTCGGCTCGCCGGAAGGAGTGCCGGTCAGCGACCTCCTTGAGACCGACGAAAAGGGGATCTACGCCGTGGGCGATGTGGCGCTTTTCCCCGATCCGCTCTTTGGCGGGGTGCGCCGCAGCGAACACAAGGAGAGCACGCTGGCGCAGGCGAAGATCGTCGGCGGCAACATCACCGGGAAAAAGCGGCAGCGTTACAAACCGTTTCCGCATCACGGCGTCACCCTGTTCAGAACGGCGTTTGAGTTCGTCGGCGATTTTCGCACGCCGCCGACGCGGTTTGAGATCGACGGCGATCTCTCCAAGGGGCGCTTTACAGCCCATTACTGGCAGGGAAGCAAACGGGTCGCGGCCTTCCTCTGCAACCCGCCCGCCGGAGCGGCGGAGGCGGCGCAGGAGGCGATCGTCAAGAACCGGTAGAACCGCGCGCGGAACGGCAGGGTCGACCTGCCCGTCGACCGCGGCGTTGGAGACCCGATGTGAACCAAGGGCCAACGGCCCGCAATCCCTCAGCCCAGCCCGCCAGGGCTGGGTACTCGTTTGGTCGGATGATGCGGTCTGAAGGACCGCGATACTCCCAGGGGCTACCGCATCGGGGCAAAAATTTTAAGCCGCCGCTCGTGAAAAATCTTGCCATTTCGCGCGCCCCTTCTATTTTTGCCCGTCCATGCCAAAAGCTATCGCACGTCGCAAGACGAGGAAAGCCGTGGCCAAGCGGTTCAAGATTACGGGAACGGGCAAAGTGCTCCGCGCACATGCCTCCCGGCGGCACCTCTTGCAGAGCAAGAGCGCCAAGCGCAAGCGCAAGCTTGCCAAAGCCGGTCTCGTGGACGTGACTGACATGGCCCGGATCAAGGAAAACCTGCCGTTCGCGTAACGCGAATCCCAAGGCCGGTTTTACGTCCGCCTGCCTGACCTTTAAAAAAGGTTGCCTCCAGCGAGCGAGGCACGGCGGACGATCAACCAGAAAAAACAGCACGCTGGAAAGAAAGATAAAACAAGATGCCAAGAGCAACCAATGCACCCGCGAGCCGTGAACGGCGCAAGCGGGTCGTCGACAAGGCCCGGGGATTCCGCGGCCGCCGTTCCAAACTGTTCCGCTACGCGAAAAACGCGATCATGAAGGCGGAGTACTGGTCGTACCGCGACCGTAAGAACCGCAAGCGGAGCTTCCGCCGCCTCTGGATCACCCGTCTGAGCGCCGCCTGCCGGGCCAACGGGATCACCTACAGCCGATTTATCGAAGGGCTCTCCGCAAGCGGAAGCCAACTCGACCGCAAGGTGCTGGCCGATCTCGCCGTGACCGACGAAGCCGCCTTCCAGGCGATCGTCAAAAAGGCGGTGGTGGCCCTGGAAAACAAGAAGAGCGCCGCGTAAGCCGCGCCCGCCTTTTTCCAGCCGGTTACAACAGCACTTTTTCACCACTTTTGCGGCCAGCGTTGCTTTTGCGCAGCGCTGGCCTTTTTTCTTTTGCCATCGCCCGCCTGCCGGGATGAGACTGGCAAAAGCTCCTCTTTTTCTTTACCCATCTATGGAACAGCAACTCGAAGATTACCGCCTGGAAGCCCTGCACGGGATTGCCGCGGCGGCGGATGAAACGGCCCTGGAGACCGTTCGCATCGCCTTTCTCGGGCGGGCCGGGAAGGTCTCGGCCGTGAGCGAGGGGATGAAGTCCCTTTCCCGCGAGGAAAAGCCGCGCGTCGGCAAAAAGCTCAACGAAGTCCGTACGGCGATCACCGCTGCGTATGAAGCGCGCCGCAGCGAACTCGAAAACGAGCGCGACGCAGCCGCCCTGCGCGGGATCGACCTGACGCTTCCCGGGACCGCCCGGTTTGAAGGATCGCTGCACCCGATCACCCAACTGCTCGACCGGGCGATCTCCATCTTCCGGCAGATGGGCTTCGCGCTCGCCGACGGGCCCGACATCGAGACCGAGTGGCATTGTTTCGACGCGCTCAACACGCCGCCCGACCACCCCGCGCGTAACGAGGGCGACACTTTTTACCTCCCTGACGGGCGACTGCTCCGTTCGCAGACTTCCACCGTGCAGGTCCGTACGATGGAGACCACGCCGCCGCCGGTCCGGATCATCGCGCCGGGCGGGGTCTACCGCCGCGACGAGGTCGATGCAACCCACCTCGCCCAGTTTACGCAGATCGAGGGGCTTTACGTCGACGAAGGAGTCACCCTGGGCGACCTGAAGGGGACGATCAATTTCTTCTTCCGCGAACTGCTCGGCTCCGATGTGCAGGTGCGGATGCGCCCTCACTTCTTTCCTTTCACCGAGCCGAGTTTCGAGATCGACATCAAAGCGGCGGCGCTGGGGCGCGGCGACCGCTGGCTGGAACTGGCCGGGTGCGGCATGGTCGACCCCGCCGTCTTTGGGCAGATCAACGGCAAACGGGGCGACACCGCCTACGATCCGGAGAAATACACCGGGTTTGCCTTCGGCTTCGGCCTCGACCGGCTCGCGATGATTTTGAGCGGCGTTCACGACATCCGGCTCTTCACTGAAAACGACATCCGCTTTTTGGCTCAATACCCTTAAACCTTTTCATGAAAGTTTCTCTTAACTGGCTCAAAGAACGGGTCGATCTCCCGGCGGAGGTGGCGACCTTGTGTGATCTGTTGACGCGCGCCGGCGTGGAAGTCGAAGGGATCGAACAGAGCGGCGTGGCGATCGACAAGGTGGTGGTGGCGCAGATCCTCGAATCAAACCCCCACCCGGGGGCCGACCGCCTGAGCGTCTGCCGCGTGGATGACGGCTCCGGGGAGCCGCGCCAGATTGTCTGCGGTGCGAAAAATTACAAGGTCGGCGACAAGGTGCCGCTGGCGCTGCCGGGCGCGGTGTTGCCGGGCGATTTCAAGATCAAGGTCGGCAAGCTGCGCGGGGTGCAGAGCGAAGGGATGATGTGCAGCGCCAAGGAGTTGCAGGTGGCCGAGGATGCCGCGGGGCTGCTGATCCTTTCGCCCGGGGCAACCGTCGGCGCGCCGATCTCAAGCGCGTTTCCTTCCGACACGGTGCTCGATTTGGAGGTGACGCCGAACCGGCCCGATCTGTTGAGCTACACCGGCATGGCCCGCGAGGTGGCGACGTTGCTCAAGCAAGCGTTCCGCACGGAGGCGGAGACGCCGTTTCCGGCGGCGGCGAGCGGGGAGATCGTGCTCGAAGCGGCCGAAGCGTGCCCGTTTTATTCGGCGCACCGGATCACCGGCGTGAAGGTGGCCCCCAGCCCCGAGTGGCTGGTCCGCAAGCTCGAAGCTTCCGGCCTGCGTCCGATCAACAATGTCGTCGACGTGACCAACCTGGTGATGCTCGAGACCGGGCAGCCGCTCCACGCGTTTGATGTCGCAAAGCTCAGCGGTCCGATCACCGTTCGCAAGGCGCGGGCGGACGAAAAGCTGCTCGCGCTCGACGGCAGGGAGTACACGCTTGGCGGGGGAGACCTCGTGATCGCCGACGGCGAAAAAGCGCAGGCGATCGCCGGGGTGATGGGGGGCGAGGAGAGCGGTGTCACCGAAACGACGACCGACCTGCTTCTCGAAAGCGCCTGGTTCCAGCCTGCCGGGGTGCGTCGGACCTCGCGGCGGCTCGCGCTTTCGACCGATTCGAGCTACCGCTTTGAACGGAGCGTCGACCCTGCCGGGGTTCTGGCCGCTTCGGCCCAGGCGGTCCGGCTGATCGTGGAACTGGCGGGCGGCGAAGCGGCGGCGGGCGTGGAAACCGTCGGAACGCTTCCGCAGCGCGGCGGCGCCGTACCGTTCCGGCTGGAACGTTGCCGCGCCATTCTGGGAACCGAAGTGGAGCGCGAAACTGCGGACGCCATTTTGAGCGGCTTCGGCCTGACCCCCTCGGGCGACGGCTGGATCGTTCCGTCGTTCCGTCCTGACCTGACGCGCGAAATCGACCTGATCGAGGAGATCGCCCGGGTGATCGGGATCGACGCCGTTCCGGCGCGCGAACAGGCCCGGTTCACCGGCGCTTCGGAGGCCGACCAGTGGCACGACCGCGCGATGCGCCTGCGCCGTCACCTCGCGGGGGAAGGTTTCCGCGAAGCCCGCAGCCTGACGCTGATTTCCGAGCGCGCGCTGGCTCAATTCCCCGCGCCGGAAGTGCTCCGGGTGCGCAATCCGTTGAGCGAAGACGAGGTGATTTTAAGGCCGAGCCTTCTTCCCGGTCTTTTGACGGCGTTGACGCACAACCTCCGCAACGGGAGCGACGATGTGCGGCTCTTTGAACTCGGGCGGACCTTCCTCCCGGTCAAGAGCCCCAAGGAACGCGAGGAGCGGACGGCGCTCGCCTGGGTCATGACCGGCGGGGCGGTCCCCGCTTCGTGGCGGGATGCAAAACCGCGCGAGGCCGACCTGTTTGACCTGAAGGCGGTCGTGCTCGACCTCCTCCCGCTGGTTTCCCGCGGTGGCGTGACGCTGGAGCCGACCGAACACCCGGCGCTGGCGCTCGCGTTTGAAGTCCGCTTCGGGCGGCGGGCGGTCGGCATCGCCGGACAGCTTCTGCCCGCGCGCGCCCGTGAACTCGACGCCACCGCGCCGGTATTGGTGGCGGAGATCGACCTCGACGCCTTTGCGCTTCGCACAAGCCGGTCGCGCTTTGTCGAACTGCCGAAGTTTCCGGCGGTCACCCGCGACATCGCCATGCTCGTCCCGCGCGATCTGCCGCACGGGGCGATCGAGGCGGCGCTGCTCGGCGCGAAGGAGGAGTGGCTCGCCAAAGTGGAGCTTTTCGACGTCTTTACCGACCCGGCCGGGGAAAAGATTCCAGCCGACAAAAAATCGGTCGCGTATGCGTTGACTTATCGCTCCAGTGAGCGGACATTGACCGCAGATGAAGCCATGGCGGTGCACGAGCGCCTCAAGGCACGTCTCAAGAGCGAACTGGCGAAAGCGGCTGGCACGGAAGGCGGGGTGGTGGAATTTCGCGAGTAATGGTTTCGAAGGAGACCGCTCTGGACGTTCATCCCGATCTTTGCTATAAGTATCAGGAGATTTTTAGAAAACTTTTCGAATTTTACCCTGCGGTGTACGTGGTTTCAGGCGGCAGCTCCCGGACCGTAGTTACACAGTAAGGAGGTCGAGGACGCGGTCCTATGACATGCCTTCATTGGAAGTCAGAAGACCGGACGAGACCACCACCGTTTCCTTGGGGAACGGGTAATGCTCCTCAGCGGCACCTGCGGGGTAAAATGGCACCCTTGAAGGAGATCCCCTCCTTCGGGGGTGCCGCTTTTTTTTGGAGGAGAGGCAAGGGTCGGGAAAACAAAAAAGGCCGCCCGGCAGAAGCGAGGCGACCTTTTTGAAAGGGGTATTTTATGAGGTCCACCCCGGCGCGGAAACGCGCTGGGCGGACCTTCGCGTCCGCCGTGGCGTTTGAGGCCCGAGGCGGAAACAGGGTGGAGCGAACTCCAGGATGTACCGTGCCGTTGGCCTTAGCTGCAGCAGGAAGCGCCCGACTTCTTCGTGGTCTTGGCGGCTTTGTCCTTGGTGGTGCAGCAGCTCTTGGCAGCGCCCGGCTTGGCCGTGGTGCAGCACGCCTTGGCGGCGGTGCCACCGGTGAGCGGGCAGGCGCCATGTTTTGGCGCGGTTTGGCAGGCGCTGAAGCTGAGCGAAAGCGCGACGGCACTTAGGGAGGCGAGAATGGTTTTCATAACGGCGTGGAAGCTATGTCATTGTTTTTGCGGAATCAAGGCTTTCCGACCGGCGTGCCGATCCGCGAAAGCGCCTGGATGAACCGGGTGTTCTGTTCCATCGTGCCGATGGAGACCCGCACCCATTCCGGAAGGCCGTACGAAGTCATGTCGCGGATGATGATCCCGCATTGCATCAACGCTTGGAAGAGCGCCTTGCCGTCGCCGACCTTGACGAGGACGAAGTTGGCATGGCTCGGCACGAACTTGAGCCCGAGCGAGGCAAAACTGCGCTGGAGGTATTCGCGCCCTTCGTCGGTCAACTGGCGGGTCGCCTCCTGGTGTTCGTCGTCGAGCAGGCCGGCGAGCGCACCCGCCTGGGCGATGCCGTTGGCGTTGAACGGCTGGCGCGTTTTCTGAAGCACGTCGATCAGGTCGCGATGCCCGATGCCGTAGCCGATCCGGAGATTGGCCAGCCCCTGGATCTTGGAAAAAGTCCGCAGGACGATCACGTTTTCCCGCCCTTCGCGGATGAACTTGAGCGTGTCGGGCGGGTTGGGGAGAAACTCGTAGTACGCCTCGTCAAAGACGATGACCACCCGCTCTGGCACCTGGTCGACAAAGCGGTCGATCTCCGCCTGCGAGACAATGGTCCCGGTCGGGTTGTTCGGATTGGTGACGAAGATCTCCTTGGTTTTGGGGGTGATCGCGGCGGCCATCGCGTCGAGGTCATGGCAGAAGTGGGGGTCGTCGACGGCGATCGTCCGCGCTCCGAAAAGCTGGGCCATCAACCCGTAGACGGCAAAGGCGTGCTTGGCAGTGACGATTTCATCCCCCGCCTGGAGAAACCCCTTGCCGATAAATTCGATGATCTCATTGGAACCGTTGCCGAGGATGATATTTTCCCGGGCGAGGCCGAATTTCTCCGCGATCGCCTCCCGCAGGTAGTAGCCCCCGCCGTCCGGATAGAAATGACTCCGTTCGATCGCCTCGCGCATCGCTTCGAGCGCCTTGGGCGAGGGGCCGAGCGGGTTTTCGTTCGAGGCAAGCTTGATGATCTCCGACGGGGCGACTCCGAGTTCCCGCGCGACATCCTCAATCGGCTTGCCCGGTTCGTAAGAGATCAGTTCGCGAAGCTGTGGGTTGGCATGGTTCCAGATCGACATAAAGGAAGAGGATCGTAAAGCGCCCCGCACCGAAGCGCAAGCGGAGAGAGAAGGGGAAGGGTGAACATCATTTTGACATCATTCGTTAAATGATGTATCAATGTCATCATGATGCGTACTCAGATTCAGTTTCCGGACCCGCTTTACCGGCGACTAAAAGAGATCGCCGAACAGCAGGACTGGTCGCTTTCGGAGGTGATGCGCAAGGCTGCGGAGCATTTTGTCACCCGCTTTCCCGAGGGACGGAAGCCGAAAACCGTCTGGCGTTTTCCCACGCTGGATTGCGGGGGCGATTTTCTCACCGATCCTGCGCGGCTCCGCCCGGAAGCCGATGCGATCCTTGAACGCAACGCGTCATGATCTTTTCGGCCGATACCAACCTCTTCCTCTACGCAGCCAATCCCGACTCGCCCCATCACGAGGGCGCGCTCCGGTATTTTGAGGAGGAAACCATGAACGGGAGGCGTTTTCTTCTATGTGGCCTCGTGCTGGTGGAGCTTTACATGCAGCTTCGGAATCCCGCCGTTTTCAGGAAACCGAAGTCTGCCCGCGAAGCTGCGGCATTCTGCGACGCCCTGCGCTCCAATCCCGCCTGGGAATTCGGCGATTACGAACCCGAGGTTGCCAGGCCACTCTGGAACTGGGCGGCCGGAACCGGAACCGGTTTCCGCCAGATCATCGACGCCCGCCTTGCCCTGACGCTCCGCCACCATGGCGTCACCCATTTTGCCACGGCGAATACGAAGCATTTTGAGGGATTTGGATTCGAGAAGGTGTGGAATCCTTTTTAGCCCTGGGGGTCAGTCAACAAATCTTGACAAACCGGTCCGCTTCGCCTTAGAAACGACCATGCCGAGGCAACCGCGAATCGAGTATCCCGACGCCATTTACCATGTCATGGCGCGGGGGGATCGTAATGAACCGATCTTTTTGGACGATGAGGACCGCGAGATGTTCCTGCGGACGATGGACGAGGCGGTGGAGCGTTCCGGGTGGAAGGTCTACGGATGGGTTCTGATGACCAACCATTACCATTGGTCGATCCAGACGCCGGAACCGAACCTCGTGGCAGGAATGAAGTGGTTTCAGAATACTTACACGCGGCGATTCAATACCCGGCACGGCGCCTGGGGGCATCTTTTTGGCGGCCGATACAAGGCGATACCGGTGGAGGAAGCCGACAGGCCGACCGGCGGGGAGGGTAGCTACCTGGCCGCGCTTCTGGATTACATCCACTTGAACCCTGCCCGGGCGGGGCTGGTCTCCCGTGGGAAGAGGATGGCGTTGGCTGACTATCCGTGGAGCAGTTTGAGCCAAGGATACGCGGTGCCCCCGGAATCCCGCAGGCCGGGGATGGCGGCAAGGGAGGGGTTGGAGCTTTTCGGTTTCGCGGACGAGGAAAAAGACCGCCTGGCCTTTGTCAGGAGAGCGGAGGAGCGGACCGGGGCGGAGGGCGAGTCCGCCGGAATGCCTGCATCAGCCGGAAAGAACCGGCAGGGCATCGCGGAAAGGGGATGGTACGTGGGCGGCGATGCCTTCCGGCAGAAGTTGCTCTCGCTGGCGAACCAGACCGCGGGCAATCGTAATTACAAGGGCAGTTCCCTTGGCCGGGAGCAGGACCGGCTCGGCGCGCAGGCATGGCTCGACAAAGGGAAGAAGCACTTTGGGATCAAGCTCCCCGCCGAAGGCCGCCAACACCAGGCCGAACGCGTCGCCATCGCCTGGGCGCTCCACCGGAAGACCAACCAGCCCCAGGGCTGGATTGCGGAAGCCTTGGGCCTGCGGACCGCCGCCAACGTCAGCCAGCAGGTGCGCCGGTTTGAGAGGGACGTCGATGAAGGCACGAAACCGGCAAAGGGGGAGGCGCTTCTGTCGGGCTGGATTGATTTGGTCAGGAAAGGCTAAAATAGCTTCATTCCGTATACATAGTGCTCCAGAGGGGCCGGTGCACGCGTACCGCATGTCCGTCGCAATAGACGAGATGGACCCAGCCGTCATGACGATCCAGCGCCGGATCGACCAGCAGGTGAAAGGTCCGCTCGGAGTAAGGCCCTCCGTGGGATGGGCCGTTACCTTCAATGATTAACCCCACCTTTGCGGAGTTGGGCAATTTCTGGAGAAAAATGGGACGCCCTTCCGGAATCGTGGGCGGGGCGGCGTAAAGGCAGACGAAATCGACATTGGCTCCAAGCAGGGCCGGATCGTTATGTGTGCGGGGAGCGCGCGCTTCGACCGACGGACACCGGTACAGGGGGTAATAGGATGGACGCCCGGGGTGAATGTAGGGGGCAAGCCGCATGTACCAGCGTTGTTTCCATCGATCCGTGATGGCGGGGTTCCAGTCGGTGATCGGCAGTTTCCCATTGTGTTCATTGGCGAACTGCAAGGCTCCGATTCCCATCTGGCGGACCTGCCCCAGGCATTGGGTGGCGCGCATACGAGCCCGTACCGTACCGATGGCGGGAATCAGCAGCGCCAGAAGGAGAGCGACAACGACGACCGCCAGCAATAGTTCGGTAACCGTGAAGGCGGCGGATCTGCCGGGGCTGCGTCGAAGGAAGTGGTGTAACAAGGGAGGCAACATTGGAAAGGTGGAACGGCTCCTGTTTGCCGGAAAAGGCGGCAAGCGTCAAGCTGTTAAATTCAATTGAATTCAATTAAATGATTGACGGGTCACTCCTGAAATCCTACCTTGCCGTGCATGTTGATCTTCTCCCTGTTTGCGTCGAATTTCTTCAGAATAGCTATGGCTGGTCTGGTGTTCCTGATTTGGACCGCGGCCTGCGGAATGGGCGCGGAGGAAGGTGTTGCCCGTGGAGAGGTGGCAGTCCCCCTGCTGGAAGGGACGCCTTTCGCCGCAGGCGTCGTTGATGATCCGTGGATGAAAAAGGGGGTGCTCCTGGATCACTTTTCAGTCGTCGAACACCCGCCCAGGCCCGCCGCCAAGCCGACCAGGGTCCGTCTTGGCTATACCCGGGAGGCGCTTTACCTTTTCGTGGAATGTGATGATGCGGAGATCGCCCGGACTCCCTCCGCCAGGGAAGACGGTTCCGCGGTTTTTGGCGGCGATACGCTGGAGCTTTTTCTTCAAGCGCCCAATGCAGATTATTATCATCATCTGGCGATTTCACCCGATGGCGCACGCTTTCATTCCCACGGCCCCAAGGAGCCGCCTGTGGAGCTAAAAGAGTGGAAGGTGACGGCTCGAAAGCATGCCGGGGGGTGGCAGGCGCAACTCAAGATCCCGTTTGCGGTTTTTGGGCTGAAGGAAGCGGTGGAAGGCCCCTGGCGCTTGAATGTCGCGCGGTGCACCCGGCTCCCGGTACAGGAGAACACGCTCTGGAACTACGTGCCGGAGAACGATCCCGAGCAGTTGAGGTTCCACCAGAGCCGGAATTTTGTACCGATGAAGCTCGCGGGTGCGCCTGCCTACAAGGCATCCGAATCAATGGAACTGGTCAACGACGGCTTTGACTCCTACGGCAAGCTGGAGGACCGTCCGCCTACCTGGCAGATTTCGACCTATGGCGACGGGGAGATTCAACTTGAAAAGGAGCAGTTCCACCGGGCCGAACATCCCGACGCGCCCAACGGGGGTAGCATCCGCTTTCTGAGGAGCGATAAACGGTCCGGCGCCAGCTTCTACGGGCGCTTTGCTTCGATCCCGACGGCCGATGTGGAGAAGGTGGTGATCCAATGCGCCGCCATGACCACGGTCGAGAACTCGATTTTTTATCCCATCGTGGTCGAAGAATGGGCTGCACGCGTCGGCTTTGGCAGGGATGGCCGGATTTTTCATTCCCAGGCAACCGGGGAAGGAGAAGAGGAACTGGTGCCGGTGGAAACCTATCGTCCGATGCAATGGTATCGCTTCCGGGTGGAGATCGACCCGGAAAAACAGCGGTACGACTTCTACCTGGATGACCGGCTGCTCGCGGAAAAGATTCCCCTCACCCGGGAGGTAGCGACATGGGGGTTCTACCGGGCCTCGACGGGCGGCTCAGACGGCGGAGATCCCGAACAGATCCATTATCTTGATGACGTGAACCTGCGTGTGGAGACAAAAGGCAGCGGGCGACCCGCGCCGCCGCCGGTCGCCGTACAGCAGCCGCCAACCCCGCGCCGGGTAAGCGGCGAGGTTTCCGGCTTTGGCCGCGCGATTCGCCATGGCGAGTGGCCCTCGGTCGTGAAGGACGAATTTCCCCTGGGGATGACGGTGGTGGTGGGCGCGGATACCGTTCATAAGAAGTGGCGTTGGCTCGGGAACCGAGAACAGGGGCGGCTTGATGCCCTCGCCGCGTGGGGCGACTACCGGGAACTGGCATTGGTCTTTCCGGAAAGAGGGGAATACGAAGTGGAGTGGCTCTTTGTAAATGCCAAAGTGCATGGAGGCGCCCTGCCATTGCCCGGAGCGGAGGCGAGAGCCCCGGGCGACGCGGCTCCCGACCGCCTCTCGCCACGCTTTCAGGGGGACGACCAGGCATGGGTACCATGGAAGAGGGTCACGCTGGATGGCTCGCCCGTGACGCTTGCCCACGTCAAAGGCCGCAGCACGGCGATCCGTGGGGTGCGGCTGATCCCAAAGGAAGGGGCAAAGGTTAGCTACCTTGGAGAAAAATTCGTCGAGCTGGTCCGTGCGACCAATGCCATCTATGAAGAACAGAACCCGGACGATATTGAAGCGGCCCTCAAAGAGTTGCTCCCCCAGCTCAAGGCGCTCCATGTCGAAACGCTGGATGTCAACGGACCGACTTCGGCGGAAGGACTTCGGAAGGTGCTCGACGAACTCTCCCGCAATGGGATGAAGGCGATCGTCTCAATCCGTTGGATGCCCGGCCTGCTTCCGTCGGGCTGGCGGGAGAGGGCGGAGAAAGATCCTGTGGAAGCCAAGGCTCTACTCAAGCAGGCGTGGGCTCCCACGGTGGAAGAGATCAAGGACCATCCGGCGCTGCTTGCCTACCGGTTGCTGGATGAACCTTTTGTCGAGGAGATCCCGGTCTATTCCGTGGTATTCCAGGCGATGCGCGAGCTTGACCCGGCGCACCCGGTGGTTTCCTACCTTTGCCGGGCGAGCTGGAACAGCGACGAGACCTCCCGGCGCGGCGTCGACAACATGAAGAAATGGGTGGAAGGCGTCAGGGAGGAGGTCCTCTTCAATGATCTCTACCCGATCCGCTATCCCGAGTCCGTCGCGCGTTCCTTCCTGAGACACTATATGGCTTGTCTGGAAGACAACCAGCGGCAGGCGGGCGGGCGTCCGCTCTGGATTCTCGCGCAGGCCATCGACTTTGCCAACACCCTGCGCGCTCCCACGCCCGCGGAGATACGGGCGCAGGCGTACCTCTCTCTCGCTTATGGGGCGCGGGGGCTCATTTTCTATAACTTCAATGGCTCTGACAACACGGTCTTCGGGCCGGACGGCAGCCTGAACGCCAGCGGGCGGGAAATCGGTCGCGTCCTCGGAGAACTCAAGCCGCTTGCACCGCGGTTCCTCGGTCTGGAGCGGGTGGAGCTGAAGGCGACCGTCCCAGAGGACTTCGCCATCCAGGGCTTTACGGGAAAGGAGGGTGAACGCTATCTCGTGGTCGTCAATGCCGATGTGACCGCAGAGCGTGAGATGGAGCTTGCCCTCGCCTCAGATCTGGTGGAAAGCGTGACCGACCTGCGAAGCGGGCAAAAGCTCCCCCGGCATTTCGAGGGAGGGAAGCTGCTCCTGAATCTCAAACTGGCTCCCGGCGATGGCCGGGTTCTTGAACTTAACCGGAAATGAAGATCGAAACAGCGACAGCAGTACAACAGGCGAGGCCGATTGACCGGTCTCTTGAACTATGGGAACGGGCAAAACGCCTGATACCATGCGGTACCCAGTGTTATTCCAAGGGGCCGACGGCATATAGCGAAGGATTTGCGCCGATCTATCTCCAGCGCGGGAAAGGTTGCCGCGTCTGGGATGTGGATGGAAACGAGTTCATCGACATGGGAATGGGGCTCTGGGCGGTCACGCTCGGCCACGCCAACCCGCGTCATGGCGAGGCGGTGGCGAGAGCCCAGGCGGCCGGAAGCCAGTTGTCGCTCATGCACCCGCTGGAGGTCGAACTGGCGCAACGGTTGACGCAACTGATCCCTGTGGCGGAAATGGTGCGGTATGGAAAAAACGGCTCCGACGTCACCACGGCGGCCGTCCGGTTGGCCCGTACGGTGACCGGAAGGGAGGTGATTCTGCGATGTGGCTACCATGGATGGCACGACTGGTATGTGGCCCACAGCGAACACTCCCGTGGCGTCCCGGCATTCAACCGGCAGGTGAGCGGACGGTTTGACTACCATCACCCCGCCTCGTTCGATGCCCTGATGGCGCTTCACGAAGGGAAGGTTGCCGGGGTCATCATGGAAGGAATCCAGGCGCAGGAGGTCGATCTCGCGTTTCTGCACCACGTCCGGGAGGCCACCCGCAGGGCAGGCGCGCTGATGATCTTCGATGAAGTCATCAATGGCTACCGTTTTGCCATCGGCGGCGCACACCAACACCTCGGAATCGACGTCGACCTGGCCACTTTTGGCAAAGGCATCGCCAACGGCACCCCGCTATCCGCCATCGTCGGCAAACGGGAGTGGATGAAGGGGTTTGAAGAGACCTTCTTCAGCCTCACCTTTGGAGGTGAAACCGTCGGCCTTGCCGCCGCCCTGGAGGTGTTGGCGATCTATGAGGAGGAACGGGTTGTCGACGTGCTCGACCAGCTCGGCCAGCGGTTGAGAGCCGAACTCCTTCAGGCGGTGCGCGATAGCGGGCTGGAGGGGCGGATCACCGTCTCTCCGCATTCCCGGCGGACGCTCATTGAGGCCGTCGCTCCGGACTCGGAAGACTCCCTGCTCCTCAAGAGCCTGCTTCAACAGGAGATGCTCAGGCGCGGCGTGCTATGGGGCGGCTGGCATGCGCTCTCCCTGGCGATGGCGAGAGATCGCGCCGCGCAGGATCAGGTCATCAACGCCTATGGAGAAGCGTTGCAGGTTGTCCAACGGGCCGTGGAGACCGATACCGTGCGGCTGCAACTGGAAGGCAGGCCGATCGCGCCGATTTTCAAGCGACACTAGTGTGGCAAAGCCTACCCGCGTTGAATTTATGGAAGAGAATCCCTTTAATCTGAAAAACAGGGTGGTCCTGCTCACCGGCGGCGCCGGGATGTATGGTCGCGGTCTTGCCACGGCGCTCGCCGCTGCCGGGGCGACGCTGGTCGTCGCCTCGCGCCATGCCGCAAACTGCGAAACGGTTGCCGCAGCCGGGCGCGCGCGCGGGTATTGCGTCGAGTCGGAGAGCTATGACCAGGGTGAAGAAGACTCGATCCGCGCGCTTCTGGAGCGCCTTTGGGCCCGTTTCGGGCGGGTTGACGGGTTGGTCAACAATTCCGTGGCCCGTACCATGACGCCCACGGGCTCTTTCCGGCGGGAATGCGAGCAATCAATGAAGGTCAACGCCACGGGGTTGATCTCAATGCACCACCATTTTGGCGCGGCGATGGCGCGGCAGGGCGGCGGGAGCATCGTCAACATCGGCTCCATTCAGGGATTGGTCGGACCGGAGCCGGCGCTCTATCGGGGGACTCTCATGCCAACGCCGACGCCGGATTACTTTTTCCACAAAGGCGGGATGCTCAACCTGACCCGCTATTATGCCACCCTCCTCGGGGAGAAGGGGGTGCGGGTCAACCACCTGGCTGCCGGAGGGTTTTTCAGCGGGCAGCCTGAAGTTTTCGTGAAACGCTATGCCGGAAAAACGGCGCTTGGGCGGATGGGGGATGGCAACGACCTCGGAGGCCCGGTGGTCTTTCTACTCAGCGAAGCAGCCCGCTACATTACCGGGGCGAACCTGCCGGTTGACGGTGGCTATACTTCCAAGTAAACCTATGCCGCGAACTCCCGCCATGAAACCCAAGCCTTCATCCATCCTTCTTTCCCAGGCAGGTTCCGACCGGGCCACTGCCTATATTACCAGTAACAAAATCGTACGGCACGGCGGTACGCTTTATGTCACCTGGCTGGACGCGCCGGTCGAGCCGGGGCAACGCTCGCCGGTACGGCTGGCGAAATGCGACGACGTCACCGGGCGGCCCGAAGCGCTTCTGACCCTCGGCAAAGGGTATGACAACCATTGCGGGGCGGCGATCGCGCTCGACCAGGGAGGCCGCTTCCACGCGGTCCTTGGCGCGCACCACGGCCCGTTCCTCTACCGCTGGAGCGATGACGCGGCCGACCCGTGCGGGTGGAGCGAACCGATCGTCCTTGGACCCTTTGACAGCTATCCGAGCCTGGTCGCGGATCGCGACGGGACGCTTCATCTCGCCAGCCGGAGGATGGACGAGCGTTGGGAACTCTGGTATCGGCGCAAGCCGCCGGGGGAGCCGTGGTCCGCGCCGGTAAGCCTGGCGGTCGGGCCTTTGCCGGGGTATCATCATTTTTACCAGTCCATCAGTATCGGTCCCTCGGGCAACCTGCATCTCCTCTTTCAGTTTTGCTATACAGAGACGGGCCGCTCGTGCGACGCGCTCGGGCGCATGGCGGTTTATCTCACCTCGGAGGATGGCGGGCGAAGCTGGTATCAGGAAGGCAAGCGTGCCGCTCTGCCGGTCACGATCCGCTCCGCAAAGCCGGTGCTGGTCTTCCCCGGAGGTGGTCTGAAGATCAGCAATCACGTGGTGGATGAACACGACCGGCTCTGGTTTCACGCCGCACTGCCAGGGGAGGGGGCTGGCGTGCTCCTGCGGCGCGAGGGGAACGGCTGGAGCGAGGTCCCGCTCCCGGCGTCTTTTCGCAAACTTAGTGTTCAAGGGGGAAGGGAAACCGGCTTGAGCCGCGATGCCGCCGGGACGATCCATCTGGTGACCGCCACCCGGCCCGACAACGTGGTCGTGGATTGGCACGACCCGGCCTTCGAGCTTTTTCATGTCACGCTCCCCCGGGAGGGCGCTCCCCGCGCTCGTCAACTGACACCGACCGATCCCGCTCATGCCAACTGGCTCCCCGCCATCGAAGCCTGGGACTGGGCCCGGGCCGACCTTTCCGGTGCAACCGCTCCCGCCCTCCTTTATACCCGCGGCACGTCGTGCGGACCGGGCGGAAATCTCAATGCCATCCGGACCGATGTCCATCTGATCCCCTCGCTATCCTGATTGGTTTTCCATGAGCCGGTCCAAACACCATCCTGATACGTCATCCCAATGATTGAATTCAATTGCGTTCATATGAATATTGACTTTAAACCCCAACCCGATCAATCTCGCCTCATGTTACCCAGACCCCTTCTCTGCTGCTGGAAAAAAGCCCTTCTGCTGTTACTGGCTACCTTGGCTCCGCTGGCCGCCGCCCACGCGGCCCGGCCGAGCGTGATCGATGCCAATACACTGCTCTACTGGAGTTTCGACGAGGGCGCTGATGCGACCAGCTTTGCCGATACTTCCGGCAACGGGCGTACGGGCACTCCCTATAGCATCGGCCCCACGGGGATTACCCCCGGGGCGGAAGGGGTGATGGGGAATGGCCTCTCGATGGCGGGCGCTTCCGCAGGATCGAATATCTTTAATCTCGTTGGGTATGCAGGATTCTCCGAGGAAAACTTTCCGACGCGGGAATTTACCGTTCAGGCCTGGATCAAAGCGCCCACCGCGCAAGGCGACGATGCCAGGGGCAATATCATTGCCACCCAGCGAATGGCTGGCGCCAATCTCATCTGGTCGCTCGGGGTCGTTTCGGGAGATACCCCGGATGCCGTGAAGCTGAAGCTTGTGTTCGGCAACAGTTCTCTTACCTACACGACGGATGATCTGGTTCTGGGCGTGAGTGACTGGTGGATGGTGGCTCTTGTTGCGACGGCGGCAGAGACGGAGAATACTCAGGATTATCAACTGTTTCTTGCCCGGAACGGGGCAACCAGCCTGGTGAATCTGGGCGGGCTTTCAGCGGTGGAAGCCCAGAATTGGGGAGATGCGCATGTCAACGGCCGCTTCTCGGTTGGCGGTGATGGCCTGCGCATATCGGGAGACAACGCGAGCGAACAGGCCCGCCGGTACAACGGCATGATCGACGAAGTGATTTACTCCAATGTGGCCCGCAGCGAAAGCTATCTCCTTGCCGCAGCCATTCCGGAGGCCTCCGGGTTTGCCATGCTGGTGATCGGAGCCACGCTGATTGGAGGCGGGCAATGGCTATCCCGTCGCCGGCGATAAGATCAAGCGATGGATCATTTTTCACCACTTTTCTTCAGATGACTTCATTACGAATATTGCAGATTGGAGGCGGTTCCATGGGGACGCGCCGCATCAGGGCGTTGAGCGCCAGGCCGGGGGTCTTAATGGCGCTTTTTGATGAAAGAGGAGACCGCTGCCAGCGCGCCGCCGGGCGTTTTGAGATCCCGACGTTTGCCTCGTTGGAACAGGCTCTGGCATGGGAGCCGGATGCGCTGGTCATCTCCACCCCGCCCGACCGCCATGCCGACTATGTTGAAGTGGCGCTGCAACTTCGGCTGGCGCATTTCGTCGAGGCAGGCATCCGTGTCGAACCGGCCCACGCCATTGCGTTTCGCCAGCAGGACGCGCCGCTTTCAGCCCCCTCCTGCACCTTCCATTTCATGCCGGTCTTCCAGCGCCTCAGGGAGATCCTTCCGGCCGCCGTGGGTCGGCTGCATAGCTACCAGATGTATCTGTCGTGCAACCTGCCGGAGTGGCATCCCGATGAACGCGGGCGGTTCTATGCCTACCGGCCCACAACGAACGCCGCACGGGAGATGGTTCCGTTCGAGCTTTACTGGCTTAACGCCCTTTTCGGAGTGCCCGCGTCGGTATCGGCTGCGATTTTGCGGAGAGGAAGCCTCCCCACCGCTGCAAGCGACACCTATCTGGCACAGTTTAACCTCGAAAACGGAGCGGCGGGGCAACTCGCGGTGGCAATGGCCTCCCCGGCGCGCTTCCGGAGGGGGGTGGCCGTCGGCGAAGCGGGCATCGTCGCCTTCGATATCCTGAGCGGTGTCATCGAACGTCTCTCCCCGGACGGCGCGGTCTGCGAACGCCTGGAAACCGGCTCCATTCAGGAAGTGACCGAGGCTGCCTACGACACCGAGAGCGCGGCCTATCATGAGAGCCTGGTTGCGGGACATCGCTGGCCACATTCCTACGACGACGCCGCACGGATCACCGCCGTTCTCGGGGCGATGGAGCGGAGCGTCGCCGATGGCGGGTGGCAAACCGTCGATTCCGCAGCGCAGCCGGTGTTTGATATCGTTTGAATTCAATCCAATTCAGTGTAGTATGGGCGGATTCATGACTACACCGCCCGCCGAGATTGCCTACAACCATATCCGCAAACAGATCATCTCGGGCGAACTCAAGCCTGGAAAGGCATTATCCGCCCTGGGATTATCCAAGGAGATCGGCGTCAGTCGCACGCCGGTGCTGTTCGCCTTGCGTGATCTGGAGAAGGAAGGGCTGGTCATCATCCGGCCCCGGGTGGGCGCGATCGTGCGCAGCATCAATTCGCTCGAAGAGTACGAGGAATTGCTCTCCCTGCGTGAACTGATGGAGACCTTTGCCGCAGGGCTGGCGGCGGAGCGGCGGACTACGGACGACCTCGCGCGGATCGAAGTGGAACTCCAGAAGCTCAAGGTGCTTCAGGTTCTTAAAGATCCCTCGGAGATGGATGCCAGGCGCGAGCGGGAACTCAATCTCGTGGACGTGACGTTTCACCTCCGCATCGTCCAGGCGGCCCGGCATCGGCTGCTGTTGGAGGAGATCGGTCGGCAGAGCCTGATTCACCGCGTGATCTTTCAACCCTTCCAGAGCTTTTCACCTCCCGCAGACCAGGTCGTCGAGATCCAACGCCAGTCGTTGGAGGATCACCTCCGTATTTATCAGGCGATCCGCGATCAGGACACCGACGGCGCGCGCGATGCCATGGCCCGATCCTTCAAGGCTTTGAAGAAGAACAACCTGCTGGCCATCAACTCGGTTCACGATTTGCAGTGGCAGCATCCCCACGGTTATTAGACTATGGTTCCGGCTCCACATTGCCTTGTTTCTGCCGCTTGGGATCATCCATAGTGCCTTCGAGATAAAGAGGGCGTCCCATGAAACCGTTTTCGTACCATTTCCATAGACCGGAGTGGGAGTCTGAAGTAATTTCAAGTTGATATTCGGCATAGATCTCCCCGAGGTTTAGGTAAGACCAATCAAACGAAAATCTCTTCTGCAATGCATGGAGGAAAAATGTATGCGAGAACAGGGAGCTCCAACCCATGCCATAATTCAAGGCTCCACCGCGACCTTCTGAGAATACATGAGCATCCATAATATCAGGAACCACGGTTTCGGATAGGAAATAGGTGTAGCTTTCATGGATTTTGTCCGCCATGGGGTTCTGATATAGATGAGACAAAGAGGGAATGGTATTCAGCAGGTTTCCAGAGACAGATGCGATATCGCGAATGTCCGCAGCCAGGTTGGGAAGATGCCGGTCGGATGGAAAATGGAACTTCCCGATGGTCACTGGTCGGTTCTTCCTGATCCGGAACTGAACACCGGGGGCGTGTTCACTGGATAGGATCTCTGCACTGACGCTTACCTCCTCTCCATGGCGCTTTTTGATGAACTCGGAAATGCGCGTGCTATCCGACGTGAGTACTGAATAGATTACTGGCTTTTCCACAGATGTTTTAATGATTTTTAATAACTCCTCCGATGGCAGCGTAATCCCTTCCATTTCGAACCGCACGGAGTGGGCGATCACTTGCTTGCCCTCACTGATCACCAACTGAATATCCACCAGGTGGTCAGACCCTTTAATCAAGACCGACCTCTCCTCCATTGATCTGTCCGGGAATCCTTTGCCTTCGTAAAACGACTCTAGCGCCTTTAATCTTGCTCGTTGAGCATTGCCTCCCGCATGCTTCCGATCAAGCTCGGACAAAACTTTCTTTATATCTTCTGGCGGAATCATCCGATTGCCATGGAACGAATAATGGCGTATATCAAAACGTGGGCCCTCATGGATATGGTAAATAATCGTTTTGTGATTTGCGATCTTGCCCTGAACTACTTCGGTATCCAAAGACATTCCATAATATCCCTCTTGGATATAAAGCCAGACGATTCCGTCTTCAAACGGTTTCCGTCGTTCCGGAATCACATTTTCCCACGATTTCCTGAATTTTAACAATCTGGCTTCTTCCAGGTTTTTATTTCCTTGAAATACAACTTTTTCAATTAACTCCGGTACAAAAATTTCCACCTCTCCGGAAAATGACCCGTCTTCGTTTTTAGCCCACTTTATGGAACGAAATTCGATTTTTTGGTAATAACGTTGCAGACGCAACCAGCGCTCCAATAAAGTTCGGAGGGTTGACTCCTGCGCCCCTGTGAGGCGCGTCGTAATTTCTTCAAGCGAAACGGCCGATTCCGGATGAACGCGATAGTGAACCTGCCTAATGACATCATCCATCTTTTTCGGCGATTCGGCCAAAATCATTGGCACGAAAAGGAGCAACCAAGCCGCCAGCAGACACACTGGCTTCCATGGAGCAGGAGGATTGATCATTCTCATCTTAAGGTTAAGGTGTATTCTTGGTAAAGCATGACCGGAGGTAGTCATCGGTTGTCATGCCTGTGAGCTGTTTGAAGATCTGCTGAGGAAAACCGAACCGTGTAGCGGCATAACCTTCGGGTGTCTGATCCTCAAGCGTCCTGAGGATAAGGTCGAGGACCAAGGCATCCGCGACGTACGGATAACCGTATTTAGCCAGGTTTTCACTCATCGGTGTCTGAATCGTGGAAAGCCACTGCTCAAACAACGGGCATTCAGGTTCGAGAACCATCCGGCTGCGGGACGCGTCATACCTGATAGTATGAGGACGTTGGTCCGAAGGCACACTCAAGTATGCGTTGATCCGGAAGGAAAGATCCTTTAGCATCGCAGATGCACCTTCCGGCGAATGCGCCCCCTTTTCGCGCATCAAAGCATGATATCTCGCCTGAATTCTGCGGAAAATATCCCGATTGGATTGATCTGAACTTCTAAAGAAATTTTTAACGATCGGAGCCGCCCGCGGGTCAAAAATTGCATTCAGTGAATCGTCTGCGATTTCCAGAAATTCATTCTTGACGGAAGAATTCACCAGGATGTCAAGCAGTGCTTCAATGTTCTCCCGCTGTTCACGTACAATATCATCATCAGCCGGGGGAAATAGTGTCTTCAGTTCCTCAATGGCAGATAGCTCTCGAATATGATGCATGACTTTGAGGATCGTTCCTTTTGATTCCGGAAAGAAGTTTCCCTGCTCCAGGAAAAGACAAACCTGATTGAACAGATTCTCACCCATATTCTCGGCGTCACCATCTTCGTCTTCAGTCAGGATCATCGCCACCAGGTTGCGTGCGGGCTCCGGTGGAATGCGCCGAATCGCATCCGAAATCTGAGCAAAGGTCGTCGTTTGATCAAGGCGCCCAAACTCCTGTTTGAACGTCGCAGACAAAGCGGTGATCCCCCATTTGAGAACCTCGTGTTTTTTGAAAATCTCTTCGAGAGATACAGAAAGCGGACCCCATCCGTCTGTCATTGATAAAGAGGTTCTCAGGAAAATGCCGAGCTGGTCTTGTTGAATGGCTTGGAGAGTCTCCGCAGGTGAGCGGTTTGCTGTTCTGGCCTCTTCAAACGCCTTGAAGAAACGAAGCATCCCTCTGGTCTTGCTGGCTTGCGCCAGAAATTTTTCCTCCGATGCGCCGAAAAGCCGGTGACGCAGGTCAAGATAGCGGGCGATCTCTCCTTTCTGCTCATGTAGCTGGAGGATGCCATCGCTGAGGGCGGCCATGATCTGGGTCGCTAAAGGTATGGAATCCTGCAGTTTTGTTCCTTTCTTGAGAAGATGAGGGTGCCTTTCGATCAGAGCACCAAGAGCTTTCTTTACATAACCTCCCCAGAATATTTCCTCCACCTCGTCCCAGGCATCTTCCAAGGAAGGGTCCGTCAAGTCCTTGATGGCCGGGTTGACCGGCTGCAGGTCGGCGTTTCTCTTCAGGTGACACATGGGGAGATGCTCGCAAACATCGTCCCACGTAGCCGATTTGAGCCAGTAGCGCGTCTGATTCGTCGCCGTGCGGGAAGGTGGGACGGCTTCGAATATTTGCTTTATCCACGTCTTTCCCTTGAGTTCATCAGGGAAAAAGCGATCGAGTTCTTTTGCCGCCATGCGATCGCTTTCAAGAGGAACGAATTGTTTTGGTTCGTGGATGCTCTCTATTTCCCTGATATAGCCTTCAAAGGTATTGATGGATGGTCTGAATCGGTCTTTGAAGATTTTTGCATCTTCCACGAATTGCTTGGCAGCCCAGTAGGTCAACTGATCGCCGGCGAGGTCTCCCGGGTTTTTTACAATGCCATTGAGAATTGATTCCGTCAGCAGCAGGTTTGGAATTTTCTGAACATTAAGAATATTTCCTTCCATCCGATGGGTCGAAACCCGTTCCTTTAACGCCAGCAAACGCAGTCGTTCCCGATCGTTGGGAGCATTTTCCCATAGTATCTGCTGGAAATTCTCCCATTCCTGAGGGATCGACTCGCTGTTGAGTAGTTCTGTCAGCACGGCGCAATAGGTCGCCGCTTGTGCGTCGTACTGGCGATAAAGCAGGACGTCCGGCCATTGATGGATCTCTTTACGTTGGCGAAAAGCGATGGTCATCTTGTCGTTTCTCTTCGATGAACTGCTTTCCGTAGGTTCGCTTTGAATTCGGGCGATTTTCTCATAAACGGATTCCGTGAGGGATTTTTCGAGATTGATACGACGCCGAATCTGGAAATAGGTTCCCACACGTAACTTTTTGTCGGCTCTGGCATAAAGCTCTGTGAGATTCATCTCCAGATCAGTGGTGTTGCCGTCCACCGCAAAGAGGTAGTAGATGCAGGGAGTGCGATGAAGATCGTAAGTGGAAGCGACTGACTCCGGACGCAAACGGATGGGAAGTGAAACGTTGTCGTTTTTCTGAGTGCGATCCAGAAAGACGATTTTGGTGTGAATCTGCCGGTGAAACAGCCCCTTGAGATGGCGAAACGGCCATGATATCCGCTCGGCCTTCTGGTCTTCCGGCATGGTCAGTTGCAACATCAACCACCCGACCCAATGGTGAAAAGGATGATTGGCTTCAATCAGCCGAATGTCCTGATTGATCTGGTAGATGTTGGAAACATAGCGATTCGGGTTGAAAACAGCCAGTCCGCGATCGCTGTTGGAGATGTACATCGAATGAGAAACCGGAAAGAACGGTTTAAGACTCAGGTAGATGCTTGAGGAGATAATAAATACGACAAACAACGTGAATACGAGCGACCCGGTCCTCAGCCGCAACCCCCTCACGGTATGAGAAACGATAAAGAATAGAGCGATCAACCCGGCCAGGGTAAACGTCAACCAGGAAGGGATGCTGACTTCGGTCTGAACCAGTGGGGCATAGAGAGTAAGGAATCCCAACTGGATGACTCCTGAACCGATTTTGCTGAAGATGCTCCAGCAGCGTTTGGTGGTTTCGCTGGTTGTCTTTCGAAGATAGTTTCGTATCTTCCGGAAAACGCCTGCGACCAGGCTAAAGCCCCGCACCGAAATGATCAACAATCGCAGTGCGATGAATTCGAAGGGGATGCGCCGAATCATGTTGATTCCTGCCTTGCATCCCCATTTTACTCCTCCCGCGATACGTCGGACTCCTTGTTTTACGGATTCCATTCGTGTTTTTGGGAATTTGGATTGGTTCTTCGAAGAATCGGTATCCACGGAACTCATCTTGTTTGGTGCGAACTCTAACGAAATCGTCCAGGAAGAGAACCGAAAATACCCGGCCAAGTAGGTTTTAATTCGGCCTGATTCAAAAAAGAGAGTGAAATGCGGGGCGGCTTCGTGCAAGGTGGTCGGTTCCTATGAGTTCCAACGTCCGTGTTCGTTTTGCTCCTTCGCCCACCGGTTATTTGCATGTCGGGGGGGCTCGCACTGCTCTTTTCAACTGGCTTTTCGCCCGGCACACCGGGGGGAAGATGATCCTGCGTATTGAGGATACCGACAAGGCGCGCAACACGGAGGAGGCGACCGCGGCGATCTACGACGGCTTGAGGTGGCTCGGGCTGGAATGGGACGAGGGGCCCTTTGTCGGCGGCGAGTACGGGCCGTATTTCCAGAGCGAACGGGAGGAGATCTACCTTCGCTACTTTGAACGCCTTCGCGACGCCGGGCACCTCTACGAAGATAACGGGGCATGGCGTTTCCGTTCTCCCCGTAAGACGGTCGTGCTGCAAGACCTCACCTGCGGAAAGATCGCGTTCGACCTCTCCAGCGCGGCGACCCACCCGGACATCACCATCCGCCGTCCCGATGGCGGCTGGATTTTCCACTTCGTCAACGTCGTCGACGATATCGAGATGAAGATCACCCACGTGATCCGCGGGGAGGACCACCTTTCCAACACCCCGAAGCACCTCGAACTTTACGAAGCGCTCGGGGCGGAGCCGCCGCAGTTTGCGCATATCCCGCTCATCCTCAACCGCGACGGTTCCAAGATGAGCAAGCGCGACCAGGGGGCGGCGATCGCCGGGTACAAGGAACAGGGGTATGCCCCGGAAGCGGTCCGCAACTACCTCTGCCTGCTCGGCTGGTCGCCGAAGGACAACCGCGAGATTCTCGACATCAGCGAGATTATTTCGCTCTTTGAACTGACCGGGATCAACCGCCGCAACGCTTCGTTTGACCTCGATAAATGCTTCTGGATCAACGGGCAATACCTGCTGGCGATGAGCCTGGAGCGGTTTGCCGAACTGAGCCTTCCTTACATCGACGCGGCGGGGATTGCGTACGGAAGCCGCGAAGCGCTCCTGCCGGTGCTCGCGATCGTGAAGGAGAAGATCAAACGGCTCAACGAAGTGCCGGGCTGGATCGCCTATTTCTTTACCGACGAGGTGGAGTTCGACGAAGCCGCCGTGGAAAAAAACCTTCGCAAAGCCGGGGCGGCGGGTCGTCTCACCGCGCTGGCAGAGCGTTACGAAGCGCTGGAAAGCTGGGACGCGGCAACGCTGGAAACCACCCTGAAGGAGACCGCCGCAGCGCTTGGCGCAAAGACCGGCGAGCTGATTCACCCGACCCGCACGGCGGTGAGCGGGCGCGCCGTCGGCCCGAGCCTCTACCCGATGCTCGAAGTGCTCGGCAAGGACCGTGTGGTCGCCCGGATGCGAGCGGCAGCGGCGCAAAAGGCGGCGGCCTAGGGCGTATTTACGAATTTTGAAGGATGAATAGAAGAACGATTTTTGAGGCAAAAATGGGGCTTTCGAGGAAGGCCGAATCGAGATTCGGACGCCCGAGGAAACCCATTTTGGGCCAAAAAGCGGCTTTTAGTCGCCTCTCATTTAAATTCGTAAACACGCCCTGATCCGTCCCGGCCATTTTTTTCCCATGCGCGACGAGATTTCCAGGCGGCGAACCTTCGCCATCATTTCCCACCCGGACGCGGGCAAGACGACCCTGACCGAAAAGCTCCTCCTCTACGGCGGGGCGGTGCAGTTGGCGGGTTCGGTCACGGCCCGCAAGAGCCAGCGTGCGGCAACCTCCGACTGGATGGAACTGGAGCGCAAACGCGGCATTTCGGTCAGTTCGACGGTGTTGCAGTTTGACTACAACGGCTACCGGGTCAACCTGCTCGACACCCCCGGTCACAAGGATTTCTCCGAAGACACCTACCGCGTCCTGACGGCGGTCGACGCCGTGGTGATGGTGATCGATTCAGGGAAGGGGATCGAGGCCCAGACGCGCAAGCTCTTCGAAGTCTGCCGCCGCCGGGGTGTGCCGATCTTTACCTTCATGAACAAGGTCGACCGGCCGATGCGCGACCCGATCGAACTGGTCGACGAACTGGAGAGCGTGCTTGGGATCGGCGGCTACCCGGTCAACTGGCCGCTCGGCACCGGCTTCGGCTTCAAGGGGGTCTACGACCGGCAGACCAAAGAGCTGCACCTTTTCGAACGGACCAAAGCGGGGGCGTACCGCGCGCCGGAGATCGTCACGAGCCTCGACGACCCCCTGGTCCGCGAAAAGCTCGACGACCCGGCCGACTACCAGCGGGCCGTTGAGGAACTTGAGATGCTCGACCTCGCGGGCCGCGACTATTCGGCCGAGGCGGTGCTCGCCGGGACGCTGACGCCGATCTTTTTCGGGAGCGCGATGAACAACTTCGGCGTCCAACTGCTGCTCGACGCCTTTCTGGAGCGTTCGGCCCCACCCGCGCCGCATCGTTCCGGGGAGCGGGTGATCGCGCCCGACGATGCGAAATTCTCCGGATTCGTTTTCAAGATCCAGGCGAACATGGACCCGCGTCACCGCGACCGGATCGCCTTTGTCCGCGTCTGTTCGGGGCGGTTCGAGCGCGACATGACCGTGACCCACGCGCAGAGCGGGAAAAAGGTGCGCCTTTCGAGTTCGCACAAGCTTTTCGGCCAGGACCGCGAGACGGTCGACGAAGCGTACGCGGGCGACATCGTCGGGCTCGTCGGCCATTCGGAGTTCGGGATCGGCGACACCCTTTCGGAGGACCCGGCGGTGGTTTACAACGAAATCCCCCGCTTTCCGCCGGAGTGCTTCGCCTACCTGCAAAACCCGAACCCGTCGAAGTTCAAGCAATTCCGCCAGGGGCTCGATCAACTCCTCCAGGAGGGGGTGATCCAGGTCTTCCACCTGCGCGATTCCGGGCAGCGGGTGCCGCTGCTGGCGGCAGTCGGCCCGTTGCAGTTTGAAGTGGTGCAATACCGGCTCGAAAGCGAGTACGGCGCGCCCTCCCGGCTGGAATCGGTTCCGTGGGAGATCGTCAAATGGCTCAAAAACGGCACCACGCCCACCGAAATTGCCGCGCTGAGGCTGCCGACCGGGTGCCGCATCGCCTACGACTCGGAGGAGGAGCCGGTGGTTCTCTTCCCGAGCAACTGGACGCTGCAATACTTCGGGCGGGAGAACCCGGGGGTCGCTCTCTACGATCTCTCGGCGGACGCCAAAGGCGAAACGGCGGAGGTTTAACCCGCAGCTCCTGGTTCGTTCCCTTGGCAATACTGGAGCATCGACCTCCGTCGACCGTGGCGTGGGATTTGGCATACCCTTTCGCTTGCTTCCACCTCCAACCCCGCGTCGGACGCGTAGGTCCGCCCAGCGGCGCTGCCGCGTCATGCTGCCACGCGGTCAACAGCCTTTGGAGGCTGATTGTGTTGGAAATTCGTGATCGAAAAGATCTATTTTCCGCTTTGAATTTGACAAACCTCATGCGCTGTGGTGCCGTCCTGTAGCCGCTTCTCCGGGTGGGATTCTGTCTCACTCTCCTCTCCCGAAGGCAGGCAGGGAATCGATCGGATATGTCAAAACAGCGCACAGCAGCGACGCGCCCGCGCCAGCGGGTGCTGGAGTTTCTTCACAAGGAGTATCTTGAGGGAGGGAGGACGGACCATCGGTTGCCGACGATCGAGGAACTTGCCGTACTGATCGGCGTGAGCCAATCAACGATTCGCAACGCGATTCGCGAGCTTTCCGATCAAGGCTATCTCAAGACGATTCAGGGGCGCGGCACCTTTGTGGCCAAGGCGGAACCGGTCGCCCGACGGCCGCTGGTGCTGGCGAGCAATATTGTCTCGACCCGATCGAACCTGACTCTCAACTGGTCTGCGACGATTTACTATGGCGCGATCAACGCGGCGGCCCAGATGCCCGAAGGGATCACGATCCATCCGGTGATCGCCAAGCCCAACCAGAAGGAAGTGGTGCCGACGCTGATGGAGCGGATGAAATTCATCGACCTGCTCCTGCTTTACGGGTTGCGCTGGCCGACCATCGAGATGCTCGATAAACTGGCGATCGCTTACGAGCGGGAGGGCAAGCCGGTGGTCTGGATCAACCCGCCGACGATCAGTTCGGTGAAGAACTTTGTCTCGTCGGACTACTTCGGAGCGGCGTGGCGCGTGGGCAAGGCGTGGCGCTTAAGCGGGCGGCGGCGCGTGCTTTACATCCCGTCGTTCTCGGTGGCGGCCTCCGCGGCCAACCAGCTATTGTTGCAGGGGCTGACCAACGGGTTGATGCACTACGACCAGGGAGGGGGGGAACTGCGGGTGGAACTGGTCCAGCGACTCAGCCCCGACACAGGGCGGGAGATGATGGAACAGGTGTTGGCCGACGGCTACCGGCCCGATGCGATCCTGTGCGAAAGTGACTTTGTGGGCAAAGGGGTGGTCGACTACCTGCGGGAGAAGAGCTTTGGCGTCCCCGACGAGGTCAGCGTGGTGGCCGGTACCGGTCTGCACTCCACGCAGGAGGATCACCCGGGGCTAAGCATGCTGCTCCAGCCGATGGAAGAAATCGGAGCCGCAGCGGTGCAGATGCTCTATGACCGGTACCGGAACGGGAACCGAAACTACCCCGGCATCTACCTTCCGACCGCAGTTTACAAGGGCGAGACCACCCGGGCGGAAGAAAATCGCCTGCTGGAGAAGTACGAAAAGCAGCCATACCTCTTTCTGGAGTGAACCGGCCTGACTTTGGCGCGGAAGCGCCGTGGAGGGCGGACGGACCTCCGTCCGCCGCGGGGTTGGAGGTCGAAGCGGGCGAAAGGGTATACCAAAATCGCTCTTTTATCCTCATTTCTCGTCATGTTAACAGGCCTTAAGTGAACGGCATCGGACCTAACGGCGCGAGCGGAGCTTCATCAGCAGCATGCCGCCCAGCATCAGGCCCGCGAGCGCTGCCGTGGAGGGTTCGGGGATGGCGGCCACGTTGAAATCGCGGTAGTAGACGCTGGTGCCATAGTTGGTGTTATGGGTGCGAAGACCGAGAAAACCGGCATTCAGGTATTCGGCGTTGTTGATGCTTAGAGAAGCGATGGGGTCGTCGACACCCGGTTTATAGAGGCTGGCTTCGATCACACTCCCTTCGACGCGGAGCCGGAGCGTGTAGTCCGTGTCAAGATCCAACCCGCCGACGAGCGGATCGGAGGCGAGCAGCGTGACACGGTCTTTGGGAGGAGTATTACTTAAAGCATCCGTCGAAACAGCGGAGCCGTTCGGGTTTTTGTAAAGTTTGAGGTAAGGAGTGCCATCGCTGCCGCTGCTGGTGGTTCTATATTTGTCGATTCCGAGGTAGTAACCGGTCTTGGCGGTGCTTGAATAGTCCGTGCTGCTCATCCGGAAGGCGACGCCCGCGCTGTCGGAATTGCCGGTCTGGCTGATGCGGATGACCACATCGAGGGTAAAATCGGCGATCTGACCTCCGGGGACGAAGTCGGGCGTACCTTTGTAATAGAGGAACGTGCTGCCGGTGCCGGTGGAAGTCTCGCCATCGATGTTGCGGCGGAAGTTCAGGTAGTTGGTCCCGCTGATATTCTGCGTTCTTAAGAAATCGCTGGGATAGGTAACGCTGTTGCCCGTCTCCCAGACGTTGGAATCAAGCGTGTCGAAACGGTCGTGAAAGCTGTTGGCTGCCGTCAGGGAGTGGGCGGCGCTGAAGGCCATGGCGGCCAGCAGCAGGAGCGGGCGGAGAGGTTTTGCGATCATGGGGATGGGCTTCTGAGGGTGAGATCGAAGAAGTGAAAGTGAAGGCGATGCTTCGGAGAAAAAGCGGATTTTTGAAAAAACTTGCCAAAAAATAACACTATAGGCAAGTATATTTAGACTGAATTTATTTAAAGTAAAACAGATAGTCTGTTTATTTCTTACGGATTGGTCCGCGCCATCAGTTCGGGGATTTCGGCGGGATCGAGACGGCGCTCCAGCAGGACGATGCCCGCCATGCTCCCTTGAAAAGGCTTCATTCCAGCGGCAGCACCTCCGATGCACAGGGTGGCGTTGGCGGGAATCACGATCTGCCGCGCGCGAATCCGGCCGCTCGCAGCAAGGATGCCGTCGCGGTAGTAGCGGACCATCCCGCGATCAAAGGTCACGGCAAGGTGTTGCCATTTTCGGGAGAGGAATTCGGCGCGCCGGTTCATGTGTCGCCGTGCGAAAGTG
>DATMFV010000058.1:0-41041 GCA_035555975.1 Chthoniobacteraceae bacterium
GAAGCTGGCGGTAGGCGGCGTCTTCCTCGTCGGTCGATTCCGGGGCGTTGAGGTATTTTTCAAACCGGGCCTGAAAAAGCCGGTTGTCGTTGATGTTCCAGTTCTGGCCGTTCCACGTCAGCATCTCGGTGGATGGATTGAAGACCGGCAGGGAATCGGCAAACGACGCCGGTTTCGAGGTCGGCGAAGCCCCCTCCCCTCCGGAAGCGGCGGGGGCGGTCGAGACCGGGGCGGGAGCGGCCACCGGCGCGCGGGGGGCGTCCGGCACCTGGGCGCTCAGAAGCAGCGGGGTCAAGAGAAGGGGGGAAAGGAAAAAGTATTTCATGCCTTGCGGAGTCGTTTGACTTCAAGAATGCCACGGTCGATGACTTCGACCTCGATGGTGAAGCGCTGGCCCTTTTGCAGGTTGATCGAGTTGAGTTCCGCCGGGATCAGGAGTGGCAGCACGTCGTCCGACCCGTCGAGGTCCATGGAGTAAAGGCGACCCTTCTGCGGGGTCCAGCCGAGCTGGTTGGCGACGGTGACATCGACCCGGTAGCGGTTGCCGCGCAGGCTGTTGGCGTTCTGGAGGTAAGCCTCCACCGGCAGCGGGCTGAAGGTGCGGAACGGGTCGCTCAACTGGGAGTAGATGAGATAGCCGCCCCCTGCGAAAAGGAGGACGACCACCAGCGCGGCGGCAAACCAGGCGGGGTGGGTGGAGGAATGTGCTCTGCGGGCCATGGGAGACTTGGGTGGTCCGTCGAACTTAAACTGTTCCTTTAGGTGGTGCAAAGCATTTGATACTTGCCAAGAAGCTTCAACCCGTGTGCTTGCTAAACGGAATGTTCCGTGGCCTTGGCGCTATTTTATTCAAAGAGTTCATCGTCGTCCTGCGCGACCCGATGACGCTTTTTTTCATGCTCTTCCCGCCGCTGATCGAGATGATTGCCTTTGGCTATGCGCTCGACAACGACGTGCGGCGGATGTCGCTCGTGGTTTTTGACCAGGCGCGCACGGTGGAAAGCCGCCGCCTGGTGGAGCAGTTTGCCAACACGGAGTCATTCCGCGTGACCCGCTGGGCGACCAGCCGCGAGGAGATGGCCTCCACCATCCGCCGGGGGAAGGCGTACGCGGGGCTGGAGATCCCGCCCGGGTTTTCCCGCGAGAGCCGTGCGGGGCGGCCCGTGACGGTGCAGCTCGCCATCGACGGTTCGAACTCGACAACGGCGCTCCAGGCGCTCAACACCGGGCAGGCGGTGGTGTTGATGGAGTCGCTCACCGTGCTGATGAACCAGGCGGGAGTGAGCGCGGTGCCGATCGAAATCCGCCCGCAGGTCCTCTACAACCCGGCGATGCGCAGCCCGAACTTCTTTGTCCCGGGGGTGATCGGGGTGGTTCTTCAGATCTCGACGACGTTTGCAACGGCCATGGCGATTGTCCGCGAACGCGAGCGGGGGACGCTGGAGCAGTTGCTGGTGAGCCCCCTTTCCAGTTGGGGGTTGATGCTCGGCAAGCTGGTGCCGTATTTCTGCATCGGCTCGCTGATGGCGTTTTTTCTCTTCTCCATCATGCGTTTCGTCTTTCAGGTGCCGATCAACGGCAACCTCGGCGGGCTGGTGGCGGCGACGGTCTTTTACATCTTCGCGCTCTTGAGCCTCGGGCTTTTGATCTCCACCCGCGCGCAGAACCAGATGCAGGCTTTGCAGATGTCGATGGTGCTGATCCTCCCGAGCGTCTTCTTTTCCGGGTTCATCTTCCCCCGGGAGACGATGCCGTGGATCTTCTACGCCATCGGCTCGATCATGCCGACGACCTATTTCATCGACCTGATGCGGGCCATCATCCTGCGCGGGGCGTATTTTACGGAAGTCCTCCCCTCGCTCTCGATTCTCGCGGTGATGTCGCTCTTTTTATTCTGGTTCTGCTCCGCGCAGTTCCGCAGCAAGGTCGGGTGAACCCTTACCCGGCAACGATGTTGCGGATCGCCAGCAGGTTGATCAACGTTTTGGGGACAAAGGAGGTCACATCGACATATTCGGGGACCTTGGTGCCGTCCGCCGAGCGTTCGGAAGCGTGGGCGTTGCCGCCGCGGATGCCGACGCCGTCGAGCGTCGGAAAACGATCGCAGAGGAAATTGCCGTCGCTGATGCCGCCGCGCCGGGTGGCGTTCAGCCCGACTCCGTACTCGGCAGCCGCCGCCTTCCACTGGGCGACGAGCCCGTCGGTGCCGGGGTTGCGCGGCCACGGCGGGGCTTCACGGAGGAGGCTTACCTTGACCTCGCACGCAAAACCGTCGGAAGCGGCGGTAATCTCGCCCGGCCCGGAGAAAGCTTCGATCTTCTGCTTGTATTCTTCAAAACGATCCGGATCGTAGGTCCGCATCTCGAGTTCCGCGCCCGCCTGGTGTGGCACGCGGTTGACCACCGAGCCGCCGGAAAGGACGCCGACGTTGACGCTCACATCCCTGTCGTAATCGGTCAGGTTCTGGAGCCGGTCGATCGTCCGGGCGAGCTGGTGGATCGCGTTGGCTCCCGCCTCGTGGACGCTTCCGGCGTGAGCCCCCCGCCCGAGCACTTCGACGCGGTACTTCGCCCACCCCTTGCGCGATTCCAGGATGCAGAAGGGAGGCTCCGCCCCCGGCTTGCCGCTGTCGGCCTCAAAGACCAGCGCGGCGCGGGTGTCGTCGGGGAAGATCGCGCGGCAGGCTTCGCCGAAACATGGGGTCAACCGTTCCTCGGCGGCGTTCCACGCGAGAATCCAGCGGATCGACCGGAACAGCTCCGGCATCGTTTCGGCCATGGCGTCGAGCAGGAGCCAGATCATCGCCGTGCCGCCCTTGATGTCCATCGTTCCCGGGCCGTAGATGCGCCCCTCCGCCGGCTCCTCCCGCCAATGGAAGTCGTTGGCGGCCTCTTCCTCTGCGGTAAAAACGGTGTCGAGGTGGGAGATGCAGGCGATCACCGGGCCGTCGCCGCCGGAGTCGAGAAAGAGGTGGTCGCCCGTCCCTTCATCGCGGCACGGCACGCGGCTTGCCTTGAACCCGAATTTGTCGAACTGCGCGATGATGCGCGCGGCGTTCTCCTCCACCCCGGCGCGGTGGCAACTGTAGCTGTTGATCCCGACCAGCTCGCGCAAAAAGTCGAGCGTGGCGGGGAGGCGGGTCTGAAGGGCGGTTTCGAGGGCGGGGATGGAGAAGGTGGACATGGGAGAAGGCTTTGTCGCGCCAGCCTCCCCCCTTTGTCAATCCCTTATCCCGGCCTGATCCTCACGCGGTCGGCACCATCAGCACGAACCGCGAGACATCCATCTTGATCTGGCTGTGCGAGTCGTTCCACGCCTTGCAGATCTTGCCGTGTGCGGTGCCGAGCGCGTTGACGTGGAAGACGATGTCGGTCAAGAACGGCCGCGCCTCTTCCAGGCCGAGCGCCTTCCGGTCGAACCCGACGCGGAGCCGGTAGCCGGTGTCGTCGATGCAGACCTCCACGCCCGCCCCTTCAAAACGCTCCCCGCCGGAGTAACCGGGGTTGAGGAGGACGCGCGGTTCGTCGCGGTCAGGCAGCGCCACGAGCACCGTCGGGGCGGCCAGTGTTCCGGACGGGTCCTTGAACCCGATCTCCAGGGCGCTCCCGTCGATGAAGTAGGGGGCGACGCGGACATCGGTGTCGTCGACGCGCGCTTCGATGATCCATTGTTCATCGGTGAGCCAGGAGGAACACTCGGCCACCAGGTTTCCGCTCCAGGTGACGTTGAAGCGGAGCGGTTCGCTGCCGTCGTTGCGGACCGGCAAGAGGTGCGAAAGCCGTTTGGGCAGCCGCAGGTCGCGCTCCAGCGTCATGAGGGAGGGAGAGATGATCTCGATCACCGGTTCCGCCTCCTCGTCCGCGCTTTCGCCACGGCGGAGGGTGAACGGAATTTCGACGCTCTCCCCGGGTGCGACCTTGACGGCGATCGGCGGCGTGGCAGCTCCGCCGAGGTGACGGGTCGCCAGCGCGATCTCCTCTTCAAACGCTTCGCGGGTCCGGTTTTCCGCGACAAAGGTGAACTTCGCCTCCGGTTCGCCGCCGAGGAAAGGGACCCCTTCGGGCCGGATGGAGAGAAAGACCCGCTCCACTGCGGCGAGCGGTTTGCCGGTGTTCTTCGCGACCGGCTTGAACTCGCCCAGCACGCCGTCGCGCTGATGGGCTTCGATCATTTCGTCGCACATGGCCCAGATCTTGTCGAGCGGGAGGACCGAAGCGGTGTGCGGATCGAGCATGACCGCCTGGTAGATGTAGTCGCGCCGACCGGTGCGGGCCGCTTCAACGGTCAACTGCTGCACGGCGATGTTGGTCTGGATGATCCCGGCGAGTTGGGCGGGAAGTTCGCCGATAAAGGTCGGTTGCAGCCCCTGCCGGTCGACCAGGCACGGGACTTCCACGCAGCACCCCTGCGTCAGGTTGGTGATCAAACCGGTATTGGGGACGTTGCCGTAGATCACGCTCGGCGCGCCGGAGACGATCGAGTTGACGATGGTGGAGCCATACTCCACGCTCCGGTGGATCTCGACCGGTTTGGATTCATCAAGCAGCGAGTTCTCCACCTGTTCCCAGCGCCCCGCCATTTTTTCGCAGCGGCGGATGTATTCGTTGATGGGAATCCCAAAACGCGAGATCACCTCTTCGCCGTGCTGGATGAAGTACGGGACGTACTCGCTCTGGTGTTCGCTCGATTCGGTGACGAAGTAGCCGAGCCGCCGCATCATTTCAAAACGGACGCGATCGCGCGCAAAGGTGGCGGGATCGTCCAGCGCGCGGAAAAGGAGCGGGTAGGCATCCTTCCCCTTGGTTTCGAATTTCAGGAAAAACGCCATGTGGTTGATCCCGGCGACCCGGTAGCTGACTTCCCGCGGGTCGAGCCCGCAGTAGCTGGCGATCTGCCGCGAGGTCCCCTGGACGCTGTGGCAAAGGCCGACGCCGGGCAGGCCGGTCATTTTATCGATCGCCCACATGTTCATCGCCATCGGGTTGGTGTAGTTGAGCAGCAGCGGGTCGGGCGCGCCGACTTCCTGGAGCATCCGGGCGACTTCGACCAGTTTCGGGATCGAGCGCAACGCCCGGAATACGCCGCCGACGCCGAGCGTGTCGGCAATGGTCTGCTGGAGCCCGTAGCGCGCGGGGATCTCGAAATCGACCACGGTGGACGGTTTGTACCCGCCGACCTGGATCGTCGTAATGACAAAGCGCGCGCCGCGGCACGCCTCCCGCAGGTCGGTCGTCGTTTCCACCTTTGCCGTGAGGCCAAGCTGGGAGACCATCCGCCGCGCCAGCTTTCCGATGACGACCAGGCGCTCGGGGTTGATGTCCATCAGGCACAAGGTCACCTCCTGCAACGCCGGGTATTGCAACAGGTCACCAATCAACGTTTTGGAGAAAACAACGCTTCCCGCACCGACCAGAGTGATTTTCAGCATGGGGATCATTTTTAACGGTTTTTTGCCGTGCAACCAAGAAACAAGGCGTGATTTTTTGAAGCACTTTTGTGATATTTGGCACCATGGCCGCTTCCGACGCTTCTTCGCTCCTGATTTCCGCACCCTTTGGCTATCGGCATGAAACGGTACAAAGCACCCGTTATTACTTCGACAACGCGCAACGCGGCGACTCACCATTTGTGATCCTGCAACGCACTCTGGAAGGCGAAGGGCGTTTCGAGTGGGAGGGAGAGGTCCACCCTGTTCCCCCCGGGCATCTCTTTATTGCGATCGTCCCCGAAGCGAGCGCCTACTACTATCCGACGGAGGCGACCCGCGCCTGGAGCTTCCAGTGGCTCAACTTTTACGGGCCGATGGCGATCACGCTGATGCGCGACTTCCGGGCAACGTTCGGGCCGGTCGTCCCCCTGCCGGAAAACTCCGCCGCAGGCAACCTGCTCGCCCGGCTGACCGCCACCCTGGAGGAACGCCGCTTTGCCGATCCGTATGAAAGGAGCCTCCTCTGCTACTCGCTGGTCGTGGAATGGGCGCGCCTTCTCTCCGCGCCGAGCGGAGGTCGCAGCAACCCCGTGGAGGTCGCCATTGCGGTCGCTGCCGCCCGTTTTCGCGAACCGCTCGGGGTCAAGGAACTCGCGGCTTCCACCGGGTTGACCCGCGAACATTTCACGCGCCTCTTCACCGCGCGCACCGGCGTTTCGCCCGCGGCCCACCTCCGCTCCCTCCGGCTCGAGGCCGCCCGGGAGATGCTAAGGACCGCCGCCGCGCCCAACCTGCGCGAAGTGGCGATGCGGTGCGGCTTTCCCTCGATCCGCTCCCTGCGGCATGCGCTGGAGGCCGATGTCGGCTGACGCTTCAGGAGTCTTTTGGAGAGAAAAACATTTCTTCCCGCGTCATTCGTGAAATAAAGGAGATCATGATCTCCCTCAAATTCCCCGCATTTCACTGGATGGTCGCGCTTTTTCTCTGTAGCTGGTGCAGCCAGCCCCTCGCCGCCGCCGATCCCGCGCCGACCGGCAAACCGGCGCTGCGCATTCTCAACATCGGCGACAGCATCTCCAAGGGCGGGCACCTGACGGCGCTCCAAAAGCATCTTGTGGAAGCCGGTTTTACCGACTACGAGTTTGTGGGGCCGTTCAAAAGGAGCGGCAAGCCGAAGCCGACCGATCGCCAGGCCTATGGAGGCATGACGATCAAACAGATGCTTCACGGCCGGGTCCGGGATGGCAAGGAGGAGCCGGGGGCGATGAAGTCGGTCCCCGAATACCGGCCCAACGTCATTCTTTTTCTAGGAGGGATCAATAACCTCGTCCATGTGAAGCCGGGCAACCTTCCGGCGGTAGAGGCGGAGTGGAACGAGTTGATCGATTACCTGACCGGCGAACTGCCCGAAGCGACGATCTTCGCCAGTCTGGTGATTGCGGTCCATCCCGAGCGGAAATGGGCCGCGAAGCAGCCGGTCATCGATCAGTTCAACGCCTGGGTAAAACAGGCGGTCGCCGAACGCTCGGCCAAAGGGCAGAAAATCGTCCTGGTCGACCTGAACCGGGCGATTTCTCCGGACGATTATCGCCCCGATGGGCTCCACCTCGTGGCCACGGGCGACGCGAAGCTCGGCGAGACCTGGTTTGAAGCGCTGCGGGAGCATGGGGTCGTTCCCGCAATGCAGGCGAAGTAGGGATTTGAGGCCCTGATACGCGCTTTGCAGCAGCAGGACCCCATGTATGGGAAAACGGTTCATTGAACCTCCTGCTTCAGGAGGCGGCCCGGCGCGGAGGGTAGCTGTAAAAACCGCTGCCGCTTTTGCGCCCCAGATCCCCGCGCCGCACCAGTTCCTCAAGAGCCGTTCCCGGCGCATCGGAGCTGCCGGTTCTCGAAGCCTGGGTCTTGAGACAGGCGAGCGTGGTGTCGAGCCCGACGAGATCCATCACTTCAAACGGGCCCATCGGAAAATTCAACCCGAGTTTCACCGCCCGGTCGATTTCCGCAGCCGGGACCCCTTCCTGGAGCAGCATCAGCGCTTCGCGTTTGATCACGTCAAAGATCCGGTTGACGATAAACCCGGGGGAATCGGGTGCGCGTACAGTCGTTTTGCCCCATTGCCTCAAATCGTTTTCGGCGGCGACCACGGCGTCGGGAGAGGTTGCTCTTCCCGCGATGACCTCCACGAGCTTCATCCGTGGCACGGGGTTGAAAAAATGAGTCCCCACCAGGCGTTCAGGGTGGCGCAACGGTGCGGCGATTCCGGTGACGGAAAGCATGGAGGTGTTGGTCCAGAAGAAAGTCTTCTCGTCGACGATCTCTTCAAGCTCCCGGAAGAGATTCTGTTTGAGCGTCAACTCCTCCCAGATCGCCTCCAGCACCACATCGACTTCACCCGCGATCCGCAGGTTGGAAGCGGGCAGCAGACGCTCCAGCGTCGGCCGGAGTTGATCGGCGGCAAGCCAGCTTCTGCCAATGCTTCGCTCCAGGCTTTCCGAGATCTTTTCAATGCACTGCCCGGCCACTCCCGGCTTTGCGTCATGGAGGTGTACTGTCCACCCGGCAGTAGCCGCCGCTTGAGCGATACCGCGTCCCATCGTACCGGTGCCGACGACCAGGAGGCGCTTTGATGGTGTTTTTCTCTTTTCCATGGTGTAGCAAAGCTCAATCAACCGCCTCAAACGCCACGGCAACCCCCTGCCCGACGCCAACACACATCGACGCCAGCGCGCGACGTGCGCCAAAATGCGCCAACGCTAGTGCAGCGTTTCCGGCGATCCTCGCGCCACTCATCCCTAGCGGGTGCCCAAGTGCGATCGCTCCGCCAAACGGGTTCACGTGATCGGCCTCCTCCGCGATGCCGAGCTGGCGCAGACAGGCAATCGCCTGCGAGGCAAACGCTTCGTTGAGTTCGATCACATCCACCTCGCCCGGCGTCCAGTTGAGACGGAAAAGAAGTTTTTCAATGGCCGAAACCGGCCCCATCCCCATGACACGCGGAGCGACCCCCGAAGCGGCGGCGCCGACTACCCGGGCGAACGGCTTGAGACCGAGCTTCTCCACTCCGGCCTGCGAGGCGAGCAGAAGCGCTGCGGCACCGTCATTGATCCCCGAGGCATTCCCGGCGGTGACAGTGCCCCCCGGTCTGACCACCGGGCGCAAGGCGGCGAGCGTTTCGAGGGTGGAGCCGGGCCGGGGATATTCGTCCCTGTCGACCACGACGGTCTTCGCCTTGGGCAGATGAAGGGTGACCGGCATTATCTGACGACACCACCAGCCATCTTTCCGAGCCGCTTCCACCCGCTTCTGGGAACGGAGAGCAAAGGCATCCTGGGCCTCACGCGGGATGCCGAAGACCTCCGCGACGTTTTCGCCGGTTTCCGGCATGGAATCGGTCCCATAGCGTTCATGCAGCCTTTCATTGACAAAACGCCACCCGAGGGTCGTGTCGTAGGTTTCCACGGCACGGTCAAATGCCTTGCCGGGCTTGGCCATGACAAAGGGGGCTCTTGTCATCGATTCCGCCCCTCCTGCGATGGCGACGTCGATCTCTCCCGTCCCGATGGCGCGCGCCGCTGCGACCACGGCGTCGAGACCCGACGCGCAGAGACGGTTCACCGTGATTCCGGGAACGGTCTCGGGGAGTCCGGCCAGAAGCAGGGCCATCCGCGCGACGTTCCGGTTGTCCTCCCCCGCCTGGTTGGCGCAACCGAGATAGACTTCATCCAGCGAACCGTTCAATCCCTTGTGGCGACGGGCCATTTCACGGATCGGGAGGGCGGCGAGATCGTCCGCGCGAACCGTTGCAAGCGCGCCTCCGTAACGACCGATCGGGGTCCTGACGAAATCGCAAAGGTAGACCTTGTTCATACGGCATCCTCCGCGTGGGCCTTTTCGGTTCGCCGGTGAAGGTCGCGCAAAACCCGCAGTTCTTCCGTGGAGGGCGCGGGCGTCTGCTCCGGGTCGAAGAAGCGAACCGGCCATCCGCACCTCCCGCTGATCTCCTCCCGGGACACCCCCGGATGGATCGAGCGAACCATCAACTCCTTGGTGACCGGGTGCGGCTTTAGAATGCAAAGATCGGTGACAACGGTCGTCGGCCCCCGGGTGTCGAGGCCAAGTTCCGCACGGTGGTTGCCCCCTTCGCCATACCCGAAGCTGGTGATAAAGTCGACCCGCTCTACAAAGCGACGCTCGGACAACTCCATAATGATATAGATTTCCCGGCAGCCGCTGGCGATCTCGGGCGCTCCACCGGCCCCGGGCAGCCGCACCCGGGGAGCCTCATAGTCACCGATGACCGTGCTGTTGAGATTACCGAAACGATCAATCTGCGCGCCGCCGAGAAAGCCGACGGAGATCCGGCCACCCTGGATCCAATAGCGAAAGACTTCCGGCAATGAAATCGTGGTGAGCGCCGTTTCACACAGCTCCGGATCTCCGATGGAGAGCGGAAGCACTTCAGGCCGGGTTCCGATGGTTCCCGACTCATAGATCAGGCGAAGATCGGGTGCATGGGTCAACCGGGCGAGATTGCAGGCAACCGAAGGCGCACCGATGCCGACCAGGCAGACATCGTCATTGGAAAGAAGACGGGAAGCAGCGATCGTCATCATCTCGACCGGACTGTAAGCGCCATGAAGGGGCATTGTTTTCATCGGCTTAATTCCTCCACACGGCACTCGGGAACAATCCCGTGAGCTTCCATCCAGGCGCGGAACCGATCGCGGTCCCTCGAAATCCCGTCCCAGGCAATGTAGAAAGCATTGGAGCGTGGGTAGCAGCCCTGCGCGTAGGAGGGCACCGCGCCAAAAGGGACTTCGCAGATCGTCATGGCCGGAGAAGCCGGAACGATTGTGGCCATGCGCCCCGAGGGAGTCAGTTCGTCAACGATCTTCTCCACCGTCACCAACGAACGCCTTGCGGCGTAAAGACACTCCTTTTGCACGCCGACAATCCCTTCAAAGAGCACATTGCCGCGCCGGTCGGCTCTTTGCGCGTGAACGATCGCCACGTCGGGCCGCAGCGCCGGGACGGCCGCAAGTTTCTCGCCGGTAAACGGACATTCGATCCTGCGAACGCGCTGATGCTGGCGGATGAGATCGGTGCCGACATAGCCGCGGAGCACGCCGAAGGGCAGCCCCGATGCGCCGGCCTCGTAGCCGCAGGCCATTCCCGCGTGGGAATGTTCCTCGATCTCCAGGGGACGCGGCCACGCGTTTTCAATGGCATCCCGAAACCGGTGCAACGACCCGACACCGGGGTTGCCGCCCCAGGAAAAGATCAGCTTCCGGGCGCAGCCCATGCCGATCATCTGGTCGTAGAGCAGGTCGGGCGTCATCCGGATCAGCGTCAGGCCGGTCAATCCCTGTCGAATGATCTCATGCCCGGCAGCATACGGAATCAGGTGTGTGAACCCTTCCAGCGCCACGCTCTGGCCCGGACGGAGCAAGGTTTTGATCGCCGTGGCAAGAGAGACCGCTTCAGGCATGGATGACCCCTCCCGAAAAAAGCGCCCTCGCCAGACCATGCCGGTTCTTTCCCGAACAGGGCTGAAGTTGACTCGATGACATGCCCGCCACCATCCGAAGAAGGCCCGGGCGGGTCAACGCGACCCTTATGTAATCGTTGCATCAGCCATCAAACCAGCGCGGCGGAACCAGAACCGTTTCACAAGCCGCCGGTGGTCCGGCATCCCACTGGCTGAGTTTGTTAGCCAGAAGATCGACCGCCCAACCGCCCAGCAGTTCATTCCGGGTGTCGATCCACCCGAACGTTTTCCCCTCGGGACGCTTGAAAACGATCCGCTGCTCCAACGGCACCAGTTCCTCGCTCCCCTCAGGCAGGACGACGGCGGACTCACAGATCAGGCACCCGATGGCGTACCGCTTTACCAGGGTGCGGAGGGAGCGCAACGTCAGTTCGTTGTGAATGAGAAAAAGTTTCTCGCCCAAAGCGGTTCCGCCCGGGTGGTTGACAATGAAGGACGCCCGCGTGGAGTGATGAGCGCGGCGGTTGGTCTGATCGTCCCAGACGGCGGCCACACCGTTGCCAAACCGGGGCCGGGCGTGGTGGAGCGCCAGTCGCATGGCTCGAAAATAGTCGAAACGGACCGTGTGCAGGGGTGGGTCGATCCGGCCCGAACCGACGACGACACAACAGAAATCTTTCAAATCAAAGCGGACTTCCGTCCGGGGAACCTGGAACGAGGGCGCCGCGATCAGGATGCCCTGAATCCCGCAGTGCCAGAGCAGCCGCATGAGGCTTTTCGGAGAACGCTCCGTTGCGCTAAACTCGCTGATACGGTAGCCAAGTTCCTCCGACCTCCGCCTGATACTTGCCTGCATGGTAAGAAGGCGGTAGTCCGATCCCCGGGCGGGGATCTGATTTGCCCAGATCAACCCAAGATTTCCACGAAAGGCAGCGCTCTGCTGCCGGCGCATCCCCGACATCACGCGACCCACGAGCGGGTTGTCAGTATGGCCAAGCTCGGCGGCAATGGCCAGAATCCGCTCCCGGGTGCCGGGCCGGACGGACGGGTGCCCGCGCAATGCGCGGGAGACGGTGGCCTTTGATACCCCCGCCCTTTCGGCAATCTTCTTCAACCCGACGGAGCCCGAAGCCATTCGCTCACCGGCAGGGTCATCTTGGAGCGAGGTCATGGCTCCCCATCCTAAATCGGAGTCTCGCTTTGTCGATGGAAAAGGACTACGCGGACCGGGAAGGAAACCGCCCCGGGGCCGCGCCTTTTCTGATCACCGGCTGCCGAAAGCTTCCGGCTGAAGCCCGATCTTCTGTTGGATCACATCGGAGTTGGTGGGGAGGAAATCGGCAAAATCAAGCGTCTTGACCAGGAGAATGGCGTCGCCGCCATAGGTTGTCTCCGGAGCGTCGTCCGGCAGACGATTCAAGCCGGCGAACTGCGGGTCCGCGACAAGGGAAGGCTCCTTGCCGAATTGCCGGTTGAACTCCGTAGCGGAATACCTGCGCTCCTCTCCGAGATCACCAAAGAGGTACGGCTTTCTCTCTGCGTCCGGGATGCGAAAGAAATAGCAGTTATTCCCCTCATCAAGAGACTTCGCCCTGCTGATCTCGAAAGTCTGCACATGCGCCTTGCTCGGCTGATTGTCGCCAAGGATATTGTTGCGGAGCCGGATGGTCTCCTCTCCATGACTGGAAAGAACAAGGTTCTGGATATTGCTGCGAAGGATCACATTATTCTCAAGGCTGGCATTGACACAGTTGTTCAGTCGTATGGCGCCTGCATTGGCGATGGCGACGCAATTCCTGACGAGAAGATCCTCTACGTTAATCGCCTGAACCAACGGGGCGGAATACCCGCTGCCACGGCCATCGTTAAAGCAACGCGTGATTTCAATATCCTTGCCATGATAAAAATGGAAAATGCCGTTGACCGCAAGCGCCCAGTTCCCTCGGTTTTCGAGACCGAATGATTTTGAGCGAAAGCCATCAAAGCGCAGGTGAGACTTTCCCCCGGCAAAGAAGCCGCGGCTGAGCCTGCGGTGACTCCCATCAAGATAGACTACGGCACCCTCCCGCGCTTTGAAGGTGATCAGCCTGTCTTTCTCTCCGGTGACGGGGATCGTGACTTGTTCGGAGTAACTGCCGCTCTCGATGATCACGGTATCGCCGGGCGCAACCTGTTGTGCGGCGTGGTTGATGTGCCTCCATGCCTGCCCGGGAGAGAGGCCCGAGTGCGTGTCGTCCCCCTGCGTGGAGACGTAGTAAGTCTGCGGCTCGGGATCGGACCCGGCGGTCGTAAAAGAGATCGTCTGCGGTTTCCAGTCCGTTGAAGGCGATGCGGAAGTCGATTTCTCAAGCAGCCTCGGCACCTGAACCGAGGCGATGCGGAAGTAATAGGTTTGCCCCGGTTCCAGCCCGGTCAGGCTATAGGAACCGAAGCCTTTGGTGTCAAAGGAATCCCGGTTTTCACAAGCCTCGGTCAAACCCCACGCCACTTCGCAGGAAGCCGGTTGGGAGGTAAACCACTTCAGGTTCACGGTGGTGGCGCTGACGCTGCGGACCTCCGGTTTGGAAACCTTGATCTCCCGCGTAAATGGCGGATGGGGACCGGCGGAGAGACCGAAAGCCCCCCGGGCGGGCAACACTTTTACTTCACCGTTGACCCGGTGGAAAAGCTCTCCGGAGGAGCGTTCGTGCGACGGTTGCAACTCGCCCAACGCCTTGTCGCTTCCCGCGATGCGCCACGCTTTGGCGGGGTTTTCAAACTGGTTATAACCGCTATACCGGACAACATCATCGGCTTCCAGCACCAGAGCGGGGCTTTTGGCGTTCTCGTACTGGTTGCTTTGAAGAAAGAGCGAGGCCTCCGTCGATTTTTTGGAGCGATTGCTGCGGACCAAAATGGCAGCTTCCTTAAACCCGGAAAACCGGCTGTTGGTAACAGAGAGCCGCTTTGCGCCTTCCACTTCAAGGCCGATCGGCGTAGCCGTAAAGTAACCATGCTTCACCTGGAGCCCCTCTCCGCCAACCACTCGGACACGATGATCGAGACTGAGACGCTCCAAGCTGAGGTTTTTGCAGTTTTTAAGTTGAAGGCTACCCGATAGAACTACCGGCTGGAGACCCCGGCCACGGATGGATGTCAGCGCTCCGGCCCCGCCAATATTATTGAGCGCCGTTTCGCCGATGTGATACTCACCGGGTTCGAAGTAAAGGGTATCCCCCGTTTTCAACCGGGCAAACGCCTTGGCGGCTGTCTTCCATGCCGTGGAAAGGGAAAGCCCATCCGCTGAATCGTCGCCATCCGGCTTCACATAGAAGATATTTGCCCGGTACGGGTAGGTTCCGCGATCCGTACCCTCCGGGCCGCTATTGCGAAACCGGGAGGTCGATTGAAGGCGGAAATCAAAATTTTCCGGGTCGGCAAACTCCGCATTCCGATCGATCTTACCACGGGAGAGATAAAGGTTATCAAGCGTCGTCGTCACGTTCTTCACCTGGTGGTAGTAGTTGCTATCTCCGATGATGCTGTTTTTAAGCTGGAACGCAGACAGTTTCGTCAGCGTGATGGAGCGCTCGACTCTTGTCTGCTCAAAGGCTCTTTTCCCCTTGGTCTGCATCCCCTGACCCGTGTTGGCGCGGGAAAAGCAATCGCGAATCCATGAAAACTCTCCCACCGCCTGATAGAGGCGGATTCCATGGGGGAAACCGAGATAGGAGGTACACCTTTCAATCACGTCTCCATTGGGAAAGTAGGTGGCGATGTCCCCTCCCTCCATGGCGAACTTCGAACCGTTGGCATACGCCGTACAGCCAATGGTATGGTTGCCGCCCCCTTCGTACTTTTCGCTTTTGAACGTACGGTTCTGAAACGCGATGCCGCCTCCGTTAAGATAGGCCGTCAGGTTCTCAAACGTACAATGCCACCCCTCAAAAATCAAAAAGCCCCAACTGCTTCCCATGGCGTTTGCCCTGGTGCGACCACCCCGGTAGGCGACGTTGGAGTCAAAACCGGTAGCCGCCAGCCCGGAAAGTTTGACGCCGACCGGGTTCTCCAGGAAAAAGCCGTGACCCGCAATCACCGAAACCCGGTAAAGATGCTCTTGCGGCGCGAGAAGATCAGTAGTGGAGAGGTAGAGGAGCTTCGCTTCCTTGTCATAGAAATAGGCTCCGGGCTTTGTCTCCAGTTCGGCCGCACTGGAGAGGTCGTTGAGTTTGGTCAGCGTATCAACCTCGTAGACCGCCTGAGGCTCCTGATCAAAGGGAATACGGTAAGTGATCCGGCTGTCGGGAACCTTTTCAAAGCCGGTGACCTCCCGGTCGCCCCGAAGCACGACCGTGCCCGGGATCGAGGCACGGATGAGCGTGGAGACCCCCGCCTTCCCAAGGCCCTTGCGATAGACGGCTCCAAAATATTCACCGGGCGCGATGGTGAGCGTATCCCCCGGCGCCAGCGCGTCCACTCCACGCTGGATCGTTTGAAACGACTCCTCGACGGAGCGCCCCGAGCGGCCATCCCCTCCTTCAGGAGAAACGAAGAACTCTGCCGCCGGGAGGGGGAGTGCGAAAAGGGTGAATAGCGCAAATGCAATGCACGCTACCGGCAGCCATCGGGAACAGGGAGAAGAGGATGGTTTCATTGAGGGCGGGATATTTTTCCGTGTAAGAATCGACCGCAGATTCTCCCACCGCAATATTTTGCACAATATTTCAGACCTGCAACAGTTGCAGCAGCAATAGATTGAGCAAGGCGTGGGATTTTCTGTTTCCTTTGGCTTATCAAAACTTCTAATGATCATGAAAACCCTCCAGCCCCCTGTACAGAAGACCGTGAACCACTTCATTCCCACCCAGGCCCGACCGTCGATGTCGCCCCGTCCCCGGCGTCCTCTGGCTTCCGCTCTCTGCTTCTCCGTGTTCGCGCTCTTTTTGTCAACCGCCGATGGTACCTTTGGGAAGAGCTATCAATATATTTACGACAACGCCACAAACTGGTGGGGTCAGCAGGAAGAGAGTGCCTGGAGCGGTGCTCCGTGGGACGGTTTACCGCAACCCGGCGGCCCGGGAGCGGGGGATGATCTCGACTTGAACGCCACCGAATCGCTCAACGTGATCGGCAGTTTTACCACTCCTTCCGATCCACTTCCCTTCACCGCATTGATCAACAACATTACGGTAACCGAGTACACGGGGATAGCCATACTGAACAGCCGCAACAACTGGTTAAGCACCTTGGAAGTCCTCGGAGACATTACGATCAGCGATAACCGGAGCCTCCAGTTACGCGACAGGAACGCCTCTTCCAGCCTGACGGTCAATGTGGACGGCGACGTGACGGTAGGTGATGGAGGGATCCTTTATTTGGGAACGCCGACCACGGGTTCCGGAAGTGCTTCGACGGCCAATAACCGGTTGAGATCCATCTCGGTTCTTGGCAAAACGACGATCAATGGATCTCTTCTTAACGCCGTATCCAACATCAATACGACGACCTCCACGTTTCTGGGAGATTTGGAGGTTGATGGATTACTCGTTGTTGCCGCGGCAGAAGAAGATTTCACGGGGGCAGGATCTGTTACCAACGAAATCTCCATCAGGTCGCTCTCCGGCTCGGGGACCGTCCATGGCTCAAACATCAAGGGAAATGGAACGCGGAGCACCACCTTGAAGTTTCAGACGGAAGCCGACTCAAACGAAGAGTTCTCCGGCACCCTCCTGGATTCCCAGGTTACGACGACGGGCACGGGGGTCAACCGACTCGGTGTGACCATCTCCGGAACGGGGCAGCAAAGCTTCAGCGGAAACAATACGTACTCCGGGCAGACGCTCGTTTCGTCGGGAAAGCTTCTGGTCAACGGGACGCATATTCAAGCCGATTCCGGCCAGGGCGGCGGGGTCGCCAGCGGACTCTATCAGATTGCCGATGGAGGCACCCTTGGGGGAAGCGGACGCATTGCAGGAAAGATCACCGGCAACAACAGCCATATGATTTACGTCGAATCCGGCGGCACTCTTGCGCCCGGAACAGAGGAAGCGATGGGGGTTCTCACCATTGACGGCGGCCTCCTTTCCGAAACCGGCAACGTCACGTTAAACATGGCTGCCGGTGCGGAGTTTGCCTTTCGACTGGCCGGAGATGGCAGCGACGCGGATCGGCTCACCTTCTGGAACTACTCCGCGCACAATAGCGCAATCCTTTCTTCCAACCGGGTCAACCTTACACTGGCAGGCCCGCTGGTTGCCGGCACCTACACCGTCACCCTCTTTGACTTTTTCTCAAACGACGGAACAACAGCCACCTCCAGCCATCTCTCCGACGGATTAACCCTCCATCTCGATGCCTCCATCTCCTTTGCAGAACTGATCTACAACGGCCATGACATTTCGCTACAATACACCGTCACCGTTATTCCCGAGCCGGACCTCGTGACACTGGCATTCTGCTCTCTGCTTTCGCTGGCGATACTCCGACGATTCACCCGCCATTCTTAGAAAGATCGGCTTATGAGGACGAAAGCTTCACCTTCAGCCGGGGTCAGTCTATTGGGCGTACTGATCTCAATCGCCATCATTGCGGCCTTGGCGTTTCTTCTTTTTCCGGTATTCGATCATGCCGCTCAAAGGGCAAAGGGGGCAAAGTGTCTTCAGAATCTAAGGCAACTTCACGTCGCCCTTCACACCCATGCCTCCGAGCACCAGGGATACTTTCCCAAAACGCAGGATGGAACCTTTGACAGCGAGGGCAACTGGACGGCGAGCAACTGGCAAAAGACGCTCGGCGACGGGGGCTACATGGAGTATGACAAAGAGAGTAAAAACACGTTCACTCCCGAGCGGTTCATCATGTATTGTCCGGGGTCAGTGGTTCGCTTTGACACCGGCAAATGCCAGCCCCACCTTGGACATTACGGAATCAATCGCGCCATCGTGGGGCTGATGAGGGAAGACGGAAAGAACACACCTCCCACCCCTCTCTCCCGGATTCAGTTTCCCAGTCGCAAGCTCCTCCTTTTCGATTCGGGCTACCTTACACTGACCTCAGGTTTTCTTGACAACCCGACCCCTCCTGGAAACTACATTCCCGGGCTTTCCACCAATCAAAAAGTCGCCTGGCCATCGGCTACGCACCGGGAAGCCACCATTAAACGGGATGCCCTTGAGGGAAGGCATGGAAGGCGCGTTAACATCCTGATGGTTGATGGACACGTCGAAAGCTGGTCACCGGAAGATCTCCTCAAAGACAAAACCATCTGGCCTCCCTGAAGATTGCTTTTCAGGAAAATGATTTCCCTTGCTGATCGACTTATCATGAATGTCCTCCTCATCACGTGGCACGATCTTGGATGCCATCTCGGTTGTTACGGTCGAAAAGATGTCGTCTCCCCTTGTCTTGACCGGTTGGCGGCGGAAGGCGTCCGGCTCGATTCGCTCTTTGCGACCAACCCGATTTGCAGCCCCGCACGCGGAAGCCTGATGAGCGGCCTTTACCCTCATCGCCACGGGCTCGAAGGGCTGGTCAGTGCCGGTTGGAGCCTTCAACCTGAGATAAGGCTGGTGGAGGACTATTTTGGCGAAGCAGGCTCCCATACAGCCATTGTAGGACACCAGCACGAACGGTGGCCCGCCACCTCCTGCCGATGCGATGATCTCTGGGTGGAATCCTCCAGGACCGCCGACGTCGTCCCGCAGGTCTGCTCCCGGCTCCGGCAGTACGCCGCTTCGGGGACGAAATTCTTCCTCCGGGCCGGTTTTTTCGACGTTCATCGCCCCTTTGCGGGGGAATCCACCGAAGGGTGGGAGAGAGTCGAACCGCTTCCCTACCTCAAGGATACGGAGGAGCACCGCAAGCAGTTGGCTCAGTTCCACCGGAAGATCCGCCGGGCAGATCAAGGAGTGGGAGAAATCCTGGCCACCCTTGAGAGCACGGGTCTGGCCGACGGGACTCTGGTCGTTTTCCTGACGGACCACGGGGTTCCGTTTCCCGGTGCCAAGCTGTTGCTTTACGATGCGGGCCTTCGGGTCGCCGGGCTCCTGAGGGCTCCCGGAACGATCGCGGCCGGCCAGGCGTACCGGTCGTTGACCAGCGGCGTGGATATTCTGCCCACCCTGCTCGACCTGACCGGCATCCCTTATTCACCCGAGCAATTTGACGGAAGGAGTTTCGCTCCGGCCCTTCGCGGTGAGCCGGATTCTCCCAGAAAGTATATCCATGCCGAGCGTGCCATGCCAGTGCTGATGCGTGCTGTCCGCGACGAACGCTTCAAATATATCCTGAACTTCGACCGCTTTCATCCCCAGCGCCTGATCGGCACGGAAGAGTTGACCACTTCGCTCTCCATGGCCATCCCGGACACCCTTCGCCGGGGCACCCCGACAGAGGAACTCTACGATCTCGACAGCGATCCTTGCGAAGCCGTCAACCTCGCGTCGGACCCCGCGCATGCCGGGACCATGGAGCGCTTGAGAAAGGAACTCCGGCGGTGGATGCGCGCCGGCAACGACCCGCTCCTCCGGCGCGAAGTCCTTCCTCCCGCCTTTGAGGCGGCGTGGCGGTTATTGACCCCGCCGCCGTGACCGGCCGACCCCCTCTTTTGGAGGCGGAGACTATACCCACTCCCCCTCGAGCACTTCGAGCGAGACGCTCAATTTCTTCAAGCCCAGCTCGATGCGGGTCTTGATCGTGCCGAGCGGGATGCCGGTATGTGCGGCGATTTCGCGCTGGCTCATCCCCTTGTAGAAGGCGTACTCGATCGCTTCGCGCTGGAAGGGGGGGAGTTCGAAGAGCTTGAGCTGGATAAACTGGCGCAGGTCGGCGCGTTCGCTGTCGCCGTCGGGGTCGCGCCCGGAAATCCATGCCTCCGGGTCGTGTTCGACCTCCACCTGGAGGCGGTCGGTCGCGCGGGAGTAGCTCTGGCGCTTGCGCAGCCGGTCGATGCCGCGGCGGCGGGCCATCGTCACCAGCCAGCCGAGCGCCTTCCCCTTCTGGGCGGAGTATTTGGAAGCCCCTTTCCAGGCTTCGTTGAAGACCTCCATCAGAACATCCTCGGCTTCGGCTTCGTTGTGGATGATGCGGAAAATGACGCTCTTGATCACCCCGGCGTGGCGGTCGAAGAGTTCTTCGAGCGCCGAGGCGTCGTGTTGGGAGACCCGCGTCATGAGGGTCTCGTCGCTGATTTCCTCACTTTCCCGTACACCGTTGCGGTGTGCGGCGGCGTGGTTGACGGACAATCGGTCCTTGGCGGCCTTGCCGTGATCGGCCGTCTCTTCGTTCAGACTCTCGATGGTTTCTTGAGTTAGGATCATGACAAATTTCAATTTGGGATGCTTACTTGGCTTTCTCTTCCAGAGAGACAGCCCGCGGGGTCGGGAAAGGCTGGCTCTTCATCAATGGCTCCGTAAAAGAAAAGCCAAGCCCATGCCAAGGGTCTCCGGCGGGGGTCTCTCCCAAGGAGAGCATGCCAACCGAGGCCGTAAAGCGTTCAAAAAGCCGACACGACTGTTCTCTTTCCACCGCAGCGCAGGATCAGAAAGAGAGGGGAATTTGATTGGCTCCAACCGGGAAGCTCTGGCACCGTGGACCCCGAATCGACCCTGTTTCCTTTATGATTACCAAAGCGCCGCCCGTCATCATCGAGAACCTTCAGCCGCTGGTCAACGCAGGGCGGTACCCGATCAAGCGGATCGTGGGCGACCGGCTGGTGGTGGAGGCCGACCTGATCAAGGAAGGGCACGATCGCTTGGGCGCCGTGCTCAAGTGGCGGTCGCTCACCGGGCCGGGCTCCAAACGCGCGGAGCCGTGGCGGCAGACGCCGATGACCCTGCTCGAAAACGACCGCTGGCAGGGGAGTTGCCTCCTGGAGGAAAACCGGTACTACGAATATACCGTCGAGGCATGGGGCGACGCCTTCCTCTCCTGGCAGGAGGAGTACCGGAAAAAATACGAGGGCGGCGTGACTGACCTTGACAACGAACGGCTCGAAGGGGTCGCCATCATCGAACGGGCGGCCCGGCGCGCTTCGGACAAGGGGGAGCGCAAACGGCTGCGCGAGATCGTCGCCCGGTTAAGGAAGGCGACCTTTGCCGAGGTCAACGAAATCGCCCACTGGGATGAACTGGAAACCTTGATGGCGCGGTGGCCGGATCGCGCGCTCTCCACCGAGTACCGCCCCTACGCGCGCGTTTTTGTCGACCGGGAGGCGGCGCGGTTCGCCGCCTGGTACGAATTTTTCCCCCGGTCCGCCGAAGGGTTGCCCGACCGCGGCTCCACCTTCCGTGATTGCGTGGGGCGGATCGACGATGCCGAAGCAATGGGGTTTGACGTAATCTATTTTCCGCCGATCCATCCGATCGGGATCACCGCGCGCAAGGGGCGCAACAACTCCGTCACCTCCGAACCGGGCGAGCCGGGCGTGCCGTACGCGATCGGCAACCGGCACCAGGGGTGCCCCAACGGCGGCGGGCATTGCGATGTCGCCCCGGAACTCGGCACGCTGGAGGATTTTGACTGGCTGGTGGGCGAAATCCGCAAACGCGGGATGGAAGTGGCGCTTGATTTCGCGATCAACTGTTCGCCGGATCACCCATATGTCGCGGAACACCCGGAATGGTTCTACCTCCGGCCCGACGGGAGCATCAAGTACGCGGAAAACCCGCCCAAGAAGTACGAGGATGTCTACCCGCTCAACTTTCACAACCCGCAATGGCGGGCGCTCTGGGAGGAGCTGGCCGGGGTCGTCCTCTTCTGGGTGGAACGGGGGGTGCGCATCTTCCGGGTCGACAATCCCCACACGAAACCGGTGGCGTTCTGGGAATACCTGATTGAAAAGGTGCGCGAACGCCATCCGGACGTGATCTTTCTCTCCGAAGCGTTCACCCGGCCCAAGATGATGGCGGTGCTCGCCAAGGCGGGCTTCAGCCAGAGCTACACCTACTTTACCTGGCGCAATACCAAGCAGGAGTTGATCGAATATTTCACGGAACTAACGCAAACACCGCTCAAGGAACATTTCCGCGGCAATCTCTGGCCCAATACGCCCGACATCCTCCCGTGGTTCCTCCAGAAAGGGGGGCGACCGGCGTTCATCATCCGCTACCTGCTCGCCGCCACGCTTTCGCCGGTTTACGGCATCTACAGCGGGTTTGAGCTTTGCGAAAACGACGCCATCCCGGGACGCGAAGAGTACCTCGACAGCGAAAAATACCAGTTCAAGCGGCGCGACTGGGACAAAGCCGGGAACATCAAGGCGATCATCACGCGGGTCAACCGCATCCGCCATGAGAACCGGGCGCTCCAGCTCGACGACAACCTCCGTTTTTACGACGCCGATAACGACCACATCCTTTTCTACGGCAGGATCGCCCCGGAGCGGGATGCCCTCTTTCTGGTGATCGTCAACCTCGACCCGTGGACCCGGCACCACTCATGGGTCCACGTGCCGATCGAGGAACTCGGATGGGGGCCCGACGAGGCTTACGACGTTCACGACCTGCTCTGGGACGAACGCTACCTCTGGCAGGGTAGGACCAACTATGTTGACCTTGACCCGAAGATCAAACCGGTCCATCTCCTCAAAATCCGGCGAAGGAAGACGGCGGAGGATAAGTTCCGGCAGTATCCGTAGGCCTCGGAGGGCGTTTTCTTGTATCGGGTCTCCAGCGTGGCAGACCCGGGCGCTTGCGCGCCCCTACAACGCGGCCAGCTTCTGCGTCAGCAGGACGAGCTTGCGCCAGCCGGTCGGCACGGAATCGAGCGTGAGGTATTCGGCTTCGGTATGAATCCCGGCCCCTCGCGCCAGACCGGTCACGACCGTCGGAATCCCGGCGGCGATGAAAGCGTTTCCGTTGGTGCTGTAAGCGGCCCATTCGCACGGAAGGCCGAGATCGCCCTGGGTTTCCGTAATGAGATCGACGAGCGGATGCGTGGCGGGCAGCGACCCCGCAGGGCGGTAGCCGATGAGGCGGCTTGTGATCGTGAACGGCGAACCGGGCGACTGGCGGGCGCACTCTTGCTCCAGCCACGCCTGGAAAGTGTCGAGAAACGCAGGGTCGATCGAACGGATGTCGAGCTTGAAGCGGGCCTGCGCGGCGATGACGTTGATGCCGGTGCCCCCTTCGATCGTCCCGATGTTGAAACTCCGCTCGCCCCGCCGCCATGGGAAAGCCTTTTCGAGCAGGCCGATCCAGCGCGCGGCTTCGTGAATGGCGTTTGGCTGCCCGAAGTCGCCCCAACTGTGACCGCCGGTGGCTTCAAAGGTCATTTCGTAACGACGGCTTCCGACGGAGATCCGTGAGGCGCGGTCGAGCGAAAGGTCGAGTGCCACGGCGTCGCGGGCGCGTTCCTTGAATTGCGCCGCCATCCGGTGTGCGCCGAGCAGGTTCCCCTCCCCCTCCTCGCCGACGCTCAGGGTGACCAGAAACGGCGCGTTCCCGCCGCTTGCCGCGATCGCCCTGGCCCAGATCAGCAGGGTGACGGCCGTGACGGTGTTGTCGAAGACGCCGGGCGCATGCCATTGCGACGGCGTTTTGCGCAACGGGACATCGACATGGGAGAAAACGGTGTCGATATGGGCGTCGAGGAGGTGGACGGAAGCCGCCCCCCGGGAGAGGTCGATCCAGAGGTTTCCGTCGTCATCCTGCCCGTGGGGGACGTCGATCTGTTCCCTGATCCAGCCGAGCAGGAAGTCGGAGCGGCGTTTTTCGTGAAAGGTCGGTGCGCCGATCTGCACCACGGTTTCCAGGAGGTCAAAAATTTCCGCAGCGTGGCGGTCTGCCGCTTCGAGAAGGGTGTTGTATGGGTCCACGGATCTCATTGGGCAACAAAGGGAACCCGGAAGACAAGCTTCAAACCGGGAGAGAGCCATTTCCCGCCTGTTTTTTCTTTCCACAACCGCGCATTGTTGACCTAATTTTCCGACATGACACCCTGCTCCCCTTCGCCCGTTGATGCCCGCTGGATTTTCGATCGCCCGGAGCTTCGGCGCGTGCTGGAATCGCTCGTCTACCCGCAGGAGACGATCGCGCTGCTCCTGGAGGCTGCGGAAACGCTCGGGCGCGACGAAGGGGCGCGGCGTTCCTTTCTCGATTTTCGCGACGCCTGGCTTTCCGAACAGCAGGAGCAGTTGGAAGACCCGGGCAAAAGCCTCTGGCACGCGCTCGCGGTGGTGTCGGCCTACCCCGCTCTTTTCGAAGCGCACCGGCGGCGCGGCGTTCCGTGGGAGGTCACGGTCAACACGCTGGAGGATCTGCCGCTGCGGATGAACGAATTTTACCGGATCTACGGATTCCGGGGGTTTGACGCACAGCGGTGGATGCGCAACCACGTCACCGAACGGCTCTATCAACTCGGCCGCCTGCAATTTGTCCACGGCAAGTTCGGGTTTTCCTCCAACGTCTATCAGGTCGGCTCCGAACCGGTGCCGCTGCTCCGGTCCGGTTTTACCTGCTCTCCGGAGGGATGGCTGATGCCCGAAGACAACACGCCCGCCGACGGGTGGCAGCCGGAGCTTACCCTTCGCGACGGCTTCCTCTACGGGCATACCACCGAACCCGACGGCAGGATCAGCCGCGAAGAAACGGCGATCCCCGCCGAAAGTCCTCTTCTCCTCGGCCCGGAAAGCGACGTTCTTTACACCCACATCCCGACCGGAGGGCCGCTCGACACCGACGCCTGCCGCGCCTCCATCGCCCGGGCGATTCCCTTCTTTGATCAATACTATCCCGAGCAACGCTGGGCGGCCGTCTGCTGTATTTCGTGGCTGCTCGACCGCGCGATGGCGGACTTTGACTCCCCGCCCGCGAAGATCGTCGCCTTCGGCGCGCTCTACCGACCGCTCGCCTGTTTTACCCGCGATCCCAACCACTACCTGCGCTGGATCTTCGGCCCGAAAACCACGCTGGAAGAGGCCCGCGCCGTCCCCTCCCCGACGCGGCTGCAAAAAGGGGTTCTCGACTACGTTGCCCGCGGCGGCCAACCCCGGCCCGGGGGCGGGTACATCCTGCGGGACGAAACCGCGAGATAAAGGAAATCAACTTCCCATCTACAGCTCCATCAGCTCGCAGAAGCGGCCCTTCGCCTTCTTCAGGCTCTCGAAATCGCCCCGTTCGACGATGGAGCCGCTTTCCAGTACGACGATTTCGTCCGCGTCGCGGATGGTGCTCAGGCGGTGGGCGATGATGAGGGTGGAGCAGCCGCGCCGCCGCAGGTTGCGGTCGATGGCGGCTTCGGTGATCGGGTCGAGGGCACTGGTCGCTTCGTCGAGGATCAGGATGCTCGGCCTGCCTGCGAGCGCACGGGCAATCTCGAGCCGTTGGCGCTGGCCTCCGCTGAAATTGGCTCCCCCTTCGCCGAGCAGGCTCTGGTAGCCGCCGGGGCGGGTGGCGATCAGGTCATGAATCTCGGCATCCTTTGCCGCCTGTACGAGATCGCTTTCGGGGATGGTGGCGTCCCAGAGGGAGAGATTGTCGCGCACGGTGCCGCTGAAAAAAACGAGTTCCTGGTCGACCATCGCCAGCGAAGTGGCGAGCAGGTCGCGGGGGATTTCCGTCAGCGGAACGCCGTCGATCATGATCCCGCCCGACCAAGGGGTCACCAACCCGGCCGCGAGCCTCGCAAGGGTCGATTTTCCGCTTCCGCTCGCGCCGACGAGCGCCACGCGGTGCCCGGGTTCGATCGTCAGGCTCAAATCGCGGATCAACGGCGGCTCGAGCGGCGAATAGCCGAAGCTCACCCCGCGCAGTTCCACCCTGCCGACCAGCTTGCCGCTTCCCTCGAAGAGGGCGCGGTTGCGCTGCGCGCGGTAGAGCGGGTCTTCCCCGGCCTGCATCACGTCGTTGACGCGGGCGAGGTTCGACTCCAGTTCGGGAAGTGAAAACGCCACCTCCAGCAGCGCGTCGACCGGGGCGCTCAACTGGGCGGCGAGGCCGAAAAAGGCGATCACGGTGCCGATGGTCAGCTCCCCCTCCATCACCGCAAAAGCGCCGAAGGTAAAAATGGCGGCTCCGCCCACGGCATGGAAGAGCCCGGGAGCGAGCGCCAGTTCCTGCATCCGCGCGGCCAGCGCCTGCCGCCCGGCGAGCACCCGCGTCTGGTAACCGGCCCAGCGGGCGAAAAAATCGTCCTCGCCGCCGCTGCTCTTGAGGGTTTCGACCATCGAAAGCCCGTTGATCGACGCGCCGTAAAGCTGCCCCGCCTCCTGCATCAGCCGTTGGTCGCACCCCGCGCGGTGCCGCGCCGCCAGCCGGACGACGGCGCACTTGGCCCCTGCCACGGCAAGGACGATCGCCGTCAGCGGCACGCTGTAGAAAAGCATGACGACGGCGAAAAAAATGATCAGCAGAAGGTGCAGCCCCGCCGTTGCGAGCGGCCCGCCGACGGTCTCCGCCACGGCGTCGTTGAGCGCCAGGCGGGAGCCGATCTCCCCGGCAAAGCGTTGCGAGAAATAGCGCATCGGCAGCCGCATCATCCGCGCGAAAAAACGGCCCGACTCGGCGAGCGCCAGCTTCGTGCGCCACCGCAGGAGGCAAAGCTGCTGCAACGCGGTGAGCGCCATCTGGAGCACCATGGCGAGCACCATCCCGACCAGAAGGGGCTGCAACCATGCCGTTTCCCTGCCGATCAGGTAATCGTCGATGAAAATCCGGGTAAACACCGGGGCGAGCACTCCCGGGACCGCCAGCAACAGCGTGCAGAAGAGGGCGAATGCCAGGGCGTCCTTCCCGCCGGGCATCCGCTCCAGGAGGAAGCGGAAATTCTCCGGCCGCCGCCCGCCGGGTTGAAACGCCGGCCCCGGCTCAAACGTCAGGACAACGCCGGCATAGCTTTCGGCAAACCGGTCGGCGCTGATCGCGTGCGGTCCGCTCGCCGGGTCGTTGATATAAAAAAGCTTCCCTCCCCTGCCGAACCCTTCGAGCACGACAAAGTGGTTCGCGTCCCAGAACAGGACCGCCGGAAGCGGCACCGACCCGAGTTCGCCGGCCGAGTAGCGGAAACCCTTGGCCTTCATCCCGAGCCGCCGGGCCGCCTGGAGCAGGTGGAGCGCCTTGCTTCCGTCGCGCGAGATGCCGCACGCCTCCCGCAATTGCGCCAGAGGGATCACCTTCCCGTGGTAGTCGAGCACCATTGCCAGCGCCGCCGCCCCGCATTCGACGGCCTCCATCTGGATGACCGTGGCGGTCTTTGCGCGTCGGTTGGGAAGCGGGGTCATCGCGAAGGGGGCAGCGCCCGCCCCCAGGAGGGGACCAGAAGGGCGATCGGGCGGAGGGTTTCGAGCACGATCGTCGCGCGGCAGGGGGTGCCGCTTTCGATCGCGAGATCGGGCCCCCGCGAGAGCGACCACGCGAAGCCGCCCGGCGTGGCCGGGTCTTTTTGAAACTTCACTTCCAGTTGCAAAGCGCTCCCGTCGGCCAGCAGCCGCTCCGCCTGCCGCAGGCTGCCGCCCAGTTTTCTTAACAGCACCTCCCGCGTGACCGGACGGCGGGAAACGGCGGCGACTTCCCCCAGCAGGTAGCCATCCTCTTCGGGGCGGATCGTCGCCGGTGCGATCAGCACTTTCATCCCCGGGGTCACTTTTCGCCCTTCAGCAACGGGGATGTAAACCTGTGCGCGCCACTCCCCCTCCGCGCGCGCGCCGGTGCCCTCCGTCCCAAGCTCAAAGGAACGGAGGATCGTTCCCTCGCCGCGCGTCGTCCGGACGATGGTCCCGAAAAATGCCCAGAGCGTCGTCGCCCCAAGCGCCAGCACCAGCGCCAGAAGCACCAGCCAGCCCCGTGGCGAAGTCAACGGCAGGAGCGCGTCCATCTGCTCGGGCGAACGGACCCGGGCAAAGGCAGAGGGGCGAAACCGTGTCAGGGGGGAAGACTTCATGGCGTTGACAAGACCCTCTTCTCATGAATCGAGGTTTTCCGACAAGGGCAAAGGTGTTATCTTGCCGATGCGATGCCGCCGCTGCCTGATGCCGAACCGCTGACACCGTACCGGAACACCCTTTCATGGCTGCTCCGGCTGCGCTGGACGGCGGTGGCCGGGCAGGCGGTCGTGATTTTTGTGGTTTCGTGGGTGCTCCGGATCTCCCTGCCGCTCCATGCGCTCGTCGCCATCCTGCTGACGACGATGATGTCCAACGGGCTGCTCTACGATGTTTCGCTGCGGACCCGGCGCGGGCGGCAATGGTTGATCGCCGCCGTTTTGAGCTTCGATGTCGTGGCGTTGACGGCGATGCTTTACCTGACCGGGGGGATTCACAACCCGTTCACCTCGTTTTACTTTGTCCACATCGCACTCGGGGCGATGGTGCTGCCGACCAGCTACCTCTGGGCGCTCGCCACGCTTTGCGGAGCCGGGTTCGGGTTCCTGTGCTTTTTTCACCTCCCGCTCGACACCTTTTTTGTGCAGCCGGGCCTCCCGATCACCGGGCGGCTGGCGTTTGCCCTCCATACCAAGGGGATGATCGTCGCCACGCTCCTGACGATCGCCTGGATCGCCTATTTCGCGGCGCGGATGCAGAAGATCCTCAAGGCGCGGGAGCAGGAACTGGCCGAGATGCAGCTCCACGCCGCCCGCAACGAACAGTTTGCCTCGCTCGCCACGCTGGCCGCCGGGGTGGCGCACGAACTCGGCTCGCCGCTCGGGACGATCGCGGTCGCCAGCCGCGAACTGGAGCGGACCCTCGAACAGGGCGACGCCGCCTGCGCGACCCGCAACGGCCTGCTGGAGGATGCGCAACTGATCCGTACGGAAGTCAACCGGTGCCGCGCCATTCTGGAACGCCTGAGCGCCCGCTCCACCGGCGGGATCGGCGATCCGGTCGAGTTGATGACGCCCCGTCAGCTTGCGGAAGAAGTGCTCCAGAGCGTCGGCCCGGCGTGCGCGGCGCGGCTCCGCATCCATGCCGCGCTGGGCGATGAGCCGCTCCTCCTGCCGCGCGAAGCGGTCATCCAGGCGCTCGGGGTGTTGATCCAGAACGCCTGTGATGCCGATACGAGCGGCCACCCGGTGACGCTGGAGATCGCCGAATGCGAGGGCCAGCTCTGCTTTGCCGTGCGCGACATCGGCCCCGGCCTCACCCCCGCCGCGCAACGCCGCGCCAGCGAACCGTTTTTCACCACCAAGGCGCCCGGGCAGGGAATGGGGCTCGGGCTCTTCCTGGTCCGCACCCTAGCCTCCCGCCTCGGCGGAAAACTGACCCTTGCCCTTCACCCGGGAGGCGGTACGCTGGCAACGCTGGCCCTGCCGCTCCCGACCGCCGCCGAAACCGCCGAAGCCACGCCAGCCGCCACCCTCTCATGAGCCTTGAACCCCGCCATTTCCTTCTGGTCGACGACGACGACATCCTGCGCGAACGTCTCGCCCGGGCGCTACGGACGCGCGGACATCGCGCCGACGCCGTGGCGGACGGGCCGCAGGCGCTCGCCTTTGTGCAAAAGGAACGCCCCGACATCGTGGTCCTCGACCTGAAAATGCCGGGCCCAAGCGGGCTGGAAACCCTGCGCCAGCTTCGCGCGCTGGCTCCGGAGGCCCGTTTCCTGATGCTCACCGGCTACGGTTCCATCGCCAGCGCGCTCGAAGCGATGCGGCTCGGTGCATTTGACTACCTGACCAAACCGGCCGATGCCGACCAGATCCTCGCCGCGCTCAACCCGCCCGACCCGGAAGCGGAAACCGAGCCGGAAATGGTCGTCCCGTCGCTGGAGCGGATCGAGTGGGAGCATATCCAGCGCGTGCTCGCGGAATGTAACGACAACATCAGCAAGGCGGCGCAGGTGCTCGGGCTTCACCGCCGTTCGCTCCAGCGCAAGCTCCAGAAATACCCGCCGCTGCGTTAAAAAAACGCGGTTTTTTAAGTCGTCCTTTGCGACGAAGGTAGGGCATGCTCCGGCAGTTCGAGAACTGCTCCATCCCGATGACCACCGCCAACAAAATCACGATTGCCCGGATTCTGATGATCCCCGTCTTCGTCCTGCTGGCCATCTATTACGGGCAGAGCGTGGTGGAGGGCGCGCCGAAGGAGTGGCAGCGGATCGCCGCGATCATCGTCTTTGTCGTCGCCTCAGCCAGCGACGGGCTCGACGGTTACATCGCCCGGCATTACAACCAGCGCAGCCGCCTCGGCGTCATTCTCGACCCGATTGCCGACAAGGGGCTACTTCTTTCGGCGATCATCACCCTCTCCTTCAGCAAGTGGCACTACGAGTTCCCGCTCTGGTTCCCGGTGCTGGTGATCGCACGCGATCTGGTGGTCGTCACCGGCGCGCTCCTGCTCCACTATTTTGTCGGCAACGTCCATGTCCGCCCGACGATCCCCGGCAAGATCGCCACCGCGCTGATGATGGCCGCCATCGCCGGGGCGATGCTCCAGATCAAGGCCTCCTTTACCCTTTGGGGCGGGACGTTTCTTTTCCTCGACGCGCTGGTGATCGTCACCGGGTTCTTTACCTTTGTCTCCGGAGCAGGTTATGTCATCGACGGCATCCGTCAGCTTCAGGCCGGGGGCCACACCCAAGCATGAGAACCATCGCCATCGTCGGCCGTCCCAATGTCGGCAAATCAGCCCTGTTCAACCGGCTCGCAGGCCGGAGAATCTCGATCGTCCACGACCAGCCGGGGATCACCCGCGACCGGATCACCGCCGAGTGCCGCCTTGGCAAACACCCGATGACGATCATCGACACGGGCGGGATCGGGAGCGACGCCGACATCGACTTCACCGAAGCAGTCCAGACGGAGGTCAACATCGCCATCGAAACGAGCGGACTCCTCCTTTTTCTGGTCGACGGACAGGCGGGCATCACCCCTGTGGACGAACAACTCGTCGCCCGGCTGCGGCGGGTTGACAAGCCGGTCATCCTGGTGGTCAACAAGATCGACCACCCCAACCACGATGCGATGGATGCCGAGTTTGCGCGCCTCGGGTTTCGCCACGTTGTCGCGATCAGCGCGGAGCACAACCGGGGGATCGGCGACCTGGTCGCACGCGCCGAAGCGCTCCTGCCCGAGCCGCCGGAGGAGGAAGCGTCCACCGAACCGGTCGCCGTCGGCATCGCGGTCGTGGGACGCCCCAACGTCGGCAAGTCGTCACTCATCAATGCCATCCTTCAGGACGAACGGACGCTGGTTTCCGACATTTCCGGCACGACTCGCGATGCGGTCGACATCCCGTACCGGCGCGGCTCCAACGCCTATACATTGATCGACACCGCTGGGATTCGCCCGCGCGGCAAGCAGAGTTCATCGGTCGAAATTTTCAGCGTCATGCGCTCGGAGCGGACCATCCGCCGCGCCGACCTCTGCGTGCTGGTGGTCGACGCCACCGCCGGGGTGACTGCGCAGGACAAGAAGATCGCAGGGTTGATCCAGGAAGCGAACAAGCCGTGCGTGGTCGCGGTCAACAAGTGGGACCTCGTCAAGGAGGAAGCCGGTTTCGGGGGACGCAAGGAGGCGCTGGCCGAACTGCTCGAGGCGATCAAGAGCGAGCTTTTCTTCCTCGACTACGCCCCGGTCGTCGTCCTTTCCGCGCTCCAGACCGAGGGGATCAGCCGCCTTTTCAAGCTGATTGAACGGGTGCGGGACGAGTCGCGACGGCGGATCAACACCGGAGCGCTCAATCGCCTCATGGCGCAGGCGACCGCCGCCCATCCCCCACCCGCCCGCAACGGCAAGCGGCTCAAGATCATCTACGCAACGCAGCCCGAACAGAACGACCGCGCCGCCGTACCGGTCCCGAGCGTCCTCTTTTTCGTCAACCAGGAAGACCTCATGATTCCCGCGTACCGGAAATACCTCGACGCGCAGATCCGCAAGGAAGTGCCGTGGACCGGGCTGCCGATCCGCTTCTTCTTCAAAGAACGCGAAGCGAGGGGACGGCGCGCCCATACGGGGTGAGGATCTTCGAGTTTCCCCGCCGCTGCGGTGCAAGGGAAGTGTCCACCTGTTCCTGACAGAAACAGCACGAAGGCACATCGAAGCATCATTTACAAATTAACTCTACTTGACGATATATTGAGTGGATTTGTATCGTCCTTCTGATGTGTGATTCTCCGGAAAAAGAAAGCGCCCTCTCCCTTGCTCGCGGACGAATGGTGCGGTCGCGGGAATTGGAAGCTCTCGGAGTCTCCCGTGTCCGGCTGCGTCAGCTTGTCGCGCAAGGAATCTTGAAAAGAATCCGGCGTGGTCTTTATACCGCCGCTGACGACGAGGCATTCCACGAGCACGAATCTCTCGCTGAAGTGGCCGCCCGATCTCCCAAATCGGTCATTTGTCTCCTGTCGGCCCTTCGGTTTCATGACTTGACCACCGAAAACCCCTCAGAGGTGTATCTATTCCTCCCGCCCGGGACTCGCCGCCCTCACATTTCAAGCCCGCAGCTTGCGGTGTTCTGGACATCAGAAGCGACCTACCGGGCAGGCGTTGAGGAACACGTCATCCTGGGCGTTCGGGTGAAAATTACTTCCCCTGCAAAAACCATTGCGGATTGCTTCAAGTACCGAAGCAAAGTCGGGATCAACGTGGCGGTGGAAGCCCTGAACGAAGCCTGGCGTCGCAGGAAGGCGACTGCGGACGAACTCTGGCGCTACGCGAAGCTCTGTCGGATGAGCAACGTCATGCGCCCATATTTTGAAAGCATGACGATATGAACAAAACGAGGGAACCCAAAAACATGGCTATCTCGGTGAGAGATCGGCTCAAGTCGATTCAACGGAGAACCGGACAGGATTTTAACACGCTCTTGGTTCGATATGGTATTGAACGATTCCTGTTTCGCCTCTCATGCTCCAACTATAGAAATCGCTTTGTTCTCAAAGGCGCGCTGCTTTTCGCGGTCTGGCATGAGCTACCTCATCGCATCACGCGGGATCTGGATTTGCTCGGCTTTGGAGATGCCTCCCTTGAAAATATAAAAGAGATTTTTCAAGCCCTGTGCCACGAACCTGTTGAAGAGGACGGTATCCTTTTTAATCCGGCTTCGGTACAGGTGGAACCGATCCGCGCCCAGGAGCTTTATGTCGGCTGTCGTGTGACCCTGCAGGGGAGAATCGGCAACGCCCGAATCCCAGTCCAGATTGATGTCGGGTTTGGTGACGCAACGGCAGTGGACCCGGTTGAGATCAAGTTTCCAAGTCTCATCGGGATGGGAGCGCCCTCCATCCGGGCTTATCGCATGGAAAGCGCTCTCGCCGAAAAGTTTGAAGCCATCGTGACACTCGGGATGCTCAATTCACGGATGAAGGACTACTTTGATGTCTGGTTCCTCGGAAAACATTTTTCATTTAACGGTCAAGCTCTTGTGGATTCCATTCGCGCCACTTTCAGGCGACGCGGCACAGTACTTACCAAGAACCTTCCGGTGGGATTCACTGAATCGTTCTGGGGAGATCCGGGCCGGGAGAACTTATGGCGTGCCTTTTGGAAGAAATCGGTGAAAACCGAGCCGATGTTAAGCTTGAAAGAAACGGCCTCGTTTGCGGCCTCTTTTCTCGGTCCCCCTGCCATCGCAGCGGCAGAGGAGAATGAATTTTCCTGCCGATGGCCGTCTGGAGGGCTCTGGGAATAGTACGGAAAACGAACCGCTTTGGCTTGCAAGGCGGGCACCCGAAGGGGCGAGAAACGAACTCGAACGGCCATGTTCGGCGCGGAGGCTTAACCCTCCAACACGGAGGCGTTGGACTTACGCCGGGCCGGTGGTCTCGCGGATGACCAGCCGCGCCGCGATCGGGGCCCGGGCCGGGCCGCGTTCCGGCGCTTCGCCGTCGATCGCCTGGAGCAGACGGGCGGTTGCGGCTTCCATCAGCGCGGCGGGCTGGCCGTCGATGGTTGTCAGCTTGGGAGTGAGGAAATTTCCGAGATCCATCCGGTCGTAACCGATGATGGACCCCTCCCCGGGGATGTCGATCGCCGCCTCCTGCAGCCGTTTGAGCACGCCGGTGGCAACCTGATCGTTGATCACGAGAAACGCGGTCGGGCGGTCGCGCTTTTTCCAGCCGCGTACGATTTCCTCCGCCGCCTCGTACCCCCCCTGGTAGTAGGAGGCGGCGGTTTCGTTCACGGCGTAGTGCGTCAGGCTCCCTTCCGGATCGAGTCCGCGCGACTCCAGGGCGCTTCGGATGCCTTCGAGGCGTTGCTGCGAATAGAACCCGCCCTGAAAAAGCCCGACGCTCGCCAACCGGCGGTGGCCGAGGTCGAGCAGATGCCCGGTCGCCTCCCGCATCCCGGCCGCGCGGTCGAGCAGGACGCTGCTGCGGGGCGGCGAAGCGGTGCGGGGGTCGACCATCACCAGCGGCACGCCGGCCTGCGCCAGACGGCGGACCGCCCGGTTACCCGCCCCGAGCGAGGAGGCAAACGAGATCATCCCCGCGACGCAAAGCTCCCGAAAACGGTCGAGCAGCTCGACCTCCTGCCAGGCGGCGTTGCCGCGCACGCCGACCATCAGGTAAAACCCGCGCGCCTCCAGCTCGTGGCGCAGCCGCTCCAGCTTGGGGCCGAGATGAAATGCCTCGATCTCCGGCACCCCGACACCGATGATGCTCGTCTTCCCGTGTCGCAACCCCTTGGCGAGCGGGTTGGGCGAAAACCGGTACTGCTCCATCGCCGCATGCACCCGGCGGACGGTGTCGGGATGCACCCCGGCGTGGCCGTTGATCACGCGCGAAACCGTCCACCGCGACAGGCCAAGCTGCCGGGCGAGATCGTGGGTCGAGCGGATCACGGGACCCGTCGATCGCTCTTTGGATCGGTTTTTCGTTGACCTCATAGGTCGCCTGACCCTACACGTGTAAGGTCGCCTTTGGCAAGCTCCTTGTCGGGAGCACCGTTGCACCGGAACCGGAGGGCGACCCGACCAGAGCAACCGGCAGGCTTTGCTCTTCAATTCCTTGATTTAAGAAACGCTTTATGAAAACTGTTCGCCTCGGCATCGCCGGGCTTGGTTCCATGGGGACCAACCACGCCAAAAAGATCCTCGACAACCAGGTGCCCGGCGCGGTTCTCACCGCCGTTGCCGATCCTTTCTCGGATGTCCGCCAGTTCGGGCCGGAAGTCAAAGGCTTTACCTCCAGCGAAGAGATGATCGCCTCGGGCGAAATCGACGCCATCCTGATCGTCACCCCGCACTACAGCCACACCAGCCTCGGCATCGCCGCGCTGGAAAAAGGGTTGCACGTGCTGGTGGAAAAGCCGATCTCCGTTCATAAGGCCGACGCCGAACGGCTCCTCGCCGCCCACAACGATCCCAAACAGATTTTTGCGGCGATGTTCAACGTCCGCACCTATCCGTGCTACCAGGCGCTCAAGCAACTGATCGACAGCGGCGAACTGGGCGAGATCCGCCGCGTCAACTGGGTCATCACCGACTGGTTCCGCACCTTTGCCTACTACAATTCCGCCAGTTGGCGCGCCACGTGGGAAGGCGAAGGGGGCGGCGTGCTCCTCAACCAGTGCCCACACAATCTCGACATGATCCAGTGGCTCTTCGGGATGCCCTCCAGGGTCCGCGCCCTCTGCCGTTTCGGGCATTACCATGAAATCGAGGTGGAAGACGACGTGACCGCCGTGCTCGAATACCCCAACGGAGCGACCGGCGTCTTCATTGCCTCCACGGGAGAAAGCCCCGGCACCAACCGGCTCGAGATCACCGCCGAAAACGGACGGGTCGTGCTCGAAGACGAACAGATCCGCTGGGTCCGCAATACGCAGGGGATGAGCGAGTTTTCCCGCACCACGCCGATGCGCGGCGGCCGGCCCTCGGTCTGGAACGTCGAAATCCCGCTCGCGCCGCCCAATGCGGCCAGTTCGCACGTGATCATCATGCGCAATTTCATCAATGCGATCCTCCACGGCGAAGAGGTGATCGCCCCCGGCGCCGAAGGGCTCTGCTCGGTGGAACTCGCCAACGCCATGCTGATGTCGCAGTTTACCGACTCGACCATCACCCTTCCGCTCGACGGCGCGGCGTACGAAAAGGAACTCGCCGCACGGATCGCCGAATCCGCCCAGCGCCGCAACAACGCAACCCCAGCCCCCGCCACTCCATGCAAATAAAACAAGTCGCCATCCAGCTCTACACCCTTCGCAACTTCTGCAAGACTGCGGAAGATTACGCCAACACCCTCAAACGTGTCCGCGCCATCGGCTACGAAGCGATCCAGATCAGCGCCGTGGGGCCGATCCCGCCGAGCGAACTCCGTTCCATCGCCGAAGGCGAAGGGTTGACCATTTGCGCCACCCACGAACCGGCGGCGAAGATTCTCGACGAGACCGACGCCGTCATCGAACGCCTCCAGACGCTCGGCTGCACGCAGGTCGCCTATCCGAACCCGGGCGGCATCGACCTGGGCGACGCGGAACAGGTCGAAGCATGGTTCCCCAGGCTCGACCGCGCCACCAAGGTGTTGCGGGAAGCGGGCATCACCCTCTCCTACCACAACCATTCTTCGGAATTTGCCCACTACAAGGGGAAGGCGATCCTCGAATGGGTCTTTGAACGGACCGAAATCCAGGGCGAACTCGACACCTACTGGGTGCAGCACGGCGGCGGCAGTTCAGTCCACTGGTGCGAGCGGCTCGCCGGACGCCTTCCGCTGCTCCACATCAAGGATTACGGCATCACGCTCGAGCGGGTGCCGTTCTACACCGAAATCGGCAACGGCAACCTCAACTTCCCCGCCATCATCGCGGCGGCGGAAAAATCGGGCTGCCAGTGGTTTATCGTCGAACAGGACACCTGCCCCGGCGATCCGTTTGACTCGATCACCCAAAGCTTCAACTACATCCGCGACCATCTCGTATCATGACACAAGCTGCTGATGGCATGAACTATGCCCCCAAGGGGAAGCCGAGCCCCGTCGTCAAGCCGGGGGAATTCGTCTTTGCGGCGACCCACCTCAACCACGGTCACATCTACGGCATGTGCAACGGGTTGACCGAAGCGGGGGGCGAACTCCGCTACGTCTACGACTGCGATCCGGAACGGGTGAAAGCGTTCTGTGCGAAATTCCCGCAGGTCAAGCCGGTCGATTCGCTCGAAGCGCTCCTCGACAACCCGGAGATCGCCCTGATCGCCGCCGCCGCCATCCCCTCGGATCGCGGTCCGCTCGGCTGCCGGGTGATGGAAGCCGGGAAGGATTACTTCACCGACAAAACCCCGTTCACCTCGCTCGACCAGCTCGCACAGGCCCGCAAGGTGACCGAAACGACCGGGCGCAGGTACTTCGTCTATATCGGCGAACGGCTTCACTCCGAGCCCGCCGGGTTTGCCGGGGAGTTGATCGCCGACGGCGCGATCGGCAAGGTCGTTGAAGTGGTCGGCTTCGGCCCGCACCGGCTCAACGCACCGACGCGGCCCGACTGGTTCTTTGAAAAAGCGCGCTACGGCGGCATTCTCTGCGACATCGCCAGCCACCAGTTCGAACAGTTCCTTTATTACAGCGGATCGACCGACGCCACCGTCACCACCGCGACGGTCGCCAACCGGAACAACCCGCAGTACCCGGAACTCGAAGACTTCGGCGAGGCCCACCTGATCGGCAACAGCGGCGCGACCAACTTCATCCGCGTCGACTGGCTCACCCCGGCGGCTTCCCGCGTCTGGGGCGACGGGCGGACCTTCATCCTCGGCACCAAGGGGTACATCGAGGTGCGCAAGTACATCGACATCACGCAGGAGGGGAACACCGGCAACCTCTATCTCGTCAACGACGAGGTGGAACAACGCTTTTCCGTCGCCGGAAAGGTTGGTTACCCGTTCTTCGGCCAGGCGATCCTCGACTGCCTCAACCGGACGGAGAAGGCAATGACCCAGGCGCACATCTTCAAGGCGGCGGAGCTTTGCCTCCTCGCGCAGGAGAAGGCCGTGCGGTTGCCGTAAGCCGGAACGCCTCAAACAAAAATGGAGCCCGACGCCCTTCGCAGGCAGGCTGCCGCCGATCTGCTGGAAATCTCCCGCACGGTAATGCCGTTCGGGCGGTGCCAGGGACGCAGGCTCCATGAACTCCCTGCCGAATACCTGCAATGGTTTGCTGCCCGGGGGTGGCCGAAAGGTCGCCTCGGGCAGCTCATGCAGATGGTTTACCAGATGAAGGCGGATGGTTCCGACATCGCCTTCGACGCCTTTCGTCCCCCCGGGCAGCGCCGTCGCCATGCGGACGATGGTTAGGACCGAGGCACCCTCCAAGGCCGCGGTCGGCGCGGAGGCCGACCCTCCAGGAAGGCCAGGGCCAACAAAAGAAAACGCCGATGTCAAAGTGGGGACCCACCCTGACACCGGCGCCAAAAACCCTTAAAAAGGGGAGAATGGTTTAGTAACGACCACCGCGGTCACGGCCGCCGCGGTCGCGATCACGGCCTCCGCCGTAACCACCGCCACCGCCGCCACCACCGTATCCGCCGCCGCCGCGACGTTCAAAGGAACGACCGCCACCGCCGCCACCGCCGCCGCTCCGTTCTTCACGGGGGCGCGCGACGTTCACCGTCAAGGGCCGTCCGTCGAGGGCCTTGCCGTGAAATTGTTCGATCGCGCTCTGGGCCTCGTCTTCCGAGCCCATCGTCACAAAGGCAAACCCACGGCTCTTGCCGGTGAATTTGTCTTGCACCAGCAGCACATCGCTGACGGTGCCTGCCTGACCAAAGAGATCCTGCAGATCGGGTTCCGTTACGTTAAAGGGAAGGTTCCCCACGTAAAGTTTGTTGTTTGACATACTGATAACTGCCTAGCATTGCGGTGAGACGGTCCCCGGTCATCGGTCTCAAGTCGGCTACTGAACGTTGCCAGTTACAAACTCCCCTGCCCCAACACTGCTGACGGGAGTGCAGATTAACCGGATTCTCCCGTTTGGAAAGCAAAACCGTCTAAGGTTTCCCACTAAAACCCCATTCAGGGAATCACTGATCAAAAGGGAGCCCCAGGCGGCAATACCGGGCGATCACTCCCGGGATTTGCGAAAAAAAGGGATTTTACCGCGCGTTGTTGCGCATCACCGCGCGCAGCAGGCAGAGCGGCATCGCCGCCGTCACGAGCATGACGAGCGCCACCACCCAGCCCGGGATGACCCGGGCGCGGTCGCGGTCGACGGCGCGGAGCCCTTCAGAGACGATCTGCTGCGGGGGGACTTTGAAAAGCTCGGGCGAAGGCATGGTGTCGCCGGTCAGCTCGCGTTCGGCGGTGGAGCCGAATTCCGTCGGCGAAGGGCCGGGGCAGAGGGCGGTCACCCGTACGGTGGTCCAGCGAAGTTCCGCCCGGAGCGCTTCGGAAAAACTGATGACGTACGCCTTGGTTGCCGCGTAGACCGCCATCTTGGGCATCGGGATCAACCCGGCGATGGAGGCAACGTTCAGGATCGCCGCTTCGGGGTGGACCCGCAGCGTCGGCAGGAGCGCGTAGCTCAGGCGGGTCAAGGCGGCGATATTCACCTCCAGCATCTGCCGGACGCGCTCCCAGTCGCTCCGGATGAAGTGGCCGTAGTCGCCCAGCCCGGCGTTGTTGACCAGGAAGCTGATCGGGAAACGCTCCTGCGCCAGCCAGTCGATCAGGGCCTCGACCTCTTCGCGGCTGGAGAGGTCAACCTTGCGCGTATGGATCGTCAACCCCGGCCGCCGGAGTTCGCAGGCGAGTGTTTCCAGCCGATCGGCGCGGCGGGCGATCAGGATCAACGTCGAAGCCCGGGGTGCCAGTTGGCGGGCAAACTCCTCTCCCAACCCGGACGAGGCTCCCGTGATCAAAGCGGTACACTGGTCAAAGAAATCCATAAACACCCCTTTTTAGTCGCCCCCGGCGGCAAAGTCAGCGAAAATACGCCGTTTTTTCAATGCACCCCTTTGCACCATGACGATCCGCCAACTCCGGGAACAACCCCCTTTCACCACCAAGGACGGCTCCACGATCCGCTCCATCCTCGACCGCGCCAACGCGCCGGTGGCCAACCAGAGCCTCGCCGAAGCGAGCCTGCCCGAGGGGGTCGCCACCGAGCGGCACTACCACCGGCTTTCGGAGGAGTTCTACTTTCTGCTCGAAGGGAGCGGAGAGATCACGCTCGATGAGCAAACGCGCGCCGTCGGTCCCGGCGACGCGATCCTGATCCCGCCCGGCGTCTGGCATACCATCCGCGCGACCTCCCCCCTGCGATTCCTTTGTTGCTGCGCCCCGCCTTATTCGCACGAAGACACCTACCTGACCTAGAATGGCGTAATTGCCTCCGGCTCAACCCGTAACAACAGAAAAAAAGAAGGAGGAAAAGGGGGTTGCCTCATCGCCGGATTGTGTTAAGGGTGTTCGCAAACCAGACTATTTGACCCTTTTATGTCCCTTATCCTCTTTTTCATCATCTTTGGCGGTACGATGGCGCTGTCGCTTTTTGCGGCGGCACGCGTCAAGTCAATGTACGCGAAATACAGCAGGGTTCCCGCCGCCTCGGGCGATACCGGTGCTGAAGTGGCGGCCCAGATCCTTGACCGGGCGGGGATTCACGATGTCCAGATCGTCGAACTCGACCAGATGCTCGGCGATCACTACGACCCGATTCACAAACGGCTCGTCCTCTCCAGCGACAACTATCACGGCACCTCGTGCGCGGCGCTCGGCGTTTCCGCCCATGAATGCGGCCACGCGATCCAGCACAAGATCGCCTACAAACCGCTGCAATGGCGGATGGCGGCGGTCGGCGTCACCAACTATGCCAACCAGCTCGTCCTCTGGCTGCCGATGATCGGGCTTTTCACCGGGCTGATGGCTCCGCGCACGGCCTACACCTTCATGGCGGCGGGCTGGGGCATCATCATGCTCTTTAACCTGATCACCCTGCCGGTGGAGTTCGACGCTTCGCGCCGGGCCAAGCAGATTCTCGGCGGGATGGGGCATGTTGCCACGCCCGACCAGATGGTCGCCGTGCGCAAGGTGCTCGACGCGGCGGCCTGGACCTATGTGGCGGCGTTCATCACCTCGCTCGCCTACATGCTCTGGTACCTTCTTCCGCTCCTGCTCGGGGGCCGGAGCCGGGACTAACCGCTTCAGAGGCTGTGAAAAAAGCCCTTCAACGGCCATGGAGTACCTCTTTTTGCCTCTAACTGCATTCCTCCTTCCTTCTGTATTCCTTGAATACAGGCGGTCGTCGGAATTTCGTTACAGGCTAAAAATAGGCACTCCGAGGCCA
>DATMFV010000059.1:0-5030 GCA_035555975.1 Chthoniobacteraceae bacterium
GCTCGTGACGAGATGGCTCCAAAGGCCGGAGATGCAAGGCGGGCGCAGGTTGAAAAGCCTGAGTGCATGGGTACATGCTCGATGGCTTTTCAAACAAGCCCAACGCCGCAGATTCGGTCTTTGGGGCTATCGCAGTAGAGCGCTCATGAATAAAGCAGGCTAGCCGAGTTCGTCGGGGAGATCGACTTCGAAGCGCGCGGCGAGCATCTGGTCGTGGTTGGCTTCGTCGAGCCCTTCTTCCACCAGTTCTTCGCCGATGCTGGTCGCTCCGTCGGGTTCGCGCCGTTCCACCTGTCGACCGAGCGTGCTGGCCACCATGTCGCGTTCCGAAACGGCGGCCTGCATCGTCCCGTCATCTTCGCCCACGCGTTCCCCCTGGGGGATTTCGCCGTGAAGCTCCCGATAAGCCTGGTCGATATCGGTCTGCGTCGGTTCGTCGCGTCCTTCGATCAAGGCCAGCTCAATCGCCCTGCGCCAGACGGTTTCCTGCGTCGGGGTCCCGAGTCCGCCGGCGTGTTCTTCAACTTTTCCCACTCCCGGGTTTCTCTGTTTCATCATGTTTCAACCTACGCCGGAATGGACGAGTTTCAATTCGGGGAATCCCTGTCTGGCGCGCGCCCGTGATGGAAAAACGCGCTATTTGCTTGCCGCCGCGGCCGGAGCGGGGAAAATCGGGGGCCTCTTTCTCCCTTTATGTACGACCTCCTCCCACTCTCGGCGCTGGCCGGGTACCTGCTCGGCTCGATCCCGTTCGGCTTTCTGGTGGCGCGGATGCGGGGGATCGACATCCGCCAACACGGGAGCGGCAACATCGGGGCGACCAACGTCCTGCGGGTCGTCGGCAGGAAGTGGGGCTTTCTCGTTTTTGCCCTCGACGCGCTCAAAGGTTTTCTGGCGGTTTACGGGACGATGCTCCTGGTATCGACCGCCCCTGCGGCGCTGATCGCCGCCGCGCTCGGCTGCATCCTCGGGCACAATTTCCCGGTCTGGCTCCGGTTCAAGGGGGGCAAGGGGATTGCGACGACCGCCGGGGCGTTGATCGGCCTCTTTCCGCTGGCGATCGGGGTGGCGTTTCTGGTCTGGGTTGCCCTTTTTTACGCGACGCGCTATGTGTCGCTCGCCTCCATCGGCGCGGCAGCGGTGCTTCCGCCGGTGGTCTGGTGGCAGGCGGGGAGCTTCAACGCGTTTGTCGGTTTCTCGTTTTTGATCGCAGCGCTCGCCATCTGGCGGCATCGTTCCAATATCCGCCGGCTGCTGGACGGCACTGAAAACCGTTTTGAAAGGAAGAAGACATGAGTTTGAGCACCATTGGCGTGATCGGGGCGGGAAGCTGGGGGACCGCCCTGGCCCAGATGCTGGCGTTGCGCCCGGAGAGCGGCGACATCCTCCTCTGGGGGCGGGCCGAAGATCACCTTGAGACCCTTGCGGCGACGCACGAAAACCGGGCCTATCTGCCGGGGGTGAGGCTTTCGGACCGGATCGTGCCGACGCGCGATTTCGAGGCGGTCGCCGCGTGCGATGTCGTGCTGGTGGTCACCCCGTCGTCCGCGATCCGCGCGATCGCCACGCGGCTCGCGGAACTCAACTCCCGCGCGGTGCTCGTCTGCTGTTCCAAGGGGATCGAACGCGGGAGCGGGCTGCGGATGAGCGAGATCCTCCACTCTCTTCTTCCCGAGCACCCGGTCACGATCCTTTCGGGGCCGAGCCATGCGGAGGAGGTCGCCATCGGGATGCCGACGGCGGTGGTGCTCGGGTGCGAGGACGAGGCGCTTTCGGCGCAGTTGCAACAGCTTTTGAGCGGCAACACCTTCCGCATCTACACCAACCGCGACGTGGCGGGGATCGAACTCGGCGGCGCGCTCAAGAATGTTTTTGCGATCGCTGCGGGGGTAAGCGACGGGCTCGGGTTCGGCGACAACAGCAAGGGGGCGCTGGTGACCCGGGCGCTGGCGGAACTGACCCGGCTCGGCGTGGCGCTCGGCGGCAAACCGGAAACCTTTGCCGGTTTGAGCGGCGTGGGCGATCTGATCGTCACCTGCTTTTCCCGCCACAGCCGCAACCGCTCCTTTGGCGAACGGCTCGGGCGCGGCGAAACGCTTCAACGCATCCAGGCCACCCAGGCGATGGTCGCCGAAGGGGTCCCGACCACCCGGAGCGCCTACGAACAGGCGCGGGAACACGGGATTGATACGCCGGTGATCGACGCCACCTATTCGCTCCTCTATGAAGGGCGCTCGCCAAAGGAAGTCCTCGAAGCGATCCTTTCACGCGAACAGAAGGCCGAAGAAGCGTGAACATGCGATCTCCCAAAACCTTATGAAACCACTCCTCATGTTTCTCACCCTCCTCTGCTGGCTTGGGCTCCGCCTCGAAGCCGAACCGCTTGAAAAAGGGGCTCCGGTTCCTGATCTCAAGGTGACCCTCCAGAACGGCGAAAGCCTCGACCTCGCGGCCGCCGCCAGGACCGGTTACACGCTCGTCTACTTCTACCCGAAGGCCGACACCCCCGGCTGCACCGCCCAGGCGTGCAGCCTGCGCGACGCCTACGAAGCGCTCCAGGCGAAAGGGGTGCGCATCTTCGGGGCGAGCAGCGATGGCGTGGAAGCGCAGCGCCGGTTCAAGGAGAAGTACGACCTTCCGTTTGACCTGATCGCCGACCCCGATCATACGGTGGCGACCGCCTTTGGCGTCCCGGTGACCGCCGGGTTCACCAGCCGGCAGGCGTATCTGTTTCATGATGGCAGGCTCGTCTGGTTCGACCGGAAAGCCTCCACGAAAAAACAGGCCGACGACGTGCTGACCGTCCTTGGAAAGCGCTGACAGGGCGCTGATCCCGCCCCCCTTCCCTTCCCGCGTCCACGGGAACGAAGCGGCAAGGAAAACAACTTTTTTCCTTGCAGTTGCAAAACGGATGCGACATGCTATTCCCCTTATTCCGAGTAGGGAATTAGGAATTTAGCGGAAAACGCTCCTGACCGGCGACTGGATCGCCGGGAGAGACGGTTCCGCGTCTTCCTGAAATGACTGAAACGAAGAAGCATCAAATACCGCCTTTGGATCAAGCCCGAAATCGAAATCCCGCAGCGCCGTTGTCATGACACTCCAAGCCGAAGAAATCAGCCGTGAAGAGGTTCACCGCCTCGCGGACGAACTCGAAACGGCCCCCTTGGAAAAGGTGCTCGGCTGGGTCTGGGAACGTTTCGGCGAGCGGGCCGCGATCGGGACCAGTTTTCAGGGCGCGGGGCTGGTGATGCTTCACCATGCCGTCCGCGCGGGGTTGCCGATCCCGGTTTTCACGATCGACACCGGCTTCCTCTTTGCCGAAACCGTGGAGCTGAAAAAACGGCTGGAGGATTTCTTCGGCATCCGGATCGAAAGCGTCCGGCCGGAGCAGACCCCCGCCCAGCAGGCTGCCGAACATGGCGACCGGCTCTGGGAGACGGCGCCGAATCTCTGCTGCACGCTGCGCAAGGTGTTGCCGCTCCAGCACAAGCTGGAGTCGCTCTCGGTCTGGATCACCGGGGTGCGCCGCCAGCAGGCCGACACCCGCAAGCAGACGGCGATTTTGGAGCTTTACGAGTTTGACGCCCTGCGCGAGCGCAACATCCTCAAGCTCAACCCGATGGTCGCCTGGAGCCGCGACGCCGTCTGGGCTTACCTCCACGAACACAAGATCCCGTACAACCCGCTCCACGACCGCGGCTATCGCTCCATCGGTTGCGAACCGTGCACGCGGCCGACCGGCGAGTCGCAGAACGAGCGCGCGGGGCGGTGGGCCGGCCAGAACAAGACCGAGTGCGGCATCCACACCTTTCTCGGCTCCAGCCTGTAAGACGAAGTTTTTCCAATTCTCACCTAAAATGAGTTACGCCACACATCCAGCCTATAGCGGGCATTATCCCGCGCCCGATCCCAACGAACCACCGGCTCACTTTCCGGAAAAGATCTCGCGTGCCGATGCGGCCCACCTTGATGCGCTCGAAGCGCAGAGCATCTTCATCATCCGCGAAGCGTACCATCATTTCAAAAACATCTGCATGCCGTGGTCGATGGGGAAGGACTCCAACGTCCTGATCTGGCTCTCCAAGAAGGCGTTTTGCGGCCATATCCCCTACCCGCTGCTCCATATCGACACGACCTACGAGTTTCCCGAGATGATCGACTACCGGAACTGGGCGGTCGACTACCACGGGATCAACCTGATCGTCAAAATCAACGAAGACGCCCGGGCCGGGCGCGGGGCGTACGCCGAAAAAGGGCCGATCGGCTATGAAACGACCGACCCGGTGACCGTCACCCACGAGTTGAAGACCGTCGCGCTGCAACAGGTGATGGCCGAGCACCAGTGGGATGCGCTGATCACCGGCATCCGCCGCGATGAGGATTCCACCCGCGCCAAGGAGCGCTACTTCAGCCCGCGGACCAAGGATTTCGAGTGGGATTACAAAGACCAGCCGCCCGAGTTCTGGAACCAGTTCACCACCTCGTGCAGCCCGGGCGAACATGTCCGCGTGCAGGCGTTGCTCGACTGGTCGGAGCGCGACATCTGGCTCTACATCCAGCGCGAGGGGATTCCGATCCCGAAGATGTACTTCGCCCGCGACGGCCACCGCGCCAACGGGGAAGCACCGCAGAAGTACCGCTTCCGTTCGCTCGGTTGCTGGCCGATCTCCGCGCCGGTCGAAAGCGACGCCGATACGGTCGACAAGATTGTCGACGAACTGGCGTGCACCAAAACGACCGAACGGGCCGGACGCGCCCACGATCACCACGAACGCAACGCGATGCAGAAGCTCCGGGCCAAAGGGTTCATGTAACCCCCCCGACGTTTTCTTCACCCGTCTCTCTTCTTTTACTTCTGTTTTTTTCCCATGTCCGTTTCCACCGAAACCTTGCCCATCCCCGCCACGGCGGCTCCTTCCCGACCGGAGCCGGTGGTGACCCGCGATCTCCCGCCTTTTCCGCCCAACACCCAGCGCCTCAAGATCGTCTTTGTCGGCCATGTCGACCACGGCAAATCGACGCTGATC
>DATMFV010000060.1:0-43039 GCA_035555975.1 Chthoniobacteraceae bacterium
GGTCCCTTTTTCTGCGACCCCGTTCGGGGTCGATGATGGGGGAATCCAATAGCCCGGGGGTGTCGCTTCGCTCGACCCCCGGCTGCCCCGCTGTAAGCCCTCCGGGCTATTCCCTTGCTGATACCACTTTTAATCACACCCTGGGGCCGCAGGGCCGGCCGATTGCTACGGCCATTGGATCTTCCGCCTTCGAAGCTCGTGCATGTTCCTCGTCGGACTCGCCACGTCGGTTCCCCCTTACCGCTACACGCAGCAACAATGCTGGGAGGCCGTGGAGGCGTCGGGCCCCTACGCTTCGTTGGTCCCGGCGGCCCGCACGCTTTTCCGGAAACTGCTGGTGGGAGCAAAGGGGGCCGTGGCCACGCGGTACCTTTCGCTGGAGAATCTTTCGGAAGCGTTCGCCCTTCATCCCGATGCTCTCGCCGCGCGGTTCGAGCGGAACGCCCCGCGGCTGGCGGTCGATTCCGCACGGAAGGCGCTGGAGCAGGCCGGGGTGGAGCCGCGTGAAGTCGATGCCCTCCTGGTGAGCACCTGCACCGGATACCTCTGCCCCGGGTTGAGCAGCCATGTGGCGGGCGCTCTCGGGTTGCGCCGGGAGGTGCAGGCCCTCGACCTGGTCGGTCAGGGTTGCGGAGCCGCATTGCCCAACTGGCGCACCGCAGCGCAATTGCTGGCGGGGCCCGGGGTGCAAACCGTTCTCTCCATCTGCGTGGAGATCACCTCTGCGGCACTCTACCTTGACAACGATCCCGGTGTGCTGGTCAGCGCCTCGCTTTTTGGCGACGGAGCCGCCGCCGCCGTCCTGACGGCCCGCCCGTCGCCCCGCACCCGCCGCGTCCGGTGGGTGACCGGCGGCGGCGTGCTACGGCCCGAGGCATCTTCCCTGCTGCGGATGGAGACCCGCAACGGCATGTTGCGCAATATTCTTGCCCGGGAGGTTCCCGCTCTCGCCGGAGAGGCCGCCCGGGAGGTGGTGGCGACGGTGTTGAAGCGCGAAGGGCTTTCCCCAGCAGCCATTGGCGCGTGGATTTTTCATCCCGGGGGAAGGGAGGTGCTTCTCGCTTTGCGCAGGAGCCTCGGGTTGCAGGAAAGCGATCTTGCGTTGAGCGCCGCGGTGTTGCGCGAGTACGGCAACATGAGCAGCCCGAGCGTGCTGTTTGTTCTTGAGCGGGCGTTGCAGTGCCGGACTCCCGGCGGATGGTGGTGGATGGCCTCTTTCGGGGCGGGCTTCAGCAGTCACGGCGCTCTTTTGGAGGTGGCTGATTAACCGGTCGATCACCATCGTGGGCGGCGGGCTGGCGGGGTTGACCCTCGGGATCGCCCTGCGGCAGCGCGCCGTCGCGGTTGAACTCCGGGAGGCGCTCGGTTATCCCCGCCACCGCGTTTGCGGCGAGTTTATCTGCGGGCGGGGCCTCGGGAGCCTGCAACGGCTCGGGCTTCTGCCGCTGTTGTACGAAGCCGGGGGACGCCCCGCGCGGAGCTTCGCCCTTTTCATGGCGGCGTCCACGCTGCCGCCTCGCGACCTTCCTTCCTGCCGGCCTGCGGGAGAGGGGATGGCCGCGCTTCCCGGGGCGTTCTGCGTTTCGCGGTGGACTCTTGATGCGTTGCTCGCGGCGGAGTTCGAGCGTCTGGGCGGGGTGATCCGGCGGGAGCGTCATCCGCTGGCAGAGGGGGGCGGCCTCAAGCCGACTCCGGAGGGGGTGGTCGATGCCACAGGCCGGAAGCTAGCGCCGAAGGGGGCGCTCGCCGGGGGGAAGCGATGGCGCTGGACCGGGATCAAGGCGCATGTGCGCCATCTGCCGCTCGTCGCCGACCTGGAGCTTCATTTCGGGCGGGACGCTTACGTCGGCCTTTGTCGACTGGCTCGGGACGAGGTGAACGTTTGTGGCCTGTTTCGTCATGATTCGGCTCTGGCCCGTCTCGCAGACAACTGGAGGCGGAAACTGGCGCAACCTCCCTCCCTCTCCGTACGCCTGAAGGAGGCGCAGTGGGTCGAAGGTTCCTTTTGCGCCGTGTCGGGGCTCGATTTCCGGCCCGTGGCGACCCCGTGCCGCATCGGCGACGCGCTCGGGATGCTTCCCCCGTTTACGGGCAACGGCATGTCCGCCGCTTTTGAATCGGCGGAACTGGCGGTCGCTCCCCTCGCTGCCTATGCTCTTGGAAGGCAGTCGTGGGAGGAGGCGTGCCGTTGCATCGGGTCAGCCTCCCGCAAACGTTTCGGGTTGCGCCGCTTCTGGGGGCGGCTGATCCACCCGATGCTCTTTCACCCCGCCGCCCGGGGAACGTTGTTTGGCGTGATCGAAAGATTTCCGTTCCTTGCCGGTTCCGTGTTTCGCGCGACCCGTTAAATCGCCGTGCGCGGGTTCCCTCCCGGGCGGGTGCGTCGTTTCGGTTTTCCTCCGCTTTTCGGGGGAAGAAGGCGCTGGCCCAGCGGTAGAATGAGGGCGTTGGTTCCGGCATATTTTTTGCGGTATTCCATGGGACGCATCCCGGTCAGGGCGACGAACGCCCGGCAAAAATGGTTGCTGGAGGAAAAGCCGAGGCGTTCGGCGAGGATGGCGATCGTTTCGTTGCTGCTCAAAAGGTAGCCTTGCGCCGCCTCCACGCGGATCGCCCGCAGAAACGCCATGACGGAGCCGCCGGTCTCCTTTTTGAAAAGCCGCGCCAAGTGTTCTTCGCTCAAGTGAAAGCGCCACGCGATCTCCGAGAGCGTATGCCTGCGGTCGAGCGTCTTGACGAGGAACTCTTTGACGTCGTTGACGGTGAAGGCGTGCGAACGGTACCGCGCGGGGGAGGCTTCCCCGGCGGCTCCGGGGGCGCTCAGGCGTCGGGCCAGTTCGACGACGAGATCCTGCGCGATGTTTTTCTGCCGGACGAGGGTTCCGGGGCGTGCGGAGTGGTACTCCTCGCGGAAGGCGTGGATCAGGGCATAGAGCGAAGCGTCCATGATCGAGGGGAGATGCCGGTTGTCGCTGAAGAGATCGGCCAGAATGCGGTACCACTCGGCTTCCCAACCGGAAAGGGGCTTGCGCGGCCGCGCGACGGAGCCGAGAAACATGACGAAGACGTAAAGTTCCGAATCCTTTCCCTCCAGAGGCGAAGTATAGTAATGATGGCACGGTTTTGGGACGATCAATCCGTCGCCCTGCCGCAGAATAGCATGAAAGCCGCCCTTCATCCGGATTTCCACCGTGCCGCCCAGCACCAGGAGAAGCTTGGGGTGGCGGCTGGCCTGCCGGCGCTCCCGCCCCGCCGGGGTGATCATCTTCAACTCCCTTAAAGCGACAAACGGCGCGCCGACTTTCTCCTGGTAAATAAAGTAATGAGCCACGGCGCCTCCATCTATAGATCAATTTTTGATGATGAAAAGCAATTTTCGGGGATGGAAGAGGATGGTATCGGCGGCGGTTTGGGCGATGCTGGTGCTCATGACTTACTTTAAAGGCTGTGAAAAAAGTCCTTCAACGGCCATGGAGTACCTCTTTTTGCCTCTAACTGCATTCCTCCTTCCTTCTGTATTCCTTGAATACAGGCGGTCGTCAGAATTTCGTTATAGGCTAAAAATAGGTACTCCGAGGCCATTAAAATCATTTTTTTCACAGCCTCTTAGCCGAATCGGCGTTCTTCTGGCCTGGCTGGCGTCGGGCGTCCTTTTCGCATCGGAGCAGCCCCAGGTCTTTCTGGTCAGGGAGGGAAAGGCGACAGGGGCCGTGGTGCTGGCGCACGATGCCCCCGGCCCGGTCCGCGAACTGGCGCAGGAGTTCATTGAGGTCGTGGAGCGTTCCACCGGCGCGAGGCTGCCGCTATTGACCGACACGGGCGAACCTGAAGCGCCATCGGGAGCGTCCCGCCTTTACCTCGGAGCCTGCGCACAGACCGGGGCGCTGGGTAGCGATGCCGCCGAGCCGCCGGAGGAGACCTACCGCCGGATCGTTCGCGGGCGGCATGTCTATATTCTGGGGCGACCAGCGGAGGAGATCCTTCGCCCGGGCAGAACCGTGGACCCATGGTATGACAGTGATCCGATGCGCTGGGCGCTCAACCACCTTCTTGAAGAGGAACTGGGGGTGCGCTGGCTCTGGCCGGGCAGGCTCGGTACCTATGTCCCCCGGCATCGTGATTTTTCCGTTCCAGCCAGCGACCGGACTTACCGGCCATTGCTTGAAATACGGACGCTGGTGGTGGCAACCATGCGCGAGCCTGCGGAGCGGACCCTTCGAGCCGAGGCGTTGCGCTGGGTCTCCAACCACCAGGGAGGGGAGCGGGGCGGGATTCCGCTCCGGCACGGTTTCAATCAATGGTGGGAAAAATACCATGCCAGCCATCCCGACTACTTTGCCCGGCCGCCCGAAGGGGTCGCGCAAAGGCCGCCGACGCGGGTCAAGCTTCGTCTGGCCAACCCGGCGGTGCTTGAGCAGATTGCCCAAGAGTACCTCGCTGCCGGAAAGCCGCGTTACTGGAATGTCACGCCCAATGACGGGAACGGCTTCGATGTTTCCGACGATGTCCGGGCGTGGGATCTTCCCGCCGGTCAGCCGGTGGAGGAAATCTGGACGGCGAAAGCCAATCTCACGGCTCGCTATGTCCGCTTCTGGAACCTGGTTTATGAACGTCTTGCCAAAGAAAATAGCGAAATCAGGCTCGTGACGATGGCCTACTCCGCCTACCGGCAGCCGCCGCCGCCCGGGCGTCCGCTCAAAGCAAAGGCGCTCATCGGCGTGGTTCCCAGCTATCGGGCCTACGATGTCTGGGACGGATGGGCCCAACAGGCCGAGGCGTTGATCCTGCGGCCCAACTGGGGGTGGTACGGAGCGAACGGGCCTCACCTGCCGCTGGTGGAAATGGCCGATTACATGAAGCACGCCTTCAGGAACAAAATGATCGGCTTTTACCTCGATTCGATCCTTGGCTATTGGGGGACGCAGGGCCTCAACTATTACCTGCTGGCGCGCCTGATGGTGAATCCGGAGCGTTCCGTCGACGAAATCGTGACGGAATACACCGCCGCCTTCGGAGCCGCCGCGCCGAAGATCAAAGAGTACTTCGACTATTGGCAGAAGCTGACCCGGGAATGGGCGCACGGCCACAAAATCTACAAGGTGCCGGAAGGTAAATACGACGCGCTCATCCGCGAAGGAAAGATCATGGACAATCCATTGATCGGCCCGCGACAGGCGATTCCCTATATCTATACCGACGAGGTGCTTGCCAAGGCGTATACCCTGCTTGATGAAGGGCAGGCCCTGCTTGAAGGCGGGAACGACCCTGAAGCGCTGGCGCGGATCGACTTTCTGAGAAAGGGATTGGATGAACTCAAGCTCAGCCGGGAATGCCTGGAACTCGGCCGCAGGATCACCGCCAAGAACCGCCGGGAACTGATCGGTCCCTTCAAACGGAAGGCCGGGGAACTTGAGGCATTGCGCACCGCCCTTTCGCCTTCGCACGTGATCTGGGGCATTCGCGCCACACGGATCGAAGACAAGGTGAAGATTAAAATCCGCCCCCGGAACCTCTCGGTGCCGGTGTCGCCGGGGGAGGACGATTTTTAATCTCTTTGGAGATCAAGAATTGACCGTAACGATCAAAAAAGCGGGATGAATCCCGGTCGTCGTCCCGTCCCGGTCGGCGCACACTTTTTCCAGGTTTTTTATTCTTATGAAAACATCATCTGTTCCCCATTGCATGATGCGCCTTGCCCTGGTGCCGGTAGCTGCCGGCTGGTTGGCGGCGGGCGCTTTCACCAGCCAGGCAGCCATCATTGCCGATTTTTCAGGAGGCGAGGGCACCAGCAGTCCCAACCAGTTCAAAGGCATGGCGGGAGAAGGGTGGTTGGACGGCTGGAACTCCAGAAACGGCTCCAACGGGACGACGACCTTTACGGTGGAAAGCACCGCGCCGTTGCGCACCGGCGCGGGCAATTATCTGAAGATCGACTATCAACGCAACGATACCGGCGGCAGCAACCGGGCCGGGGTGGCGCGCCCCTTTGCCACGACCGGGCCAACCGGCGTCGATATAGCTCAGCCTTACACGATTTCGTTCGACTTTCGCATCGACGAGTTGAAAGGCTGGGACGCCAGCGGCGATCAGATCGCCTTCAGTTCGGAGAACGTGACGACGATCGGCTCCTTTGCCGGCACCGCGCCGTGGGCGCTCTGGCTCCGTGCCGACAAACCGGGTTGGCAGGTGAGGGACGGGAACGGCGCGGGAGGCGGCGATTTTCTCGACTTTGCGGAGCTTGGGCTCGATACGATCGAGGTCGGGGCCGTCTATTCGGTGACGGTCGAGATGGACCCGCTGGTTGGCAGGTATGACCTGACCATCCGCGTCGGTACGAAAGTCTACCGCGCCAGCGACCTCAACGGCGGCGACTGGCTCGGTTTTGGAGGGACCACGCAGGAAGCAAAGGCTTTCAACGTTTTACAGTTCCGGGCGACGATGAACGGAGAAGAGGATGGGATCGCCTGGAGCATGGACAACCTTCGTGTTGCCGCCGTGCCGGAAGCAGGTAGTATGGCGCTTGGCCTGGGCGGGTTGATCGGCGTCTTTTCCCTGTTGAAGGGGAGGCAATGCCTGCAAAGGCGAAGACTGTAGAGCATTTTTTCTCCCAAATCAATGAACAGGGCTTTTCATTGCGGGGAATCCCTTCCCGGGTCTTGCCTGTTTTCATACCGGCCCCCCGGCCGGGCGGGTGGGGCGGCCTTTTCACTGGTGGAAGTCCTGCTGGTGATCGTCGTCGCAGCGATTCTGGCGGGGATCTTCTTTCCGTTGGCGGGCCGGGTGGTTCAGCGGTCGCAGGAGGCGCGTTGTCTTTCGAACCTGCGCCAGATCGGGCTGGCGGTTTTTCTGTATGCGGGCGAGCACCGCTCGCAGCTTCCCCCCGGGCAGGAGGAGGGGATCATGTGGTTTAATCTTAAAACCTCCTGGCTGGGGAAGTATGGCCGGGCGACCTCCCTGGATAAGGCTCCCTTGTTGCGTTGCCCCCTGGACAAGACGGCTTCCCCCGTGGCCGATTATCAGTTTTATTATAGCTATGGCTGGAATTCCCACTTTCTCCAGGTTCATGCCAACGGGCTTCCTCCTTATGGCCGCAGCTTTGCGCGTTTGAGCGAGGCGGGGGGAAAGATCCTGTTTGCCGACGGCCTTTCCCATGCCGAAGATCCTGCCAACGTGGCCAAATACCCCTCCGCGCTGGCCGTCAAGAATGTGGCGCAGCGGCTCAGTCGCCGCCATCGGGGCGGCGTTCAGGCGCTTTTCGGAGACGGTCGCGTCGTCTGGCTGGGCCGGGAGGAGGCGGCCCGGGCCGTCCTCTGGGAACGCGAACTCGACGCGATCTGACAGATCGCAGGGGCGTTTTTGGGGAGATCAATTCCTGAGGATGGAAAATCAATTTCTGAGGATACAGAGGGGGTTGTCCTCCGCCCGGATTGCTTCATGCTGAAAGGGCACTTTTTTTTGATCCTATGACTACTCCATCCGTTTCATCGCCCTCTTTTCCTCCTTCTCAAGCCCCCCCTTCCCGCCGCCCCTGCTGGTTCTGGGCCGGGTGGGAGCCGGATCGCTATTACCGCCGCATCGGCGCGCGCGGGACGCTTTTTTTCGGCAATGGCGACTGGGTTGACGACTGGCGCGCCGCGCTGGAGAGCCGGGAGACGCTTCGGGCGATCCGCGAGGCGGGCGCGACCATCGTGATCACCCGTTTCTACAAGGGGTTTGGCCCCGCGGTGGAGCGTGAGGATTGGGTGAGCTTGAAGGAGTATGTCTCCCGGGCGCATGAGGAGGGGATCAAGGTGAGCGGCTACCTTCAGGGGCGCAGTCTTTTTGGGGAATTTCTTTTCAACGAACGACCGCAGGCGCGTGACTGGATCGCCCGGGAGCGTGATGGAAGCGAGCAGTGCTGGGGTAGCGCCTATAACCGGTTTGCCCCGTGCCTGACAAGCGATGGCTACCTTCAGATGATGAGGGAGGTGATCGCGGAAGGGGTGGCATTGACCGGGCTCGACGGCATCCACATGGATAACAACTACGTGACCCATTGCTATTGCGAGCGGTGCCGGGGGTTGTTCCGCGACTGGCTGGCGCAGAGAGGGGATCTCGAGGCATTGACCGGTATCAGGGAGGCGCATTTCGTCGAACCGCCGCCGCTGCCCGCCGCCGCCGACTTTCAGCCCGACCCGCTGGCGGGGCTTTGGATCGAATTCGGCGTCGGGCGGCGTCTGGAGTTCATGCGGGCGCTGCGTGAGACCTTGCGCGAGGTCAACCCCGGGGCGGTTTTCAGTGGAAACCCGGCTTATCTTAAAAGTTTTGCCTCCCGCTACACGCACGGGCTCGACCCCGCGCTGGAAGCGCTCGCCTTTGACAGTGTCTGCGTGGAAAACGGCAACCGGCCCCGTTTTTCGGACGGGGTGCTTTTTACCCAGGCGGACAAGCACCTGATGAGCGAAGCGGGCGGTTTGAAAACCTGGGTGACCAGTTGGGCTCCGGACCAGTCGGGCAACGGCTACGGCGTGCCGGAGGAGGCGCAGGCCGTCTGGGCCGGGTTGGCCGAGGAGGCTTCGTTTGCCAACGCCTCGCTCGGAAACACCTGGGCGCTTCGCTCCTCCGGAGAAGGGGCGATTTTGATGAAGGAGGAGAAAGCGGCCGCCTGGAGCGTGTTTGAGGAGGCGATGCGCTTTTTCCGGCGGCTGGAGGCGCGGTTGGAAGGCCAGCCGCGCTCGCAATGCGCCGAACTGGCGCTTTATATCGACACGGCGACCCTTTCGCTTTCGCCAAGCGGCGACGCGCACGTCGTGCAGGCGTTGCTCGGGCTTTTTGCCCTTCGGCGCCTGCCGTTCAAGATTGTCTTTGCCCGGCAGGAACTGCCGCCGGAGACCCGCACGGTGGTCCTTCCCGGCCAGCGAAGCCTGGAAAGCGCCGAGGCGGAGCGGCTGGTGCAATGGGCGGGCCGGGAGGAAGGGCGCGGGCTTTGGGCGCTCGGGCCGTGCGGCATGTATGACGAGCGGATCGTGCCGCGCAGCCGTTCCCGCACGGAGGCGTTGTGGTGCGGGGCCGGTGTCCGGCGGTTGGACCTGCCGCTGCACCGCTGGGTCCGGCGGGATGGTGGCCACGCCGCCTATTTCCGGGGGCTTTCGCCGACCTTTTCGCAGGAAGGGGTCAGCGCCCTGGAGCCGCTGCTCGCGGAATTGGCCGCGCGGATGCCGGTGGCGGTTGATGCTCCCGCAGGGGTGTTGCTCAACCTGGAACAGCTCGGGGAGGATCGCCTTCTTCTCCACCTGCGCGATCTTCGCGAAGAGGCCGCTTCAGTGGAAGCGGGAGCCGTGCGGTTGATCTTGCGGCGCGGGAAGGGGGCAATCGCCGGGTTTTCTCCCGCATGGGACGGGGAAAAGGTGTTTGAGCCGCAGGAGGGGGACGCGGGGGCGGCGGTGTCGCTACCGGCGTTTGCGCATTATGCCGCTTTGTTAATCCCGGCATCGTAGAATCCGGGAGCGGAGGCATCTTGGCGGGCCTCTGCGCCCCGCCGCGGGTCCGTCACTTCAACAGCGAGGCCTTCATCTTCTCCGGCAGGTCGACCCCTTCAATCCATTGTTTTGCGGCGGCTTCGTCGGCGCGTTTCCACTGGCTTGCGACGCGGCGGATGGCGTTGGTGCGCAGTTTTTCGTCGGTGATGGAGAGCGCCCAGGTGGCGGCTCCCTGCGGGTCGCTTCGGACGACGCTGCCTGCAAACTGGCTCACCGCCTGGTCGCGCGGGGCTCCCTTGGGCAGGGTGGCCAGCCAGGCGGAAGCGGCGTAGGGGTCGGAATTGGCCCAGGTCGTGACCGCCGTTCCGAGCATCGCCCCGCGACTTTTCTCCGGTGCTTTGGCGGCCCATTCAATGGCCATTTTGGGGTCGGTATCGACCAGCGTGGTCATGAGGCTTTGGCGGAGCCGATCCTGCACCGCCCCTCCGGGAAGGGAGTCGACCTCCCGCATCGCCCGCTCGGGGTCCTGCGCCGCCATGCCGGTGAGCATCCCCTGCTGGTATTGGTCGCGCTCCGGGCCGGGCGGCATTTTTTCCCAATAGGCGCGGGCTGCGCCGGGGTCGTTTTCCGCGAGGGAACTGGCGACCTGTCGATAAAGCTGCTGGCGCGTCTCGCCTGCGGGGAGTTCGCCAATGAGCGGCATGGCCTCTTCGGGGCTTTGAAAGGCAACCGTTCTCGCCGTCGACTCGATCAACGCCGTACCGCCTGCCTCCGACCCATGCTGCCGAAGCCAGCCGATGGCGCTCGGCGCGTCGGTCTCCATCCATTGATTGAGAAGGACCGGGAGCACGCTCTGGCTCAACCTCGGGTTGGCCTCCTCGAGGACAAAGGCGAGGGCGGCGTCGCGATCTTGCTGCCCCCACGCCATCAGCGCCGACTGCATCCCCTGCCGACGGGTGGATTCCCCGATATCGGCGCGGAGCAGCGATTCCACGGTGGCTTCGGGATCGTCGAAGGCTTTGCGCTGGACGAGGTTGAGCCAGAGCTGGTCGCGCGCTTTTCCGGCGGGAAGGGTGTTGACCCACGCCTCCGCCGCCTGCGGGTCGGTTGACGCCCAGGTCATGCCGATCGCCTGCAACGCCTGCTGGCGCGCCGCGCCGCTGCCGAGTTGATAGGCGGCGTCAATGGCGTCGAGGGGATTGCGGCTCGCCCATTGGGAAAAAAGGGTATAGGCGCGATTGCCCCTGGCGACTTCGGGGTATTCCTTCAAAAGAGCCCGGGCGCGCGCCGGGTCGGTCTCGGCGACCGCGCCGATCAAGGTGGCCCGCATCGTCAACCGCTGGTTTTCCCGCGGTTCCTTTTCCAGGAGGGCGAGGGCGGCATCGGGATCGCGGCGCGCCAACACGCCCAACACCTGCCCCGCGAGGTACGGCCGCAACTGGGCCATGATTTTGAGGTGGCGGGCTTTTTCAAACGCCTGCACGGGGTCGTGTTCGGCCCAATCGCCCAGAAATTCGCTCAACAGGCCGATCTGCTGCCAGTCGCGGGTCGTGCCCGAGCGGACCAGTTCCTCGAAGGCTCCGGGAAATTCCTCCGGTTTCAGGTCGATCAGAAGGCGGCGGAAACGTTTGATCCTCCGGTGGGAATCGAGATCGCTCAAGGCCGAGGCGAGCGCCTCCTTTGCTCCTGCGCGCGCGGACGACGCGGTGTTTGAGGCAGCGGGAGCGCCGGAGGGGAGGGGACCCGGGGCGTGCGGACCGTTTTCAGCGGAGGTTTTTCCGGAAGCGGCGACTTCCGAAGGGGCGCTACGCAGGGAAGCCCACTGGTAACCGGCGGCAAAGCTGGTGCCAACACCAACCACGGCCGCGGCAGTCCATTTGACCAACAAGGGGGAGAGGTTCATGACAATGCCGTTTCTTGTAGCACACAGCGTCGGGGTGCGGCCAGCCTGTTCGTCGGTTTGCTCCCTTTAAAGGCCGACGGTTGACCCCGGGGGGCAGGCGGTGTTTTTCAGGCGGTTTTCCCCGGGGCGACGGAAAAAACGCCGAGCCGTGCCTTGTTTTTCGGGCGGAGGCTGTTACCGTTTTTTCATGAGCAAACCGGTGGTTGAAATTCAGGTGCGAGCCGTATTGCCGACAACGGCGGGGCGCGCCGTCTTTCTGGGGAATGAAGAGAAGACGTTCGTCATCTACGTGGACGAGAGCGTCGGCTCGGCGATCACGCTTTACATCAACCAGAGCAGCCGGGAACGCCCGTTGACGCACGACCTGATGGGGCTGCTCATGAAGGCGGTCGGGGCAAGGGTGGAGCGGGTGGTCATCAATGACCTGAAAACGGCCACCTACTTTGCCCGGCTCATCATCGTCGCGGAAAACGAGCTGATGGAACGCAAGATCATCGAACTCGACGCGCGGCCGAGCGACTGCATCGCGCTGGCCATCGCCCAGCGCGCGCCGATCTACATCACCCAGGAGGTCTGGCACGAAGTCGACGACATGAGCGAGATCCTGCGCAAGATGGTCTCGGAGAAGGAAGCCGGGGAGAGCGAGGACGACGGGGACGAAGAGGAAGAGGACGACGATTGATTTCCCCGACAGCGGGGTTGATCGCGCCGGGACGGCCGGTCGTGTTTTTAGGAAAAACGGTTTTTTCATCGCCCGGCGGCTCTGGCGGCTCTATAAAGAGCCGATGAATCACCCGGACCACTCGGAACCTGTTCGGACGCATCTCTCGCACCTTTATTGCGAGGAAATGCGGGAGTTCGCTTGTCATGCCGCCGATTCGGCCTCCGTTTTTCAATGGCAGGAAACGGCGCGTCCGGAGCTTCAGCGCCTTCTCGGGCTGGATGCCATCGCGGCCTCGGTTGGAAAACATACACCCGTCACGGAAATGGGGCGGGTGGAAGAAATGGACGGTTTCACGCGGCAACGCTGCTCCATCAGCACGGAGCCGCACCACCCGCTTCCGTTCTGGTATCTGCGACCCGGGGGAACGGGGCCGTTTCCATTGGCGCTCCTGCCGCACGGCCACGACCGCAACGGGATGGATAGCTATATCGGCCTGGCGAAGGACGAGGAGCATGCCGCAAAGATCAGGGCAGGGGATCGCGATATCGGGCTTCAGGCGCTCCGGCGCGGGTTTGCCGTGATCTCTCCCGGCACCCGGGGGCAAGCCGGGGTGGGCGTTCCGGACCTCAACAACCGGCACGGCGGCCTCTCCTGCCGCAGCCAGATGATTCACGCCGTTCTGGCGGGGCGCACCGCCAACGGCGAGCGGGTCTGGGACATGATGCGGCTGATCGACTGGACGGAAACCCGACCGGAGATCGACACCTCCACGGTGTTGCTCATGGGCAATTCCGGCGGCGGGATCGTCACCCTCTTTACTGCCGCCGTCGATCAGCGCGTTTCCATTGCCGTGCCGAGCTGTTCGTACTGCACCCTCGTCAGCCCGGGGGGTCTGCTTCACCACTGCGACTGTCACGCGGTGCCGGGACTGTTGCGCTTTGGAGAAATCTGGGACGTGGCGGGGTTGATCGCGCCGCGCCGCCTCTGCATTGTCAATGGTCGCGAAGATCCGTACTTCCCGCTCGCGGAAGTCGACCGGGCTGTGGAAGGGGCACGCCGTATTTACGCTGCGGCCGGGGTTTCGGAACGCTTTGAACACCACTACGGCCCGGCGGGCCACCGGTTGTATGCCGACAAGATGTGGCCTTGTATCGAAGCGGCCCTTGGTTTACGATGAACGGCCCATGAACCTTGAACGTCTTTCCTGCAACCCGATCATCGTTCCCGACATGGATGCGAGGATGGGAAGTAACATCAATGGCCCTTCGCTGATCCGCGTTCCCGATTGGGTAGCGAATCCTTTGGGCAGGTATTACCTCTATTTCGCCCACCATCAGGGAACCTATATCCGCATGGCCTACGCCGATCGCGTGGAAGGCCCGTGGCAAATCCATACCCCCGGGGTGCTTGACCTTGAGGATTCGCACTTTCAGGGACATATCGCGTCGCCCGATGTTCATGTCCTCGAAGAGAGTCGGGAGATCCGGATGTATTACCACGGCCCGGTGCGGGAACTCGGCGGGCAGTTCACCCGGCTGGCGATTTCGGCCGATGGGTTGAACTTTCAGGCTCGCCCCGAGGTGTTGGGCAAGTATTACTGGCGCGTCTTTCGCCATGGAGGAATGTGGTATTCTATTGAAAAGCCGCCGCTGCTGCGGCGTTCGCCCACCGGGCTTGGCGAATTTGAGGAAGGCCCGCAACTCCTGCCCGACGCCACCCGCCATACGGCGGTCCACGTTGAAGGCGATCTGCTGCGGATCTATTATACAGCGATCGGCGACTGCCCCGAGGCGATCCGGCTCGCCACCGTCCGGCTTGACCGCGACTGGCGCGAGTGGGAAGCGGTCGATCAGGGCGTCGTCCTCGAACCCGGGGAACCGTACGAAGGCATCGAATGCCCGCTGGAACCGTCCAAGGGCGGGGCGGTGCATCAACCCGTCCGCCAATTGCGCGACCCGTGCTTTTTCGAGGAGGGGGCGAAACGCTACCTTCTTTACAGTGTGGCGGGAGAGAACGGGATCGCGATCGCGTCTCTCAATGAGTAGACGGGTTTGGTTTGATCCAATGCTGTTGACCGACTGAGGGCTGGCCCCCGCGCCGGGGGTCAACCACGTTGGTTCTGATCCAGACTCGAAAGGACGCGGCGGAGGTTGCCGTAGTGGATCTGCGCGATCGCGTCGTCGCTCAGGCCCATTTTCACCAGGCCGACGGTGAAGAGCGGGCGGTTGGTCCAGGCGAGGCTGCCGCGCGTGTGTTCGTTGCTCCATGGAGCGAGCGGTTTGCCTTCGTTCCACCCTCCGGCGATCCTGCGTCGCCAACCGCCGGCGGCCGGTTTCAAGGTTTCGGGCGCGGGCTGGGTGTGGCCGACGTCGGTGCCGATGACGACATGTTCGGGGCCGACCACGTTCACCGCGTGTTCCACGTGGCGGAGCATCAGGTTAATGTCCGCGTTTTCTCCCAGCAGTTGAGGAACGCTAAAGATGCCGATATAGCCTCCCGTCGAGGCGATCGCCTTGAGTTCTTCGTCGCTCTTGCAGCGCAGGCCGTCGTGAACGGCCTGGCAGCCGGTATGGCTGGCGATGACCGGGCCGGAAGAGAGGCGGACGGCGTCGAGCAGGGTCTCCCTGTTGCTGTGTGGAACGTCGACGATCACGCCGGTCCGGTTCATCATGGTGATGAGATCGCGGCCGAGATCGCTGATCCCCCCGCCGGTTTCCGTACAGCCATTGGCGAAGAGATTACGCCGGTTGTAACTCAGGTGCATGAAGCGGACCCCCATGGAGTGCCAGATTTCCACCCATTGCAACAGGCGGGTCGGGTCGAGCATGTCGCCCGCGCCGAAGATCGGCATCCCCGTTAAACTGTAAATGACGGCGGTAGCATTCCGGGCGCGGGCGCGTTCAATTCCCGCTACGTCACCCGCGGGAAAGAGCCGGTCGGGGAGATGGTGGTAGAACTGCTGGAAAGCCGCCATGCGCCCGATGGCGTCTTCGAGGGTTTCGCCATAGTCGTTGGCGGGGACGACGATGGCGTGGACCCCGGCCTGGTCGAGCGCTGCCGCGACCTCCTCCCGCGCCGACTCGCTGCGTACCATCGCCGTGGTGCGCAGGTAGCTTTGGCGACGGACGAAGTCTGTATAGCTTTGACCATCGGTTCCGGCGTGTTGATGGTCGATCGCCGCCCGGTCCCAACCCGAGGGGAGGAAGCCGTAATGTTCGCAGATGGTTAATGAACGGTGAAGCTTCAGCCCGTGTTCCAGTTCGCCGGGAGTCGGTTGCAGTTTGGCAAGGCCGATCTCCCAGGCTGAGGTGAAGGCGGGATGGGTGACGGGAGGCAGGTCAAGGCAGGTCATGAGAAGCAGTCCTAAGGTTGGCGGGCACCCCGGGGTTGGGGCGTTTGCCGTGGAAGTAACCCGGTTTCAGGCCGGGAAGCGGTGGGTAGCTTTTGTCGTCAAGCTGGTAGGGGTGGGAAAGGTCGATGCCGGTGTGCCGCCCGGGATCGTCGGCAGGCGCCTGAAAGGTGAGCGCGTCCCAATGCCAGCCGGGGGCGTCATCGCTCATGACGTTGTGTGAGCCGAACCAAACCGGCTTTCCGGATTTCGAGAAGTGGGAGGCGGCGATCCGGTTATGGTCGAAGTGCCCGAACATCGCCCTGTCATGGGTGGCGGCTTCCCGGGGCACGAGAAACGTTCCGCAGTCGATGAACTGGTTGTTGACCACCTGAAACCCGTGCAGAGCCTGTTCGGGACGTTTGGCGGGAGGAAGCCACAAGCCGCGAACGCCGCCAAGGAAGGTATTGTGATAGACGGCGATGAAATGGTCCGGCGTCCGTTCCGTTTCGCGGAAGAAGTGGCAGAAAAGGTGAGTGCCCCTCCCTTTTGGAAGGATGCTAGTGTTGCGGAGGAGGTAGATTTCCCTGCGCCCCGGTGTGTTCAGGCTGTGGAGGCGGAGATTGATGCTGCAATCGGAGAAGAGGTTGCCGTCGTAGACGGCACGATAGGAGCCCATTCCCGCTGCCGTGCCGACGCTGGAAAAGTGGCGGATGGTATTGCCGATGATCTCCACATCGCTGGTATTCCTGAGACTGATGCCGATCAACCCGCCGTCGAGCAGGTTCTCTTCCACGCGGGTCTGCCGGGTGTCGGCTCCGATCAAGATCGAGACATCGTCAGAAGTCTGGACCGGGCTGGCCCAATATTTGAAGTAGTTGTAGACAAAGGCTTTTTTGGCTGCGTCGAGTTTTTCTTCTTCGGTGACGGAGCCGTCCTGATCATAGCCAAGAGCCCAGGCTCCGGTCGGGTTGCCGATGAACCCCATTTCCAGACGGTTGCCGCGGATCACGGTCCGGGTGGCCCCTTCTGCGAGGTTGATCCTGCGGCGGCCATGGGGGATGTAGCACCCTTCCACCAGATTGTCTGCGGCTCCTTCACCGCCGATTTCCACACCGTGTTGGCCGCCTTTGATCAGGAGATGGCGGAGAATGATGTGTTGGCCTCCGTCGATGGTGATGGTCCCGCCTTCCGAGGCGACGGCCACCGGGCGGGTCGCCGGGTTGACCCCGCCTGCAAGCCGGAGGTAGAATTCTTTCTGGTCCTGCGCCGATGTATAGATGCCGCCGAGCGTTTGCCAGAACGGGATCGGGTGGTAACGGTAGGTATGAAGGTAGTCTTCGGGCCAGGCGAGGATCTCTCCGACCGTCCTGCGCGAGGCTCCTTCCTCCAGGGGTTGCCTTTCAAGGGCGCGGCGATCAAGGTGGGCTACCATCTTGTCGTTGACGAGAATCAGCCGGGGCGTTTCCCCGGGGTAGGCATAAACGCCGGGGCCGAGATCGTTTCGCAGCTTCCAGAGGGAGGGATCGAGCGCGTGCGAACCGTCGACGATGGAGAGCCATTCCCCGGAAGCGTTCCTCGCTCCTTCGATGATGAGCGGCTGTTGCGCCGTGGCATGGGTAGTGATTTTAACCCGTTCCCGAAAGGTTCCCGGTTTGAGCCGGATGACCGTTCCGGGAGCGGCCTCCGCCCGGCGGATCGCTTCAGCGAGGGTGCCCAGCGGAGCCGTGGCGGTTCCCTCAGCGTCATCGCCGCCGGTCGGTGACACATAGAGAAGCGGTGTGTCATCCCGGATGGCTGTGGCATCAATGGGGGCGTCTGTCCGTTGAAGCGCCTGCGGGCGGCAGGCGGTGGTCAGAAAGAGAAGCAGGAGGAGTAAAGGGCGGCAGGAGTGGCTCATATTCAAGAGGTTGGCAAAGTCCTTTGGCGTTATTGGAGGGGCGACCTCCAGGCCAATAGCTTTCAAGGTGCGCGCTTGGGCAGCAGCCAGCGGATGTTGATCTGGCTCAGGGTCATTCCCGGGGGTGCAGGGTTGAGCATTTCGACGTGCCCATCGGCAAAAAGGGCGGGAAAGTCGCCTTTGTCGGCGGGGTGGTTGACGGTGCGAAAGGGACTCGAGACAGTGGTCCCGGAGAAACGGGTCTTCCACGCCGGAAGAAAGTACGAGGGGATGGCATAAATCTTCAGGGAAGGGCGCTGGATCTCCGGGTAGGTATCGACATAGGCCGAGTCGGCATACTCTTGCGGGTCGAGGGTGGAGTTGGGATTGCGCCCGATGTATTCGCTGGTGGCAAAGGAGCCGAGCGGGTCGGGCGGGACGCGGTCGTCGTAGGCGGAGGTGAAGAACTTGCGAATGGCGGCTTCATTGGCGCCGTTGCGGAAGATGGAGTTGGGTGGATCGGCCGAGTTGTTGGTCCAGTCTTTGACATTCCGGACATAGCCGAGATAGTGCGCAAAGGTTCTGACGGGGATGGGGCTGTGCTGGTTGGGTAGTCTCCAGTTGTTTTCAGCGAGGTAGAGATGGAGAACCCCGCCAATCTGTCGAAGCTGCATCAGTTCCCTCGAGCGTTGGGTCTTTTGTCTGGCGGAGGAGGCGGCGACGGAAAGCAGAAGAGCGATGATGGCGGCCACTCCAAGGCTGATCAGGAGTTCCAACAGGCCAAAGCCGGAGGTTTTTTTCCGGATGAGAGAAGAGGGTGGGAGGGACATCATTCAGATGGAAAAGGGTGACGAAAAACGCCGCCAGACCCAGAGCCCAGCCAGCCCGATCATCCCGAGAGCGACCGTGCCCGGCTCCGGAATGGCGGCGACATTAAGCAAAAGGGTATTGCCGCTGGAACTGAACGTAGCCTGGTATCCGGCAAAGCCATCCCCGGCGATGAAGGCTTGAGCCAGCGAGTCCAGCTCAGTGCTGTCAATGTAATCGAAGGTGAAGAGCAGGAACTCCCCGGCCTGAACGTTTTCGCCATGCAGGTAGACGTTCGTCGAGGAGAGAGTGAACCCGCCTGCGCCGTAGTTGGTAAAGCGAATCGAGTCGCTCGCATCGTTTTCCCCGAAGCGGAAGCTGAAGGCTCCGCCTTCCGCGATCTTCAGGATCGGTCGTTCTTCAACGCCTGCGCCGTCCAGCGTCAAGGTGGCGACGCCCGTCGCGAGGTGAGCCGAAGGGGCGATTCGGCCCCCCGCCTCGACCAGCACGCTCTTTTCCAAAGCCAGGCGGCCCGAACCGGCCAGGGTCCCGCCCTCTTCCACGCGCACTTCGCCCAGGCCGAGCCCGCTTCCGGTGGTGTTGGTGATGGCAAGCGTTCCCTCTTCAATGAACGTGCCGCCCCGGTGGTCGTGATCGCCGGAGGAGAGAATCTGCGTCCCGGCACCTTTCTTGCGCAGGATGAGCTGGAAATTTTCAGCCCCGGCGGGCAGCGTGGACCGGTCGGAGGTGCGCAATTTTCCCGCGAAGGTGGCCGTCGTCGATGCTGCGGAGTGAATCTCCACGGTTCCTTTGTCGCCGAGGTGGTTTGAATTTCCCGAAAGGTAGATATTGCCGGTTCCTGTCAGCGAGGTGACCTCCAGCACGCCGGTATTGTTATGGCGGTAGCCGAGCATGACCGAGCCGGTCGCTTCCAGATGCAGGGCTCCGAGTTGGATGCGATTCTCCCCCTCTGCGCGGTTCCTGATGCCGCTGAAGTGGAGGCGTCCTGCGATATGGCTGCTCGTTGTGACTTCGAAGCCCTCCAGTGACTGAAGACCATTATGGCCGATCTCCAGCCTTGTGTCTGCGCTGGTTTCCAGGGTGCCGATGACAATGGAGAGCGTTCCGTCCGAGTTGGCGATCTGAAAGGAACTGTCAACACTGCTCGGGGCGAGATGCTTGAAAGTGCCGATCCGGAGGGTGGCGTCGACCCCTGATTTCGCGATCAGGCGGGGAGCATTGGCCAGATCGCCCGAAATCGTGAAGGTGCCCACCTCGAGTTCGCTTTGGTCGACATGGAGATAGTGTACGGCCGTGTGCATCGGAAAGAGGAGATCGTCCGTGGAGGCATTGGGGTAGGACTCCGGCACACCCCCGATCCAGGAGGCGGCGTCGCTCCAGTCAAGGTCCCGTCCGCTCTCTTCAACATGGAGTTCATAGGTGGTTTGCGCGCGGGTCGGTGCGGTCATCAGAATCGTCAACAGAAGGGAGGCGGCGAGGGGGAGTGTTTTCATGGGCGGGCATCGGTTGATGGTCGACAGGATGAACTCTATCGCAGCTTGTTGTCAATACATAAATACACAAAATAATTATTGTGTTGCGATTGTATTTTTTGCACCGAAAAGGCTCCCCTCCGCGCTTTTGAGTCAAATCCCGAGCAGGCGGTTTTCTTCCGGAGTGGTGGTGGCTCCTCCGGCGAACGGGAGGGGGATCTGGATGCCGGGAACGGGTTGGGCGTTGCTTTCGATCCGGCGGATCAGCAGGTTCAGTGCGGTTTCGGCGGTCGTTTCAAAGTCAATAGCGACGCGGGTCAGTCCGATCGCCGCAGCATCGTCGTGTGGGCCATGCTGGACGGAGATGACGCTGACGGCTTCGGGCACCGGCACGTTCATTTCCGCAAGAAGCTCCAGCAGGCTCTTATAAAGGCCGGAGCGGTGGCAGAGGATGACGTCGGGCAGGCAGTGGCGACGTTCGTGGAGCCATTGGCGGAGGCGTTCATGGTCGGTCCGGATGGAATTGAAGCTGGCCTGCTCGAAAGTTGCCCGGCCGCCATCCTTCATCCATCCGTTGGCCAAGCCGGCGAGAAGCGCCCATCCCGTGGTGCTGTCATAGGGGTTGCCATAGGCGAGAACCGCCGCCCGCCGGCGACCTGCGAGCCGGAAGGCATCGCCCATGCGGTAACCGGCGGAAAGGAAGTCGGGAGTGACGAAGTTGGCGCTGGTGTGCGGATGGGCGGGGTGAACGGTGACGTAGGGGATGGAGCGTTCATCGCAGAAATCCACCAGCGGCTGGCACGGGGTGAACGGGAAGATCAACATCGCGTCGAGCTTGCCCGCTTCAAAAAGCGCCCGCGCCGGTTCTTCCGGAGAGGGGGAGGCATCCAGGATGCCGAGTTCAAACTTGATGGCGCTATGGCTGACGGCTTGCAGCAGGCTCCCGTAATAGTTGCCCAGCAGGCGGTCATGGGTGCTTTCAAACCGCTCCACGTGGTTGAGAAAAAGCTTTCGCACCGTGGGGGGCGGCGGTGGGGGCGTCTCGCGGACGAGGTAGGTCCCGTCGCCGACGCGCGCGGTGATCCTGCCCTCTCTTTTGAGCGTGCGGCAGGCGCTCTGCACGGTGGCGAGGCTCACGGAAAGGTGGGCGGCCAGTTCGCGCATGGTCGGCAGCGGGCCGTCGCCGCGACCGGGCTGTTGCGCCAGGTCGAGAATGTACCGGCGGACGCGGTCGGCGGGGCGTTCGCGCTCGGAGGGCAACGGCTTTCCTGTTTCGCTCATGAAGGGGGTAGTCTGGCGTCGTTGCGGAATTTCCACAAGCGAAAATCATACAATAAGAGCACAATCTGCCGGACACAAAAGTTTTTCTCTCGTTCTGATATCCTCATTTTGTGCGCATATTATTGGGTTTGATTGCGCATAATTTTGCTTGCATTCCCGAAAAAAGGAGTTATCTCTTGTCGTCGTATGGCACCGAACTCTTCCGCCTCCCTTTCCCTGCCGCGCCGCGTGACCTCCCCTGCTTCCAAGGGAGAGGCGGTCGTGCGGACGAAAGGAAAGGCGTCGCAGAGCAGCGGGAAGATCGAGCGGGTCACGCAAAAGCTCCGCGAGCGGGTTGAAGCGAAGGAGTGGGCCGCCGACGAGACGCTTCCCTCCCAGAGCCAGCTTTCCAAGGAGTACGGCGTCTCCCCGGCCACGATCGCGCTGGCGATCCGGGCGCTGCAAAAAGGCGGCCTGCTGCATGTGGTGCCGGGGCGGGGCGCGTTTGTCGCGGAGTCGACCGGCGTCAATGGCGATCGCAACCGCACCTTCCCCACCATCGGCCTGCGCGGCAGCTACATCGACAACGTTCTCAACAAGCTTCCTGACGCGCCGCACGGCACGACGAACTCCTACACGGCGGCGGTCGTGCAGGCGGTCTGGAACGTGGCCCATGGCGAACATTGCCCGCTGCTGCTGCTTCCGGGGCTGCCCGGCAAGGACCGGCTGACCAAGCCGTATTGCCAGTCGCGCGGGGTGGAGGGGGTCATCTTCCTGGGCGGCGAAAGCTATGACGAGGCGATGGAGCTGCGCCTGGCCGGGTTTCCGGTGATCACGGCCAACGAGCCGACCGAGGCAACTTCGATCAACTATGTCAACTACCACCACGCCGCCGCCGTGCGCGATGTGGTGCACCGTTTCGCAAAGGCGGGACATCGGCGCATCGGGGTGATCGCCACGGCGACCACCATGCCCGGTTCCTACCAGAAGCTCAAACCCGACTTTATCGACGCCCTTTGCAGCGAAGGCATCCTCTACGACATCAATCCCTATTGGCGTACGCTGCCGATTTCCTACCACGTCCCCCCCGCGCGTTGGTCGGAGGCGGAGCGCGTCCTGCTGGAGATGCTTGAACTGCCCGAGCCGCCAACGGCGATCTTTTGCTGGTCGAACTCCGCCGCCATCGAAGTGCAGCAGGTTTTCAAGGAACGCGGCATTTCGGTTCCCGGGGACCTTTCGCTGGTGATCTGCCCCGGCCTGCCGGATGAATCGCTGGGAGAGGTTTCCTATTATGGAACCCGCCACCATGCGCTCGCGGAAGAGCTGGTCAAAGGGATCTGCGAGACGATTAAAAACCCATTTTACCATGTCCAACGCCTGCTTCCCCTGGAATTTGTCGACCGTGGCAGCATTACGCCGCCCGCACGGGTGACGGAACCGCGCCTTCCTGTGGCGGCGGCAGGTCGCTAGTCACCGGTTGCGCGTTTCCCAAAAAGAACAACCACGCCAAAAACCTCCAGTCTCCACATTATCCTTCATCCGGTCCGGCTCCTCTTTGAAAGAGGGGGAGCGTCGGGATCGCCAGCCCCCCTCTGCGCTCAAAAACCCCGCCATCCGCCATGTTGCACCAGCGTCGAAACTTTTCGCCTTCCGTCTCCCCCCGGGGCTTCAGCCTTGTCGAGATGCTGGTCGTCATCGTCCTGATCGCGGTGCTGGCCACCCTGTTGGGGAGCGCGATCGGCTCGTTCCGGGCTTCCTCCAATCTGGCCCAATGCCAGGCGAACCTCCGGTCGATCAGCGTCGCGATGCATCAATATGCCAACGATCACAACAACTGGATGCCGCCCCACCTGGAGACGGTGACCAAGCCGGACAAAAAGCGGATCTACCCGCTCTGGTACGCCTGGATCGCTCCCTATATCACCGCGTGGGACGGGACCAACCACGAAACAACCCCGATCGACAAGATTTTCTACTGCCCGGCCAATGCCTACCCTTACGACCGCAGCCTGACCTACTACGGTCCGCTGGGCGGCAGCGACCATAGCTACGGTTATGTCTACCGTTTCCTGACGAGCCAGAAAAACCCTTCCTTTACCAACATGCTTCCGATGCCGCGCAACCAGGTCAAGGAACCTTCGAAGCTGGCGCTGGTGGTCGATATTCCCAACCTTCACGACGGCGTGCGGAGGGAACCGGGGTTGAAGGAAGTGAAAACCGGCTGGATTCACCCCGCCGCCACCACGGTTTCCACCCGCCACAACGGCGGAAGCAACATCCTTTTCCTCGATGGACACATCGAATGGCGCGCCGGAGACGATATTCTCGGCGAGAACTACGATGCCAAAAACTGGAATCCCTATAATCATACCAACTAGTTAATCTGCCACCGCATCAAGCGCCGCCTGCGGGCTTGTTGCCGCTCATCCCGGCTGTATGGCTGGTCGTCCCAGGGCGACCCACGGGGCACCCTTGTGCCCGGAAACAGCCTGCGCCGCGCTACCTCTGAAAACAACCCCGTATTCTCTTCCCCTCTTTTTCATGAAGCTTTTCCCCAACCCTGAAACTCCTTTCCTCGCGTTGAAAGTGGCCGCTTTCGGTCTTCTTCTGGCGTTCTCCTGTCCGCCGGCCCTCCATGCCGACAAGAAGGAGGCGGCGCCGGTCTTTGCGGTGATCGAACAGGGCAAGCCCCTTTGCTCCATTGTGATTGCCCCGGAAGCGACCGACGAGGTGCGTCGTGCGGCTGCCTTATTACAGGAATACCTCCAGGAGAGCACGGGTGCGACGTTTGCTATTGAAGAAGGCGCACCGACCGCCGGGAAAGCGATCCATGTCGGCCGGACCGCCTATGTTTCCGGGGCAAACCTCCTTCCGGACGATCTTGGCGAACAAGGCTTCATCCTTCAACCGCACGGCGGGCATTATGTGATCTGCGGCGGCGACGATGCCGGTACGCGCCACGGGGTTCTGGAGTTTCTGGAAAGATATGTCGGCGTTCGCTGGCTCTGGCCCGGCGAAGAGGGAACCGTCATCCCCGTCCTTCGTTCCCTGACGGTCCCGATGGAAACGGTCCGTGAGGAGCCGTCATTCCTGATGCGCCAGGTCTCGCCGCTCGACTGGAACGGGGAGACGTGGCGTCCGCTCAAGGAATGGGGGGAAGCCAACCGCGTGATCTCGACCGTCGCCTTTCATCATAATCTTTACCGCATTTACGATCCCAAGGTGTTCGCCCGGGAGAACCCGGAGTTTTACCCGATGATTTCGGGCCAGCGGATCATTCCCAACCCGACCACCGACAGCCGGGGCTATAGCTGGCAGCCCAATTTCTCCGCAGAGGGTATCGTCGACGCGGGTGCGGAGCGCATCGTGGAATACTTCCGCAAGAATCCCGATGCCAATGGGTATTCCCTCGGCATCAACGACTCAAACGGCTTTGACGAGTCGCCCGCTTCCAAGGCCCGCCGGAGCGGAGAGAAGAACGCGCTCGGCCGCGAGGATGTGTCGGACGACTATTTTGCCTGGGCCAATGATGTGATCGCCAAGGTCAGCAAAAGCTACCCGGACAAAATTTACGGGACGCTCGCCTATACATCCGTTTTTGATCCGCCAAAGAAGGTGAAGGTCGACCGGCGCATCATCCCCTTTCTGGCCTACGACCGGATGCAGTGGCTTAAACCCAACCTGAAGCAGGATGACCAGGCCCGAACGGAGCGGTGGAGCCGGGCCGCCGCCAACCTTGGCTGGTATGACTATGTTTACGGCGCGTGGTATCGCCTGCCGCGGGTTTATTTCAACGAAATGGCGGAATACCTCCGCTGGGCGCGCAACCACAACGTTCGCTATTACTACGCGGAAGCCTATCCCAACTGGACCGGCGAAGGCCCGAAGATGTGGCTGATGATGAAGCTGCTCTGGAACCCCGACCGCGATGTCGATGCCCTTCTCGATGACTGGTGCCGCCACGCCGTGGGGGCCAAGGCCGCCCCGTACCTGAAGGCGTACTTCCGGAATTGGGAAACCTTCTGGGTGGAAGACGCCGCCACCAGTTCCTGGATGGTCGACGGCAAGACCTACTGCAACTTCGCCGACCCGGGCTACCTGGCCCATGTCTCGCCGGAGTTTCTTGCCAAAAGCGAAGGGCTCCTCAAACAGGCTGCCGACCAGCCCAAGAGCCCCGAAGAGCGCGACCGGATGAAGCTGATCGAAAAGATGTGGCTTTACTATAGGGACGGGGTGATCACCTACCAGGCGGAGGAGCGGGCGAAGGCGCACCCGCCGACCACCGAGGCGCAAGTGCTGACCGATCTCGAAAAGGCGGCTCCCGTCCTTGATGCGGCGGCGCGCCGCGTCGAGCGGAGCCATGCTTTTACCAATCAGGAATGGAGTCCCAACCGCTTTTTCTTCAACACCCGGTGGGCGCGTCCCGACGATGTCAATTGGGGCTTTTCGCTCCTCTGGAACGCACGCGAATGGCTGGAAAAGAGCGATGCCATCCGCCAGCGGGTGGAGGCGATGGCGGCGGAGACTTCCTCTCCGGCGAGTGACTATGCACGCGTTCTGCTGGCATCGACCGGGTCGGAAGGGAAGGAACTGCTTGCCAACCCGGTGTTTGCCGACGGGCTCAACGCATGGCGCGTGGTCAAGCGCAATGAGAAGCTCGGCAGCGTGCGCGCCGTCAGCGGCGGGGTGCAGGTGAGCGGACCGACCAATTCCCACCTGATCCAGAATATCCCGTGGCCCGAAGGGCTGCACTATGCCGTGGCCCGCTTTGAGGTGCCTGCGGGCAGGGCCGCGCCTTCCGTGGCCCAGGTCAGCTTTGTCCCTTCCAAGAATCTCCGGACGCTGGTCGACTTCAAGTACGTCCTGCCGACGCTCAATCTTTCATTGACCGGAGCCCAGCCGAAACCGGGCGAGAGTTGCGAGGTCGTGGTCCCGATTCGCTTCCCGGCCAACGACGGGAGCTTTCAAAGCCTGAATGTCAGCACCCGGATTATTCTCAGCCAGCCTGATGAAGAGATCATCCTGCAGGAGATCCAGCTCTACAAGGCTCCACCTCCCTCTCCCGAAGTCAAACCCCAAACTGCGGCCAGCCGCCATCCTTCCCTTCCCTGACCATGAAAAAGAAACATCTCCATCTCCCCCTGGGCATCCTTCTGCTGGGTGCCTGCACGCAACCTCTGCAGGCCGGTGTCTGGATCGGTTCGCAACCGACAAAGAGCGCCTGGTGGGGAACCGGCGGAAACTGGGACAATAACGCCGGACCCAATAACACCACCAACACCACGCAGAACCAGGCGTGGTTTCTGATGGGCACCTTTGGCGCAGGCACCAACGCCGTTACGGATAACGTCAACATCAACAACACCAAGGATGTCAACGACAACCTCATTCCACGCAAGGCTTACTATCTCCGTGTCGGCGTCGGGAAAACCGTGAACCTGAACTTTACCGGTCACCTTGAACTGAATCCGGGCGTGGCTTCGGTCTTTGGAACCAGCGAATATAGCGGAAATACCGGAACCGGTGCTTCCACCACCAATTTTTCGCGAACAGCGGAAGGTTATATGGATGTGAAGCTGGGACAGTTCTATGTCGGCTACGATCTGCTCAACGGAAGTAACGGCCATGCCTTGAACTTTTCAGGAGAGCTTAACGTATCCGATACGGGCAACGTCTTGAATTCCGTGGTCGGGTTTCGCGGGAGCGACAACCGGATGACCATCAAGGAAAAGGCAAAGCTGAATCTCTATGGCCTCTCCATTTCATCAAGCGTTTCGTACAAGGGTAATCTGGTCACCGTGGCCGATGCGGACTCTTCGCTTAACGTCCGGGAGACGCTTTCCGTCGGGAGCAATGCCTTTACCCCCGAAGGGGCAACAGCGCAGGAGATCTACGACGGAGCCGCCCGTCTCAATGGGGTGGAGGTTTCCAATGGAGCCCATGTCAGCATCAAGACCCTTGGCATCGGTCGCGCGGAAAATGCCCGTTCCAATTATCTTCACATCGAAGGGGAGGGTAGCGAAGTGGCGGTTTCGGCGAGCACCTTTATCGGCGTGGCCGGAGATACCTCCCTCGGGGGGAACGAGGTGACGATCAGCGGAGGAGGGGAGTTGAAGACAGCCGGGTCGATTTTCATTGCCGGTCACAGGGCCAACGACGGTATCAACGATGGAGCGAACCGGCTGACCATCGCAGCCGATGGGACGCTGACCGCCGCCCAGGACATTGATGTCAGCGGTTTATTGCAACTGGCCGAAGGGGGAACGCTTCAGACCGAAGGGAGCGGCATGGCGGTCAACGTCAAGGCGGGAGGCCGCTTTGAGGCCGAAGGGAGCGGTCTCGGCCAACTCGTCTCGGCTTCGCTGGAGAATGGGGGGACGCTGGCCCTCGGCGTCGGCGAAGGCCGCACCTCGGCCGCGACGTTGCAGCTTGATTCCGCCATCGTTTCCGACGGCGGCATTCTGGAACTGACCGCCTGGAGCGGCACCAGCATCGACCGGATTGAATTTCTCGCCGACGGTTCGCTGACCGGCACCATCACGCTGACGATCAACCCGGAAGGGTTTGCTTTCTCGGAAGGCGATCGCTGGACCCTTTTCACCGGCGAGACGGACGGTGCGATCTCGGCCGTCTTTGACTTCAGCCAGCTCGGTTTCCCAGTCGATACCTCCCTCTTCAATCAGGAAGGCGGCTGGCAGTTGGCGGTGATTCCGGAGCCGTCCACCTATGCGCTGATCGGGGCGGGCGGTCTTCTGCTGCTGGCGTGGAGACGGCGGAAAGGTTGAATCCTCTTTTGGGTTTCCGGCTACCACCACGGCTCGGTATGGAGGGTGGCGGTTCGCGGGACCACGGGTAGCGGTCCGGCGAGCCACTCGATGTGGCCGTCGAAGTAGGAGACCTGCATTCCGCCCCGGTGAGGATAGATGCGATCGTTGGAAGTATTGGGGTAGAGCCGGTAGGAGCCGTTCATTTCGCCAATGCAGATGGTCTGCGCAGGCCGCTTGATCCCGGCCAGGCGATAGGGCCTGAAGTTGCTCCAGAGCGGATTGTAGGAGCTGTCAAAGCCGGGATAAGCATTGTAGCCATAGTGGATCGTATCCTTCCTGGGATTGCTGAGGAGATCATTGCCGCTCCGGGCGGGGCAGGCGAAACAGCTTCCTTTCGCGTTCTCGCTTGCCTTCAGGTTGGGCAGGTAGCCATTTTTCTGGAGGTAGGTGGCCCAGGTGGTGCCGCGGCGGGAGTCGCCTTCTGCGGCTTCGTTGAAATGCCACGGGAGAACGGCCCCGTTGTTTTCCGTGGAGTAATGAAGGATGGCCTGCGTCAGCGTACGGATGTTGACCCCGCACTGGTTGCGTCGGCTGGTTTCCTGAAGGGTCTGGTAGGCCGGCACGAGCAGGCCGAGCAGGATGGCGACGAGCACAAGGACAACACAAAGCTCCGGCAGGCTCCAGCCGTGGCCGGAACGCGAGCGGGCGGGCTTTTGCAGCGAAGGCGGGCTCATGGGGTAAACAAGGGCCCGGCGCTTCCCCGGATTTCCACGTGATGCCGGGGCGGACCCTCCGCCCGGTAGTTGAGGCCGGAAACATTGTCGAGAATCAGCAGGCCGCGCCGTTTTCCATCGTTTTTGGCGGCGGCTTCCTCAATGTACGCGTCCTCCTTGTTGAAGCCGACATTGCGCAGGACGACGTTCATCCCGGCGGTCAGCCGCCCGACCGCTCCTCCTTCGGCTTCGGCGCGCTGGTAAACCACGCAGTTGTCAAAGTGAACCCGCGCGGTGAAACGGCCGTCGTCAACCGCATCGAACAGGACGGGATGGTTCTTTCGCACCTGCTCCCAGCGGACGCCGTAGAAGTTGTAAAGCCCGCTGGACCAGTTGATGGGTGAGAAGGAGAGGCGTTCGTTTTTTGGCTCCAGCAGGAGGGTGACGCCGTCGTGGATGATGATATAGCCGCCGGTCATCGTGAGGTTGCCCCCCTGGTTGACGCGGAAAACGATCGGGTAGCCATCGGGCGGAAGCGAGGCGAGGTGCCGGGTGCTGAAGCCGAAGTAACAGTTGGTAAAGTGGTGGCCGAGGCTCTGGTGGTTGTCGAGCCAGAGGGCGGTCTGGCAACTGTTGAAGCGGCAGTTGAGAAAGTTGAGGCTGTCGGTCATCGCCCAGCCGGTGGTTTTGACTCCCACGTCAAATTCGCGGACCTGCACGGCGGTCCAGTCGATATGATAGGTGGGACGGCCCGGGTGTTTTGCCAAAGTGTCGGCCACCAGAAAGGCGGTGGCTCCCGCGCCAAGTTTCGAGGCGACTTCCATTCCGCTGAAAGCGATGGTGGCGGAGCGTTCGATGCCAAAGAGCGCCTCCTCCCTGCCGGTAAAGGTCAGCCGCGTCTGTTGTTTGCCATCGCCGCGCAGGGTGAACCCGTTGATGTCGATGATCGGGAGGGTGCGGTTGATGCGGTATTCTCCGTGCGGCAGGTAAATCGTCGGCAGGCCCCGCGCGGTTTTGCTCCGGACCTCGAGCGCCGCTTCCCTGGCATGGCGGATCGCTTCCATGATGGCGACAAAATCGGTTTCATCATCGGAACGGTAGCGGCCCTTGCCATAGCGGGCGTCGATCGCCTCCTGGGTAGGGAAGTTCGCGGACAAGGGGTGCGATCCGCCGTCGGCTTTGGCTCCGAACTCCAGGACATTGAGTTCCCTGTGGCGATAGGCCGCGACCGTTGGGGAATCGCGGTCAAACTCCGGCTCGAAATCGGGGACCGGCTCGCGGGTCGCGCCGGGGGATTCATGCTGGGGGAAGGCCGGACGGGGCGTCGGCGACATTGAAGCCGTGGTTGAGGGTGTCTGGGCGCTCAACGGCATGGCGATGAAGAGAAAGGGGAGCAGGAGGTGCCGGGTCATGGGGAAAGGGTGTCGGCGAGACGTTGGGCTTCGGCCTTCCAGTTTGCTTCCCCGGCATCGAAACCGGCGATCCTGCAAACGAGGGTGAGCGGTTCCTTCTCGGGAGGTGGCAGGGAGAGTTGGTGAACGTGGTCGGCGGGGCGGCTGCGGAGGAGATCCCGGCCGCCATCGGGCGCGGGGGAAAGGTAGGCAATGAGGATGCCGGTTTTCGATTTCGGGCAGTAGGCGGCGATCCATCGGCAGCCCTCCAGCGATTCGCCGGGGCCGTCCTCCTTCAAACCGCTGATGAAGCGGCCTTCCTGCAGGCCGTCGCGGGTTTGTGCGATCCAGTCGGTATAACCTGCGTCGAGGTTGTGGTTATAGGGAAGAAAGCCGACCACCCTGGGGGCGGATTCCAGAGGGGTGAAGGTCAAGGTTTCGGTCAATCCGCTTTCATCCAGCCGCAGGGAGGCGTCGTAACGGTAGGGACCGAGCCGCGCGGTTTTGCTGAACTCCACCACCTTTTCCTTCCCAAGCTCGTGCCGGCTCCAGTCGGTGTCGGTGCGGATTTCGGCGGCCGGGCTTAAAGGGTGCTCTTTCTTCCCGATGCGCAGGGCGAGCTTCCCGACGGGGGAACCGCCGTAGTAGGACCCGATCCACGAAGAGCCATCCCCTCCTTCGGAGTGGCGGACCCGGAGCAGCGTGCCGTTGGCTCCGGTATCGCTCAGGAGGGGGCGATTGCGGTAGAGAAAGCGGAAGAGGCTCCAGGAGGCGTCATCCTTGCGGCGGTGCGGGTTGCTTTCGCTGATGATAAGCTGGTAGCGTGGTGAAAGCAGGGAGAGCCGCTGGTAGGCAGCGGAGTCGTACCATCCATCCTTGCTATAGGTGCGGTTCTGGTGAATGACCTGGATGTCGGCCTGTACAGCGACCGCGTTCCAGAAGAGGCAAACCGCGAGAAGCGCCGGAAAACGTTGTTTCATGATCGCCGCCTCCGGAAGACGAGCGCGCCAAGGACCACGGCCGCTCCGCCGAGCAGCGCGGTGGTCCCCGGCTCCGGGATCGCTTCGGTAATGTAATAGACTGCGATACCGTTGACGCGCGAGGGAGTGCCCGGCAGGCCGCTGGTATTGTCGTACGCCACGGAGTAAACGGGCGTCCGTTCGTAATCTGTCGCGTCCGAAAACCCTCCATGGTAGCTCCAGGTGAAGTAGGAAGCATCGACCGGCCCGTCAAAACCGAAGCGGAAGCCGTAAAGCTGCCCCTCCTCCAGCGTGATGTTCAGGGGCGTCAGGTCAAAGGTGACATAGGTGCCACCATCCACGGCGGGGAGGGTATTGCCGCTGAGAATGGCAACCGGAGTGGCGGCGACATTGAAATTGGGACGCGACCGGCTCTGTTCCGTAAAGGCTTCCAGCGTCAGGGTAAACTGATTGGAAACCTCGACGGCGCGGTAGGTCAGGATGGTGATCCGCCCGACGGTGAAGCTGCGTTCGGCCTTGAAGTTCTGGCCGACGTCAATCCGGTGGATGTCGGTTTCCCCGGAGAGGTCGGTCCTCCACCGGGCGCTGACCTGGCTCGCCCCTTTTTCGGGAGGAAGGGTATGGTAGACAACGACGTTACCCAGGTCCGGAGCCGTGGTGGCAGTGGTGACCTGGACGGCTCCTTCGGCGGTGATCACGGCCCCGTTCACCGAAAGGGGGCTGCTCAGCGCGAGAAGGGTGGCGATCAGTTTCGGAATCGGTTTCATACGGTTGGAGCGGATGGAGTGATGACATCGCCTTTCAATGTGCGCCGGAAGGCATGCAGGCACCTGCCTTCGGCATTGATGAACTGGACGGTAAAGGCGTCGCGGGTGATGTGGAGATGGTTGAAGCCCCATGCCTTGGCGGCGAAGGTGCGATGGGTCTCGGCGAGGTCGTAGAGCCGCGCGCCACCCGCGCCGGAGACAACGAAGCTGGTCGGGTAGCCTTCCACTTCGATGTGTTGCAGGTTATGGTGATGGCCGCTGATGTAAAGCGAGACGTTGTGATCCCGGAGGTACGGTTGCCAGCGTTTGAGGAGGAAGCTGTTGTCGCCCGAGCGGTGTTCGGTAAACATCGGGTAGTGACTGACGACCCATTTCCACGGTGCGCGGCTTGGTTTGGAAAGCTCGTCGAGGAAAAAGCGCTCCTGCGCGAGTTTCTCCTGCGGGGTGAGAGCGCCGGGCCAGAAGTTGCTGTCCAGGAAGATCATCTTGACGAGGGGATCGCCGTCACCATCGGGCAATTCGACGGTGTACCACTTGGCGGGCATTTTCCAGCGCGACTCCGGGTGATCCCGCGCATAATCCAACTGCATGGCAAGTTTGCCCGGATGGTAGTCATACGACGCGGTGCCGTAGTCGTGGTTTCCCGCGATGGCGTAAAAGGGACAGGACAGGTCCTGGGGGGAGTAGAGATCCTCGAAATGAATCTTGAAGCGCTCCGGCTTGAGTTCGCGGTAGAAGTTGTCGCCCAGGGCGAGCACGCAGCTTAACGGGGCATTGAGGCTGCGGGCAAAGGCGGCCATCCGGGTAGCCACGGCCTGCTGGCCGGCGTCGCCCTGGGAGCCGAAGTCGCCAAAGGCGAGGAGATGAATGCCGTCGTCCGCGAAGGCTGTCTGGGCACGAAGACGACTGATCCAGCCCGAGAGCAGAAGGCTGCTGCTGAAGACCAGCGTTTGCCGGATGGCTTGCCGACGGGTGATGCCGGTGGGAGTTGGGGAGGAGGCCATAAGGGGAAGGGAGAGATCAGCGCAGGGCCGTGTTTGGGGCGCATTCGGCGGAACGGAGCAGGGTAAACGGCACGGCGATCCGGGGCGGGAGTTCCTCGCCCCGCAGTTTCTTGCTCATCGCCTCGGCCAGCAACTGCGCTTTGAGCCGGGTGGAGTAGCGAAGGCAGACAAAGCCGAACGGGCTGGAGAGCGGGACGGAGTCGGAGGCGTAGACCACCACATCGTCGTCCTCAAAAGGGTAGTCATCGCGCGTGGCGTGGACAAAGCCTTCAAAGAGGGTGTCGTCGCTGACGAAGACTCCTTCCGGCGACCCGGTCGTGCGGTTCAGGGCCGCGCGGAAATTTTCCCAGAGGTGTTGCTGCCGGTGATCAGGGTTGAGCGAGATGGGGAAATACTCCAGGCTGATGCCATAGGCGGGAGCCTGGGCATTGAGTTCAGCCACGATGCTGCCGGGGGTTTCTTTTTTGAGCCGGAGGATGGCAAGCCGTTTCCGGTTGCGCGCGCTGAAATGTTGCAGCGTGGCGGCAACCAGCTTCGCGCTGTCCACGGTGACGGGAAGGTTCGCCCCGCCGCGTTCGCCGATGACCGGGAGATCCCGCTTGGCCACTTCCGCCGACCAGGTCGGGTGGGTCTTTGCGAAAAGCGAGATGACGCCGCAGATTTTCTCCTCCTCAAGTTCGTCGAGAAATTCCCGGCAGGTCAGTTCGCCGATTTCGACATCAACCCGCAGATAGCCAAGGTAGGGACGGCTCGCCAGGCCGTGCTTGAGCAGGGCGAGCCGGACTTCCTGAAGCAGATCAAGGTAAAACGGGGAGAGCCGTCGGTCGGAAATATCGGCCTCCAGAAGGACGGCGACATGTTTTTTAAGCGAAGTACCCTGGCGAACATAGGTGCCGCTCCCCTGGCGGCGTTCGATCTGCCCCGCCGTTTCCAGCACCTTGAGCGCGGCGCGGATGGTGGCGAAGGAGACCTCCATCTCCAGTTCCAGATCGCGAACCGTCGGGAGCCGCGTCCCGGGCGACTTTCCCTTGACGTAGGAGGCGGCAATCCGCTCGGCCATTTTGCGATAGAGAGGGACAGGGGAAGTGTTCATGGAAAGTGATCAGCATCAAATCATTCGTATCATTTGATGTCAATCAACTTTTCGGCGAATTTCAACCCGAAGAGCGGTTTTAAGCGGATCGCTTACGGAAACCGCACGGGATCATTCTCCTGCTCCTGCCATTGGCGGAGCCGGGCGTCGAGCCGCTGGAAGTCCGCGCGTGCGGCGGGATCGGCAAGGCGGTTGCTCGTCTCGCCCGGATCGCTCGGGAGGTGGTAGAGTTCATCCTCGCCGATGGTGCTGCGGGTGAGCTTCCAGCCGTCGGGGTCGATCCAGGTGCGCACCGGGTCGGTGAGCGAAGCGCGGACGCCGGCGGGATCGCCCACCTCGGCGGCCCAGGCGGGGTATTCTTCCCAATCCTTTCCCTTCAACGGGCTGGTGTTGCCGCCGTTCCACTCCACGACGACGGGGGTCGGCTCCGGCACCGGTTGCCCTTCGAGTTCCGGCCGGAGGCTGCGCCCCGGGAGCGGCGCGGTCGGCTTTGCGCCGAGGAGGTCGAGCACGGTCGGCGCAAGGTCGACGGAACTGACCGGCCGGGCGACGCGCGAGCCGGAACGCTGCCCGGGCAGCCGGATCATCAGCGGTACGCGGATCGACTCCTCAAACATGAGGCATTTCGCGATCATCCGGTGCGAGCCCATCATGTCACCATGGTCAGAGGTGAAGACGACGATGGTGTTGTCGTCAATCCCGCACTCCTCCAGAGAGGCAAGGATGCGCCCGACCGCCGTATCGACCAGACTGCACAACCCCCAATAGCGGGCGATCATCTCCCGCCAGTCGCGTTCGCTCTGCAACGGGTAGCCGCTGAAGCCCCGGGCAAAAGTGGCCGCGCGGTTGATGCGGGCGCGCCGGGATTGAGAGGCGTCGGGCACGTGATCGAAGTTGCCGGGAAGATGGACCTCCTCCGGCGGGTGTTGCGCGTCGCGCGGGCCGAAAAACGGCATGTGCGGCTCCAGAAAGCTGACGCAGAGCGCGAACGGTTCGGCGCGGTGCCGCCGGATGAAGTCGCACGCCTGCCCTGCCTGGAAAGCGGGCTTGCTGAAAGGTTCCTCCATCCGCGCCGCTTCGGCCCGGCTGAAGATGATCCCGCCGCGCGGCGTGAATCCATGCCCGGCGAGAAAATGGTAATACGACGACTTCGTTTCCCGGTCCCGCCCCTGCGAAAACCATGGCGAGTAGCCGTCTTCGGTGCTGACCCACTCGGCAAAGCCCCGCTGGGGGAAGACTTCATCGCCCAGATGCCACTTTCCGTTGTAACCGGTGGCGAAGTGACCGGGCAGCCGCTCCGCCCAGATGGCGTGGCGCGGATCGAGCAGCGCGTTGTTGTCGACACACCCGTGCTGGTGGGGGTGGAGCCCGGTCATGATCGACCCGCGCGAAGGGGTGCAGACCGGCTGGGTGATGTAGGCGCGTTCAAAAACGGTGCTCTCCCGCGCCAGCCGGTTGAGGTTCGGGCACTCGATGCGGGAATTCCCGTAAGCCTCCAGCGTGTCGCAGCGTTGTTCGTCAGTGAGGATGAAGAGCAGGTTGGGAGGGCGCGTCGTGGTCAAGGTGCCGCCAAGGATAGGAAGAGGGGAACAGGCCGGTCAACTCCGGAGAGCGGAGGGCGGAATGGCGACGGCTGTAGTCGCCCCCAAAAAAAGCGGTGCTTCCGGTTTGACAGCGCTTCGGAGCCTGACTATTAGGTTCCTAATCACTTTTTCGTTTTTTCGATGCCGATGCCGCTCCTGATGCTCAAGGATCTCCCGCGCTACGACTGCCTGCTGGCAGCCGCCGACCGCTATCCGGAGATGAAGCCCCGCGCGCACGAGGCCTACCTGCATCTGTTGCGAACGGCCGATCTTGTCAACGACCGGCAGCGCGCGTTTCTGGGGCGCACACGGCTCACCCAGGGGCGTTTCAGCGTCCTGATGCTGCTGCGCCACGCCTTTGACGAAACCGACCCGGCCACCCCGGCCGCGCTCGCGGAAATGGCGGGGGTGACCCGCGCCACCATGACCGGCCTGCTCAACACGCTGGAGCGCGACGGCCTGATCGCGCGCGAAGCCGATCCGCACGACCGTCGCCTGATCCGCGTCCAGCTTACCGCCGAAGGGAACGACTTTCTCGAAACGCTCGTCTCTCCCTGGTTCGCCAACGTCGGCGACATGATCTCCCCCCTTTCCGAAGCGGAATGCGCGCAGCTTGTTTTTCTCCTCCAGAAGCTCCAACGACACCTGACGACGCCCGCCGTCGTCGCAACCGAAGTCTCTTCCTAAAATCTCCCTTTCGTATGTGGAAACGAATGCTCGCGATGATCGTCCTCTTCATCGCTTTTGTCGCCGCCATCGGCTTCTATAAGTACCGGCAGATCAGCGCCGCCATCGCGCAGGGGCAGGCGTTCGTCATGCCGCCGACCGCGATCACCACCACCAAGGCCGCCGGGATCACCTGGCAGCCGGTCTTGAGCGCGGTCGGGTCGCTCAAGGCGGTGCACGATGTCGATGTCAGCACCGACCTCGCCGGGATCGTGACCGAAATCGCCTTCGAATCGGGCAAGCCGGTGAAAAAGGGGGAGGTGCTCGTCCGGCTCGACACGCAGCAGGAGGAGGCGCAACTCAAATCGGCCCTCGCCGCCGCTGATCTCGCCCGGGTCAACCTGACCCGCCAGCGCGATCTCCTCTCCAAGCGCGCCACCTCGCAGTCCGAACTCGACACCGCCGTCGCCAATGCCGACCAGGCGTCCGCCGAGGTGGAACGGGTCCGCGTGCTGATCTCGCGCAAGACGATCCGCGCTCCGTTTGACGGGGTGCTGGGCATCCGCAAGGTCAATGTCGGGCAATACCTCGATGTCGGCAAACCGATCGCCACGCTCCAGTCGATTGATCCGATCTACGTCGAGTTTTCCGTGCCGCAACAGGAAATCCCGCAGGTCGGCGTCGGCCGGAAGATCCGGATCGCCGCCGCCGGGATCGCCGGGAAGACCTTTGAGGGCGAAGTCACCGCCGTCAACTCGAAGGTCGACGAGGCGACCCGCAACATCGGCGTGGAGGCGACCCTTCCCAACAAGGAGGCGCTCCTGCGCGGCGGGATGTTCGTCAACGTCGACGTGCTCCTCTCCGAACAGGAGGGGGTGATCGTCATCCCGGCCTCCTCCGTGGTCTATGCCCCGTATGGCGACTCGGTCTTCATCGTCAGGGAGACGCCGGCGGAAGGCGAAGGGAAACCGGCCGGGTTGCAGGCGGTGCAGCAGTTTGTGACGCTCGGCGCGAGCCGGGGCGACCAGGTGGCGGTCCTCACCGGCCTGAAGGAGGGCGATGTCGTCGTCTCCTCCGGTGCGTTCAAGCTGACCAGCGGCGCGAGTGTCGTCGTCAACAACAGCGTCGTGCCCGGCAACGAGACCAAACCGACGCCGCCCGAGACTTAAAAAAGGCAGACTTTTTTCGGCCATGCATTTTACCGATCTTTTCATTCGCCGCCCGGTGGTGGCCACGGTGGTGAGCCTCATCATCCTGCTCGCCGGGTTGCAGTCGATCCGGCAGCTCAACGTCCGCCAATACCCGCGCAGCGACATCGCGGTCATCACCGTCAAGACCGCCTACGTCGGCGCGAATGCCGATCTGGTGCGCGGGTTTATCACCACGCCGCTCGAAAGGGTGATCGCCAGCGCCGACGGGATCGACTTCATCGAATCCTCCAGCGCGCAGGGGATGAGCACCATCTCCGTCAACCTCAAGCTCAACTACGACACCAACGCCGCGTTGACGCAGATCCAGGCCAAGATCGCCCAGGTCCGCAACCAGCTCCCGCCCGAAGCCGAAGCGCCGGTCATCGACCTGCAAACGACCGACAACCAGATCGCGTCGATGTACCTGAGCTTCTACACGAACGACCTCGACCAGAACCAGATCACCGACTATCTCACGCGCGTCGTCCAGCCGAAGCTGACGGCGGTGGCCGGGGTGCAGCGGGCCGACATTCTCGGCGCGCGGACGTTCGCCATGCGTATCTGGCTCGATTCGGAACGGCTCGCCGCGCTCAACATCTCGCCTTCGGAAGTGCGCGCCGCGCTCGCTTCGAACAACTACCTTTCCGCGATCGGCGCGACCAAGGGGTCGATGATCTCGGTCAACCTCGTCGCCAATACCGACCTGCGCACCCCGGCGGAGTTCCGCAAGCTGGTCGTGCGCGAGCGGGACGGGGTGATCATCCGCCTGGAGGATGTTGCCAACGTCACCCTCGGCGCGGAAAGTTACGACGACGACGTCCGGTTCTCCGGCCAGCAGGCGACCTTTATCGGCGTCTGGGTCTTGCCGACCTCCAACTCGCTCGACGTCATCGCCGCCGTCCGCGACCAGTTGCCTGACATCGAGCGCCAGCTCCCGCAGAACATGCGCCTGAGCGTCGCCTACGACGCCACGGAGTATATCCGCGACGCGATCAACGAAGTGGTCCACACGCTCGGCGAGACGCTGGTGATCGTCGTGGTCGTCATCTTTTTCTTCCTCGGGTCGCTGCGCAGCGTCCTGATCCCGGTCGTCGCCATCCCGATCTCGTTGATCGGGGCCTGTTTCCTGATGCTCGTCTTCGGGTTCACGCTCAACCTGCTCACCCTGCTGGCGATCGTGCTCGCGGTCGGGCTGGTGGTCGACGACGCGATCGTGGTCGTCGAAAACGTCGAGCGTTACCTGCAACTCGGGTTCAAACCGACGCAGGCCGCGTTCAAGGCGGCGCGGGAACTCGCCGGGCCGATCATCGCCATGACGATCACCCTCGCGGCGGTCTATGCGCCGATCGGGTTGCAGGGCGGGTTGACCGGGACGCTTTTCCGGGAGTTTGCCTTTACGCTGGCCGGGGCGGTGCTCGTCTCCGGGGTCGTCGCCCTGACGCTTTCGCCGATGATGTCGGCCAAGCTGCTCCGCGCGGGCGACTCGCACCGCGGTTACGCCGGGTGGATCAACCGGCATTTCGACCGCTTACGCCGTTTTTACATGCGCCTGTTGCAGGGGACGCTCCGGTGGCGGCCGGTGACGATCACGCTCGCGCTCCTGATCATCGCGCTCATCTTCCCGTTCTTCCTCTTCTCGGCCAGCGAACTCGCGCCGAAGGAGGACCAGGGGTTCATCATGGGGATCGTGCAGGGTTCGCCCAACTCGACGATCGACCAGACCGTCCTCTTCACCGAGCAGGTGGCCGACGCCTTCGCCTCCATGCCGGAGACCGACAACTTCTTTCAGGTGACCAACCCGACCGGGGGGTTTGCGGGGCTCGTGACCAAGCCATGGAGCCAGCGGAGCCGTTCCACCGACGAGATCAACATGGAGCTTTCGGGAAAAGTCGGCGCGATCGCGGGGGTGCGGACCATCACCATGACGCCGTCGCCGCTCCCCGGTGCGGGCAACTTCCCGGTCGACTTTGCCATCCTGAGCACGGCGGAACCGCAGGAACTGCTCGACTTCGCCAACCAGCTCGTCGCCCACGCCTACAAGACCGGCCTCTTCATCTATGCCGACACCGACCTGAAGTACGACCAGCCGCAGTCGGAGATCGTCTTTGACCGCGACAAGGTCGCCTCGCTCGGCCTGAACCTCCAGCAGGTCGGGGCCGATCTCGGGACGCTGCTCGGCGGCAACTACGTCAACTGGTTCAGCATCCAGGGGCGCAGCTACAAGGTGATCCCGCAGATCACCCGCATCCAGCGGCTCACCGTCGACCAGCTCAAGGATTACTACGTCTCCGGCCCCAACCAGCAACTGGTGCAGCTCTCGACCTTTGCCACGGTGAAAACGACCACCGAGCCGCGCACGCTCAACCGGCTCCAGCAGCTCAACTCCGCCCGTATCCAGGGGGTCATCCCGCCCGGGGTCTCGCTCGACAAGGCGCTCTCCGCGCTGGAGGAGGAGGCGGCCCGCATCCTTCCCAAGGGGTATTCGATCGACTACGTCGGGGAATCGCGCCAGCTCCGCGTGGAGGGGAATTCGCTCTATACCACGATGGCGCTCTCGCTCATCCTGATCTTCCTCGTCCTCGCCGCGCAGTTCGAGAGCTTCCGCGATCCGTTCATCATCCTCGCCGGTTCGGTGCCGCTGGCGATCTCCGGCGCGCTCTTTTTCTCGTTCATGGGCTTTACCACGCTCAATATCTACAGCCAGGTCGGGTTGATCACGCTCGTCGGGCTGGTTTCGAAAAACGGGATTCTGATCGTTGAGTTCGCCAACCACCTGCAACAGCAGGGCTTGAGCAAGATGGAGGCGGCGATCGAAGCCGCCGGGACGCGTCTTCGCCCGATTCTGATGACCACGGTCGCCACGGTCGTCGGTCACTTCCCGCTGATCATCGCCTCCGGCCCCGGGGCGGGCTCGCGCAACAGCATCGGGATGATGCTCGTGACCGGGATGATCATCGGCACGATCTTCACCCTCTTTGTGGTGCCGACGATCTACACCGTCCTCGCCCGGACGCACCGTCCGGAAGATGCGGTGGAACTGCCCGACGAAAGCGAGCAGCCGCAGGAGGCGGTCCCGGCCTGAACCCGGAGCGGGGTCGGGCCGCCGGAACGTGTTTTTCTTGGAAAACAGGCTTGACCGTTTCGGTTTCCATCAGCACCTTTGGGACCCTTTTACTCAAGGACACACTTTTTTCCACGTCTCATTTTATGTCACGCATTTGTTCAATCACCGGAGTCGGCGTCAGCCGCGGCAGCGTCATTCATCGCCGCGGGATGGCGAAGAAAAAGGGCGGGGTCGGCCGTCACGTTACCAAGAACGTGAAGCGCACCTTTTCGCCCAACCTCAAGAAGAAGCGCCTCTGGGTGCCTGAACTCGACGCCTACGTCTCGATCAAGCTCTCGACCCGCGCGCTCAAGACCTGCGCCAAGAACGGGGCCTTCGCCACGCTCAAGAAAGCGGGCCTGCTCTAAGGTTGCCCTTCCCTCACCCTGAGGGAATCAGGTTGGTTTTTTTACGGTGTCGCCGTCCCCAAAACGGCGACACCGCTTTTTCGTGCCCGGAATGGATTGCTGCGACCCTTCCAGGGTCGATTTTTCTCCCATCGGTATTTCCGGGGGTGGTCGCTTCGCTCGACCCCCGGCTCCCTTCGCTTGAGATGCCTTCGGCATCAGAAATTCGCTTTGACTCAAGAGGATGCCGGAGGCATCCCAGCGGGGCAGCCGGGGGTAAGCGCGGGAGCGCGCCACCCCCGGGAAAGCCTCACGGAAGGGAAATCGACCCCGGAGGCGGTCGCAGAAGGTGGAGCGTTTTGAGGGCGCTTACCGCTTGCTGCGGGGATCGAGCACGTCGCGCAGGGCATCGCCCAGGAAGTTGAGCGCGAAGAGGGTGATGCTCATCGTCACCGCCGGGAAGACGAGCAGCCACCAGTAGCTGCGGACCGGGTTGATCGCCTGCGCCCCGTCGGCCAGCAGGGAACCCCAGCTTGCCTGCGGCGCTTCGATCCCGAGACCAAGGAAGCTTAAAAACGATTCGTCGAGGATGACGGCGGGGACCGTCAGGGTCAGGTAGATCACCACCACGCCGACCAGATTCGGCAGCAGGTGGCGGGTCAGGATCTTCCAATGGCTCTGGCCGAGGCTGCGGGCTGCGGTGACAAACGTCTGCGCCTTGAGCGCGAGGACCTGCCCCCGGACGATCCGCGCCATCGTCAGCCATTCAATCAGGCCGAGCGAGAGGATCAGGATGATGATGCGCGAGTAGGCGATCAACCCATCGGCGTCGATCGCGGCGAGCCAATCCTTGGTCCGCGCGTCAAACGCATTGATGGCGATCAGGAGGATGATCAGGCGGGGGATCGCGTAGAGGATGTCGACCAGCCGCATCATGACGGCATCAACCCGGCCCCCGGCGTAACCGGCGATAAGCCCGTACGCCGTCCCGACCAGAAACGAGACGCACGCCCCGGCCAGCCCGACGATGAGCGAGACGCGCGCGCCCGAGAGGACGCGGTAGAGGAGGTCCTGCCCGTGGAGGTCGGTCCCGAACGGGTGTTCCCACGAGGGCGGCGCGAACTGGTTGGCGCTCAGGTGCGAGGCGCTTTCAGGCATCAGCCACGGACCGAAGAGGGCTGCCAGCCCGACGATGGCGAGGATCGTCATCGAGACCACGGCCGGGCGGTTGCGCAGGAGGAGCCGCCACGCAGAAGGGCGATCGGGGAGACGTGCGGGCTTACTCATAAAGCTGGATGCGCCGGTCCATCCACGTATAGGCGATGTCGACCAGGAGGTTGAGGAGGACGAGCACGGTGCAGTAGACGATCACCACGCCCCCGAGCAGGAACCCGTCGCGGTTCTGGATGGAGTGGACGAAGAAGCCTCCCGCGCCCGGGATGTTGAAGATGGTTTCGACGACGATGGAGCCGGTCAGCAGATGGGCCGCGAGCGGGCCGAGGAACGAAAGCACCGGCAGGAAGGCGACCTTGGCGGCGTGTTTGGAGACGACCTTCCATTCCGGCAACCCTTTGGCGCGCGCGGTGCGCACGAAATCGAGGTCGAGCACTTCGAGCATGCTGGTCCGGATGAGCCGGGCGATGTAGGCGACATACGGCCCGGCCAGCGTGATCGCCGGGAGGACAAGGCTCGACGGGCTGGAGAGGCCGCCGACCGGGAACCAGCCGAGCTTGAGTGAAAAGATGAGGATGAGGAGCGGTCCGCTGACAAAGGTCGGGATCGAAATGGCGAGGATGGCAAGGAACATCGCGCCGGTTTCATCCGCCTTGCCCCGTCGCGCGGCAGCCCACCCGCCGAGGACGACCCCGCCGACGGCGGCGATGCCAAAGGCGATCAACCCGAGGAGCGCCGTGGTGGGGAGCGTCTGCGCGAGGAGTTCGTTGACCGAGCGGTTGCGGTACTTGGTGGAAAGCCGCAGGTCGCCCCGCACGAGGTCGCCGATGTAGCCGGTGTACTGTTGCCAGAGGGTGCCGTCGAGCTTGTACTTCGCCAGAAGCGCCTGCTCGATCGCGGGCGGCAGGGCGCGTTCCCGGTCGAACGGTCCGCCCGGGGCGAGCCGGATCAGGAAAAACGTCACCGAGACGACGCAAAAGAGCACCAGCACCATCGTGGCAAGGCGGCGTAGGACAAAGGCGAGCATGGGCGTTGGCAGCGGCAGGTGGGGGGAGGGCCGCTTTCCATCGATCGGTCGGACCTCCCTGCGCCCTTTAGGAAACGTCTTTCGAGGGTGAAAGGGAAGCGTATTCCGAACCGAAGCCGCCTGCTCCGTATTTTTCCGCCCCGCGGACGCAGGGTTTTAAAAATCCGCAAAAATATTGCGTTTATTGAAGAGAACGGGTTAAGAAAACCTTTTAAATATCGGCGTTTCCTGTGGATGGATTTTAAATAAATGCAAATAACTTGCAAATTGGTTTGACGCCGCAGCCGCGATTCCGCCATGCTGCGCTCCTCATGAAAAAATCAACCTTTCTTTTGATGGCGGCGTGCCTGGCCGGGAGCCTCGCCTTCGCGATTCCCGATGCGGCGGCCCAGTCGACCTATACGCACGGACATGGAGACATCGGTATTGAGTACGACTTTGGT
>DATMFV010000061.1:0-56509 GCA_035555975.1 Chthoniobacteraceae bacterium
CGGCCCGCAGCGGTGGTCTGGCTGTTTGACTGCGGCGGGGTCCGTCTTCAGGAAGCGAACGCGGGGGAGATGGCGGTCAGCGAAGCGATCCGCGCCCTCATGGCATGTCGTAGCGCCGGGGTGCCGGTGCTGGCGCTGGTCGCCGGGGCCAACGGAGCCTTTGGCGGGGCGGGGATTTTGTCGCTCTGCTGCGACCGCGTGATCGCCTCGGAATCGGTCCGGCTCGGCGTGAGCGGGCCGGAGGTGATCGAGACCGTGATGGGAGCTGAGGCATTCGATTCGCGCGACCGCGCGCTGGTCTGGCGGACGGTCGGCGGCAAGAACCGGTATCTCTACGGCGAAGTCGACACACTGGTGGAAGACCGCGCGGCGCATTGGCGGGAAGCCGCGTTGGCCGCTCTGAAAGCGATCGAAACCGGGCCTTTGCGCTGGAGCCTGGAGGGGCTGCGGGCCGAGTCGGAAGCGCTCGCCCGGCGGGTGGAGCAGTACGGCGACGCGGGCGACGCGCTGGAGATTTGGAAACGGATGGGGCTGGAGAACCCGGAAGCGATCCCGCTCATGGAAGTGCCCGAACTGGTCGCGGCTGCCAAAGCGAAAGGAGTGCGTTGATGATTTCAGAAAAAGTAGCGGCGTTATTGGAGCGGCTTTTCCCGGAGGGAGCCCACGCGGAGGTGGAGGCGGGGGTCTTGAGCGGCGGGGCGACGGTCGGGGGAGAGACGGTGGCGCTCGCCGGAGTGGTTGACGGGACGGCGCTCGGCGTCAATGAAGTGGTCCGGCTCTCGAGGGCGCTTCTGGAAGTGCTCGAACGGCAGCCGAAGAGGCCGATCGTCCTTCTGATCGACACCAGGGGGCAGCGGATGGAACTGCGCGACGAACTTCTGGGGCTCAACCAATACCTGGCCCACCTCTGCCGCGTGCTGGAGATGGCGCGGCAGCGGGAACACCGGCTGGTGGCGGTCGTGGCGGGGGAAGCGCTCGGCGGGGCGTTGATCGCAACCGGGTTGATGGCGCAGGAGGTGATCGCGCTCGAAGAGGCCAACCCGATGGTGATGCCGATGGCGGGGATCGCCGCCGTGACCAAATGTTGCACGACGATGCTGGAGGAGTTGAGCGCGCGCAACCCGGTCTTTACGCCGGGGGCGGACGCCTTTTACCGGATGGGAGGCATCGACCGGCTGCGACCCGCCGACCCTGCGGCGGCGTTGGCCGAGGCATTGAACGAACCGGTGCGGCTGGCCGATCACCGCGCCGCGCAAGGCGAGGGGCGGGGCGGGCGGACGAAGGCCCGCAACGTAGCCGAACGCGTGGTGGCGCTGCCGTGAAAACGGGGTGGCTGGCACCGGTCCCGGGGCGGCATACGCTCGGGTATTGGGCTGACGGTTCGCAGGAGGAATGCGCCATTTTTTGCGCGGTGACCGACCGGGAAACGCTCGTGGCGCGTTGGCGTGCGAATGGCTGGCCGGTGATGGTGCGGCGACCGGTGCCGGGCGAACCGGTGCCGCCGGGTCTGCAATCGGGGGGAGGCGGTCGAGAGTGGGTGCCGGTCGGGATCGCCCTTCCGCCTGATGAAGGCAAACGGCGGGTGCGGTTGTGGGTGCGCCGGGAGGCGATCGCCCGGTGGGAGCCGCCGTGCCGGTTGGCGGAGGCGCTCGGGTCGGCTCCTGTTGCGTGGCAGGCGTGGCTCGGGGAGGTGGTCCGCCTTTTTGAAGCGCAGGGGGTGGAGGTGTGGGTCTATGGGGCGCTGCTCTGGCAACACCTGACCGGGTTGGCTTATGTGCGCGAGGCGGCTTCCGATCTCGACCTTTTAGGCACCCCGGGGGCGGGGCGGCGGGGCGCGGCGCTGACGGCCTTTGCCCGGGCTGCGGCGGCGGAGGGGGCGCGACCGGTCGACGGCGAGGTTTTTATCCCTTCTTTGGGCTGGGCAGCGTGGCGTGAATGTCTGCAAACTGGCACCGGGACGGTGTTGATCAAACATGATGACGGAGTTTTCCTTGCTGAACGCGCCGTGTGCGCGTAACCCGGTGGCGTTGAGTCAGTTGGCGGTGCGCTCGCTGTTGGAGGAGCTTCGCCTTGCGCCGAAGCCGGGGCTGGTTTCACCGGTGGACAACGGTAGTCACCACGATATGGATGCGGCGTTGATCGCCCGTTCGGCGTGGGGTCTGCGGCGTTATTTCAGGAACGTGGCGGTGATCGGAGCCGAAGGAGGCGCTTTCGAACGGTTGCGCGAGGAAGGGCTGGCGGCGGAGCGGACCATGGCCCGGTTGACCGGAGGCGTGAACACCCATCGGGGGGCGATTTTTTCGCTCGGTCTGCTGGTGGCGGCCGGAATGTCCGGGGAAATCGGCACACCGTTCGGGGCGATCGTGCAACGCCGCTGGGGGAGGGCTCTCGCGGCGGCCGGGCTGCGGGCGAAAGCCGGAAAGGGAGCGCTCGCGGCGGCCCGCGCAGGGGTGGCGGGTGCGCGCGCCGAGGCGATCAACGGTTTCCCGGCCCTTTATCGCTGGGGGCTTCCGGCATTGCGCGAAGCGGAACGGTTTGGGAGGCGTCCGGCGCTGGTCCACCTCCTTTTTTCGCTGATAGCGCGGCTGGATGACACCAACCTGCTCCATCGCGGCGGTCTGGAGGGGTTGAACTGGGCGCGGCAGCAGGCGGCGGCGTTTCTCGATCGCGGAAGTATCTTTGCCGACGACTGGGAAGCGGCGGCGTGGCAGGTGCATCGCGAGTTTGTGAAGCGATGGTTGAGCCCCGGCGGGAGCGCCGACCTGTTGGCGGCGACGTTGTGGGTCGATGCCGTGGAAGGGAGAGGCGCATGAACCGCTGGGCGCTGCTTTGTTCCGGGCAGGGGTGTCAGTCGCCGGAGATGTTTGCGCGGTTTGACGACGAGGCGTCGCAGGCGCTTTTCCGGGAGCGGATTGCGCCATTGCCGGAGGGGGTGGCTGCACGGTTTGATCCGTTGAGCGAGGAGGGCCTCTCCCGCGGCGAGGTGGCGCAACCGGCGATGGCACTTTACAGCGAACTGGCGTGGAAGGCATTGCGGCGGGCGGGTCTGCCGCTGCCTGATCTGCTCCTCGGTTACAGCCTTGGGGAACTCAACGCCATGGCGGTGAGCGGGGCACTGCCGTGGGAGGAGTGGATGCCGGTGGCGGTGGAACGGGCGCGGCTGATGGCCGCCGCATGGGGGAGGCCGACGGCGCTGGTGGCAACGCTGGGGCTGGATCGCGCGGCGCTGGCGGCGATCGGCGCTCCGTTTGGCGCGGCGGTGGCGATCGAGATCGGCCCGCAACACCTGATCATCGGGCTGGAACGGACGCATGCGGCGGCGCTGACGGAGGCCGCGCTGGCAGCGGGCGCGACGACCTGCCGGGTGCTCCATGTCGAGGTCGCCTCGCACACCCCGTTCCTCGCGGCGGCGGGCGGACCCTTCGGCTCGGTGCTGGAGCGATGCGAATGGGGCCGTTTCGCAGTCCCGCTCCTTTCAGCGACCTCGCTTGGACTGGTGCGGACGCGCCGTGAAGCGGTGAAGGTCGCCACGGCACAGTTGAGCGGGACGGTTCGCTGGGGCGAAGCGATGGAAGCCGCGCTCGAGCGGGGCATCACCATCTTTCTGGAACTCGGGCCCGGGCGCGGCCTGACGAAAATAGCCCGCGAACTCGCTCCGGAAGCCGCCGCGCGTTCCCTCGCCGATTTTCAGACGTTCGAGGGAGCGGTGCGCTGGGTGGAGAAGCAGGTCGGGAGGTGATGGCGGGAGTGATCCCCGCTTCGCCGCAAGCTTGATCACGCCAGGCAGACGGTCCGGCGGCCCTGTTCGATCCGGCCGATCAGGCGGCCCTTGGTCAGCGCGATGGTTTCCTTGAGGTCGCGTTCGGCGACGATCAGCGCCATGCCGATCCCCATGTTGAAGACCTGGTACATTTCGTCGGGATCGACGCCGCCATTTTCCTGAATCAACTGGAAAATCGGCGGGACGCGCCATTTCCTGCGTTCGATGATGGCGTCGCATCCGTCGGGAAGGACGCGCGGGAGATTGTCGATCAACCCGCCGCCGGTAATGTGGGCCATTCCCTTGATGAGACCATCCGGAAGCGAGGCGAGGAGCGGCTGGTAGTTGCGATGCACCTTGAGCAGCTCTTCCCCGAGCGGGCGGGTCAGCTTCGGCAGGCGCGACTCGACGCTCAAACCCATCTGTTCAAAGAAAACCTTGCGGGCGAGCGAATAGCCGTTGGTATGGAGCCCGTTGGAGGGAAGGCCGACGATGACATCCCCGGGGTTGATCCGGCTGCCGTCGATCATTTTCCTGCGGTCGACCACGCCGACGATCGTTCCGGCAAGATCGTATTCCCCCGAATGGTACATGCCCGGCATCTGCGCGGTTTCGCCGCCGATCAGGGCGCATCCCCCGGCCTTGCACGCCTTGGAAAACCCGGCGAGCAATGCTTCGAAAACCGGCGGGTCGAGCCGTTCCGCGCCGATGTAGTCGAGGAAAAAGAGCGGTCGGGCCCCGAGCACGGCAATGTCGTCGATGCAATGGTTGACGAGATCCTGCCCGACGGTGTCGTGCCGCCCGGTGGCAAAGGCGATCTTGAGCTTGGTGCCGACGCCGTCGACGCTCGAAACGAGCACCGGTTCCTTCATCCCCTTGAAATCAGGCCGGAAAAGACCGCCGAAACCGCCGATCCGCCCGAGCACTTCGGGCCCGTGGGTGGAGCTGACCCGCTTCTGAATGCGGCTTTTGACAAGGTTGCCGAGATCGACATCGACCCCGGCCTGCGCGTACGCCTTCTTTTTACCGGCGGGGGCAGCCGCCTGCTGCGTGCTCAATTTTTTGGACATGAAAAACGGTGTTGGTGGGATAAAAAAGGATGCTGAAGGCATCCCGGCGAAGTAGCCGGGGGTTGAGCAGAGCGATACCCCCGGAGTAAACGTCTCCTTACGATCGCATCCTGAAGGGATGCCAGCCGACGGGAGATCAGCGCCTTCATCTTGAAGGGCTGCGACCCCATTGGGGTCGGGAGCCTGAGAAGCGTAGGTTCCGGGGGTGTCGCTACGCTCAACCCCCGGCTGTCTTGCTTGGATACCTCCGGTATCCCTGGAAACAGACAAAACGTGATCACTGTTTCAGGGATTGGAAAGGGCGAAAAGCTCCGCCTGCTGGTTGTGGTCGATCAGGTTGCGCGACCGGTTGCTGCGTCGTTCCATGATGAACTTGTCGACGTTCGGGTCGACCGGCACCGGGTACTTCCCGTTGAAGCAGGCGAGGCAGAAGCTTTCGAGCGGCTGCTCGGTGGCGCGCACCATCCCGTCGACATCAAGGTAGCCGATGCTGTCGGCTCCGAGGTAGTCGCGGATCTGGTCGAGCGTACACTGGTTGGCCAGCAGGTTGTTCGGATCGGGGAAGTCGATGCCGTAATGACACGCAAACCGGTGGGGCGGGCACGAGATGCGCATATGGACCTCCTTCGCCCCCGCTTCGCGCAGGGTGACGACCCGCGTGCGTGCCGTGGTCCCCCGGACGATCGAGTCATCGACCACGACGACCCGCTTGCCCTTCACCGCTTCCTTGATCAGGTTGAGCTTCACGCGGACATTGAAGTCGCGGATCAACTGCGTCGGCTGCAAAAAGGTGCGGCCGATGTAGTGGTTGCGTACAAAGGCGTGTTCGTACGGGATGCCCAGCTCCTGGGCAAAGCCGAGCGCGGCGTAGTTGCCGGAGTCGGGCACCGGGACGACGAGGTCGGCCTCCGCCGGGTGAAGCCGGGCGAGTTCGCGGCCCATCGCGGTGCGGACCTTGGCGACGTTGATGTCGTCGATGATGCTGTCGGGCCGTGCGAAATAGACGTATTCGAAGATACAGAAGGCCCGTTTCTGGGTTTCGAACGGCCAGAAGGAGCGGATGCCGTTTTCGTCGATGATGACGACCTCGCCCGGCTCGATCTCGCGGACAAATTCGGCGTGGATCAGGTCAAAGGCGCACGTTTCCGAGGCGAGCACATAAGCGCCGTCGAGTTTGCCCAGGACCAGCGGGCGGAACCCGTGGGGATCGCGCACGCCGATGATCTCCCGCTCGGTCATCATGACGAGCGAAAACGCCCCATGCACCCGGCGCAGCGCGGCGAGCGCCCCGTTGCTGTCGCTGGGGCGCGCCAGCAGGTGGAGGATGATCTCGCTGTCGACCGTGGTCTGGAAGATCGATCCCGACTGTTCGAGTTCCTCGCGCAACACGGCGGCGTTGACGAGGTTGCCGTTGTGGGCGATCGCGAGCTGTCCCTTGGCGCAGTCGACCACCATCGGCTGGGCGTTTTTCAGGTTGCTCGAACCGCTCGTGGAGTAGCGGACATGGCCGATCGCCCGGTTTCCTTTCAACTGTTCGAGGTCAGTCGGCGCAAAGACCTGGCCGACGAGGCCCATCCCCTTGTGGGTCACGAACGGCGTGTTGGGACCGGTCGCGGTGGTGATCCCGGCGCTCTCCTGCCCGCGATGTTGCAGGGCAAAGAGGCCGTAGTAGGAAAGGACCGCTGCGTTGGGGTGACCGAATACCGCAAAAACACCGCATTCGTGAGTGGGCTTGGTTGGTTTGGGCATCGTCTTGGTCGTCTGGAGAACTTAGGCCGACATCTGGTTCCCGATGGAACAAGACCACGTTCGGTGCAACTCGGCAACCTTCCATTTGCGCGTGGTGCCGTCGGCGGTGATCTCCAGCGTCTCGCCGGAGGTGGTCGTCCCGATCACGCGCGCCGGGGTGCCGCGTTCGGCGGCCAGCCGGAGAACGGCGTCTGCGTCGCGGGTGCTGATGACGACGCGGGCCTGCGATTCGTTGAAAAGGAGGACTTCCGGGGCGAGCCCGGTGATGCCAAAGTCGATCTCCGCCCCGATGCGTTCCTGTCCGCCGATGGCGCTTTCGGCCAGCGTGACGGCAAGGCCCCCTTCGGCGCAGTCGTGAGCGCTTTCGACGAGGCCCGAGCGGATCAGTTCGCGCAACGTATCGTGCAGCGCGCGTTCCTTCTTGAAGTCGACCTTGGGCGGCACCCCCTGCTTGAGCCCGTGGAGCACCTTGAGGTAGTGCGAACCGCCCATCTCGTCGCCCAGCTCGCCCAAAAGGAGAATGGCATCGCCCGCACGGCGGAAAAAGCTCTGGGTCACGTGCGCCTGTTCTTCGATCAGGCCGACCATGCCGACGGTCGGCGTCGGGTCGATCGCCCCGGCGGGGCTTTCGTTGTACAGGCTGACGTTCCCGCCGGTGACCGGGACCTCAAACGCCCGGCACCCTTCGGCAAGCCCTTCGACCGCTTCGCGAAGCTGCCAGAAGTTTTCGGGCTTGTGCGGGTTGCCGAAGTTGAGGTTGTCGGTGACGGCGAGCGGAATCGCCCCGGAACAGGCGAGGTTGCGCGCGGCTTCGGCGATCGCGGCGCGCGCCCCTTCCCTCGGGTCGAGCACGCAGTAGGTCGCGTTGCAGTCGCTCGTGGCGGCGAGGATCTTGTCGGCTTCGCGCACGAGGAAAACGGCGGAGTCCGAACCGGGCAGGACGGTCGTGCCGATCCGCACCATGTGGTCGAACTGGCGGTAGATCCACTGTTTGGAAGCGAGGGTCGGATCGGCCAGGAGCGTCGGGAGCGCTGCTTCGAGATCGCCCGAGGGGATCAGCGTCAACGGCGCGGGCGCAGGCTGGGGCGCCGCCTCCCGGTGGTAGACCGGGGCTTCATCGGCCAGATCGCGCGCCGGAATTTCCGCGACGGTCACGTCGCCGACCTTCACGCGCATCAACCCGTCGTCCTTGACCACGCCGACTTCGGCATGGGGGAGGTCCCACTTTTCGAAAATGGCGCGAACGATATCTTCCTTCCCCTTGTGAACGATGATCAGCATCCGCTCCTGCGATTCGCTGAGCAGGATTTCGTACGGGGTCATGCCCGGCTCGCGCTTGGGCACTTTTTCGAGGTCGATCTCCACCCCCGTGCCGCCGCGGCTGGCGGTTTCGCAGGTCGAGCAGGTCAACCCCGCCGCCCCCATGTCCTGAATCCCGGCCACGGCATCGGTGGTCAGCAGTTCCAGGCACGCTTCGAGGAGGAGTTTTTCCTTGAACGGATCGCCCACCTGCACGGCGGGGCGGTCTTCCTTCGACTCTTCGGTCAGTTCCCGGGAGGCGAACGCCGCGCCCGCCAGCCCGTCGCGACCGGTTTCCGCTCCGACGTAAAAGACCGGGTTGCCGATCCCGCTGGCCGCGCCGCGCGCGATCTGTTCGTGTTTGAGGATGCCGAGGCAGAAAACGTTGACGAGCGGGTTGCCTTCGTAGGTTTCGTCAAAATAGACTTCGCCGCCGATGGTCGGGACGCCGATGCAGTTGCCATAGTGGGCAATGCCTTCGACGACCCCCCGGAAAAGCCTCCGGTTGTGCCGGACATTGGCGGGGGTCTCCCCCTTTTCGTCCGTGCCGGAGATCGGCCCGAAGCGGAGCGAGTTGAGGCCGAAGACGGGCCGCGCGCCCATCGTGAAAATATCGCGGATGATGCCGCCGACGCCGGTCGCCGCTCCCTGGAACGGTTCGATCGCGCTCGGGTGGTTGTGGCTCTCCATCTTGAAGGCGATTCCCCAGCCGTCGCCGATGTCGATCACCCCCGCGTTTTCCTCGCCCGCCTTGACGAGCACGGTCGGGCCGGTCACCGGGAATTTCTTCAGCTCGGGCCGGGAGTTCTTGTAGGAGCAGTGTTCGCTCCACATGACGGAAAAAATCCCGAGTTCGGTGTAGTTCGGCTCGCGCTTGAGGATTTTGACGATCCGGTCGTACTCCTCCGGGGTGATGCCGTGGGCGGCGATCACTTCGGGGGTGATTTCGGGGTCTTTCGGGAGATAAACAGCGGTATTCATGCAGCGGCACTCACGCCCAGGGTTTTGAAGATGGATTGGAAGATGACGGAGCCGTCGGCGCTGCCGAGGCGGGGATCGGCCGCCCGTTCGGGGTGCGGCATCAGGCCGAAGACGTTGCGTTTCGCGTTGCAGATCCCGGCGATGTTCGCCGTCGAGCCGTTCGGATTGGTCGCGTCGGAAACGTTCCCTTCCGCGTCGCTGTAGCGCAGCAGGATCTGCCCGTTGGCCTCCAGTTCCGCCAGCGTTTCGGGGCTCGCCATGTAGTTGCCTTCGCCGTGGGCGATCGGGATGTTGAGCAACTGGCCGTTGCGGGCTTCACTCAGGAAGGGGGAGTTGTTGTTCTCCACGCGCAGCCAGCGGTGTTCGCAGATGAAGCTCAAGCTGCGGTTGCGGATCAGCACCCCCGGCAGCAGGCGCGATTCGGTCAAAATCTGGAACCCGTTGCAGATCCCCAGGAGCAGGCCGCCCGCCGCCGCATGGTCGGCGACAGCCTTCATGATCGGCGAAAACCGGGCGATCGCGCCGGTGCGCAGGTAATCCCCATAGGAGAACCCGCCGGGAAGGACGACGAGGTCGTAACCCGAGAGGGAACACTCCTTGTGCCAGACGTAATCGGTCGGGACCCGGTAATGTTCCGAGAGGACGTGGTAGCAATCCTGGTCACAATTGGACCCCGGAAAACGAAGAACAGCGGCTTTCATGAATGGTTGGTGGGGCGTCGCCTTCTCCCGGCCCGTGCGGGGCGGAAAAGGGGATGCGATGGGAAATTTCCAAGAGGTGGATTCGGCAGGCGTGGTCGGCCACCGAAGATGAACCGGATACGGTCGATCGTCGATCCAAAAAAGGCCATCAGTGTTCGAGGGTCAGCTCGTAGTCTTCGATGACCGGGTTGGAAAGGAGATCTTTGCAGATTTCGTGGAGCCTTTCGTGCAGGTCATCGGCTTTGGCGGCGGCATCGTCGATTTCGATTTCCATCCACTTGCCGATCCGGATTGAGCGGACCTGAGGCAACCCGTGCTGAGCGACGGCATCGCGCACCGCAACCCCCTGCGGATCAAGGACACTTTTCTTGGGCATGACGGTGACTCGGGCTTTCATAGAAAAGCCTTAACATTAGGAGCGGCGGGTGAAAGTTCAATCCCGAAAATCGCCTTTTGTTCACTTCGCGGCGCGGCCTCCCATGGGGGGTGAGGAAAACGAGACAAGCGGTTGACAGCGGCCTGCAATGCCATTCTAATAGGGAGTGAAAAGGGAGCCGCCCCGCCGCTGCTGCTCCCCTGAATGTTTTTGCGTGATTTGATGTTTTTAACGGAGAGGGCCCGGTCTTGTTTTAGTGTCGATTTCCCCTCTCATCCCACCACCGCCCATCCCCGATGTTGAAGATCTCCGTTTGCCTTGCCGCCGGATACAGGAGAGGGTTGGAATTTCAAGAAAATGAGTGATCCATCCGCCCCGCCCGTCAAAACTAAAGCACAGGAACTCGCTGCGGTTCAACGGTTTGAGAAAATCGTCGCCATTGTCACGATCATCACGCCGTTCATCGGCGTCATCGTGGCGATCTCCCTTCTTTTCGGTGGCCAATACCTTCGCCCGGTCGATTTCTGGGGCTTTTTCATCCTTTACGTCATCACGACCTACGGGTTGACGATGGGCTATCACCGGCTCTTTACGCACAAGAGCTTCAAGTGCATCAAACCGGTCCGGTGGGCGCTTTGCGTCGCCGGGAGCATGGCAGCGCAGGGGTCAGCGGTTTTCTGGGTCGCCCATCATCGCAAGCACCATATGCACAGCGACGAAGAGGACGATCCGCACTCCCCGCACTTCGCCGGGGGAGGGGTCAAGGGGATCGTGCTCGGCTGGTGGCATTCGCACGTCGGCTGGATGTTTGACAACGAGCCGATCAACTACTTCCGGCTCGCGCCCGACCTGTTGCGCGACCCGGTGGTGATGGGGGTGACCCGGCGCTACTTTACTTGGGTCGTCCTGGGGATCGTCCTTCCGGGCGTGGTGAGCGCGCTGGTGACGCAGTCGTGGAGCGGGCTCCTGACCGGGATGCTCTGGGGCGGGCTCGTCCGCATCTTCTTCGTCCACCACACGACGTGGAGCATCAACTCGGTCTGCCACATGTTCGGCGCGGCCCCTTACGAAAGCGAGGACGAGAGCCGCAACAACCTCGCGTGCGCGCTCCTCACCTTTGGCGAAGGGTGGCACAACAATCACCACGCCTTCCCTACTTCGGCCCGCCACGGTCTCCACTGGTACCAGCTCGATATGGTCTATATCCTGATCCGGATCATGGAAAAGCTCCGGCTCGTCTCCGATGTCCGCACGCCCGACCCGAAAACGGTCGCCAGCCGTCTCCGCTCGACCAAAACGCTCAACACCCCGGCCGACGAGGAAGGGGAGGACGGCGAGACGGTGCCGCTGGTCGGGCCCGAAACCGCGTCATCGTAAACGCGGAGGCGAAAATCACGTTCGATTTTGCGTGACGGAGCGGCGGAACCGTGTACGTTCGTACCGATCAACGCCGCCCCGTTTTTTCGACGGGACCAAGCCGTTTGATTTTTTTAGCGGAAAAAGCGCGCCTGTAGCTCAATTGGATAGAGCGTCGGTCTCCGAAGCCGAAGGTTGTGGGTTCGATCCCCGCCGGGCGCACGCTTTTCCTTCCCCCCCCTGACCTGGTGCCTGGAGCGGTCATTCGTTCGCTCTTTTTTTTGTGCTGACCAGTACAGTTTTCGTTCGCTGACCGCGTTGGCGCGTTGGCTGCGGGCGTTTCATCCGTAAACTCGGTGGATCATGTGTACACTTGCCGGATTTATCGGAAGCCGACCCGCCGCTCCTGTTCTTCTTGAAATGCTCGCGAGGCAGGAGGGGCTGGCCGGAGGTTTTTATACGGGGATCGCCACCCTCCATGAAGGTTGTCTCTATTACGAAAAAGTCGTGGGAGACAGCGCCACCCTCCTGAAGGAAACGCCGGCGCTGGAACTGCCGGGGACGATCGGGTTGATCCATACGCGCACCCCGAGCGGGGGCGGGCGTGAATGGGCGCACCCTTTCGTCGATGTCAAAGGAGAGCTTGCCTATATCGCCAACGGGGCGGTCGGCAAGTATGACAACCTGCCGGCCCTCGCCGAAGCGAGCCGGAGGCTGGAAGCGGCGGGGCATTCCTTCAAAAGTGCGCAGTCGGAACCGGTGGAAACCTATCCCTCCAGCGGCGGGCGATGGATTCACTTCAGCGAGATCCTCTGCCACGCCATTGCGGAAGCATACGAACCGCTGGCCGGGAAGTCGGACCGGTTGCTGCGGGCGGCGATCGAAGCTTATGAAGCCTTGCCCGGCGAACTGGTCGGCCTCTGCCTTCACGCGCGGCACCCGGACGAGATCGTGGCCGTTCGTCACAACAAGCCGCTGGAGATCGGGCGAAACAGGCAGGGGGAAGTCTTCCTCGCTTCGACCCGGATCGCCTTTCCCGACGACATCACCTGGCAGATGCGGATGCCCGCCAATGCCGGGGCGACCTTCCGCAGGGATGGCTCCATCGCGATCGCGCCCTTTACAAAAAAGGAGCTGCTCCCGGTCGGTCGCTACCCATCTCCGGTGGCAGTGGAACAGGTGCTCTTCGGGTCTCTCCGGGAACATGGCCGCGTCAACATGGAGCAATTTTTTGCCACCGCCCTTTCTCTCTGGCCGGAGGGAACGCTGGTCGAAAAAGAGACCGTGGCGTTTGACCTGCTGGCCTCCCTGATGAAGGAAGGCCTCCTGGAACTGGAGACCGAGCGTCGCCCCGGGATGGAAGGAGAGGGGACGGTCCCCTGGACCTGGGCGGTCCTGAAAAAGTAGCGGCGCGGTGCCGCCACATCGGGCGCGGTCACATCACCTCACCTGAGGGTGGCGTTCAGAAGCTTGTGCGGCGGTTTCCTCCCCTCCATCGCAAGGCCTGCGCTTTCGTAAGCCGCGCCCGCAATCGCCTCGTAGTCGAACTGCATGACACGGCTTTCACCGACGAGCGTTGAGGGGTGGAGGGGGCGTTCGTTGCAGACGACCGAGAGGTGCGGGCGCAGGTCACGGTGGCGGCCGGAGAGTTCCGTTTCGATTTTGGCAAACAACTGACGGTTGAAGATGACGATGCCCGTCGGCAGGCGGCGCGACTCCTCCAGCACGTCGAGCACTTCAGGCGGGACCGGATCGGCGGCTTCGTGGGACATCCGGAAGGCAAACCCCTGGACCGGAGCCGCCCCGTTCTCCGCCAGGGCGAGGGCGCTCCCCTGGAGGCGAAGTTCCCGGGAGTCGGATTGTCCCTTGAGGTTGTCGAGGATCACGATCCGCCCGACGCCAGACCGGGCCAGCGCCAGCACGGCTTCGTACCCGAGCCCTGCATAGTTGACATTGACGCACGGGTGCATCCCTTCCCGGGCCTGTTCGAAGATGGTGACACACGGCAGCGAAATTTCCTTGAAGAACCCCATGGCGGCCTGAAACGCCTCCGGGTAGCAGGTTCTGCGGATGAAGATCGCCCCGTCCCACCGGCGCAGATCAAGATAACGTTCCAGGGTGGCGCGGCGGAGTTGTTGTGCGGGCACTTCCAGGCATTCGAGCTGATCGCCCCTTTGCGCTGCTTCCCGGCAGAAACGGTTCCACAAGGCGGCGACCGAAGGCGACGCGATCGCTTCCTTCGTCTCAAAACGCTCCTGCCGGTGCAGCCAGAGCCGGGGTGAATCGACCAGCACGGCGAGACGCCTCCGTTTCCGGGTGGCGGTGAGCCATTCGGTCACGGTTTGCGACCGGCCGCCCACTTTTGGCAAGGCCGGGATTTTGTGAAGCTGTCCGAGCACCATGGCCCGGACCACTCCGCCCCCGGCCACCCGGTATCCCGAACGGGGGAACGCCGCCACCACCTCGTTTTCCACCAGATAACGAAGGCTGCGATCGACGGTCCATTGGTTGACGCCCCACTCCCGGGCAATGGCGCGGTTGGAAAGAAACCGCCCGCCCTCGGGATGGTTCCCGGAGGAGATTTCATGGAGCAGGCTCCGGGTAAGCCGCGCATGCAGGGGAGGGGAGATCACGGCATGGCAAGGGGAGGGAGCGCGTTATCGTTTCCGCGGATCAAGCCGGTTGATCAGCGCCTGGATCTCCCGTGCTTCGGCAAGCTCTTCCTGTTCGCACAAGACCTCCCCGATCCCGAAGGCGGCGGTCAGTTCCAGCCCCATGAGCCGGTTGCCGCGTTCGTTGACGTGGAAGCCGTCCATCATCAGGGGGGCATATTGTTGCGGGGCGGCGTTGCGGAAAAGCTCCCAGCGCCGCAACTGGTCGATCAGGCCCGAACCGGTCTCCGCCGCGACTTCGCGCATGATCTCCATCACTTCAAAAAAACGTTCCAGCGGCCCGGTCCGCTCGGGATCGGGGGAGTAGTAGGTCTGGAAAATGACGGGGGTGCCCAGCGCGGCGAACCGGCGGTGAAGCTCCCGGTAGTTGTCGCGGATTTGCTCCACCGAATCAATCTTGCGGAAATCGTTGCCCCCGACCGTCAGGAAGACGAGGTGCGGCCGGTAAAAGGCGGCATCTTCTTCAAACCGCGCGAGGAGATGGGCCGTGGTATCGCCGCCGATGCCGGTATTGATGCAGTGATGGAAACGCCCGTACTTTTTCTTGAGCGCCAGGTCAAAGACATCAAACCAGTGCGTGCCCAGGATGCGGTGCTCGGTGTTGGAGGAGCCAAACGCGAGGATGCGGGTCTTTTCCTTCGATTCGAAACGGGCGAGGGCGGCTTGGATGACGGCTTGCTGTTGCGGGGTTTCCATAGGTCGGTGGGAAGGTTGAAGTTCCCGCGCGGGAGAGTCAAGAGCCGTGGAACGGAAAAAAGCGGTGTGCCGCCACCGGGGAAACACACCGCTTTTGGAAAGGGAGACGAAAAAACCTTACTTCATCTTGGCGTTGAACTCGGCGATGCGGTCGGCCTTGGCGGCGAAGAGTTCGTCGGTGGAGTCGAGGATCTCGACGCCGGTGATCTTGTCGCCCTGGTTGATGGCATCGACGATATCCTGCCCCTTGGTGACAGCGCCGAAGATCGTGTGCCTGCCGTTGAGATGGGGGGTCGGCACGTGGGTGATGAAGAACTGCGAACCGTTGGTGCCCGGGCCGGCGTTGGCCATGGCGAGGAGCCCCGCGCGGTCAAATTTGAGTTCCGGCACGCACTCGTCTTCAAACTTGTAGCCGCGATCGCCCATGCCGGTCCCGGTCGGGTCGCCGCCCTGGATCATGAAGCCCTTGATGACGCGGTGGAAGACAACGTCGTCATACTTCCCTTTTTTGGCGAGGTTGAGGAAACTGGCCACGGTGACGGGCGCTTTGGAGGGGAAGAGGGTCAGGTCGATGTCGCCCTTGGTGGTTTTGAGAATGATCCGGATATCTTTCATGGTGGATTGGGTGGTGGGTTGATCGCTCGCCTGCGCGAACGAGGCGAACGGCAGAGCCACGGCGAGCGTTGCCACAAGGAGTCGAACAAGGTTGCGAAGATTCATATACGGTGGGGAAAATAAAAGCCTCTTTCGCGTTTGTCCACTTCGCTTTCCCCGGGAAGCTCAAATCGGCTCGACATGGACGAGCGCATCGCGGATCGCCGGGTTGTTGTGCCGGAGGCGATCCTTTACCGCGTGGGCAATGGCGTGGCCTTCGCGCACGCTCAGGTCGCCGTTGACCTTCACGTGGAGATCGACATAAAAATCGACCCCCATCTTGCGCACATGGCAGAGGTCGATCTCCTCCACTCCGGGGACTTCTCCCGCTTCGTGGCGGATGCGCTGGATGATCGACCGCGGCGGGGCGCTGTCCATCACTTCGTGGACGGCCGGGAGCAGGAGGCGGACGCCGTTGAAGGCGATGATGGCGCAGGCGACCAGCGCGGCGTAGTCGTCGGCGGTTTCATAGCCCGGCCCGCCGATGAGCGCGATCGAAATCCCGACAAAGGCAGCCAGCGAGGTGATCGCGTCGGCCCGGTGGTGCCAGGCGTCGGTTTCCAGCGCGGTGCTCCCCTCGGCCTTGTTGATGACGAGGCGAAAAAGGGTCTCCTTGATGACGATCACCCCGACCAGCACCACCAGCGTGAACGGTTTGGGGGCATGATGGGGCGTCAGGATTTCCCGCACGCTTTCCACCGCGAGAAAGGCCGCCGCCGCGAGCACGCCGAGGGCGACCAGCGCCGCCGCCAGCGGTTCCGCCTTGCCGTGGCCGTAGGGGTGGGAGGCATCGGGCGGTTTGGCGGCGAGCTTGAGGCCGCTCCAGATGACGAGCGAGCCGCCGATGTCGAGCATCGATTCCACCCCGTCCGCAATCAGCGCGTAGGCATGCCCCAATACCCCGGCGGTGATCTTGATCACGGCGAGGACGGCATTGACGGCGACTCCCAGAAGGGCCAGCCGGGTTGCGGAGATCGGTTTGGACATCGGTTGGAGAAAGCGGGTTGGACAATCTGCCGGAGCCGCGGGCAAATGTCGTCCTAAAAATCATTGAAAAAGTGCGACAAGTTGCTTGATGCCTCCCGCAATGGGTGGTAACTCCCTGCGCTCCAAAGGCGGAAAGCGGGGGGTGACTTGCGCTTCCCCTCTTTTCAGGCCAACATAGTTACCACCGTCGCCAAGGAAGGGCAGGAACGGGAAACCTCTTGGAAAAACCGGGAAAAGGGTCGCCTTGCACCGGGAACCGGGGGGGGACCGGTCCGCCTGCCCGAAACGTTTTCAAAACCGACTTCGATTCATTTTCTTCTCCAAAGAAGTTGTCTCCGGCAGCTTTCTGGATCACTAATGCGCCCCATTCATGGCTATTTCACCCAAAAACGTCAAAATCGGTCTCATCCAGATGCGGTGTTCCACCGATCCGGCTGAAAATTTTTCGAAGGCTTTGGAGAAAATCGCCGACGCCGCAAAACAGGGGGCCAATATCATCTGCCTTCAGGAACTTTTCGGCTCGGTCTATTTCTGCCAGGTGGAAGACCATGACAACTTCAAACTGGCGGAGCCGATTCCCGGCCCGGCCACCGATGCCTTTTGCCGCGCGGCGAAGGAGCACGGCGTGGTGATCATCGCCTCGCTCTTTGAAAAACGCGCCCCCGGGGTTTACCACAACACGGCGGCCATCATCGACGCCGACGGGACCTACCTCGGGAAATACCGCAAGATGCACATTCCTGATGACCCGCTTTTTCTCGAGAAGTTTTACTTCACGCCGGGCGACCTCGGTTTCAAAACCTGGGAGACGCGCTTCGGAAAGATCGGCGTCTGCATCTGCTGGGACCAGTGGTACCCGGAAGCAGCCCGCCTGACCGCGCTCAGCGGCGCTGAAATCCTGTTTTATCCGACGGCCATCGGCTGGCATCCCGCCGAAAAGGAGGAGTATGGCGAACGCCAGCACAGTTCCTGGGAGACGATCCAGCGTTCCCACGCCATTGCCAACGGCTGTTTTGTCGCCGTTCCCAACCGCGTCGGGCATGAAGCCCCGTTTGGCGGGCCGGGCATCGAGTTCTGGGGGCAGAGCTTCGTGGCCGACCCGAGCGGGCGCGTCATGGCAAAGGCTTCGACGGGCGAAGAGGAAATTCTGATCGTCGAGGTTGACCTCCGCGCCCTGGATGAACAACGTACGCACTGGCCATTTTTACGAGACCGCCGGATCGACGCCTACCACCACCTGAACCAGCGCCTGATCGACTAGCTTTCCTGTCAGTTGCAAAAAAATCCCCTTTTGTTTCCATGATTTCTCCCGCCGATTCATCCGACGCTCCGCTCTCTTCCGAGGCGCAGGCATCTTCGCTCCAGTCCGGCTTTCCGGCGGACCTCGGCTACCGGATGCCTGCTGAATGGGAACCCCACGAGGCGACCTGGCTTTCGTGGCCGCGCCGCGACGGGATCAGCTTTCCCGGTTCGTTCGACCGGATTCCGCCCATCCTGGCGAAAATGGTCGATGCGCTCTCGGAGTCGGAGCACGTCTGCATCAATGTCTGCGATGCCGATCATGAAAACGAAGTGCGCGAGGCATTGCGCCGGGCGCGCGCCCGCACGGCTCACGTGAGCTTCCACCGCATCCCGATCAACGAACCGTGGTGCCGCGATCATGGGCCGATCTTCGTCAAGCGGGATCGGGAACCGAAGCTCGCCGTGGTCGATTGGGATTACAACGCGTGGGGGTGGAAATACCCGCCCTTTGACCACGACGACGCCGTGCCCGAAGCGATCGCCACCCGGCTCGGGCTGCCCCGTTTCAAGCCGGGAATCGTGATGGAGGGGGGCTCGATTGATGTCAACGGCCGCGGCAGTCTCCTGACGACCCGTTCCTGCCTGCTCAACCTCAACCGCAACCCCGACCTGACCAAGACCGACATTGAGCGGATGCTCTCGAAGTACCTCAATGTTTCGAACATCCTCTGGCTCGGGGAGGGGATCGAGGGGGACGATACCGACGGGCATATCGACGACATCACCCGTTTTGTCACGCCGACCAGCGTCGTCACCTGCGTCGAGGATGAACAGGACGATCCCAACTACGAACCGTTGCAGGAGAACCTGATCAAACTGCGCGAGATGAACCTGGAGGATGGCTCCCCGCTGGAGGTCCACACCCTGCCGATGCCGGGCAAGGTCGTGCGCGAAGGCGAACGCCTCCCGGCCAGCTACGCGAACTTCTACATCGCCAACAAGGTGGTCCTCCTGCCGACCTTCAACGACAATGCCGACGGCTGGGCGACTTCGGTCCTCCAGAACGTTTTCCCGGACCGGAAGGTGGTCGGCATCGACTGCCGCGAACTGATCTGGGGGCTCGGCGCATTTCATTGCCTCACCCAGCAGCAACCGAAGGCGTAGGCGGTCCTGTAGCGGAGTCTTTTTGAGAGACCCTTACGTTGCCCTGATTTTGACTCTCAGGTGAATGATCATCTTGGGCCAACGGCCCAAAATCCCTCAGCCCAGCCCAACGGGCTGGGTCACGGTCATGACACACGTCCTACGCCCCAACGGGGCGTGATTCTAAAGTGAGGAATTGTCGGCAAGTGCGGCTGTAGAAAGGTCATTTTGATGGTTTCTTCGGCCGCGTGATATGCGCCTCGCGCAGATAAATCGGCTCCAACTGATCGAAAAAGAGCTGCCCCTTTCCGGCAAGCGCGAGGCGGCCGAGCCGCTGCGCACACGGAAACACGATTTCCGCGCCCGGAGCGATGGCGAGCGGTTCGCTGGCGCGGATCGGCCAGCCGCGCCATGTTTCCGAGGCGAGGGTGGCGGCGAGCGTTTCGGCATCGAGCAGGCGCGGCCCATCCTCTTGAGCGATCCCGGCCCCCTCGCGGACGGTGGCGAAGTAAAAGGTATCGCGGCGTGCGTCGCCGAGTGCGAGGTAGGAACCGTCGCCCAGGCCCGCGAGTGAGGAGAGTCCGACCAGCCGCGCTCCTGTGGCCAGCCCGAGGCCGATCGCAGCGGCAATCGCAATCCGCACCCCTGCGTACGAACCGGGGCCGAGGCCGACGACGATCGTACCGGGCCGCCTGGGTTCATCTGCGAGAAACTGCTCCAGAAGGACGAAAAGGCGCGCACTGTGGCTGCGGGTGGCGGCAAAGCTCTCGCTGCGGACGAGATTTTCCCCATCAAAAAGGGCGAGGCTCCCCTGGGAGGTGGAGGTTTCGATCACCAGCGTCCGCTCGTTCATAGGGTGATCTCCCGGTCGTCGCCTTCGAGGATGCGGAACTTCACCCAGCGGACTCCCGTCGGCATCCGGTCGGCGAATTTGTCGGCCCATTCCACCACGGTCACCCCGTCGCAATGGAGGTAGCCGTCGAGGTCGATCGACTCCAGCTCGCTCTCGTCTTCGAGCCGGTAGAGGTCGATATGGTAGAGCGGCAGCCGCCCGCCGGGGTGTTCGTGGACGAGCGTAAAGGTCGGGCTGGTAACGTCGCCTTCGATCCCGAGCCCTTCGGCGAGCCCTTTGGTAAAACAGGTTTTCCCCGCGCCGAGGTCGCCGCTCAACGCCAGCACGGTGCCGCGCGCAAGGGTCGGCGCGAGCACGCGCCCGAGCGCGGCGGTCTGGTCACGGTGGTGAGAAAGGATCGAAGCCATGCAACAAAGGTCGGTCGTCCCTACCATGCGTCGGCGAGGGGGGCGGAGTCAAACGTCCAATCTCAGTCAGCGCCAGCGAGGCAAACGGCCACGTTTTCAGGAGCCGCCGGGCCTCGCCCGGGGCAAGGGCGAAGAGCAGTTCGAAGTCCTCCCCATCCTGCCACGCCGCTTCCTGCGAGGTGCCGGGAAGGGTTGGAAGAGGGGCGGTGATCTCGTAGCCGCACCGGCTCGCCGCAGCCAGCCGGGGGAGGTCGGAGGCGAGGCCGTCGCTTAAATCCATCATCGCCCGGAGGCGGAAATGCCGGGTGAGCCAGCGGGCTTCGGCCAGGCGCGGGTGAAAGTCGAGGTGTTTGCCCGCGAGCGACCCGCCGAGGGTGCCGGTGACCAGCAGGAGATCCCCCGGCCGACCGCCCGAGCGCAGAATACAGCGCGACGCCTCGACGCTTCCGGTCAGGGTGATCGAGACAAAAAGCGGCCCCGGCCCGCCATGCTGCGCGGGCGAACGGGTCGTCTCTCCCCCGGCAATCGAGATGCCGAACGCTTCGGCGCAACGGGTCAACCCGGCATAAAGCGCCTCCACCTCCGCCACCGCCATCGACGGCGGAAGGGCCACGGTGATCAGCGCATGTTCCGGGATGCCGCCCATCGCAGCGATGTCGCTGACCGCGCGGGCGAGTGCCTTCCAGCCGACGCGCCGGAGGTCGGTCTCCTTCGTGAAATGGACCCCTTCGACCACGGCGTCGGTTTTAAGAAGGCTCCAGCGGCGGTCGGCGGCGTTCCCTAGGACCGCGCAGTCATCCCCGGGGCCGACCCGCAGTTGCGGATGCCTGGGGAGGCGGGCGGTCAGGCGGGCGACGAGCCGGTCTTCGCCGATCTGGTCGAGCCGCGTCATGGGACGGGGGCCGCCTGATAGAGGTAAAGCGTGCTGATCAGCGTGATGCTGTTGAAGCCGAGGTGCATCACGATCGGCACCACGATCGAGCCGGTCGCCTCGTACGCCAGCGCCAGGCAGATGGCGAGCAGGAAGAGGATCGGCAGCGCCAGCAGGTTGACGTGGATCGCCGCAAAGAGGAGCGAACTGAGCCCGATGGCAAGCCCCGGCCCGAGAAACCGGCGCAGCGTTCCGTAGATGTAACCGCGAAAGAGAAATTCTTCACAGATCGGCGCGACGATGACGCTCGTAAACGTCGCCAGCAGGAGGTCGCGGAGGTTGGACTCCGCCAACGCATGGCGGAAAAACTCCAGAACCTCCTGCGGTCGGGCCTCTTCCCCGAGGATCCGGATCATCACGAAGGAGGAGAGGAGGATCGTCGGGTACGCCAGCAGCAGGTAGCCGAGGCCCTTGCCGACCGCCTGGAAAAACGGGAGCCGGGTGAGTCCGAAAAGCTCGACCGGCGGAATTTTACGCCATTGCAGGAAGCCGCCGATCGCGGTCACCAGCACCCCGAAGAAGAGAGCCCCTTCCACCAGGTCGGAGCCGATCACCTCCCGTCCCTCCCCGCCGGCGGCCATCAGCCCGGAAAACGCGGCGAGGCCGAGCCAGAAGCTTAAAACGATGACGACGAGCAGGTCGGCCAGGGCGAAGGAGCGGTCGGCGACCTGCCCTTCCTTGCGGCGGACGCGCAACGCCAGCGCGCCATAGGCCCAGAGCGATACGCCCAGCAGCCCGAGCCAGACGAGCCCCGCCACGATCCACTCCGGGGAAAGGAGTTGCGCCGACATCATGCTATGGAACGCAGATCGAGGGAAGCAGGTACGCCTTGCCCGGTTCCAGCGCGGGAAGGAGTTGCGGGGTCAGGCTGACCTCGACCTTTCCGGCCTTCGATTCGCTGCTGAAAAGGCGGAAGAGGCGGCCGAGCCGGAAACGGCTTTCGTAGCTGACGATGGCTGCGTCGGGTGCGTTGCCGAGTTCGCGCGCCTTGGCGTAGGCATCTTCGATCTCGCCATTCTGGTTGACGAGCTTCTGCGCCAGCGCCTCCTTACCGGTAACGACCCGCCCGTCGGCGACTCCGGCACGCAGCGTTGCTTCATCAAGCTGGCGTTCCTTGGCGACGATGCCGACAAACTTCCCGTAGGTCTCCATGACCAGTTGCTGCACGTAGGCCCGTTCCGCCTCGGTCATTTCGCGTGTGCCGCTGAGCATATCCTTGAAGGCGCCGCTCTTGAAGGTTAGCGGTGCGACCCCGATTTTTCCCAGCAGTTCATCGTAGCGGAAGCTCTGGATGATCACCCCGATCGAACCGGTGAACGTCGTTTCATTGGCGATCAGCCAGCTTCCGCCGCACGCAATGTAGTAGCCGCCGGAAGCCGCCATCGATCCCATCGAGATGACGACCGGTTTCTTTTCCCGTGCGCGGACGACGGCATTGTAAAGGATGTCCGAAGCGGTCACTTCACCGCCGGGCGAGTCGATGGAGAGGATGATGGCGCGGATTTTTTCGTCGTCCGCCGCCTGCTTGAGCTGGATCTTGACATCGTCGACCATTGAATCGCCGATCTGTCCATCGACCCCGGAACTGATCAACCCGTTGACCCGGATGACGACGATGCGCCAGTCGCCCGAACCGGGGTCGATGATCCGTTCCGTCAGCCGTTCGCGCGCTTCGGGGTGCGAATGGGTCAGCGAGCGGGTGACGCCGCTGGCATCCTTCACCCGGGCTGCGGCAAAGATCAGGTTGAATAAAAGGCTGATCGCCAATGCAACGCCGAGGAAGACCCAGAGACAGCCGGACTTTTTTGTGCTCATAAGAGGGAGGGAGTTTTAATCAGAAACGGATTTCGCACAAGGATAGCTTTAGAGCACCCTAATACCCCTGCCCGTCGCTTTTGAGGAGGTGGAAGGCCGGGCCGAAAAATTCGAGCAGATCGGTGGCGCTCAGCGATTCATGGCTGCGCCACCCTTGCGCGACCGTCAGCTCGGCGGCGCGACCGGCGATCCATGCGCCGATGCGGGCTGCGTCGAAGGGAGGATGACCCTGCGCCGCCAGCGCGGCGGTCAGTCCGGTGAGGATGTCGCCCATCCCGCCGGTTGCCATGCCGGGGTTGCCGGTCGTGTTCCACGAAAGGTGAAGGTGGGCGGCGTCGGGATGTTCGGCAACCAGGGTACGCGCCCCTTTGAGCAGGAGGGCAAGGGGAGGCGCACCCGGGGGACCGAGAACCTCCGGATGCGCCAGAAACGCGGCGGCGGTTTCCCGGCGGTCGAGATCGGAGGAAGGCGGAAAAAGCCGGGCCATTTCGCCCGGGTGGGGGGTCAGCAGGCGCGGCCCGGCGCGTCGGCTTAAAACGGAGCGGCGCGCCTGCCCGTCGGCGGCGAGGAGGTTGAGCGCGTCGGCATCCGCGACGACGGTCCCCGGAAAGGTGGCGAGGAGGTCGGCGAGCACCTCCCCCTTGGGCGTCCCCGCGAGCGGTCCGAGCCCGGGGCCGATGCCAAGGACGTCGAGGGAGTGGTCGCGGAGCCGGTTGAAATCCTCCAGCGTGGCCATCATCACTTCCGGCATAAGCTGGGGGACAATCCGCTGCGCCGCATCCGGCGAGACAAAGAGGGTCACCAGCCCCGCTCCACCGCGGACGGCGGCATGGGCTGCCATGACCGCCGCACCGGTCATGCCGGGCGAACCGGCGACGATCCCGACCCGCCCGCAATCGCCTTTGTGCAGGTTGAAGCTGCGGGGGCGGTGGAACCGGGCGAGATGCTGCGGCGTGGCGACGCTTTCCAGCGGCCGGAATCGCCCGGGGGTGATTTCCAGTCCGCTCAACGGCAGCACGGCGAGCCGCCCGACGTGAGGCAGGGCGGCGTCTGCCAGCAGGCAGGTCTTGGCATGGCCGATTGCCAGTGTGACATCGGCAGTGACGGTCACCTCGCCCGGCGCGCCGGTTTCGCTGTCGAGCCCGGTCGGCAGGTCGATGGCGAAGACGGACGCCCCGGAGCTTTCACGCAGTTGGTCGATCCGCTCGACCGCCCCCCGCAGCGGCTCGCGCAACGGGCCCGTGGAAGCGCCGGTCCCGAGCAGGCCGTCAAGGATGACGGCGAGGGGAAGCTCGTCATGCGGCGGGTTGAGTTCCAGCAGCGGTGTGAGTTCCTCGAACTTCTTGTCGAGCAGGGGCGACCAGGCGGCGGGCGGGTAGGCGGCTTCGATCCGGATGCGCCACCCCATTTCGGCGAGGTGGCGGGCCGCCACGAGCGCATCCCCCCCGTTGTTCCCCTTGCCGTAGACCACCTGACACGTGGCGGCGACCGGAAAAAACTGGCGAACCGCCGCCGCGATCCGGCGTCCGGCCTCCTCCATCAACGCCTCCGCCTCCACGCCACGCGCAAACGCCTCCTCCTCAACCGCCCGCATCTCCTCGCATGTCAGAATCATGGGCCGCCCATCAAAGCAGAGAAGCGCAGGCTTGCCAAGGCGGGAGAGGGGCGGGGGAAAGGGTTCCTAGTTTCTCTCAGGCCGCCATCAGGGAACTTTGGGGTCTTAAAAAAGGTAGCGATCCATCCAGAGGGAGAAAACGACCGGGGCCGCTGTTAGGGCGTGTTTACGAATTTAAGTGAGAGGCGACTAAAAGCCGCTTTTTGGCCCAAAATGGGTTTCCTCGGGCGTCCGAATCTCGATTCGGCCGTCCTCGAAAGCCCCATTTTTGCCTCAAAAATCGTTCTTTTATTCATCCTTCAAAATTCGTAAACACGCCCTAACCTGCTTTATTCATGAAGCTCGTGACGAGATGGCTCCAAAGGCCGGAGATGCAAGGCGGGCGCAGGTTGAAAAGCCTGAGTGCATGTGTACATGCTCGATGGCTTTTCAAACAAGCCCAACGCCGCAGATTCGGTCTTTGGGGCCATCGCAGTAGAGCGCTCATGAATAATGCAGGTTAACCTGCTTGACACCGGGAAAGCCGGTAAGGCAGCGTGGGCGGGCCGTGGTTCCTGCCCCCAGTATGCCAGCGGGCGATCGTCTCTTCGAACGGGTCGGCAAAACGGGGCGGAGAGAGCGGTGGAACCTTCTATGATCAAAACGTTTCGTCAACTTTCGGCCGGTCTTGGGCTGATCGGCGTCTGCATGGTGGTTCTGCTGTTGTCGGATCTCGACTCGCGCATTCGACCGGGCGAGGAGGCGCGGCGGGAGCCGGGGGCGCGCCGGCGTGTGGCGCTGGTCCAGCAGAATACCCAGACGATTTTCGACGCCGGGGTGGCCGGCATCATAGCCGGGCTGGCGGAGAGCGGCTTTCACGACGGCAAGGAACTGCACCTGCGCAAGTTCAACCCGATGGGCGATGCCAACCTCGCCAACGCTGTCGCCAAGGAGGTGACCGAAGGGGGGTACGACCTGATCATTTCCGTCACGACACCGAGCCTCCAGGCGATTGCCAATGCCAACCGGGTCCGCAAGGTGCCCCATCTCTTTGCGCTGGTCTCGATCCCTTCCGCCACCGGAGTCGGCATCTCGGACACCGATCCGCTCGGGCACCCGCCCTATCTCACCGGCTACGGCACCCGGCTTCCCGCCGAGCAGGCGTTCCGGCTTCTCTACGAGATCAACCCCTCGGTGCGCCGCGTCGGCACGGTCTGGAACCAGAGTGAACCCAACTCCGAAGTGCAGATCATGGACGCCCGTCGCTATTGCAAGAGCGTCGGCATTGAACTGGTCGAAGCCAACGTCGACAACACCGGCGGGGTGGCGGAGGCGACCGACGCAGTATTGAGCCGGGGGGTCGACGCCTTTTTCATTTGCGGCGACGTGACCGTGCTCCCCGCCATTGAGAGCGTGCTCGGGAAAGCCGCGCGGCGGGGGATCCCGACCTTCAGCATCTTTCCCGGCGACGTTTCCAAGGGGATCCTGTTCGGTGTCGGGGCCGACTACTTTGAAGTAGGGGTGCAGACCGGCAAGCTCGCCTCGGAGATCCTGCGGGGCCGCAATGTGGCGACCCTACCGGTCACCGACTACATGCCCGCGAAGATCATCCTCAACGACCAGGTGCGCTCGAAACTCTCCGAACCAAACCGGTGGGACTTCCCCGACTCCCTGCGAAACCGGGCCAACGGCATCATCGACCCCAAGGGACGGCTGATCGAATCACCCAACGCCGCAGCGGGAACCGCTTCCCCGGCCGGGGAAACCAGGCTCGCCTCCGGGGAGGAGGAGGCGACCGCAACGACCACGCAGCCATGACGCTATTATTCGGAGCTCTTTCCGTCGGCTTGATCCTCTCCCTCCTCTCGCTCGGGGTGCTGGTTTCCTATCGGCTCTTCGGGATTCCCGACATCACGGCGGACGGGACGATCACCCTCGGCGCTTCGGTGACGGCGGTCTGCTGCATGCACGGGATTGATCCGTTTGTCGCGACCGGCCTCGGAACGGCGGCCGGTGCGGTGGCGGGCAGCCTGACCGGCATTCTGCACACGCGCTTCAAGATCAACGCGCTCCTTTCGGGGATTTTGATGATGACGGCGCTCTATTCCGTCAACCTGCGGGTGATGGGGAGCAGCAACCTCCCGCTCATGCAGTACAAGACCCTCGCGTCAATGGGCGAAGGGCGGTGGCGTCGCCTTCTGGGCGAGGAGGGGGTCCTCCTGCTCGGCTGGAAGGTGAGCGCAGGGGAAGTGGCGCTGTTGATCGGCGTGGTGGTCATCGTCGCGCTGGTCGGGCTGGCGCTTTACCGTTTTTTTCGCTCGCACCTCGGGATCGCGATGATCGCCACCGGCAACAACGCGCAGATGGTCCGCGCGCTCGGCGGGAACGTGGAGCGCAACATTGTCATTGGCCTCGCGCTCTCCAACGGGCTGATCGCCCTGGGCGGCTCCCTGCTGGCGCAGTACCAGGGGTTTGCAGATGTCCAGATGGGGATCGGGATGATTATCTGGGGGCTGGCTAGTGTCATCATCGGCGAAGCCTTGACCGGAAGCAGCACGCTCGGGATGCGGCTGATCGGCGCGGTGATCGGTTCGGTCGTCTTCCGGCTGCTGGTGGCGATCGCGCTCCGCTGGGGGTTAAACCCGAATGACCTCAAGCTGATTACCGCCGTCTTCGTTTTCCTGGCGCTGGTCCTTCCCGCGTATTTTCGGAGGAAGCGCCGCCGGATGGCCCCCTCGGCTCCCGCTCCAGCCGAGAAAGCCGAGCCGGTCGGCTCGTAGAGAAAAACGTCCATGCTTCAACTGACCAGACTGCACCAGACCTTTCACCCCGGCACGCCGAGCGAAGTCCGCGCGCTTTCGGGGCTGGATCTCCATATCGCCCCGGGCGCGTTCGTGATCGTGCTCGGGATGAACGGCTCGGGAAAATCGACCCTGATGAACGCGATTGCCGGGAGCTTCATCCCGGACGAAGGGGAGGTGGTGCTCGACCGGCAGGAGATCACCCACTGGCCCGAACACCAGCGGGCGGGGATGATCGGGCGGGTTTTTCAGAACCCATTCAGCGGCACCGCCCCCGATCTGAGCATTCTGGAGAACTTTGCCCTGGCGAGCCGGCGCGGACGTTCGCGCGGGCTGGAGTTTGCCCTCTCCCGGACGTTGCGCGAGGAGGTGGCCGAACGCGTTCGCGGGTTGAACATGAAACTGGAGGAACGGCTCGATACGCCGATCGGCACCCTTTCCGGCGGCCAACGGCAGGCGTTGACGCTCCTGATGGCGACCTGGATCAAGCCGAAGCTCCTGCTGCTCGACGAACACACCGCCGCGCTCGACCCGAAGACGGCGGCGCAGATCATCGAGATCAGTTGCGAGCGGATTGAGCGCGATCGGTTGACCACGCTGATGGTGACCCACAGCATGGAGCAGGCGCTGGAACTCGGCGACCGGCTCGTGATGATGCACCGGGGCCGGATCGCCTACGACTTCAGCCGCGAGGAGAAAACCGGGCTTTCGCGCACCGACCTGCTCCGGCTCTTTGACCAGGCGCGGGCTTGCGACTAGGCCTTGGACGAGTCGCGGAACAGTCCGCCGCCGTGAAGCCGCTCCGCTTCCCAATGGCGGATCATCGCCAGGTGCGGGGCGAGCCGTTGTGCCATCAGCATGAACCCGGCGCTGGTCGGGTGGACGCCATCGACGAAACTCCCGGGAATGCGGGGGGGCAGGATGCCTTCGCCGTCGATCCAGTGAACGTTGCGGTCTCCGGCGGCCTTGGTGTCGAGATAGAAGCGCATCTGGATGTCGCGGCGTTCCATCAACAGGCGGCGCTTCTCAACCGACCAGCTCATGATGTTCCACGCGTCCGAACCGAGGAAGACAATCGGCGTTTCCGGGTGGGCGTCGCGCAGGATCTGGTAAAAGCCGGGGAGGGTCCGCCGGAGCCGCTCCACATCGCAGTTGCTTGCGTAGTTGAGGACGAACAGTTCCGCGTCGATCTCGCTGATGAGCCGCGCGACTTCCGGTTCGCCCTTGCCGTTGCCGGAGAAACCGAGGTTGATGGTATCGACCTCCAGCATCTGCCCGATCAGCGACACAAAATCGCTCCCGCTGGTGTTGGCGCACCCGCCTTGTGTGACCGATGTGCCGTAAAAAACAATCGGCCTGGCGGAAGCCGGAGCCGGGGCCGCTTCGACAGTGGCCCCAGGTGAAACGCCGATGCTCAGCTCTTCGAGCGCCTTGTAAAGCGGGAGGTAAAGGCGGTACTCCCGCCGGCGCGGCGCCACGCCGGCGATGAGGCCACGTTCAAACATCCGGTTCTCCCCCGGCGGGACGGCGACCGCCAGCGGCACCCAGTCGCGTCCGTCGCGGACGTAAAGCTCCACCCCGGCGCTGCCGGTGCGCGGCATGTGGTTCATGAGACCGGTGTCGCTGTTGCAGACGCGAACGGCGATCTCGCTCGCATCGGTGTAAAAGGAAAGGAAAACGCTGGCCGGGCAGAAGGAGAGCCTCTGCACCGCTTCGGAAAGCTCGCCAACGCCGCGATCCGGGAAACGCCGGAAGGACCGCGCCGCCGTCGCTTCCTCACGCCAACCATGCCCCCGAAGCGCGATCCGGGGGTCAAACGCGTCGATCCAGCAAAGCCCGTCGGCAGGCGACTCGCTTTTGAAGTTGCGGTCGAGGTTCTCAATATCGGCGAAGGCGGACTGGTTCATGATGGAGAGATGGTGGAGCCATTCTGCCGCAGCGCACGCGGGCCTGTAAAGGATTGGCTTCCCCCAAGGCGGAAGCGGAGAAATTTGACAGTTGACAACGTCATTCATATTTATTATTCATACGTACGAAATGCCAACTCCCCGACGCAGAAACAGTTCTTTCGGTCCGACGCAGGAAATGGTCGCTGAGGCGTTGGGGGTCTCGCAATCGACCGTCGCCCTCGCTCTCAATCCCAAGCACCGGCACAAGCTGGCTGAGGCGACCGTCAAGAAGATCGTCGAAACCGCCGAGGCGATGGGCTACCGGCCCCAGCAGTTTGCCCGCATCCTGCGCAACGGGCGCAGCCACACGATCGGGGTGATCTATTACTCCATCTACCACCCCTCCCGCGAACGGGTGAAATACCTCGCGCAATATGCGATTGAAGCCGGCTACCAACTGGTTGCGCTCGATCTGGCATGGTTTGACCGCGATGGACGGCGCGTGCAGGATTACCTGCTCGGGTTAAATGTCGAAGGGGTCATCCTTTGCAACGTGACCTATGAAATCGGGGAGGAATGGGTCCGGTTCTTCTCAAACCGCAAACTCCCCATCCTTTCTCTGGCGAGTTCACTGGAGGGTGATGTGGAGCATGTCGGGGTCGACGTAGCCCCTGCTTTCCGGGAGTTGACCCAACATCATCTCCACCTTGGCTCCAAGCGGCTGGCGCTCCTGCTCCCTTTTTTCGATACAGGTTTTCTAGGCCGCCCGGGAGATCCGGTCATGCAGCGTGTTCAGGGGTTCAAGGAAGTGATCCTCAAGCGCCGGGGCATTTTGAGAACCGCTCCGGAGCAGTACGAAATCCTCGAAATCGCACCGGCTCCGGCTGGCGCAGAGGCGGAGATCACCGGCTACGTCATCTACCCTGAGCGGCTCTCGCAATATGATACCATGTTTGCCTTTGGTTACCTCCAGACCGAGAAGCTGATCAAAGAGGGAAATCTGCCCGATTCGCTCCTCTGCGCCAACGACGAGATCGCCAGCGGCGCTCTCCGGGCGTGTTATCGCTATCATGTCGACGTGCCGGGCGAGGTCCGCATCTCCGGTATGGATGATACCCCCTTTGCCGGCTATTGCCACCTGCCGTTGACCACGGTGGCGCAGCCCAACCGGGAAGTGGCGCGTTATAGCATCGAGCGGATCATTGACATGATCGAGGACGGCGAAGCGCACGAAAAACGCCGGAACCGCTCCTTCCCCTGCCGGGTGCTTTATCGGGAATCGACGCTCGGCGAGCAGTATCCCATCACGAAAGGCGATCCCGCTTCGTCCGTAGCCCGACCTTGAGCGTCCTCCATATTTCTCCATCAACCCCTAAAAACCCAAGCCTTCCTCTATTTATGAAAACATCCTTTCTCACCGCAACGGCTGCCGCCCTCCTCTGTATGGGCAGCCTTTCTCCTGCTGCCACGATCCTGACTCCCAGTGACTGGTATGCCTATTTTCATGTGGTTGGTAATCCGCCGCCCGTGATCACCAACGGAGACACCGGCTCGCCGACGCTGGATCCAAAGGGTGCCACTAGCATTATTGGCATGTTTTCCTACTTTGATCCCACCACGCTTCACGACGGCCAGACTTTGAAGCTTTCCTTTGACATCGCCTATGAGCTGGCTGGCGGTGCGACAGAGAAGAGTTTTACCCTCTTCCGTTTTGGTCTGTACAATAGTAGCACTCCAAAGGCTTCCATCGAACAGTATGGAGAGGGGCGTGTGGCCGGCAATAATGACATTTCCGGCGGCACCAAGAGCAACTGGAGCGGATTCATGCTGTCGAGTCCCGGCGATATTACCACCAACGACCCGAGTGCCGCTTCCTTGAATGTCTCACGAAAAGGCGGGACGGGAGATCAAGCGTTTTCGTCAACCGCCGATCAGACTCTTGCCGGTCAAGCTGGGACCACAGGAGACTATACCTTGAAGTTTCAGGATGGAGTGCCGCGCACCTATACATTGGAATTGACCAGAGAGGGAACGACGCTTCATCTCTCGGGAACTTATGGGAGTGGAAGTTTCAATGGGACGCTTGCCAATGCGTTTACAGCGGAGAAGTACGAGCTTTTTGATGCCGTCGGTTTCTATGCGTCTTCAAACTCCGTTGGAATCGACAAGCTTACCTTTTCAAATGTTACCGTTACGGTCGTTCCAGAGGCATCGACGAACGCCATGCTTTTTGGGGGCGGCATCCTCTTGGCATGGGCTGCACGGCACCGCCGCAATCAACGCAAGACGACCCCTTAAACAGAGCGCGAAGAAATGATGAGCTTACTACCCGCTGGCCCTCGGAGGCGACACGCCTTCACATTGCTGGAAATGATGGTGGCGCTGTTGGTCGGAATCGTTCTGATCTCCTTCATCGTCTCCATCATGGGCCTGGTGCGGGCAAAATCAGAAGGTGCCCGTTGTGTCAGCAACCTCAAGAGTATCGGAATCATGCTGATGAGTTATAGTGCTGATCACCAGGGGCGGCTGATGCCTCCCTATGCGAATGATGTGCCGACAGGTGAAGCGCGGGGATGGGCCCGGCGTCTGCTGGAGAAGGGTTATAGTCAGGATGAACAGGTTTTCCTGTGTCCGTCGTTTTTTCCCAGAACCGTCAAGGAGATGCGGCGGCGTCCAAGCAAGGTGGATGCTTCCGAAGGGTATGGTTTGAGGGGATGGACCTTGCCCGATGCCCCGACTTATGACGACCGATATACTCGAATCCATAAACCGATAGCAGCCATCGCCAACCCATCGGATTTTTTTCTGGTTGCCGATAGCTTCTGGTCTCCCGCTAACTGGCACTGCCAGGGTTACAGCTTCACGGCTTCACGCGCCGCGGAAGGAGTAAGGAGCCATACCCGGGTTCACATCCGGCATGAGGGACGGGCCAATGCGTTGTTTGCCGACGGGCATGTCGAAGCCAAGGATGCCAACTATTTTTTGCAGCTTAACGAGAGAGATCGTCAGGCGGAGTATATGGGCGGACCCATACGAGGCTACCGCTACCAATATGCGGTTGAAACTGATCCCGACCCCGCCTTGCCACAAAACTAAGCTATTATTTTCCAACGCATTCTATTGCTATGAATTACTTATGGAATAAGATAAAAATCGCGCTATTGCTGGGCGGCGTGATCATGTCCGGCGCAACGGCAGAGGCGGAAAGTACGGAGCCGAAACGCCCGGTTGCCATTTTCCCCCGTGCGCAGTTGAAATACGGGCTGGAGAGGGGCGATTATGCTAATAAGTGGGTGGATCGCCCTCTTTTTGTTGACCCGACACTAAAGGACCCGAAAAGCACTGGGCACGGCTACCTTTCCAGAAAAAGCTTCCTGAAGATTCGCGAGATTGCGCTCGCCTATGGCGTAAACGGGTTGGGCTTTTTTCCGGAGAATAGCCCGGGGATGCGCGCGGCTTACGAGCGCGTTGTTGAGCACCCCGTGCCGGGTTTTCAACTGCTGACTGATCTGGCGCCCGGCGGCAGGCATGAAGACAAGATTGCCATTGCCGGCGAGGCCCTTGAGTGTCCTGCCTCTTTTCGCATCAATGGAAAGGTGGTTTTTATGGCGTACATGGCAGATAACCGGACGCCGGAACACTGGCGGGCGTTGATGGCAGATATCCGGAAGGTGCATGGAGACCACTTCATTTTTATCCCTTCCTTGTTGCGTTTTGCCGGTGAATCGCCGTCCGTCTGGATGCGTCGATTCAAGGATGGTGAGATTACTCCAGAGCAGGAGGAGGCGATCAGGGAATGGTTGCGGGGTTGGGTGAGGGCAACCGACGGGTTGGGTACTGAGGGAATCGCTAACTTCAAGGGATGGGACCGGAAGCTGGACATTGCGTTCTACCGCGATTTTGTCATTCGCCACATGAAGGAAGTGTTGGCAGAGCCGGAGTTTGAGCACGGCAAATATCTGATGCTTTCTGCGGTGATAGGCCATGAGAACTGCACCCGCTTCGGGGCAACGCTTTCGAGCGAGGGGACGGCGACACTTAGGGACTCTCTGGAGGCGGCGCTTGATGCGAAGCCTGATCTTATCACCATTCCCGAGTGGGATGAGCAGAACGAAAATACCAGCTTGAGACCGACGGTTTATAACAGTACAACGGCGATGCGCCTGCTGCGTTACTATACTGCAAAAGAACGGGGCAAGCTTCCGGAGCCGTTGCCCGGAGATGACACGGCAGCGCCTAACGTGATCCTCAGCTACCGGAAAATCCTCGCGCTGGGCGAGCCGTTGCAACTGGAGATGGTATTTCTTCCCGAGAAGGGGGATACGGAAAAGGTAATGCTTGAACTCGAACTACGCGACGAGCGCGGAAAGACGGTGCAGGTTTTTGAGCCTAAGGAGGCAGTTCCGGGTGAGATGGGTGTTTGGGTCGAGACCGTTGCCAGCGAAACGTTTTCCGGTAGTCGTTATCTTGTCCCGGTGGTGACGGTAAAGGGACGGCAGGAAGTACGTTTTGATCGTGGCTTTCAACCGATTGATCTGCGACCGAGCTGGAACTGGGATTACAAGTGGGTGATGCAACCGGTGCGCGAATTGCTCCGTCCGGAGGTGTGCAAAGTGGAACTGGCACCCATAGCGCTGCCGGGTGTTTCGGACGGGAAGACCAAGCCGGAGATGGAGTTTCGGGCCACCTTTAGGGCAGATGAGCCGTTGGCCTATGTCGAGGTGCTCGACAATGACGACGTGGTGTATAGCCATCAACTTAAAGACAAGGGTCCGCGGGAAGATGACGACCAGGTTGTTTTTCGTGTGGATTGGCAGTCTTTGGAGTTTCAGTCTGTCGCCAGGAAACTTCAAGGGAGCATCACCGTCAACGGCGCGGAAGGGCAGTGGATAGCTCCTGAAACGATGAAGGTGGACGGAGAAACGCTCCGCTTTGAGGGAAGCGTGGCCAGCGTGTGGGTGAGACGCGCCTTTCTGGTTGTTAAGCGCGCTCAACTTGCAGAGGCGGTGCTGGAGATTGACCTCCCGGGGATAGCAAGGCAGAAGGTGCCACTTGCGACCATTTACGATTCAGGGATCTATGGAGTGCCGGGGCCAGTCGGGTTCAACCTGGTGGTCAGTCGTTTTGTCCGACAGGACAAGATGTACGGGCATCTTGGAGTCAAGGCGGCGGAGTTTACGGTTCCGGTGGTTGCTGACTTGCCCCGGTCGCGTTTCCAGCTTCAGGCGATTGCGAAGAGCGGCAGGGTATTTCGCAGCCAACCGTTGATCGCCGGAAAGCCAGCCGGGGAGCAGCGGGCGGTGGAGGTCTATTCCGATATGAAAAAGGGGATCGTGAAAGTGGAGGTGGATGCCTCGACCTTGCCGGATATTGACTACCAGTTTTCGCCGGATCGTACCGGGTCGGTTTTGGTGACGGATGCCGGGCGGCCATTCTGGGCGATTCTCGGAGGCTATTCCACGCAGGCAACTGGCCGTGGAGGAGGCGAGAGCCGGGATGGTACTCCGTTTCTTCGCCCCAATGACTATCCCGCGCAGATTTACACAACGCGCGGCATTGATACCGTGAACTACGATGAACCGGTTGATCGTTCTAAAAGCACCACCACCCGGTCAGCTCCTGACTGGAGAAGGCTTCCTTCTGGTGAGGATGTCCTGGTGTTCAATGGCCGGAGTACCTATGTGACCCTTCCTCAAGGGGTGATCCCGCGCCGGGCAGGATATGAAATCACGATGGAGCTAAGGCCCGAGCACTTGAAGGGTAGTCAGTTGTTGCTTTCCCATCGGTCGTTCTATCCCGGATCGGTGAAGCTGTTCCTTGAAGACGGAGTGTTGAAGGCCCGGTTTGTTGACCAGAAGGTTGAGAGTACGATCGTGAACTCCGGTTTGATGCTTCAACCGGGCCAATGGCATCGGGTTAGCTTCAGCTATAACCAGCGGGAAATGATGTTTTCACTGGATGGGAAGTCAAGCGGACCTCACCTTGTTCCCGGGCCGGGGCTCTATGATACGGTCACGGTTGTGGGTGGCTACGGCAAGGAGTGGTTTGCAGGGGAACTGAAATCCCTCCGCATTCAACATGGTAGGCCGGAGGAGCAGGGCGAAGGTTCGTCTGAGCGGGCGTCTTCGAGTTCAGGTTCGTCGCCCGGGCGGCGATTTTAGGTCGCTTTTTCGGAGTGATCAATACAGAAACAAGCATCATGCCTTCTCCTGCGAGCCCCCGTGTCGAACTGACCTCGCCCACCCGTCTCTTCACTCGCGATCATTGCTGGGCGCAGCCCCGCGCGGGGACGATTCCCGCCGGTGCTCCGGGCAACCCGGGTCCGCACCCGATCGTTGTCATGACGCTCCAGACGGTGGAACTGGAAGGGTCGGACCGGTTTTCCGGTCTTTACCAGATGCGGACCGACGACCTCGGCGAGACCTGGGAGGAACCGACGCCCGTCCCTGCCCTGGCGCGATCCGATTTCGGGGACGGGCATTCGGTCACCGTCTGCGACTTCACGCCCGCCTGGCATGCCGCTTCGAGACGTTTGCTCGGGACGGGGCACACGGCGGTTTACCAGAACAACGAAATCGCCATGGTGCGGGAACGTTCCACGCCCTACTCCTTTTACGACCCCCTCACCCGCGAGTGGACCGCGTGGCAAACGCTCGAACTGCCGTGTGAACCCCATTTCGCCAACGCGGGAGCGGGATCGACCCAGCGTTACGACCTCTCCAACGGCGATATTCTCCTGCCGATCTACTTCCGGGTGCCGACCGAGCGGCAGATGAGCAGCACCGTTGTCCGCTGCCGTGTGGAGGGGGACCGGCTCCGCTATGTCGAACACGGCTCGGAGTTGACCGTCCCGATCAAGCGCGGTCTTTACGAGCCGTCGGTCACTGCCTTTGGAGGCCGCTTTTACCTGACGCTCCGTAACGACGAATGCGGTTACGTTGCGGTCTCCGACGATGGCCTTCACTACGGCGAACCGACGCCGTGGCGATGGGACGACGGGAGCGAGCTCGGCAACTACAACACCCAGCAGCATTGGGTGACCCGGCCTGACGCGCTCTTTCTGGTCTACACCCGGCGCGGGGCGGGCAACGACCACGTGATGCGCCACCGTGCCCCGCTTTTCATGGCGCAGGTCGACCCCGCGACGCTGCGGGTCATCCGCTCGACCGAGCAGGAGCTGATGCCCAACCGTGGAGCGCGCCTCGGAAACTTCGCGGTGACCGGCGTCACCCCCGATGAAACGTGGGTGACCGACGCCGAATGGATGCAGCCGCGCGGGTGTGAAGCGTACGGCTCCGACGGCAGCGTCTGGGTGGCGCGGCTTCACTTTTCCTGACGCCGGTGGACGACCCGAAGGAGCGGCTTGCAAACCGCCGCGCCAGACCGCAATATAACAGTTTCTATGCGACAAATCGGTATCGGCATTGCGGGTTTCGGCACGGTCGGGGCGGGGGTTTACAAACACCTCTCCGGCAACCGGCGCCTTTTGTGCGAGCGGCTCGGGCTGGAACTGGAGGTGAAACGGATTGCGGTGCGGGATCTGACCCGGCCACGCCCCATCCCCCCGCCTGCGTCGATGACGACCGGGCGCTGGGAAGACCTGATCGAAGACCCGGAGGTGGAGATCATCGTCGAACTGATGGGGGGCGTCGAGACGCCGCGCGCGCTGGTCCTTGCGGCGATCGAGAAGCGCAAGATCGTCGTCACCGGCAACAAGGCGCTCCTGGCCGAACACGGCAAGGAGATTTTCGAAGCCGCGCTGCGCCATCGGGTGCCGATTTTCTTTGAAGCCGCCGTCGCCGGGGGGGTGCCGATCGTCAAGGCCATCCGCGAGGCGTTCGTCGGCAACCATATCCTTTCCATGCACGGGATCATCAACGGCACGTGCAACTACATCCTCACCCAGATGACGCAGACGGGCCTGAGCTTCGAAACCGCGCTCGAACAGGCGAAGGAAGCCGGGTTCGCCGAAGCCGACCCGACGCTCGACATCAACGGGTGGGACGCCGCGCACAAGGCGATCATCCTCGCCTCGCTCGCGTACGGTTTCTGGGTCCCGGGGGACCAGATCCACGTCGAGGGGATCGAGGAAATCCGCGCCGCCGACATCGGCTTCGCCTGCAAGCTCGGCTACGTCATCAAGCTGCTCGCCACCGTCAAGGCCGACGCGAACCACGCCGTGGAAGTCCGCGTCCAGCCGACGCTGGTCCCCAAAAGCCACGTGCTCGCCTCGGTCAACGGGGTTTTCAACGCGGTCGCGGTGCAGGGCGACGTGGTCGGCGACACCCTCTTTTATGGACGGGGCGCGGGGCAGGACCCGACCGCCAGTGCCGTCATCAGCGACATCGCCGAAGCGGCGGTGGCGTTGCAGGTGCCGCGCGCGCACTTCGGCTTTACGCCCCACGGGCTTTACGGGCAGTGCCGACCGGTCGCGGAAACCGTCTCGCCTTACTACCTGCGCCTTTCCGTCGTCGACCGGCCCGGGGTGCTCGCCCAGGTCGCCGGTATTTTAAGCGAGATGGAGATCGGGATCGCCTCGATGTTCCAACCCGAAGCGCTTGAGGAAGAAGCGACGCCGCTGGTGCTGATGTTGCACGAAGCGCCGCTGGGCCGGATCAGGGAAGCGATGGAACGCCTCTCCGCGCTCCCATGGATGAGCCGCCCGCCGCGCATGATCCGCGTCCTCTGCTGACACTTTTCGAAACCACATGAGCTTGACCTCAACCAACCCAATCAACCGTCCTGCGGACCGTTGCGATCGCGGCCTGATCGCCCGCTACCGGGAATTTCTCCCGGTGACCGACAAGACCCCGGTCATTTCCCTCAACGAAGGCTCCACGCCGCTCATCCATTCGCCGCGTTTGAGCGAACGGGTCGGCCGGGGGTGCTCCGTCTTCATCAAGTACGAGGGGCTCAACCCGACCGGTTCGTTCAAGGACCGCGGGATGACCGTCGCCCTCTCCAAGGCGATCGAAGCGGGAGCCAAGGCGGTGATCTGCGCCTCCACCGGCAACACTTCGGCGGCGGCGGCGGCGTATGCGGCGCGCGCGGGCATCGCCTGCGTGGTGCTCCTCCCCGCAGGGAAGATCGCCCTGGGCAAACTGGCGCAGGCGTTTGTCTATGGCGCGAAGGTGATCGCCATCGACGGAAATTTTGACCACGCCCTGCAACTGGTGCGCGAGATCGGCGAAACCGAGCCGATCGCGATCGTCAACTCGATCAACCCGCACCGCCTCGAAGGGCAGAAAACCGCTGCGTTCGAGGTGATCGAAACGCTCGGAGATGCACCGCACCTTCATCTTTTGCCGGTCGGCAACGCGGGCAACATCACCGCCTACTGGCAGGGCTACCGGGAGTTTCACCGCGCCCGGCGTTCCACCCGGCTGCCGAAGATGCTCGGTTTCCAGGCCGCAGGGGCCGCGCCGATCTATTACAACCGCGTGATCGAATCGCCCGACACCGTGGCGACAGCGATCCGCATCGGCAACCCGGCCAGTTGGCAACGGGCGAGCGAGGCAATGGCCGACTCCAACGGAGCCATTGACATCGTGACCGACGAGGCGATCCTCGCCGGGCAGGCCTGGCTCGCGAGCAGGGAGGGGATCTTTGTGGAACCGGCCAGCGCCGCCTCGGTCGCGGGGCTGCTCAAGTGCGTGGAAGGCCGGGGCGCGTTCGATTTGAGCGCCATCCCGCCCGGATCGCAGATTGTCTGCACCGTCACCGGCCACGGCCTCAAAGACCCTGACGTGGTCAAGGAAAGCATCGGCGACATCCGCGTCGCCCCGCCCCGGAAAGAGGCGATCCTTGACTTGCTCTCCTGAGCGGCCAATTTAATTCCATGGCCTCCCCTCTTCTCGAAGTCCGCAACCTCTCCATCCGTTTTGCCACGGAGGATGCCACGGTCGAAGCCGTCAAGGGGATCTCGTTCTCGATCGAGAAAGGGAAGGCGCTGGCGGTCGTCGGTGAAAGCGGCTCGGGCAAGAGCGTCACGGCGCTCGCCTTGACCCGCCTGCTTCCGGAGCCGCCCGCCGTCTACGGCGAGGGGAGCGAGATCATGCTCGAAGGCCGCAACGTGCTCGGGTTGGGCACGGGCGAGTTGCAGAAGGTGCGCGGTTCGAAGATCGCGTACGTCTTTCAGGAGCCGTCCACTTCGCTCAACCCGGTCTACACGATCCGCAACCAGATCGCCGAGGCGATCCGCCTCCACCGGCCGGAAGTGAGCGATCTCAACGCCGAAGTGGCCAAATGGCTCAAACTGGTCGGCATTGTCGATCCTGAAAAGCGGATGTGGGATTATCCTCATCAACTCAGCGGCGGGATGCAGCAACGGGCAATGATCGCCATGGCGCTCTCGTGCCGCCCTGACCTGCTGGTCGCCGACGAGCCGACCACCGCGCTGGATGTCACCATCCAGGCGCAGATCATCCGCCTTTTGAGCGACCTGAAGGCCGAGCTGGAAATGAGCGTGCTGCTCATCACCCACAACTTCGGGATCATCCAGGGAATCGCCGACCATGTGGCGGTCATGTTTCGCGGCAACATCGTCGAATACGGCGCGACCAACGACGTTCTTCGCTCTCCGCAGCACCCCTACACCCGGGCATTGATCGAGTGCATCCCGAAACTCGGTGCACGAAGCCGAAGGTTGACGACCATCGACCACGCCGCGCTCGGGTAAGCGCTGGAGGGTCGGCCTCCGCGCCGACCGCGGCGTTGGATCTGAATACACCGATTTTCTTGCGGTGGTTCCACGGAATGTACAGGACATTCTGAAAGGGTTCGACAGAATGAAATGCCTGTGCAAGGGAATAGGCGATGGACATTTCCCAACTGACTCCGGACCTGCTTTCGGGGACCGAATCCAAATCGCAGCAATTGTTCGAGCTTTTGGAGTCGCTGTTCAAGGACGGCACCTTCGCCGACGGCGACCGCCTGCCGCCGGAGACGGAGATCGCACGGCTCCTGCAGGTGAGCCGGGGGACCGTTCGCCATGCGTTTGACCGGCTGGTGAAGAAAGGGCTCTGCCAGCGCCGCCGCGGTCACGGCACTTTCTCGACGGTCGGTCAACGCTATCGCGCGGGGGAAAAACGCTCCCTTCCCACCCTCCTTCTCGCGGTGGAATCGAACCGGCTTCCCGTGCTCGTCCACCCGTTCTTTGATGAAATTCTGGTCGGCATCCGAGAGCGGGCGGCGCACCGGTATGCGTTGGAAATGGCGGTGGTCTCCCCCGGCGATTTTCCGGAGAAGGCCTTCGCAGAGGCCACCGTGGTGATGCTTCTCGGCCATTTCATGGAGAAAACCCTGGAGCGGGTCGCCCAACTGGAGAAGCCGGTGCTTTCCCTCCAGTTCCGTTACCGTCAGTTTCCGTTCTCCTCGGTCTGCGTCGACAACGAGATGGCCGGGTATCTCGTCACGCGCCACCTGATTGAGGCGGGGGCGCGGGAGATCCGCTATTTTTGCCTCGGGCTTCATACCGCCGAGTTTGTCCAGCGCGCCGCAGGCGTCCAGAACGCCCTTTACGAAGCGTCGCTTCCCTCCGACCGTTTTCTGGTGAATCTGGAGCGGCAGTCGCACGATCTTCTGGCCGGGGCCGTGCGGCAGGCCGAGGCGGAGAAGGTCGACGCCGTCATCGGTTGCCGCGACATCCTCGCCATCGAACTGTTGAGTCTCCTCAAGAACCGCCCCGTCGCTGCCGCGCCCGTCCGCGTGGCAGGCTTTGACGACCTGCATGCCGCCAGCTTTACCGCGCCGCAACTGACCAGCGTTCACCAGCCGACCTACGACATCGGGGCCAAGGCGGTCAATCTGGCGGACGCGCTCCTCTCCAGGCAGCAGCCGCCCCGGCACCTGCTTCTCCCGTCCACCCTGATGGTGCGCGCCTCCTCGCTGGAGGGAGTCTGACCCGACGGTGATATCCCGCAAGCCTGCACAGGAGATGAAAGTTGGCAAAGATTTGTATTGAACAATTAAATTTGTTCTGTATGATGGCGATCCATGGACATCGCATCTCCCCGTTTCAGGCCGGTTCGCCTTTTCGCATTGCCGCTGGCATTCCTGCTTTTCACCCTCCCCGCAGCGCAGGGCGCTCCATTGCCGTTGACGACCATCGACTTTTCGGGCGGCACTGATGATTGGAACCCCGGCCAGACCAGCGGCAAATTCCAGCGAACCGATAGCGGTAAAACGACCAAGGCGTCCCAGGTCCGCATCGAAACCGACGGCTCGGACGCTTACCTTCGAACGGGTTACGCCCCCGTCCTCTTTTATGACACCGATCCGGCCACCCCGGACTTTACCCTCCTCTCCGTCGGGGCCGGGGAGAGCCTTCGCCTCTCCGTCGATTTTTTCTACTTCAGCGAGACGAGCACCGGTGGCCTCCGCTTCGGCGTCTACAACCCCGATTCCAGCGGGACCGCCCACAAGGGAGTCGGCGCGGCCATCCTTTTCAATGATGCCACCTCGTCGTACTCGATGAGCTGGAGCTTCCTCGATAACACCGCGGGCGGCATCAGCTCGGTGAACCTTGCCGGATTCACCGGCACCGGCGCGATCGATGGGGGGCTCTCCGCCTCCACCCGGTACCGGCTGGAGTTGATCTATACCAATCAGGAAACCGGGGGGGCCTTCGTTTACAATCTCTATTCGCTGGCGGGGTCTGAGCCGGCATTGATCCAGAGTTCCACCGGCACCCTTGCCTATGGCACCGGCTCGAACGATATCGATCTTGATCCGGATGCCCTCGCGCTGGCGTTTCGTTTCAACAACCTCAACGACGACGGCTCCGCGATCAGCGAAGTCCGCTTCGAGGTCATTCCGGAGCCTTCGGTGGCCGGGCTGATCGGCGCGGCTGCCCTCGGTCTCGCAGCGTTGAAGGTCAAGGGAAAGAGCAAGTAATGAGCCGCAGCCCCGCCCCTTCCGGCGCGACGCTCCTTCCCGTGACGTCCGCCCCGCCATGCCCGTTCCAGCCCCGGACCAACGGCGTCGCCTCCTTCATCACCCTGGAGGCCGACCGGGTTTTTCTTTCCGCAGCGGCCCCGGCCCCGGTGACGCCGGAAACGGAGTTCCCGTGGAAGGAACGGGCCTTCGCCTTTACCCGCTGGAACCCTCCGGAAGCTCCCGAAACGACGGAAACCGACTTCGCCCCGTGGGATCCGTCGGAGCTGGAAACGCCGTGGCCTCTCCAGGCGTCGCCCCTCCGGCCGGGGGAAACCGTGGCATGGCGGATGCGCTTGCGCGGTGACGGGTGCGTCTCCCGCTGGTCGGCCCCGGCGCGGTTCGCCTGTGCGCCCGAAAGCCTCGCCCCGGCGCGATGGATCGGCGGGCCGGGTTACTCCCTGCTCCGGAAGCGTTTTTCACTCCCGCGCCCGCCGAAGCGCGCGATTCTCTGGGTGAGCGCCGATCCGCCGAGTTACCTGCGGGAAGGGTGGGAAAAGATGGAGGTTTCCCATGGCGGGAACGACTCGTGGCTCCTCGGCGGGAGCCTGGTGAAGTACCGGCTCTGGGTCAATGGCCGGTTCGTCGCCCTCGGCCCGCCCCGCCCGTGCGGCAACCATCCCGTGGTCCAGGCGTTCGATGTCACGACCCTTTTGCACGAGGGCGAAAACCTGCTCGCGCTCCTCTCGCTGGGCGAACGGCGTGGGGTCGCCCTGAAACTGGAAATGGAAGGGACCGACCCGATCGTTTCCGATGAAACCTGGCGGCGGCTCGACGGCAACAACCTCTTTTCCCCCGTGGCATGGCAAAAGCCGGGCATCGACTCCGTTTTCAAAGGCTTCACCGCTCCGGGCGAACTGCCGCAACACCTCGACGGCCGGATTCACCCTTTCGGATGGGAAGCGCCCGGTTTTTCCGGCGAAAAGGAGTGGGAAAGAACTGCTGGTTTCGGCCTTGCCGACGGACCGTTCGAGGCGGCGGCCCTTCCGCCGTTCGCTTTCAGGATGGAGGCTCCGCGACGGGTCGAACGCCAGCCGGACGGCTCGCTCCTTTTCGATTTTGGCCGACAGAGGTTTGCCAGCGTCGCTCTCGAATGGCAGGAGCCGGGCAGGGGCGAGGTGGAGCTTCGGCTCGGCGAAGAACGGACCGCCGACGGGCGGGTCCGCTACCTCTGGCGCACGCGCAACGCGCTTCAGGAAATCTGGCAGGCGCCCTCCTCTCCGGGAAGGCTGGAGCATTTCGGGCTCCGCGCTTTTCGTTACGGGTCGCTTCACGCCCGTAGGGGAGGGGAGGTCGGCGAGATCAGCATCTCCATTCGCGATGCGCTTCATCCCTTTGACGAAACCGCCTCGCGTTTCTCCTCCAGCGATGCCGCGCTCAACCGCGTCTGGACCTTCTGCCGCAACACCCTTCGCGATACCCATTACGACCTCTACACCGATTGCCTGAGCAGGGAACGGCAACCGTACGAGGCCGACGCGCTCATCTCCATGCTCTCGCACCATGCCGTGGAGGAGGGGATGGCTCTCGCGCGGCGCACCATCGAATACCTCTTTTATCACCCGACCTGGCCGCAGGAGTGGCGCTTGCTGATGCCGCTGCTCCTCTGGAACGACTATTGGCAGACCGGGAACCCGGCGCTCATCCGGCGGCACTTGGACGCCGCGCTGGCGCACATCCGCCCGTGTGTTCCTGAAGAGGGGCTCGTCCGCCGGTTTCCGTGCCGGGTCATCGTTGACTGGCCCCATTCCGCGAGGGACGGCTACGAGATGGAGGGGGAGTTCAGCGCCGTCCCGAACGCTTTTCTCTACGAAGCGCTCCGGACCCTCGCTCTCTGCACACGCATTGCCGGACGGGCGAAGGAAGCACTCCCGCTGGAGCGCGATGCCGCGCGGCTCAAGGAAGCGTTTGGAAAGCGTCTTTTCCGGCCGGGGGAGGGGATCTGCCGCGATCATCCCGCTTCGGCACACGCTTCGCTGCACGCCAACGTGGCCGCGCTCCGCTTCGGTCTCGTTCCGGAGCCGTTTCGCGAGGCCGTGCTTGATTACATCGCGGAACGGGGGATGGTTTGCAGTCCGTACTTTGCGCAGTTCTATCTCGAAACCCTTTACGCCTTTGGCCGCCCGGAGGTTGCCTTGCGCCTGATGACCGCCACTTCCGGCAACGGCTGGCTGCCGATGATGGACCGCTTTGGTGCGACGAGCACCATGGAAGCATGGTCGCCCGAGCAAAAGCCCAACGTCAGCTTCGCCCACCCGTGGGCCACCGCTCCGGCCAACCTCATTGTCCGGGGGCTGGCGGGCATCCGTGCGGCGGAGCCGGGATGGGGACGCTTTGTGATCGACCCCCGCCCCGGTCCGGTGACGCAGTGGGAGATCAAGGCCCCCACCCCCCGCGGCCCGATCGAGGTCGAGTGCCGCCAGCGCGACGGACGGTGTGAAATCGTCCGATGGTCCGCCCCGCCCGGGATGCAGCGCGTCGAGCCGGCTTCCTTTTTCCCCACCTTTTCAACTCCGTAAACGTCCTCTCTTTTCACCCCCATGGTTGCACGACTTCTCGGATTCTCCCTTTTGCTCCTTTCGCTCCCGGGCGCGGCTTCGGCCCAAAACCGTCTTCCGCCGCCGGGAGGCAACCCGGCCGGGGCTTACTGGTCCTTCAGCCAGCACATGAACGGCCGGGGAGATACGCGGCTCGAAACGGTCACCGGCCCCGAGGGAAAGCCGGTCGCGGCGCTCTACCTGCGGCTCGGATGTCTCGAAGGGACGATCGGGCGCGGTTCCGCGCCTCCCCTTGCGGTCACGCCCGGCACGAAGTGGCGCTTTTCCGCATGGGTCCGGGGGGAAACGCTCCAGCCGCTTTGGGTCCGGATCGAAGGCAGCGCGGAATCGTCGTGGGAACCGCGGCTTATTGCGGAAACCACCGGGGAGGCAGGGGCCTTCCCGTGGCGGCGCATCGAACGCCGCTTCGCCATCCCTGCCGATGTCGGCCGGGTCCGCGTCACTTTTCTGCTGGGAGGCGGGGAAGGGAGCCTCTGGATCGCCGAGCCTTCGCTGGTCCCTGATTCCACGACGGAGACACCGCCCGTGCCTGCCAGAGCGGAGGGCGGGGAGGCTGCTGCCGCATGGATGCAGGCGGAGGGGGGCGGCGATGCGCCAAGGGTGGTTTATACCCGGAGGGTCGAACTTCCTGCCGTACCGGCCTATGCCACCGCGCGGATCATGTCGCAGGCACCGGGCCATTTCCGCGTCAACGGGCATGAAGTCACGCCCGGCCTTCTGCCCGACGCAGCCCGGGGGTTTGAGATCGCCCGGTATCTGCAAAAGGGGGAGAACCGTTTTGAAATCGAAACGGAGGCAGCGCCCGTCCTTTTCGCCGCCCGGATCGCGGGGGTTGCGCCGTTGCTGTCAGGAGCGGCGTGGACCGCAGCGACCGCCGGAGGGGAGCCGCTCAAGACGGTGACGACAGGGGAGGAAAGCGGCTTCAGACCGGCTGCCCCGCCGCTCGCCGTGGAAGCAAAGCAGATCGGGTTCTCCTCCACGGTCGCGGCTGGGAAGAAGGCCGTGCTGGAGCTGGAATGCGCCGCCCCGATCGCTGACGAAGCGCTGGCGTCGCTGGAGTGGCAGTTTTTTGAAGAGGGGGAATCGGTGGCCTTGAGCGGTCTCTCCCCCGTTTTTCACCGGAAAGGCCGCCGGTTGACCGTGGAGCTTCCCCTTTCCCGCTGGGCCAGGCCGGGGCGCTATGAATGGCGGCTGCGCGGTCCGGGAATGGCGATCTCCACTCCGAACGCATTGCCGCTGGAAGTGGAGGCAGCGCCGTTGGAGGGATCGCCGGAGCAGCATCCATGGTTTACCGCCGGGCCGTCGAACGTCGTCCGGACGGCGGCGGGCTCCCAGTCTCCTTTCAGCGCTTCGTTGCCGGAGGGTTCGCCCGTGGAGAGCTACCGAGCATGGAGCACCTCGGGCGGGCACCAGTATGAACTCTACTACCCCGCCGCCGCTTTTTACCGCCCCGGAGGGTGGGAACTCGCCCGCCTGGAAGCCGCGTTTTTCCGCGTGCTGGAGGCGGACCCCGCGGCGTCGATCCTGGTCCGGCTCCGGTTTGAGACTCCGGACTGGTGGAACCAGAAGTATCCGGACGAGCTTTATCTTTCCAACAGGGGGACGCGCCGGCGGCAGTCGTTCGGCTCCGACGCCTGGCGGGAGTTTGCGATCCGTTGCGCGGGCGACCTTGCAACGGCGCTGCGGCAGCGCCCCGTCGGAAGGGCGTTTGGCGGGTTCCTCATCATGGGTTTTGAAGGGGGCGAGTTTCAGCTCTGGGGGCATGGACAAGGGGAGTACGACTGCTCCCCCGCTGCCGGGCGCGCCTTTGCCCAATGGCAGGAGACCCACGGCGTCCCGACCGGGGAGCGCGTGACGCTGCCGCACCCCGCGCTGGCATGGCCCTTCCGGAAAGAGCGGGGGGATGGCGTCATCCGCTCGCGTTTCTTCCGCTTCGTGGCGCAGCGGCAGGCGGAAAATCTTGCGGTGATCATCAACGCGATCAAGGCGGAACACCCGACGCTTGCCTGTGCGGTACACTACGGCTATCTCTTTGAGCACGCCAACTCGCTGCGGCGGCTTCTCTATGGCGGCTCCCTCGGGTTCGCCGATTTCATCGCCTCGGCAAAGGTGGACGCCGTCAGCAACATCACTTCCTATTCGCTGCGCGGCAACCGCCGGGGGCACGCTTTCATGCTGCCGGTCACCAGCCTGGCCCTGCGCGGCATCCAGCCGTCGCTCGAAGACGACGTGCGCAACTTCCTCTGGACCGGAGCGGCCGACACCGGCGGCGCACCGCTTCGCACCGTGGAGGAGTCACTTAGGAGCATGAGGAAGATCCGCTACCTCGCCGCAACCCAGGGGGCGGCGGTCCGTTACAACACCGGTTTTGGCAACGGAAAGGACCTGATGCAGGCTCCCGAGATCCTTTCCGAACTCGCCGCGCTCAATCGGCGGGTCATGGCGCTGAAACCGCTCCCGCCCGGTTCGCCCGGAGAAGTCGCGCTGGTGGTCGACCCGCTGGCGCTGACCGGCCTCTCGGAATGGGAGGAGGGCGAGGCGCTGAGTCGTGCGGCTTTGAGCGAAGTGCGCGACACCCTGGCCAGAACCGGTCGGCCCGCCGCCCTCGTGACGATGGACGACTGGAAGGCTCACGCGGAGAAGTGGGAGCACGTGGTGATCCCTCTTCCCGGGCTCCTTTCTGCCGAACGGCTTGCGGCCCTTGCGGAAGAGTTCGGGCCGCTCCCTGCCTTTCCGCAGAAGGCGCTCTTCCTCGTGCTTGCCAAAGGTGGGGAAGCCGCCATCGCGGAAACCAATGACGCGCTCTGGCAGCAGCTCGCCACGCGCCGCGCGCTCAACACGCCGCAGCCCGCCTGGTGGTACATTGGGCGCAATTTCACCGCCGTCGCCACGCCGGATGAAGTGCGCGAAACCGAGCAACCGGAGAAGAACCAATGAATCGTGCCTCTCTTAAAATTGGGAAGCCGTGTGTGGAGCAACGTCCGGCGCCGCAGTCGGCGCGGAGGCCGACCCTCGGGCACGCACGTGGGCGGGAACGCGCCGGGTGGACCTTGCCCGAGCTATTGATCGTCGCGGCGGTCGTTGCTCTCCTTCTCGTTTTGTCGGTGCCGGCGTTCAATCGGGTCCGGGCCCAGTCGCGGAACGTCGGGTGCCTCAGCAACCTGCGCCAGATCGGGATGGCCTTTCTCCGCTATCAGCAGGATTCGGGCGGCCTCATCCCTCCCGGGGGAAGGGGAAAACTGGCGTGGAACGTTCAACTCAAGCCGTACGGCATCATCATCCACGACCCTTCGCCGCTTCTCTGCCCGGCTGATCCGGCAGCCGACAACTCGTTTGCGACCGCCGGTTACAGCTATTCGATGAACATCGACCTGAAGTCGTCCAAACAGAGCATCATCTTCGACGGTACGCTCGATTGGACCCCCATCCGCGCGAACGCCGTGACTTTTCCGGCGAAAACGATCCTGATGGGTGACTCGGAAACCAAGGTCGCCGGGCGTTGGCTCAGGTACGAAGCGTTTTTCGGCCAGCGGCACGGCGGGCATGTCAATTTCGTCTTCTGCGACGGCCACGCCGAATCGCTGACGAAAGAGGAGACGAAAGATCCGGTCGACCTCTGGAGTTACCACAAGACCAGGTGAGGCTGGGAACAAAATCCAACCCCACGGCGGACGTGGAGGGTCCCCTTTTACCGCGCATCCTCGGAAAAATGCCGCGTCCGGCGCTGGATCAGGATCTCCTCCGTCGAACCCGTTGCGTTGTAGAGGTCGTGGCCGTACGCTTCGCCGGTGCGTGAAAACCAGCGGTGGATGCTGCGCGAGGCGCGGGTCTCCCACCGTTCGCGGATGGTGACGATCTCGCGGATCTCCCCGGTCGCTTCGATCGTGTAATAGAAGAGCTTCAACCGGTTGAGGACTTCGCCCGTCGCCCCGGAAAGGGTGATGATCCCGACCATCCCGAGCGGTTCGTTGAAGAGGTACATCGTCCACGCCGGAACGCGGGCGAGCGGGTGCGTGGTCAGTTCGTAATCGACGCAATCGAACCGGAAACCTTCCCGTTCGGCATGGCGCGTGGCGATGTTCCAGGCGGCATGGGTGTCGAGGTTGAGGATCGTAAGGTTGAGCGGCAGCGCATCGGGCGGCAGACCCTGCGCCCAGGCGGCGGCCTTCCCGGTGGTGATCCTTCCATCCTCGCGAACCTTGGTGGTTCTGAAGTATGGCGCATCGCGACTGCCCCGGAAGAGCACCCACTGGTCGGGCTGCGGTCTCCCTCCCGCGCCGCGGATCAGGTAGACATCTTCCAGAACGCGATCCCCCTCGCGCTTGGTGGCGTAGCGGAGCGCCTGGTAGGCGGTGGCGTTGCCGAAGAGCGCTTCGGAGAACGCGAACGAGGCGAGGAGCAGCAGGGCGACGGTTCTCATAAAATCAGGGGCGGGTGGCGCGGCGGACAGGTTCAAACGGGACAAGCTGCGCTTCGGGCGGGATCTCCGACCCTTCGGGCAGCGGCGGGTTGATGAAATCCTCCGAACCGCGCATCACTTTCGTACGCCGTTTCTCCAACGCGTCGGTCGGGAAGAGGGCGGCATTGTCGCTGACGATCTGCGGCTGGATCAGCAGGATCAGCTCCTTGCGCTGTTTTTTGGTCGAGATGCCCCGGAAGGGAATCCCGAGCAGGGGGATGTCGCCGAGGATCGGCACCTTGCGCTCGATCTTCTCCTCCCGGTCGTTGATCAACCCGCCGATGACCACCGTATGCTTGTTGGGCACGGTGACCGAGGTGCGGATCTGCTGGGTGCGCACGCTCTGGGCTTCGGTCCCCGCGATGAGGTAGGTCTGCCCGAGCGTGTCGTTTTTCTGGGCGATTTCGAGCGTCACCTCGTTGTCGTTGTTGATCAGCGGCACCACTTCGAGCTGGAGCAGCACATCCTTGTAGTCGATCGTGGAGGTGAGCGCGGTGCTGTTGTTCTGGTTCGGGTTGACGGTGCTCACCGTGCTTTGCGGCACCGGGATCTGTTCGCCGACGGAGATGACCGCCTTTTTGTTGTTGGAGGTGTAAACCGTCGGGCGTCCCAGCACCTTGGTGCGGCCGGTCGACTCGAGCGCGGTCACCAGCAGGTCAACCCCCTGGCCGAACGTGCCGAAAAAGGCGAGCCCCGGGGTGTTCTGCGACGAGGCGATGAAGTTCGCCGCCGTTTCCGGGTTGAGGAGCGTCTGAATGCTCGGCACGTTGCCGACCCGCTGGTTGCTGGCGATGCTGTTGGAGCCCTGGCGGTAGAAATCGATCCCGAAGTCGAGCCCGTCGCTGACATCGAGTTCCATGATGATGATCGAGAGGTAGACCTGGATCGGCGGCTTGTCGAGCTGGGCGATGACCGAGGCGATCCGGTCGAGGCTTTCCGGCGGCGCGATGGCGATGATCGTGTTGTTGCGCTGGTCGGCGATCAGCCGCGCGTTGCCGACCATGACGGTGAGCGGCAGCACCTTGTCGTCGTTTTCCTGCACCGTGCCGAGGACGTTCGTCGCCGAGCCGCCGCTCATGGTGGTGGAGGTCGTCGTGGAACTGGCCAGGGTGGTCGAATCATCCCGCCGGGTGGAGGTCTGCGTCGTTTCGAGCTGTCCGTCGGCTTCGTCGCCATCCTTGCGCCCTTCCTTGAGCATGGTGGCGACGGCGGGGAGGAGGTCGCCGACGGAGACATAACGGAGCTTGAACTCTTCGGAGGGGGCCTGACCCGAGGGAACGTCGAAGCTGCGCACGAACGTCTCAAAGTACGGGAAGGCGGTCGGATTGCAGACGACGATCACCCGGTTGGTGCGGGTGTCGGCGGCAAACTCCACCGGGTTGCCCTGCCCGAAGTTGAAGAGGAGGCGGCTCGCCTTGCCCGCCCCGTCTCCGCTTCCTGCGCCGGAGCCGGTGGAACCGCCCGCGTTGCCGAGCACCTTGGTGATCGTCTCGACCACCCGGTCGGCATTGGCACGGAGCATCGGGACGAAATGCGCCGACACCTTTGTCGGCGGGACATCGATCAGCTTCTGCATCCGGATGATCTGGCGGACCACGGCGGCGCTTTCGGTAATAAGAAGGATGTTCGACCCCGGCACGGCGACGATGCTTCCAAAGGGAGGGGTCGGCGCGAAATGCTGGTTGAAGATCGGCGCGGTCTCCTGCGCGGAGAGAAAGTTGAGCTTCATGATGTAGCTGACGAGCTTTTCGCCCGGCGGCAGCGCGGCTTCGTCGGTAAAGACCTTTACCCCCTGGCTGCGCGGGTTCTTTCCGCCGCCGAGGCTGACCACCTTCACGCTGTTGCCGGGGCCGGGCACCATTGCAAAGCCGTTGAGGAGCAGGGATGATTCGAGCAGTTCGACCGCCTCCTCGCGCGTGACCGGTTCGGTGACGTTGATATGGATCGTCGTTTCCGGCAGCGATCCTTCCTTGATCACCTGTTTGCCGGTAAGCGCTTCATAGGTCGCCAGCACGTCGGAGACCGGGTTGTTGACCAGTTGGATCAAGGTATCGCGTTCGCCGGACTGGCCGGGGAGCGGCGCTCCCCAAAGCAGGAGAAGCAGCGGAAGGAGAAGGGATCGGAGGCGTTTCATTCGGACTTCAAAGCAGGATTACCGGAGGCGGAGGGGTGGGGCATCTGGGCCAGGAGGGCGGGGTCGTAGGTGATGGTCCCTTCGGCATCCCCGAGCGCGATCACTGCCGAGACTTCGCGGGGATCGGGGGACATCTGCAAGGTGACCAGGCGCAACCCCTGCGGGTTGGGTTCGGTGCGGATCGGCATCCGCTCGCCGGTGCTCACCTTTTTGGCGAGGACCACGAACGCTTCCCCGCGTTTGAGGATGCTGACGATCTGGAAATCGCTCGCCCAGGTGGCGACCACGGCGGGCTCCTCGTCGGTCGGGAGGACAAAGGGAGAGCGTTGGGTCATCGCCTCGTAGCGGTCGGCGGGGATCGACTGCGGCGGGAAAATTTCCGCGTCGTCGGCCCGCAGGGAGAGCGGGGCGAGCAGGAGCAGGAAAACAAGCGGCTTCATCGGGTCGCCTCCTTTGGGAAATGGAACCAGCGCTGCACTTCCAGTTCGCATTGCACATTGGGCGGCGGGTCGTCGCTCCGGATGCTGAACCGGGGGATGACGTTGAACATCGCCGGGTTCTGCAACCCGCTGACAAACTGCACCAGCCCGGCCCACGGCCCCTTGAGCGTCAGGCGCGCGCCGATCGGCTGGTAAAATTCGGCGGGGGCGAGTTGCAGCAGTTGAACCTCCGCGATCGAAAGGCCGCACGCCCGGGCGCTCTGCTGGAGCTGCTCGAGCTGGACGGCGCTATCTTCCCGGGAAGCCTGGAGGTCGGGCTCGGTCTTTTCCAGCCACTCCCGGCGCTGGTTCCAGTAGTCGCGCCTGGCGAGCCACCCCGAAGCGGCGGCGACCTGCGCTGAAAGCTCGGCATGTTTCTGGCGGCCCGCCTTGTTGAAGGCGATCAGCTTCGGCAGGAAGAGGAGGTTGAGCATCAGCAGGAGGGCTGCGCCGAGCCCGAATGCCAGTCGTTGTTCGCGTGGATTAAGGCTCATCGGTCGGTTCGTGGTAGGCTCCGGCAATGCTTCCCCGGATGAAGAAGCGGGCGGTGTCGTTGGGGAGGGGGACCGGCTGGGGCGGGTCTTCCCAGGTCAGGTGGCTCAGGGTCTCCGCCGACTGGAGGGCGTGGAGAAAATCAAACGCCTCGCGCGCGGTGGTCGATTCTCCGGCCACTTCGAGGTGGTTGCTGATGATCTCAAAGCGCGTGAGGCGCACGCCGCTTTCCGGCAGCAGCGCCATGACCCGGTGCAGGATTTCCAGCGGGTAGGTCCCGGTATCGAGCGCGGGGTTGAGCGCGTCGAGTTGCCGCGCCGTCTCCTGCAGGCGGTTCATTTCCGGCTCCATCTCGCGGAACTGCGCCGCCAGCCGCCGGTTGGAGAGGGAAGTGGTTGCGGCGACACCGATCTGGAACAGGAGGAAGAGGAGGTAAAGCGCGGCCACGGCAAGCGTCACCAGCCGGATCTGCCGCCGCCGCTGGCGGACGGTGCGGAGCTGGCGGACGCTTTTGGGCACCAGGTCGAGGAACTCCGTCGGCGGCATCCAGAGCGGGGCGGGGCAACCCCGGACTTCAAACCCAGGCAACGCCATCGCGGCGACCTCTTCCCTGCTCCAGCTCCCCATGAGCACCAGCGATTCGAGCGAGGCGATCCATTGCTGGGCCACCGCCATCCAGAGGACCGCCTGCACATCGCGGCGGCACTCCGGCGTCATCGCCCGGTGCGGGAGGGCCTGGAAGTAGAAGACGCCGGCGTCGTCGGTCAGGGCGATCATCACCGTGCCGAGCGTGCGCCAGAGGCAGGCGGAGCGTTGCGGCAACTCCAGGCAAAGCGGCAGCGGCTCGAACCGGGCGTCGCCCTCCGTTTCGATCCCGGCGGGGAGTTCGTTTTGCAGGACGAGCACCTGCGCGAGGAGGCGCTCGGCCTCCCTCCGGACGATCCGGTGCCGCCAGACTTCCTCCTGCCGCAGGAGCGCCCGGCGCTCGCACTGCATCGCCAGCAGGTCGGGGACCGCTTTTTCATCCGTCGTCTCCAGCCAGAAAAGCTGGCAGGTGACCCACTGCGGGGGAAGGACGACGAGGGTGACCGCTCCCGGGGCGGGGCCTTCGATCTCCTCCACCGTCCGGAGTACCGGAAAGCCGGAGCCGGTGCCCGACGAAGCCCGCACTTCCCAGGCGGTTTCGCCCGGCACGAGCCACGCGCCGGGGCGGCGCCCGGTTTTTTCACGCCGTTTTTCCGGCAGTTTGAGCGCGATGTTCACCATTCCCTCCATTCCAGAATGACCGAAGAGGTGTTGCCGATCTGGTAGATCGCCTCGATCGTCCGCTTCGCCTGCGCGGAGATGCCGGTTGAATGAATGCGGCGCACCTTGCCGCCGAGCGAGAGCCGTCCGCGCAACGGTTCAAACTCCTTTGAGGTCAACCCGAGGGCCATTCGGACCCCTTCCATGTCGTTGAGATGTTCCGCCCCCCGGCGGATCGCGCGCGCGCTCGAGTCGCCGACGCGGCAGAAGGCGCGGATGACCTCGGGAGAGGCCGAGCGGAGGTCGAGCGTGCCGTCTCCATAGATCGTCAGGTCGTCGCGCCAAGCGGGCTTGCGTTCGGTAACGAGGTCGAAGTGGAGCACCGCCGTCATTTCGTCGATGGAGCGAAAGAGCCGCCCGGGAGGCGCGGGCCGCCCCGCCGCACGATACTGCGGGGCTTTCGCGCCGTTGAGCCGCCGGTCGCCGCCCGGTTCCACGTAATCAAAGAGGCAGTCGAGCACGGTATCGGCCTCCACGTCGCTCAACCCCCAGAGCCGGAAGAGCGCCCGGAGCGTCTCGCGGTCGCCGCTTTCGAGCAGGCGGTTGACGTTGAGCCTGCCGTTTTCGCTCACCGCGTAGACCTCCAGTTGTCCATCATTGGGAAAGGTCTGTTTTTCCGGTTCGCCGGTGACGGGAAAGTCGTCGTTGCGCCCGAGCGTCACCCCGGCAAAGGCAAACGAGGAAGCAAGGGCGACCCGCTCCATCCCCGAAGCGCCGCCGATGTTGATCGTCAAAAGTGAAAGCAGGCCGATGATGGCAAAGTTCATCACAAAAAGCGCCCACATGACCAGCAGGAGCGCCAACCCCCGTTTGCAGAAGCGCGGTTTCATGGCGTCCCTCCCTTCACCGGCGGCAGCCAGAAGATGGCCGCTGCGCTGCGGGCATCCTTGGTGTGTTCGTAGACGAGGGTCAGTTCGATGAGCCCGGGGCGGGTGTGACTGTTTTTCCACTCCTGCAGCCATTTCCGGGTGGTCTGGTCAAAGAAACGGACCCCCACCCGTTCGATATTGGCGACCAGTTCCAGCCACGGGATCTGTGCCGCCGCCTTGAGGGCCTGCTGTGCGTCAAACTCCCGCTCCGCCGGGGTCGGCGCGGGGTCGAACCGTTTCAGGCAGACCTTCCACCCTTCTTCGCGCGAAGGGCGTTGCAGCGAGAGGAGGACCACCTCGCGGTCGCTGCCCCGGATCGGCAGCCAGGTGAGAAAACCGGGCGCGTTCTGCACGACGAAGAGAAACTCCCGGTTTTCCTTCCCCGGGACCGGCCCGGCGCTCAGGAGCGCATGGTTGGGGAGGTTGCGGAAGTTGGTCCGGAGAATATCGGTCAGGTTGGTGATCTCGTCCTCCCGGCTCGCCTGGTTGTCGATCAGGAGCACGGTCTTGAGCGCCGTGTGGACCACCATGAAGATCCCGCTCACCAGAATGACGAGCACGGCGAGCGCCACCATGACCTCAATGAGCGTCAGGCCGCTACGGTGGAAACGATTGGAGCACTTTAACCTATTCTGCACAGACTTCTTTGCGGCGGTGAAGGCCACTGCAAAGTCTTTCGGACTTGGACTGTATGAATCCATACAGCCGCTGCGTCCAAAAGTCTCCGCATCGGCCTTCAGCGCTCGCAAATAAGTTGTGTGCACCATAAGTTAAAATGCTCTACGGCGCGGCATAGGTCCAGAGGGTGCCGATGACCCGGTCCTCACGCAGCGTATCGTGAGCGGTGACGGTGATTTTGAAGATGTGGCGCAGTTTCCTGCCGCCGGAAAGGACCGGTTCGGCGGGGCGGATCTCGCGCCGGTAGCGGATGTGGAAACCGTCGGAGGCGACCTCCGCGGTCGTCTCCACCGGGGGGCTCGCCAGCGCTTCGTCGAGCAGGCTCTGGAGGTTGAGCCGCATGTTGGTCAGCCGTCGCTGTTCGTAGTCGGCCGTCAACCCGGTGTTGAGGATCTTGAGCAGCCCGACCACCGCGATCACAAAGATCGAGAGCGCGAGGACGACTTCCAGCAGCATGAAACCGCGGTTCATCGGATGAAGAAAGATTCCTCCTGGTTCCAGCCGGTAATCGCGCTGTATTTTTGCAGATAGTACGAGTCCCCCTTGCGGAACATGACGCGGATCGGCTCGCAAAGCCCGGAGGGCGGGAAATACCAGATGTGCTGTTTGGGGCGGTGCCATTTTTCCTCCGGCCAGTTGGCGATTTCGATGGCGACATCGCCGGAGAGTTCAAAGTCCACCACCACCCCGGTCTCCTTTCCGCTGCCGAGCCGTTCCAGGCGGAAGCCGTCCTGCTGGAGGATGATCTGGTACGGTCTCTGTTCGGCCAGCGCGTTGCAGCGGGCGGTGATCGCCATCGCCTCGAGTTCCCGCGCGGGCGCTTTGAGCCGTTCCGCCAGAAGCATGCTGCTGATTTCCGGCGTGGCCGCGCCGACGATCAGGACGACGATCGCGAGCGCCATGATGATCTCCAGCAGCGTGAAGGCACGGGAGGCCGCCGCCGCGCCCGTCGGGGCGGGGGATCGGATCGGTTGGTGCTGCCTGCGTCGCCGCATCGTTACCAGTTGCCGATGTTCTGGTCGTCGGCGGTCTTGTTTGGCCCGAGCGACCAGATGTCGAAACTGTCGGTGTTGTGCTTGCCCGGCTTGAGGTACTGGTACTCGCTCCCCCACGGGTCGAGCAGCGCTTCGGGCTTGAGCAGCTTGATCCAGTTGCGCGGCTTGGGCGCGGCGGTCGGCGGTTCGACCAGCGCCTTGAGCCCCTGCGCGGTGGTCGGGAAGTCGAGGTTCTGCATCTGGTAGACCTTCAACTGGGCGGTGATCGCCTCGATATCGCTCTTGACCCGCGCGTTTTTGGCGACATCGAGGTTGCCGACCAGGTAGTAGATCCCCCCTGACATCAGGACGACGATGATCGAGAGGACCAGCATGATTTCAATGAGGGTATAACCGGCGGGGTGCCGAATGGGATGGGGTGCTTTCATGGGATGGAGGAAAAAAATTTTAAGGACTGCGCAGGCCGGAGACCGCCTGGAAAATGCCGCCCATCATCGAATAGGCGACGACGCCGACAATTCCCGCGACCACCACGATGACGGCGGGCTGGATCATGCTGGTCAATGCGGAAATGGCGGCGTTGAGTTCCTTGTCGTACCGTGCCCCGGCTTTTTCGAGCGCCATCGGCAGG
>DATMFV010000062.1:0-52564 GCA_035555975.1 Chthoniobacteraceae bacterium
CGACAACTCCGGCTCTTTATTGATGGCAAGGAACGGGCCGTCGCCACGCTCGACGAACCTCTCGAATGGGGAAAACGCTTCTTCGTAGGCGATCCGCTGGCCGACGATGCCAATGCCGTCGTCACGCTTTCCGACTTTCAGGTCGTCGAGAGCGAACCGAACCCGGCCGCCTTTCTTGCGGCCCTCAAGGCAAGCGCCACGCCCACGCTCCCGTTCGCCGGCCCTCCTTCACCCTGGTACGCGGAAGGAGAGCCGAGCATCGCGCTCGAAGCACTCGATCCCGACGTCGTTCTCTCGCCATGGGAACCGGTCACCTGGAACGACGGGAAGGCCGGTGTCTGGGGAAGAAGCTACGACTTCGGGAGTACCGGCGGCCTCGTCGCAGGGATCACCGCCATGGAGAAGGCGCTCCTGGGAGCCGGTGGCATCCAACTTCTGGTAGGCAGCCCCGAAGCACGCAAAAGCGTCGAACTGACCCCCGCCAGCGTCGTCTCGCAGCATACCGGCCAGGTCATCCTGAAAAAAGAAGGGCAACTCGACAAAACCCGCGTCACCAGCACCGCCCGCCTGGAGTATGACGGAATGGTCTGGATCGAACTGGAAATCGACGAACTCCCGCGCGACGGTGAGTTGCTCCTCTCCATCCCGATCCAGCCCGAGTTTGCCCAATACTACCACTACATCGGCGCACCTCACCGCTACGAATCGCAGAACCTGCGACGCAACTCCTACTCCGGCGCCCTGCCCGAAAAAGAACCGCTCACCCTCCCGTTCAAGACCGCCGTCTGGATCGGCAACACCCATGCGGGCCTGATGTGGTTTACCGAATCCGACGAAAACTGGTGGCCGCTGGACCGGGAGGATTGCCTCGTCTTCCGGCGTCAGCCCGACGGCTCCGGCGTCCTGGATGTCCGGCTCATCGCCAAACCGCTGCCGGACAACGCCCCGGGAAAGCTGACCTACCGCTTTGGCCTGATGGCGACCCCGGTCAAACCGATGCCGGAACGCTGGAGGTCGTGGACCATCAGTGCACAGTACAGCATCTTCCAGGGTGAAGACCGCGGCAGCCACGTCATCTACTGGCCCGACCAGTGGCGCTCCATCTACCTCGACCCGGAACCGAGCCGGGCACGCAATATCGAACGGACCCGCAACGCCGTCAGGACCGACCGCAAGGCCGGTAAAAAGATCATTCCTTACTGGACCCGTATTCACGCCCCCATCAGCGACGGAAAAACACTCAACCCCGACGGCAAGGCGATGCGCGAGGCCTTCTCGGTCGCACCGGACCGCCCGCCCGGCAGCACCAACGAGATGATCCGCGTCGCCGCCACCAGCGGCTGGAGCGACTACCTCGTCTGGGCCTATGACCGCTGGAATACCCACCTGGGCGAAGTGGACGGGTGGTATCTCGACGAGACCCAGCCGATTCCCAATCTCCGCAAAGAGAGCGGCGGCGGCTACGAAACCTGGGATGGCAAGCGACGCCCGACCTTCGAATTTCTCGCCTCGCGCGACCTGCTCAAGCGCATTTCCTGGCTGACCGAGAAAAAATGGGGACGCCAGCCGCAGTCAATCATCCACAACTCTGCGACCTATGCGATGCCGTATATGAGCTTCTTCCAGACCTTTCTGGTTGGCGAACAGTTCAACTCCGGCTACTTCCACCCGAACCCGGAAGTCCTGCCTCCCGCCGATGACCAGGAGTATTTCTACTCCTATGTCCTGCCGATGGACCGCCTGATCGTCGAAGGGTTCTGGCGTCAGTGGGGCGTACCGATCGCCTGGCTCGGACAGCTCAAAAACCAGAAACACCTTCTCAAGAATACCGCCACGGCACGCGACTTCCTTTCCCGCGTCCTCCAGGTCGACGCGCTTTACTGGCCGCTCTTCATTCACGTCGACCCGATCCGCGACTTCCATCGCATCGCCAAGGCGTACGGCATTGCGGACTCCGACACCAGCTTCACTCCCTATTGGGAAAACCGGAAGATCCTCAGCAACCATCCCGAGATCGTCTGCGGCTATTATGAAAATCAAAAAGGATGGCTGGTGATCTGTTCCAACCTCTCCCGCGAGCCGCAGGTAGCGCAGCTCGATCTCACAGCCCTTCCGGAATCCATCGCCGTCCACCTGAAAGAACAGGAGACCGACCTCGCGCTGGCAACCGACCGGAGTGTTGAAGTCAAAATCCCCCGAAATGACTACGTACTTCTTCAAATCGCCCGATAAGGAACAGGCCTTCTCGTTACTGGAGCTGCTGCTGGTGATCGGCATCGTCGGCGTCCTCGCCGGGCTGCTCGTGCCGACGGTGCTGACGGCCCGAAAGAGCGCCAAAGATGCGCTCTGCCTGAACCAGTTGCGCCAGATCGGCGGTTTTCTCCAGCTCTACGTCATCGAAAACCGCGGTTATCTGCCCAATTCCTACCACCAGTCGCCCAAGGGTGGCTTCTATTGGTTCCAGCTTCTCGCCCGCTATGGAGGGGACGATCCCAAGCACCATATCGAACACCCCGAGAATGTCTTTCGCTGCCCCGCGTCGCAGAAGAGGTGGCGCGACGGCAACCAGCGTTTCTTCGGCAACTATGGCTGGAATATCAGCGCGGGCAATCAATGGAACGAAGCCGATCCGAGCCCGCAACTGATCCGCTACCGTCGCGACGACCTCGAAGCCGGCGCGGCCCCGGTCATTGCCGACACCAATGAAGGCCCGTACGACAGCACCTTCGCCATTCACTGGTTTTCAACGGGTACGGCCGCCGGTTACCTGGACGCCCGGCACCAGAACGGGAGCGCCGTCCATTTCCTCTTTGCCGACGGCAGCGTACGCCCCGTCCCGCAAACCGAGATCAACACCGACTTCCTCAACATCCGCAAACATCTGCGCACCCAATGAGCGCGTTTCAACACCACCCGATCCCCTGCTTATGAAAACCCCCAGCCTGCTTCGCCATTGCCGCCTGTTCATCGTATCGTCTGCCGCGATCCTGGCCACCCAGCTCTGCGCCTCCGCTGCCATCCTTCATATTGACGAACGCTTCGACGGCCCCGGCTATACGGTCGGGGAATCCATCCCCAACGGCGGGCAGAATCCATGGCTCTTTTCCAGAGGCGTCAACCAACCCGCCCCTCTGCCGATCGTCCTTGAGACACCGGAAGACAAGTACGACCGCAAACCGACGGCTACCCATGCCATGTACCTCCTGCGCCCGTCGGGCACCGACCTGTCGGCCCAGTACCGCACCGCCTATGCACCGGCGGGGCTCACTCCCCTGGTCTTGAAAGCAGATACCACCTACGAGTGGAGTTTCGATTACCTTCAGTCAAGCGGGTTCAACATCATCTTTCTCGATACAGGGGCCAATCGACCCTTTGCGTCGCTCTCGATCAACGGCTCCAATCAGCTTGCCTACCTGACGGACGGGAATACCGGCACCGCCACCGGCAGTCGCACGCCTGCCAGGGATGGCGACAACAACATCATCACCGTGGAAAACGACGTCTGGTACACGTTCTCGTTGAGCATGCAGCTCCATAAAGGCGTAGGAACCGACCCCGCGACCGTTGACTATTCTTTTTCGATCACGGCCCTCGGCGCGGACGACCCGCTCTTTGCCATCAGCCTGACCGACGTGGCCACGGCCGCCGACTTCACTTCGGACGTTCGCATGCTCCTCTCTCCGCAAGGTTCGGTCGATGCCTATATGACCAACATCCGCCTTGCGACCATCCCCGAAGCCGATACCGCCCAACTGCTGCTCGGCGGAGGTCTGGCACTCGCGTTGTTCCTTTTCCATACACGCCGAAAGATGGCGTGACCTCCCATTCCCCTTCCGTCTCCCTTTCATCATGATACTCTCTCCACGCCGCGGAAGCCTCCTTCTCACCGCGATGACGCTCCTTGCCGCAGCCGCCGCCACCCTGCCGACGTACGCAGACCCGGCTCCACGGCAGGTCACGCTCGACGCAGGCGAGCTTTCCGTCACCCTCTCTCCCGCGGCAAAGTGGACCCTCCGCGGCATCCGTTTTGAAGGCGGGGTGATCGGCCAGCCCAACGGAAACTACGGCACCGTCCTCGCCTACGAGTCCGGTAAACTGATTGGCGCGGGACATACCGAAGGCGGGGAAGAAGAAGTGCTGGAAGCCAGGCTGGTGTGTGACGGGACCGACATCACCCAATCCACGGACACCACCTTCCGCGGCGAAACCTTCGAACGCTTCAAGAAGTCCCGGCTGGGTGAAGCGATCACGCTGGAAAGCACGCTGCGGATTCACGCCACCGGCTTGAGCGAAAGCATCCGGGTCACGGCTACCGCCGACACCAGCTTGCACCATCTTTACCCGTTGATGTTGATCTGGAGCACACAGACGACCGAGTGGGCCGGCCAGACCGCCGACGGGCGCTACCTGGCGGGGACGCTCATCAGTGACAATCAATGGAAAGTACGCGAAGACCTCCGCTGGCTCGCCGTGTTCAACCCTGAAACGCAGGTGGCAGCCATCACCCGCTTTCCGGAAGATTTCCCCGCAGGGCAGATCCACAAGCATACGATCTGGGATCACGAAGCCTATCACAAACAATACTTCATGACCTCCGGCAACGAATCGTGGCCGCAGGGCGAAGAACGCCTCTACCAGTACGAGGTCTCGTTCCTCCCGATCAAAACCGGCGACTGGCAGGGAGAGGTCGACCGGTTCCTCTCTTCAAAGCCATAGATTTGCGATCACCCGTCCGGCGTCTGGCTTTTGGTGCCGACGAAGATCGAGACCACTTCCAGTTCGCCATCCTCCCGCTTGCGGATGGAGCCGCGGACCGCGGTCCCTTCAATGAGATCGTCCCACGTGGCCGTGTCGCCCCGTTCGTGAAGCATCCGCGTGCGGGAGGTGAGATAGACGAGCCGAATCCGGTTTTTGCCGATCCGAAGCGCACCCGTTTCGGGGTCAAATGAAAAGATGACGCTGTGAAACGGGTAGGGCCGCCCGGGGGTGGGTGACGGGGAGGGCGATGCCGGGGTTTCCCCGTCCGTCGCCCCGGAAGCGGTATCGGCCAGCGCCAGCCAGGCGCCAAGGCCGGAGAGGAGCAGCAACAGGACGGCCACCCGTGTGGCCAGGCGAAAAAGGAGGGCGGACACTTCCCGGCCAAGGCAATAACCAAAGACGGCGGAAGTCAACGCTTTGCTGCTAAAAAAACACCCTCCGGGAAACCTTGAAGGTGGTCTCCCGGAGGGCGAAGAAGTTGTTGATTCCGGCTGGGAGCGTGTTGAACGGGTCAACACACTCCGCGAAAAACCACTCCCTTACGGGTTGGCCGGCGTGGCGGTCGGAGCCGCCGGGGTCGTCTGGTTTTCGATCCTTTCCCCGGCATCCTTCAAGCCGTCGGCGGCCTTTTTCGCGGCGCGGTCGAGCGCGCTGCTGGCATCTTCACCGGCTTTTTCGAGCTTGTCGGCCGCCGTCTGAGCGGCATCCTCAACCTTTTCCCCTACGGAGCGGCTGTCGCTCATCGGGGTGGAAGTGCTGGTGGACGGGCTGTGCCCCGGCATCGATTCCCGTTCAGGGGTGGTGGAAAGTGAAGGGCTGGTGGCGTCGTAAGGCGACGCGCCTCCAAGCGGGGTTGCGGTAGCGGTCGGTTCGGGCGTCGTGCCTTCACCGACCGGTTCTGCTTTTCGGTCGCAGGCAACCAGGGCCAGACCGGTGGCGATCGTCAACGTAAGTAATGGTGTGACTTTCATAAGAGTGCGAAGCATAAGTGTTGGATCACGATGTCCCAACCTTAAAAACGGGGCTCCTTCGGGTTTCAGCCTTCTCCGCCCTGAAAAAGATTCCGTTTTTTACGCTTCTTCCCTTCGCCGGGGTTCCGTTATTCCCAGTCCGAAAGGCGGACCAGATCGTCCACCTTCACCGCCTGGCCGGTCTCCATCGAACGGTTGGCGGCGATCCCGGTCAGGATCGAGCGCGCGCCGTCGATATGGTTGGCCGCCCGGCCCAGCGGATCTTCGGGCGGATTCCCGAAAAGCGCTTCCATCAATACCACGTCGCCGCCGCCGTGACCGCCGACCCCCTTGGGCACCTCGATAATCTCCGGCCGCTTGAAGTTTTCCAGCACGATCAGTTGCTCGGACTTGGTCACCCCTTCCCCGACATCGCCGCTCGCCGCGTTGATGTAGGAAGACTCCTGGTGGTTGAGTTCGATGCGCCCGTTGGTCCCGTTGAACGCGATGCGATACCCTTCCCATGGCGCATACGCGTGGAGGGAGTAGCTCATCTGCGCGCCCGAAGCATATCGGACGGCGACCGTCATCGTATCCTCGATGCTGATGCCGTCGCCAAAGACGCTCTGGTCGCGCCGGTAGCCGTCCTCCTTCTCCGCATTGAGGTAGAGCCCCTGAAGCCGCTCGGAACTGTTCAGGTCGAGGCTGAAGGGATCATCCTTCGCCGCCTCCGAACCGGTGCCGCGATCGTAAAATTTCCAGACTCCCCGCTCCTCGGCGTTGGCCCGGCCGTAGAAGGCGAGATCGCCAAAGGCAAAGACATCGGTCGGCGTGCTCTCAAGCCACCAGTTGACGAGGTCGAAGTGATGCGTCGCCTTGTGGACCATCAACCCGCCCGAATTGCGCTTGTCGCGGTGCCACCGGCGGAAATAGTCGGCTCCATGCCGGGTGTTGAGCAGCCATTCGAAGTGGACCGACTTGACCTCGCCGATCACCCCCGAAAGCAGGAGTTCCTTGACCTTGCTGCGGACCGGGGCGTAGCGGTAGTTGAAGGCGACCTTGAGGTTGCGCCCCGTCGTGCGGATGGCGTTGAGGATCTCGAGGCACTTCTGCGAATCGACCGTCAACGGCTTTTCGGTGATCGCGTCGCAGCCGAGTTCCATCGCGCGGATGATGTAGCGGTGATGCGCCCGGTCGATGGTGGTGACGATCACCACATCGGGCCGGGCGGTTTCCACCATTTCGTCAAAACGTGAAGCGTGGAACGTCGGGATGGCGGGGACGTTGTACTTTTCGCAAAATTCCTGGTTGTGGAAGTCCATCCGCGTCTGGTTGATGTCGCAGAGTGCCACCAGTTCGCACGTTTCACGGTAGTCGGTCAGGAGCGCGTGGGAAAACATGGCGGAGCGTCCTCCGGTGCCGACGATCGCGTAGCGCTTTTTGCGGGTCGGTGCGGCGGGAGAAGCTTTGGTCTTGGCGGATTTCTTCGGTTTGCTTGACATGCGTGGTCATTAAAGCACGGGGCAGCATCCCCCGCGATGCGAGAAACGCTCCATTACTTGATATTTTCGCTCATCTGGCCTACTCACTGGAGGAACCTACATGTCCCTGCTCTACCTGACCGATGGCGAACGCCGCTACGGGCAACGCCGGCTCACCCCTTTCCCCCGGAAGCGGTGGGCGTTTCAGACCCTTTTTGATGGAAACGCTTCCATGCTGATCCGCTCCGCCAAGGGCGTACACGAGGAGGCGCTGGCCGGTTCGGTGCTGACGGTCGCCGGGCCGCAATGCGTCCACAACTGGGGCGGCGCGGAGGCCGACCGGTGCCGCGTCGTCGTCTTTCATTTTGATGCCGTGGACGACCGGGTGGCGGGCGTCGTCGGTCACGACGGTTACCGGATCGTCCCGCTCACCGACGGAGAGGTCGGCTTCATCCAGCAGCTTCACGACCGTTGCGCCGCCGTGGCACGCGAAAGCCTCGCCGTGGCGCGGCTGGTTCATCAGGTGGCGGTGGCGGAGCTTTCGCTCCTGCTGCTGCGACGCCTGGCCCCTGCGGAACTGCAATCCTCCTCCGACCTTGCAGCGCGAAAGGTCGCGGCGGCGATGGCATGGTTTGAAGCCAACCTCGCCTACCGGCCGACGCTCGCGCAAGTCGCGGCGGGCGTTCACCTCTCCCCGGCGCATCTCCGCCGGCTCTTCCACCAGGCGACCGGTTGTTCACCCCATGCCGCCTTTTCGCGAACCTCGTTTGAACGCGCCGTCGGCATGATGCACGACCCGGCGCTCACCCTGGAACAGATTGCGTTCGATGTCGGCTTCGGCAGCAGCAGCGCCTTCTCCCGGGCGTTCAAGGCCCGCTTCGGCCTTTCGCCCCAAGGTTACCGGGAGCGCCTGATCGCGACCCGCCCTTCCAGTGAGGCCCCCTCCGTCACGCAGCGGGGACCGGCTCGACGACGGAGATCCCCTTGACCAGCGGCACGACCTTGGCGATCAGCGCCTCCACGGTCAACCCGTGCTTCTTGCGAAGGATCGGCACCGCGCCGTGTTCGATAAACTCATCGGGCCAGCCGATCCGGACCACCGGCGTGGCGATGCGGGCGTCGTTGAGGTGTTCGATGACGCCGCAGCCAAAGCCGTTATGCAACACGTGGTCTTCCACGGTGCAGATGACATCGACCTTGCGTGCGAACCTCTCGATGGTCGCCGTGTCGAGCGGCTTGATCCAGCGCGGGTTGATGAGCGCGACCGAGATCCCCTGTTCCTCGAGACGGCGGGCGGCCTCCTCGGCCAATTCGAACATGTTGCCGAGCCCAAAGATCGCCACCTGCGAACCGTCGCGAACCACTTCGGCCTGGCCGATTTCGAGCACCTTCGGCTCCGCCTTCGGCACCGCGCCCGTCCCGGCTCCGCGCGGGTAACGGATCGCGATCGGCCCCTTGTAGTGAAGCATCGTCGCCAGCATGTCGACAAACTCCTCCTCATCCTTGGGCTGCATGTGGACCAGCCCCGGCACATGGCGCAGGTAGCCGATGTCGAAGAGCCCGTGGTGCGTCGGGCCGTCGTCGCCGCTCAAGCCCGCGCGGTCCATGCAGAGCGCCACGTTGAGGTTCTGCAACGCGATGTCGTGGATGATCATGTCATACGCGCGCTGCATGAAGGTCGAGTAGATCGTCAGGAACGGCTTGAACCCCTGCGTCGCCAGCCCGCTGGCAAAGAGGGCGGCGTGTTCTTCGGCGATCCCGACATCGTAATACTTCTGCGGATGGCGCTTGGCGAAGTGAACCAGCCCGGTCCCGGTCGGCATGGCACCGGTGATGGCGCAGATCGAATCGTCCCTGTCGGCAAAGTCGGCGAGCGTCTTGCCGTAAATCTCGGAATAGGTCGGCACCTTGGAGGCGGCCGTCTCGCCGGTATCGTGGTTGAAGCGGCCCAGCCCGTGGAACTTGTCGGGCTGCTGCATCGCGGGGGAATACCCCTTCCCCTTTTTCGTCAGGATATGGAGGAGAACCGGTTCGTTCTGGGTCTTGAGGAACTCGAAGGTGCGGATCAGAAGCGGAATGTCGTGCCCGTCGATCGGGCCGTAGTAACGCAGCCCGAGGTCTTCAAAAATCACGCTCGGCAGGACGAGTCCCTTGATTCCCCCCTCGACCTTCTTGCTCAGGTCGCGCGCCCGTTTTCCGCCGATCTTTTCGATGAACTGCGACGCCTTGTCGTGGATGTGGGCATAGGTCGGGTTGGTGCTGATCCGATTGAAGTACTTGGCGATCGCGCCGACGTTCTTGGCGATGCTCCATTCGTTGTCGTTGAGGACGACGATGAGCCGTTTGGTCGACTCGGCAACGTTGTTGAGCGCCTCGAAGCTGACGCCGCAGGTGAAGGCGGCATCTCCCGCGACGCAGACGACATGTTCGTCGTCGCCGCCGCGCCGGTCGCGCCCGACTGCCATCCCGAGCGCTGCCGAAAGTGCCGTCCCGGCGTGACCCGCGCCGTAGCAGTCGTGCTCGGACTCGGTGCGAAGCAGAAAGCCGTTGAGGCCCCCGTACTGGCGCATCGTCTTGAGCTGTTCGCGCCGCCCGGTGAACATCTTGTGGACGTACCCCTGGTGGCTGACATCAAAAATGAACCGGTCCTTAGGTGTTTCGAACACCCGGTGGAGGGCGATGGTCAGTTCCACCACGCCAAGGTTCGGCCCGAGGTGACCGCCGACCGACTGCGGGTTCGCTTCGGAAAGCGAGGCGATCAGTTCATCGCGTACTTCCTGGGCCAGTTGGGGCAGGTCGCTCTCGGAAAGCTTCTTGAGGTCGGCCGGCTGATTGATCGTATCAAGGTATCGCATGGTCACAAAAAATGGGGGAAAAGGTCAGAAAAGGCGGATTTCGTCGTCGGGAGGAGGAGCGGTCGGTTTCGAAGGGGCGGCCTGCGGTGTCGCCGCTGCGGGAGCTTCGGGGTCAAAGGGAGCGGTGGTGGTCTCTCCGGCGGGAGAGCGACCGATAACTTCGATCCGTTTCTCCGCTGCCGCAAGCTTCTGGGAGCAGATTTTCACCATCCGGGTCCCCTCTTCGTAGTGTTCGAGCATCGTTTCGAGCGGCAAAGAGCCCGACTCCATCTGGTCGACGATGGTTTCGAGGCGTTCCATCGCACTTTCAAACGTGGGAGGTGGAGTCTTCTCTTGAGCCATGAATCAAAAAGGATCTGTTTCTTTTGGGACGTCTCCGGGAGTCTTGGGCGGCTTTCAGGCGGCTTTGCGGCCTCTTTCCCGGGCTTCCTTCGCCGCCGTTCTCCCTGGAGACCCCGGGAAAACAACGGCAGAAAGGCGGCCCGACACGCGGAAGGGGCCGTAAAATGGGAGTTTCCGCCCTCTTCGTCAACGTGTTTGTGCCTCTCGCTCCCGAAGTTCGGGAAGAAAATGGAAGTCGTCTTCGCTCTCTCTGCTCTCTGTGTGCTCGTTTCGCTGCCGGTTTTCCGCGCCCCTCCCGCCATGGGAACCCCATCCGGCAAACAGGGGCCGCTGCCGCGCCCCGGCTTCACGGCTTTTTTTCCGGGGAAGGTTTCTTTAACGTACGGGGGAAGGTGCGCAAAGGAGCATGCTACGACGCGGCCCCCCCTCTTGGCAATGTTTTAGACGAAAAGGGGGGCGACGCGCTTCCCCGCCGAGCGTGCCCGACGGATCACGGTGTTGTTTCCGTGCTTTCCGGAGCGCTTTCAGGGGTCGGTTCGGCCTCTTTCCTGCTCTTCTTCGTCAACTCTTCCTCGGTCACCTCGGCGGCCGCCTTGGCGGCGTCGGAACTCCAGCGCGACCAGTCGCTGTAAAACACCACCTGCCCGTTGATCGGCAGCGGAAGCATCTCGCGGAACGGAAAATTCCCCAACCCCTTGCTGCGCAGGATCAACGGAAGCCACTCCTTGTATTCCCCCTGGATGATCTGGTTGAAAAAACCGAGGTTGCCCGTGGCGGGGGTGAGGTAAACCCCCGCGAAACGACCGTCGAGTTCCAGGTTGTCGTGAATCTGCGCCAGCCGGGTCATCGACTCCGGCAGCCAGAGCGACTTGCGGTCGGCATACCACGCCACGGCCCACGGCACATCGGAGGCGATCAACTCATTCTTTTTGGTCCATTGGTTGAGGATGGCGATGTAGGGCGGGAGGTAGGGCGGCCAGTGAAACGGCATCCGCATCGGGTTGAGCAGGAGGTTCTGCAGCGGCAGGGTGCAGACCAGGATCAAAAGGACCATCACCCCCTTGCGGAAAAGCGGAAAACCCCAGCCCGACCGCGAAATCAGGACCATCACCAGCGCGATGCCGTAGGCGGAGAAAAGCGGGATGAAGAGATAATGCAAATCGTTGGCGGAAACCGCCGACCCGTGCGTCCCGAGGCCGACGATCGCCATCCCGACGACCCCAAGCCCCCACATCAAGAGGAGCGGCCAGCGGAAGGAAAAGGTGCTCTGCCGCTTGAAGGCATGCAACAGGGCCAGGAAAAAGAACGGCGCCACCACCACTGAACCGAGTTCCCGCGTCACGTTGGACATCTGCTCGACCACCCCCTGCTGGATGCGGGAACGGTAGTACATCACCCGCGGCATGAACTTCGGGAGCTTTTCACTGCGCAAAACCGCCGACTCCGCCCCGGAGATGGTGCTGATCTGGCTGTACCACGCCAGCCCGAACGGGTTTCCCGAGACGCGCTGGTTGCGGACGAACCACGGGGTCAAAAGCAAAAGGAAGAGGCCGAACATCACCACCCCGGTCTTCCAGCGCGGCTTGAAGGCTGCGACCGCGTAAACGGCCGCCCCCAGAAAGAGCCAGAGCGTCAGGGGATGGGTCAGCGCCATCAACCCGAAAAGCACGGCCGCCGCGGCGAGCCAGCGGAGCGCCCCCTTCCCCTCCTGTTTCTGCTGCGAAGCCCGCACCATGCAGTAGACCGCGAGGCTGAAAAGCAGAAAGAGGAGCATCTGCGGCAGGCCGCTCATCGCCTGCTGCCAGAGCAGGTAACAGCCAAAGGTGATCCCGGTCGTCAACCAGGCGATCGTCCGGTCAAAAAGCCGTGCGATGGTCCGGAAGTTCACCAGAAGCGCGAGGTAGAAAAGTATCACCGAGATGATCAGGACAATCCGGTCCCCCGCAAAGACCAGACTCGCCGGGGAACTCCCCGGGTTGGCGTCGATCTCCATGGAACTTTCGAAAATCTTGAAAAACGGGGCCAACGTCAGCGGCCAGAGCGGCGCGTGATAGGTTTCGGGGATGTTTCCCTTCAAATTCTCCGGCTTCCCGTTCTCCTTGAACTCCGCCATGGCCGCCGGGCGGATAACCAGGGTCGAGTAGCCGTGGCCCCTCGCCACTTCCCGGGCCACGACCGCCTGCTCCATCGCGTAGGGGTGGGAGATCCCCTTGAAAATGCGCCACGAAAACGGATCGAAAACCAGAAGCACGAGCGCCGCCACGCAAACGACAAAAATCAGGACCAGCCGCAGCCAGCTTCCTCCCCTGCCTTCCTCCAGCCGATGGATGAACCTTTGAATTGAGCTTTCTTTCATGGAACAGGTGATTTGATAAAGGTGGAGTTGGTTGACGAAGTTGAAAAACGGTTCCCTTATTCTTCCTTTTCCCGCTGCGGGTCGGCCTTCAGGCGGCGGTGCAGAGTCCTGCGGCTGATGCCGAGCCGCCTCGCGGCTTCCGTCTTGTTCCCCCGGCTCTCCTCCAGCGCACGCATCATGAGCCGATGTTCTGTTTCTTGCAAATTCAAATGATGAAGCCTTATACCTCTCGCCGATTCCCCCGGCACGTTTTCCCGGTCTTTCCGTAACAGCGCCGGGAGATCGCGCACGCCGATCCGGCTCCCCGTGGCCATCACCACGCCGTGTTCGATCGCGGTGCGCAGTTCACGAATGTTGCCCGGCCAGTCGTAGGAGAGCAGCGCGTTGGCCGCCTCCGCAGTCAGTTCACGAAACGGCTTGCCGTTCTCCTTGGCGAACTGTTTGAGAAACGCGTTGAAGAGCAGCGGCACATCCTCCATCCGCTCGCGCAAGGGCGGCAGCGTGATCTTGACGACGTTGAGCCGGTAGTAAAGGTCTTCGCGAAAAGTTCCTTCCGCAACCATCTTTTCGAGCTGGCGATTGGTGGCGGCGACCAGCCGGACATCGACCTTGATCGGCGTATTCCCGCCAACCCGCTCAAAAGAACGCTCCTCCCCCAGCACCCGGAGGACCTTCACCTGGATATTGGCGTCGATCTCGCCGATTTCGTCGAGAAAAAGCGTGCCTCCTGAAGCCTGCTCGAAACGGCCGATGCGGCGCTCGAACGCGCCGGTAAACGCCCCTTTCTCGTGGCCGAAAAGCTCGCTTTCGAGGATCTGCTTCGAGAGCGCCGCGCAATGGACCGGGACAAACTTCTGCTTGGGCCGCCCGCTGAGCTGGTGGATCGCCTGCGCCACCAGTTCCTTGCCGGTCCCGCTCTCCCCTTCGATCAAGACCGTCGCACGCGAAGGGGCGACCTGCCGGATCACGTCGAAAACCTCGTTCATCGCCGCGGAATTGCCGATCAGGTTCTCCAGCCCGTACCGCTGTTCGACCTGCTGGCGCAGTTGCTGGTTTTCCTCCTCCGTACGACGGCTCCGCAGGGCGCGGTTGATCAGAAGCTCGAGGTGGTCGAGGTCGAGCGGCTTGGTGATGAAATCGTACGCCCCCCGTTTCATCGCCTCGACGGCGGTGTCGACCGAGCCGTAGGCGGTCATCATGATGCAGATCGGCGGGCGGGCGAGCGAAAGGGCGCGGTCGATCAGTTCCATCCCGTCCTCCCCGGCGAGACGGAGGTCGGTCACCATGACATCGACCGGATCGCCCTCCAGAAGATGGAGTGCCCCTTGGATGTCGGCGGCGGTGTAGACATCAAAGTGATCCTCCAGCGAACTGCGCAACCCTTCGCGGGTATGTTTTTCGTCGTCAACAATCAGGATCGTCGCTTCCATTACGGATGAAGAAAAGTCGGGGGCGTTAAAGGGGAAATCGCGGCCCTTCAGGCCGCATCGTCTGGTGGAACCCACACCCAGCCCTTTGGGCTGGGCTGAGGGATGCCGGCCCGTTGGGCCTGGAATTCATAAGATGATTCATCTTGAAGGCTCTTTGAAGGTTGCCAGGACACTAGGCCCACCGCCCCCCTCAAGACAAGGCAAAGTGCGCCAGAATGACGCTACCGGGCGTTTTTGTCCCGCTCCCTGATGAGCCTGCGCCATTCGCGATCGTCGTGGCCGCGAATGAGGAGGACGATCTCGCCCCGGGGCGGATGGGCGGTGTAGTGCGCGAGCAGTTCGCGGGCGGGGCCGATCCGGTATTCCTCGAAAGTCTTGCTCAACTCCCGGGCGACGGCGAGCGGGCGCTCTCCGAGCAGGGCGGCGGCCGCTTCCAGGGTCTTGAGGAGGCGGTGGGGGCTTTCGAAAAACACGCTGGTCTCCTGTCGCCCGTTGGCGGCGGTGAGTTCGCGGGCGCGCCCGCCGCTCTTGGGCGGCAGAAACCCGCCATAATAAAAACGCTCCGCCGGAAAACCGGAGCCGACCACCGCCGTCAGGAGGGCCGAAGGGCCGGGAAGAATGGTCAACGGCACCCCTGCCTCCCGGCAGGCCGCCACGATCCGCGCCCCGGGGTCGGAGATTCCCGGCATTCCGGCATCGGAAACCACGGCGACCACCTCGCCGCGCCCGAGCCGCTCCATCAATTCCGCCGTACGCTGCGCCTCGTTGTGTTCGTGGTAGGAGAGAAGCGGCTTGCGGATGCCAAAATGTTTCAGCAGGAGCCCGGAATGGCGGGTATCCTCTGCGGCAATGACATCGGCGCTTTTGAGAACCTCCAGGGCGCGCAACGTGATGTCGCCGAGATTGCCGATCGGCGTTGGGACCAGGTACAACATCGGCCCGGGCTCCGGGGAGCGGACCGTCTCCTCCCCGTTTACCACCCTTCGCTGATCCGGCTGACCAACTGGACCGCCGCATCCTCCAGTGCGAGAGGGATCGCCTGGCGTTCGTCCTGATTGACGTCGTTGCCGCTGACAAAGAAGCTCGTGACGCCGCGGACCGAGCCGGAATCGAGTTCCTCGCCGGTGACGCGCCGGGTCACCGTGTAGGAAAAGGTGAGCGTCAGTTCGTACTCCCGCGAAGCGTAGATGTTGCCGCGGACGGAACGCACGCCGGAACGCCGGACATCGGTGATCACCCCTTCGAGGATCACGTCTGCCTCGCCCTCGCCTACCACCTTGTAAGTGCCGTCCTGCTGGATCTGCTTGATGACCGTACCGGCGGCGAGCACCTCGAGCCGCGGGAGCAGCGTCTTGTTCTCAAAGGTCGGGACCGCCACGGTCTTTACCCCTTCCATCCGCTGCGGGATCACCGGTCCGACCCGGTACCCGGCACACCCTCCGAGCAGAACAACCGCACCCAACATCAGGGTGACGTGGCGCAAAAAACGGGTCAGAGTGGTCGTCATCGAAAAGAAAAAGTGCAGCGGAAAAGTTCGGTCTTTACGGGTTGGGGATCAACGCCTCTTCCTCCGGTGAAAGCCCTTCACCCGAGGGGAGCATCGGTTCCACCGCGCCGCGCGGCGCACGAAGCTGCGGCCCCGCCGGGGCGACCTCGTCGGGCACCTTGGGAGCCGGCGGGCCGACGTAGTCCGGCCGCGAAGCGGTTTCGACCTGGGCCTGAAGCTTGCGCCTTTCCTTCGCCCGTTCCCCGGTTTCGGTCCGTTCCGGCCCGGCCTGGAGGAGGTCTTCACTCACCGTTTCGCGAAGGTGGTCGAGCCGCGTCTGCGCCTGCTCGGCCTCGGGCGTGCCGCCGCCCATCTGGATGACTTCATCGTAATAGATCACCGCCGCCTTGTAGTTGCCGGTCTTTTCGTAAAAGCGGGCGACATTGAAGGTCTTCAGGAGGTCTTCGCTGGAGAGCGACTCCAGGTTTTCACCCGCCTGCGAGACTTTTTCGCTCTGCGGGTAGCGCATCAGGAAATCTTCATACGCCTCGCGCGCCTTCTGCCGGGCGAGGTCGTCGTACGAACCATCGCGGGCAATCGACTGGTGGATGTAGCCGATCTGGTACTGCGCGTCGGAGGCAATCTCGTCAGCGGGGTATTTGTCGACCACGACCTGATAGGCTTCGATCGCTTCGGGCAGCTTGTTCTGCTTCTCGCGGGCGCGCCCGATATTGAACTGCGCCATCGGGGCCATCTTGCTGAAAGGAGCGTTCTTGACGATGTCGCCAAACATCTCCTCGGCGCGCTGCATCGAGGAGAAGGTCTTGATCCCGAAAACCCGGCGGCGTTCCCCTTCGAGGAAGGAGTTGGCGATCCGGAACTGCGCCTCGACCGCCGCCTCGAAATCCTGTCCTTCGGGGTGGTCGGCAAGGTATTTCCCATACGCCTTGAAAGCCGCCTCGCTCTTGCCGAACGCCAGGTAAAGATCACCGGTCTTCATCTGGGCCTTTGCCGTGACGCTCGACTTTGTCTCACTGTCGGCCACCCTGCGGTAGACGGCAAGCGCACCCTTGAGGTCGCCGGAGTTTTCCAGTTCCTCCGCCTGGCGCAACTGCGCTGCGGCGCTGGTATCCGCCACCACCTCCGCGCCGGAGGCGGCCCCTCCCGGGTTGTCCCGCTCCGCGGCGTTTGCCGCGGGTGGAAGGGTGGCGGCCGACGCCAGAACAAGGGTGAAGAAGAGAACGCGCTTCTGCATAAACGGAGCCAAGCTAGAGGATGAAAAAGAGGTCGTCAACGAAATCAGCCGATCAAACATCGTCGGAGGCTCCCTTTTTGTTGACGAGCCCCCGCAGTTTGCCATGGATGAACGGGTCGATGTCGCCGTCCATCACGCCGTCGACATTGCTGCTCTCCACGCCGGTCCGGTGGTCCTTGACCATCTGGTACGGCTGGAAAACGTAGGAACGGATCTGGCTGCCCCAGGCGATCTCGCCCTTCTCGCCATACTGGCGCTCGATCTCGGCGTTTTTCTTGTCCTGCTCCAGTTGGTAGAGCTTTGCCTTGAGCATCTTCATCGCCAGTTCGCGGTTGCGCCCCTGGCTCCGCTCCGCCTGACAGGCGACGACGATGCCGGTGGGCCGGTGGACGAGCCGGACGGCGGTCTCGACCTTGTTGACATTCTGCCCCCCCTTGCCGCCCGAACGGAAGGTGTCGGTGTCGATATCGGCGGGGTTGATTTCGATCGGCTCCGAATCGGCGATTTCCGGCGTGGCATCAACGCTCGCAAAGGAGGTGTGCCGCCGCTTGTTCGCGTCAAAGGGGGAGATCCGCACCAGCCGGTGCACCCCGCGTTCGGTCTGGAGGTAGCCGTAGGCAAACTCGCCCTTGATCTGGAGCGTGACCGACTTGATCCCCGCTTCGTCCCCCTCGTGCAGGTCGACGATCTCCGCCTTGAACCCCTTGCGTTCGCACCACCGCTGGTACATCCGCAGGAGCATCCCGGCCCAGTCGCACGACTCCGTGCCGCCCGCGCCCGAGTGGATCACCAGAAAGCAGTTGGACCGGTCGTGATCCCCGGAAAGGTAGCTCTGGAGTTCAAACGCGTTGAGCTTTTCCTCCAGTGCGTGAAACTCCGCCTCCACCTCCTCAAGCGCCGTGGCGCGCGCTTCGGCGTCGCCCTCCTCCATCGCCATTTCGTAAAGGAGACCGAGATCGTCAAAGCCGCCCGTCAATTCGCGAAACGGGTTGATCTTGCCGCGCAACCGCGCCACCTCTTCCACGCTCGCCTGCGCCTTTTCCCGGGAATCCCAGAAATCGGGCTCGTTCATCGCCGCTTCCAGTTCCTGGAGGCGGGCCTGCAAGGCGGGCAAGTCAAAGATACCTCCGCATCTCGCCCAAACGGGCTTTCAATGCAGAGGCGTTAACTCCCTGAAGTTCAATTTCCATAAAAAGTCAAAACCCCGAAAAATGGGGAGCGATAAGGTGGCGGGGATTGCGCCGGGCGTCAATCCGTTTCCTCCGGACTTACTCCTGATTGAAAATGACGATCGCGGTGACGAGATCGACGGCGCGTTGCAGGGCCGGGTCGGTCAGGCGCGGTTTGCGGGCGTTGCCGCCGAGCCGCTGGGCCTCTTCGGCGGCGTCGAGTTCCGGGTTGGTCCCGGCGACCAGCGCCGCTTCGTTGATCCGTGCCCGCTCGGTTTCGAAAACCAGCCCGCTCACCCCCCGCTCGCGTCCAACGGCCAGCGCCTCCACCTCCTGCTTCGGCGGGACGACCACCTGCACATCGGGCTTGAGCCCCTCGGGAAAGATCGAAACCTCTCCGGGCAGCTTGACTTCCGCCACGGCCACGCGCAGCCGTTTGCCGCCCCGCAGCGGTTGAACGGAAAACTCCGCCGCCTCTCCCGCCGTGGTTTCTCCGACGACCAGCCCGTGGTGCAGGCTCCGGAGGATCGCGGCGATCACCTCCCCCGCCCCGGCGGTATTCCGGTTGACGATGGAGACGATCACCCCGTCAAACACCGGGTCCTGGCTGGAAGTGAACATCTGCTCCTGCTTTTCACTCGGACGGCGGACCGCGAAGAGCATCTTCCCCTTCGGCGTGAGCCGTTTGGCAAAGTCGGCGGCGAGGTCGAAATCGGTGCTCGGCGGGGTGGAGCGGAGGTCGAGCACCATCGCGCGGATTTTTTTCTCGGTGAAACTGGCGAGCGTCGCCTCAAACTCTGCGAGCCGGTCCGCCGACAGCGAGCCGAGCCGGATGTAGCCGACGCGGTCGTCAAGGATCTCCGCGCGCAGCGGTTCATCGGGCGGCGGGGCGGCATCGGGCGATTCGATGAGCACGCCGGGGGCGAGCCGTTCCAGAAGCCCCTGCAGGGTGGCCCGGTTGAGCGCGTCTTCGCTCAATGCCGCGGCGTTGACATAATGGGCGCGGATCAGGTCGAGCGCCTGGCGGATGTCGCTCCCCGAAAGACCGTCGACGAGGGCCTGCGGGGAGGGTTGCGGCGTCGGGGTGGCGGGGGTCGGCGAAGGGCTCGCCTTCGGCTTGGGAGCCGGTGTGCCGGTGGCTGCCGGTGAAGGCGCACCCGCCGGCGGGGCGGGAAGGTTCGGGTTGGGCGCGGGCGTTGCCGGAGTTGCGGGAGCCGCCTGGGCAGGAGTCCGGTTGGGGTCCGCCACCACCGGCGAAGCGGCCTGCGCCGGAGTCGCCGCCGGCGGGGCGGCGGGAGCCTGCGCGTGCGCCAGGGCGGGGAGAAGAGCCGTCAGGAGTCCGAGAAAACAACCTTTGAAAACACCCCGGACGCCCCGGTCGGTCAAACGAAGCACGGTATTCATCGACGGCAAGACTACAACCCTTTTGCGCCGATGTCGCGCCGGAACGTCGCTCCTTCGAAATGAATCTGCGCCACCGCCTCGTACGCCCGGGCGCGCGCCGCTTCCAGTGTCCCGCCCAAAGCGGTCACGCCGAGGACCCGGCCCCCGGCGGTCTCCAGCCCCTGCGGGCCGCACCGCGTCCCGGCATGGAAAAGGTGGACATCGCCGAGCGCCTCGGCCTTTTCGAGCCCGGTGATCGCCTTCCCCTTCGCATAAGAGCCGGGATAGCCGCCCGAAGCCATGATGACGCAGACGGCGGCGCGCTCGTCCCACTCCGGCGTCACTTCATCGAGCCGCCCGTCAAGCGCCGCCTCGAGCAGGTCGACCAGATCGCTCTTGAGCCGGGGAAGGAGCACCTGCGTCTCGGGATCGCCGAAGCGGCAGTTGAACTCCAGCACGCGCAACCCGTCCGCCGTGATCATCAACCCCGGGAAAAGCAGTCCGGTAAAAGGGAGCCCCTCCCCGCGCAGGCCCGCCAGGAAGCGGTCGAGCACCTCGGTGCGGATCGTCGCCTCCAGTTCCGGCGTGACCAGCTTGGCCGCCGGGGAGAAAGTCCCCATCCCGCCGGTGTTCGGCCCCTTGTCGCCGTCGTAGATCGCCTTGTGATCCTGCGCGGAAGGAAAAAGGAGCGCCTTGCCGCCGCCGATGACGGCGTGGACCGACGACTCCTCGCCGGTCAGAAATTCCTCAATCACCACCTGCCGCCCCGCGTCGCCGAAAAGCCGCCTGACCATGATCTCCTCAATCGCCTTCGCGGCTTCCGCCGGGGTCTGCGCGATGATGACCCCCTTGCCGAGCGCCAGCCCGTCGGCTTTCACCACCACGGGGTAGCGCATCGTTTCGCAGAAGCGGAGCGCTTCCCCGGGGTCTGAAAAATGGCCGCTCGCCGCGCACGGGATGCCGTAGCGGCGCATGAATTCCTTGGCGTAAACCTTGGACGACTCCAGCCGCGCCCCGGCCTGCGTCGGCCCGAAAGCGCGCAACCCCTCGGCCGCAAACCGGTCGACCACCCCGGCGGCCAGCGCGTCGTCAGGGCCGACCACGGTGAGGGCGATCCCCTCCTTTTTGGCAAAGGCGACCAGGGCGTCGTGGTCGTCGATCGCGATCGGAAGATTGGTCGCCAGCGCCGCCGTACCGGCGTTGCCCGGGGCACAGTAAAGCCGGGTGACTTTCGCGGATTGATGCAGTTTCCAGACCAGGGCGTGTTCACGTCCGCCGCTGCCGATCACAAGAATTTTCATGGCGCGGGTCAGCAAAGCAGGAAGCACGGAGTTTCATCCAGTGCGAAATGCAAAAAGTTCGGGCATGCACCTCGAGCGCGAAAGCATGACTGGAGGGTTGGCCTCCGCGCCGACCGTGGCGTTGGATTTGGGTTCACCCGTTTTCTCACGGCGACATCAAACCCCGCGGCGAATGCGGAGGTCCGCCCCAGGGAAGGCTTCGGCGTTACGGGAGCTTTGAGCGGATCACTTGCGAGAACGACGCTTCGTCGGCTTCCCGCGCCAAGGCGTTGATGTGGGAACGCTCCTTGAGTTCCTGAAACGGGAGCTTGTGGCGGATGATTCCCCGGTCGTAGAGAAGTTCGTCCGCGTAGCCGTTGGCGAGGATGCGCCAGTCCCACGGAATCCGCTCCGAACTGCCGCTCTGGGTCCGGATGCTCGTGGTGCAGTTGTTGGTCAGCGCGTTGTACCATTCGGGGCGGGCGTGAAGGGTGTTGAGCAGGGCGATGTAGTCGAGGAAACGGAGGCGCAGGAGTTCGGGCGAAAGCTGCAAGGGGTAGAGGTAAACCTCCTCCCCCTTCCGGTAAATGGCGCGCACGCCGATCACGTCGCGTTCGTCGGCGGGGATGCAGATCAACTCGAACTGGCGGTAAAACCCGGCGATCGCCGAATAGCTCTCCCCCTTTTCCGGGCGGGTTTCGACGCTGAAGGCGATCCGCCCGTCGGGCCCGAAGTCGAACGAGACGATCGGGTGCGCGATCAGGGGCGCACCCCAGTTGGTCAGGAAGAGGTCGGCCCCGCGCAACTGGCTCAGGCGGTAGCGGCGCGTTTCGTAACGCGGGGTATATTCCTCCTCGGTCCGGTAACGGATGTTGCGGACGTTTTCGATCGTCACCCAGTCGCCCTGAAGGGTGGCGCGGGCGGTGACGGCCACATCGGGCCGCCAGTCGCGGTCGGCCTGCGGCTTGAGGGTCAGCCACCACCCGAGGGCGAGGAAGAAAAAGATCGCCAGCACCACCATCGCCTGCCGGAAGGGGCGCATCAACCCGAGGAGCGCGATCACCCCCGCGACCCAGAGGATGGCGCTCATCATCCGCAGCGGCGCAGGCAGCGGGAGATCAAAATAAAACGCGCCGGTCACCCAGACCGCCCCTGCCAGAAGCAGGAGGCAGAGCATCCACCCGATCACTATCCCCAAAGCGTTGCGAAACCACATCTCCCCCCAGAGATGAACGCGGGTCGGCCCCGGAAGGCAATGCTAATTTTCGTTCCTTACGGGTTGCGGAAATAGCGGATCACGTAAGTCCAGCTCGCCGAGCCCCGGGCCGCCACGGTCCGCTGGTCGAAATGCCGCACATGCCCGCCGAGGTAGAGGACATGGCACGAAGCGTCGGTAAACCCGGCAACATCGCGGGTCGAGATGCAGAAATCGCTGTAGAGCGGGCAGTTGGCGGTTTCCCGAACGGTGTCGTTATAGAACCCTTCGCCCAGGTCGCGATCGTTGGCGCTGATCCGGGGAAGGTAGAAAAAGAGGTAGCCGATCAGGGCGGTCTTGCCGTTGGTGGTGTAGAACTTCCCCGGATCGCGCTGTTTGTAGGCCGAGGCAAACGGGCTGTAGAACTGGTCGGGGGTGGCACCGTAGTTTTTCTCCGCCGCGCCGAAGGTCTCCTCCCTGGAAAAAAGATAACGGGGCGGTCCCGACGAAGAGGAAAGACCGTAGCCGACCGTCGAAGCCTTGACGGCCAGCGTCCCGTTGGGCGGGAGGTGGCCGTTGTGCTCGTTGGCGTAGTTGAGGCTTGCCAGGCCGATCCCGCGCAGGTTGCTGACGCTGCGGGCGCGCTGGCCCGCAACGAAAACACGCTGGGTGACGGCATGGATCAACGCCCCGAGGACCAGCGCGACGGCGATCACGGCCATCAGTTCAAACAGGCTGAACGCGGCGCGGCTCCGGCAATGCCGGGAACCGGGAAAGGGTGCTCCAGGGGAAATACCAACCTTCATAAATCAGGGGAAGCGAGCCGGGCCGCCGGGGCGAACGACGGGCCGACGACCTTGAGCGCGTTTTCGAAAAGAATCTTCCGCTTCGCCCGGGCGCTCAGGGAAGAAAAGACCACCCAGCCGAACTGTTGCCGGGGATCGCGCATCGGCAGGTCGCTCCCGTAGAGGACGCGCTCCTCCCCGGCCCCGCGGGCGAGAAATTCAATGATGCCGCGCAGGGTGGGCGTGTAGGTGATCTCCAGGTAAACATTCGGGAACTCCCGGGCGCAGGCGATCGCCATCTCCGCCGTGGCGAAATCGCTCGCGCTATGGGCCACCACCCAGCGGACGGCGGGATAGCGGGCGGCCAGCGAGGCGACTTCGGAAAAATCGGGCAACACCCGGTGCAGCAACGCGTAAAAACCGCGCCGGTTGCCGTATTGCCACCACGGGTCGTAACTCGCGTCGTGGTACGGGACGCCGTAGTGAAAATACGGCTTCATCCCGATGAACCGGGGGTCGCGGTAGACCGCTTCCATCTGGCACTCGAGTTCGCTCCGGGAGTAGTGGGAGGGGTCGAGCGTCGCCAGTCCCCAGAAGGTTTCCGGGAACGACTCCAGCGCGGCCGCCGTACACCGGTTCCCCTCCACGGCGTCGCACCCGACGGTGCCGTTCCAGCTCATCAACCCGCCGCCGACGCAGCCGAGCCGCCGGAGCAGTCTCAGGATGCCCGGGCCGTCGCCCTGCTCCATCCGGTACCACCCGCCGCCGCCGTTGAGCCCGGTGTCGAGCACGTGCATGTGCAGGTCGATATGCTCGATCGGCCGGCCGTGGCGGGCGGCGTGCATGAACGCATCCTCGCTCCGGTTGACCAAAGCGGCGGACGGCCCGGCCCCGTTCAAAAGACGGCGCAGGTTTCCCCCGGCGATCTTTTTTCGCGCGCTTTCCGGGATGTCCGCGTAATCGACGTAAGCGCGGTGCGCTCCCATGGAACGGAGCGGAGCCTGCGAGCCGTAAAGGAGCTGATCCTCCAACCCGTCGGCGACGAGCCGTTCCAGCCCGCAATGGACCTGAAACCGCTCGAAGGTAAGGTGCAGGTGGGAAAACGCCCGCAGGAGCGGAAGGACGAACCGCTGCTCCGACCAGACCGCCCCCGTCAGGACCACCGGCAAGCCGGGGCAGGCGCGCAGGAAGCGTTCGAGTTCGTCGTAACCGCCGATCTCGCTTCGGGCAAGAAACACCGGGCGTCCCTCCCGGGCAAGCCGCTCGAAAAACGGCTGGTGGAGGGGCGAGAGAAAATCCCAGCTATTGGAGCGCGGATGGATCGCCACCGCCCGGACATCGTGCTCCCGCAGGAGCCCGGCCAGCGGTTCCGGCTCCGGAAATTCCCCGGTGCCCGGCGGCAACAGGTTCCAGCAGGCGTAGAGGCGCGGGTCGCCCTCCAGCAGGCGGCTCAGGCGCAGATTGGCAAAGAGCGGGTCGTAATGAACCGTCTGCGTATCGGCCACGAGCGCGCCGGAGATCGAACACTGCTCCATCTCGCTGCGAAGATGCTCCAGGCTCCACGATTCCTCGCGATGCTTGCGGGCGCGCGGGCCGATCTCGGTCCAGGCGTCAAAGTAGAGGGGCGGCTCGTGGGGAGCGGGAGTGGGGTCGGAAAAATACATGGTGTTTTCTATTCCTGCGAAATGGTGCGGGCCTCCGCCGTGATGATAGTGAAGGGGTCCCCCGGCCCGATCACGTCGGAGCCGCCGAGGTCGGGCTGCATCGGGTCCGCGAAACGTTCGAAGAGGGGAGTCGGCCCGAGATCGACGACGTTCCTGCCGATGACGCGGACGATTTTGAAGGCGGCGTCGGAGCGCTGCGCATTGTCAAAAAGGAGGGTCCGCCCGACGACTCCGGGAGGGATCGGCCCGTCGCTCTCCAGGGTCAGCAGGGTCTCCCCCTTTTCCCCGGTGGCGGTGGAGATGAGCTTTCCGTGGAGCCCCTTCTGGTCGCTGCGGAGCGTCGCCCCGCGGTCGGTCAGTTCGGTGCCGCCGACGAGGACCTGCGTCTCCACGTTTCCTTCACGGGAACGGGTCAGGCCGACGCGGCCGTGAAACGCAAGATCGCCGACCGCCACCCGCTGGCGCTCTTCGGTGACGACCAGCGTGTCGGTCCGGCCATCGGCCAGTTCGATCGCGACCACGGCGACAAAGCCGTCGGCGGTCTCCTCGTCCTTGAGCACCCGGGCGGCGCGGATGAACGGCTTACGGCGGTAAGGTTCCAGCACGGTCAGAAACTGCGAATGGAGCGCTTCGCCCCGCCGCACCCGGTGGAGGTAGCGCAACGTGGAGGGGTTGCCGAGGAGCTTCGGCGGGTGGCCGTCGACCAGCGCCACTTCGTCGACCGGGGTAAGATTGTGGAGCCGCAGGTGCGGCGGGCGCTCTCCCTTCCCCCCGGGCGGGATGATTTCCCAATCGACCCGGAAGGGAGGCTTCCCGTTGCCTTTTTCCACCCGGTCGAGGTACATGAAACCCGAGCCGCCGTACCGGGCGGAGAGTTTTTCGTCGTAAAAGTCGCCAAAAGGGACGGTTTCGCCCGCGTAGGTTCCCTTTTGGGGCGTGAGCGCGAGGCCATCGGTGGTCGCTTCCGGCCCGCCGCCGTTCTGGATCAGGCGGTGGACCTTCCCGCCCCGGACCCAGAAGAGGTCAACGGCATAGGAATGCACCTCGTCGACATCGACCATCACCACGCATCGGCGGTAGGTGTTCACCCCTTCGAAAAGCGGCAGAGTCGTTCCGCGATTCTGCGGGTTCTGCCCCTCGCCGCGACGGGTCGCCTCCCCGCCGCCGTCGATGTCGACGACCCGCAGCGGCCCCTCCTGCGCGAAGAGCCGCGTCTTGCCGGAGTAGGAACCGGCGCGGTTCATGTTGCGTTCGTCGACCATCACGGTGTTGTGGCTCACCACGTGGGAACTGAAGCCGACCGCGTCGGGCCAGGCGCCGGTGCGGGTCGGGTAGCCGAGGTCGGGCGTCAGGACCGCGCCGAACCCGAAGAGGTGAAGCCCGAGGCGGTCCCCGTGGCCGTGCCCCCACGCCATCCGCCCGTAGTTGAGCGCGAACGCCCTTGGATGTTGGCGGGAAGGAGCCTGCAACGCGGCCATCCCGTAGCCGGAGGTGAGGAAACTTTCAAACGGCGGCTCCAGATCGAGCCCGGCGGTGGCCGCCTGCAACTCGCGGACGATCGCCTCCGGGTCGGCGTCGTAAATGCTGCCGTGAATCCCCTCCCACGAACGCCCGTTGGTAAACCAGATCTCCCGCGCCAGTTCGGGGGTGCCGAAGGCGCGGTAGCCGTCGAGCAGCATCTCCAGCGGATAGGTCGGCGCGGTGTACGCCATCGTGCGGGAGGAGTCGCCGACCGCCAGCGCAACGCTATCGATCAGTCGCCCTTTGGAAAGGGCGGTAAAGCCGTTGCGGAATTTCGGGAAATGGCGGTAGAGGTCGTAATCGTCGCCAAGGCGGGTCAGCGAAAGGAGTTCCGCCGTTTTCCAGAACGATTTGATCGGGATCGCCGCATAGCCGAGCCCGCTTTCGGGGCTGAGCCCTTCGCGGCAGAGGTTTTCCTCCAGGATCTTGCGGATTTCCCCGCCCCCGGGCTCAAACAGCCAGTCGAGCCACTGGCGCGACCGCTCCCCCTGGTCGAGAACCACGGCGGCGAGCGCGAGGTTCATCTGATGCATCCCCTGGTTGCCCTTGATCCGGTCGTCCTGAACGCTGGGCGGCACTTCGGCGATCAGCCGTTCCTCAATCTGTGCCGTGACCTCCGCAGGCGAGCGGGGACGCTCCGTCCCGGGCCGGGTCCGGAGGAAGGTCGCGAGCGTTTCGTCGCCCGAGATGGCGTCGAACACCAGATCGTAGGCGCGGATAAAATCCTCCGCCAGAAAGGTTTCCCAGATCCGGCCGATCACCCGTCCCTTCCCGCTGCCGCCGCTGGAAGCCTCCATGCCGAGTTTCCACGACGCGCCGTAATCCATTTCGGGATAGAGATCGGCCATGCGGTGGAGGAGCAGACCGGCGCGGCGGGCGTAGGCTTCGTCTCCGGTCAGGGTGTAGAGACGCGCGAAATCGTGCGTCACCTGAACGACTTCCACCCAGAGCAGGAAGGCGTAGTGCGCGGCGAAAAACCATTTCCCTTCCCGGCCCTCCACCCCCCGGCCATCGTCGATCAAGGCTCCGGAACCGGCCTTCAGGAACCGGGGATCGCCGTTTTCACGCCGGAAGCGGCGCTCGCCATCCAGCGCCGACGCGTAAAACGCCGCAAAATCGTTGTCGGGGAAGGAGGCGTGGCATTGCGGACACCCGATCTTCCACGGAGCGGTGAACGGATCGAAGATCCACGGGTCGCCGAAGATCCCGTAGCCCCGGTTCCTGCGGGTCGGGAGTTCGTAGATCGCCTTGCCGCACTTGAGGCAACCCTGGTGGTTCTGCTCCGCCCAATGGGCGCGGGGCATCTCCTGGCTTGGCAGAAGGTTCCAGAGTTCTTCAGGGGAGAGCTTCAGGTACGGCTGCACCCGGCCGGTCAGCGTGGCGAGTTCCTGCGCCGCCCATGGGTGGGCCTTGACGTTCGCGATGGCGTGGGCGCGCATCTCCGCCGTCACCAGCAGGCTGCGTGACTTGCGGGTACGGGGGGAATCCGAGGCATCGAGCGGCGAAAGCATGGCGAGCCAGAGGAGCAGCAGGAGGGCTTTTCGCAAAAAGGAAGGGGGGTGGGGTTTCACTTGCGCCAATTTTTTTTCACGTCATGCGGCTCACTTGCGCCGACGCACCATCGCATAACCCGCCCCGGCGGCCAGAAGAAGGCCGAGCAGTTGCGGTTCCGGGATCGCGGCCACCTCCAGGTTGTCGAGCACCCACGGCGTAAACTGGGTGTGGGTATTGTTCTGGTTGGTCACGTAAGCCACGAGGCTTGGCGGGGTGCCGGTCGCGTAAAAACCGAAGCTCCCCTGCTCGACGCCGTTGACGCTGAGGGTGAAGGTTTTGGCGGCGTAGTCGGCCACCCCTTCGATGCGGTAGAAAACGCCCGGGCTCGCCTGGAAGACGGAGTCGCTGGCGTTGACCGCCATGACGACGTTGGAAAGGCCGTCGTAGATTTTGATCTCTCCGAAATCGTTCCAGAGAATCCGGACGGAAGTCGGGTTGGTGCCGTCGTCCCCGAGGTAAAAACGGCCGACGCTCGGCAGGGCGCTCGTCGCGCCGGAAAGCGCCTCCCATTTCAGTTCGAGGCTGAACGCGACCACGCTGGAATCGCCCTGGAAGGTCTCCCCGAAGTCGTCCGCATCGAGGGTAAACTTGTAAATCCCGACGTTGGCCGCCCCGGCTGCCGCGTAGGCTCCCTGCGAGCCGCCGCTCCCCTTCCCTGCGGTGACGACCACCCCGGTGGTACTGGAGCCGGTCCATTTCGTGCCGTCGGCCCCCGAAGGGTTGCCGCCCAGGGCTCCCGCCGCGTAGCCGGAGCTTTGCTCAAAGTCGATCACGATCGCGCCAGCGCATGGGAGGAAACCAAAAAAGAGGGAGACGACCGCCGCCCCGATCCACCGACGGTTCACCGACCCGGTTTTGCCATCTGTTTTCATCGCTTCATCATGCCCCGTGGAAAAATTGACAACAATGAACGAACCGGATAAAAAGCTGCACTTTTTCGCGATTCCCCCCCTTTTTTCGTGAATTCTGATGAACCCCGGAAACGCCACCCCGCCAGCGCTTGACTGGAGCCGGGTGGCGACGCGGCTCGACCGGCAGGAAGCCGGGTTCAACTACTGCCCGGACGGCTACCGCCTCGCACCCGACTGGTTCCGGCGGCACATGGCGGCCTACGATCTCTGGTTCATGACTTCGGGCCGAGGCATCCTGGAGACGCCCCAAGGCGAAAAACTGCCGCTGCAACGGGGGACGGTGGTCCTTTTCCGCCCCGGCGATGTCTACGATTTTTATCACCTGCCGGGCAGCGGGATGATGGGGGTCCACTGGTTCCACCTGGAACTCTTCCGTGAAGCAGGCGGCCCCTCCCTGCCGGTCGATGCGCCGGAGCTGGAGTTCCTGCCGCGCTACGGGGAGGCGGTGGAGGTCAGCTTTTTTGAAACGTGCTGCAAAAAGATCCACGTCCTCTTTCGGCGGGCGCGCGCTGCGGGCCGGTGGGACGAAGGCGACTGGGAACAGGCGAACCTCCTCTTTCGCAATCTTTTGATGGAGTACGCCTCCTCCTGCCGCCTGCAACATCGCGACGAGGCGACCGGGGTGCCGCTGCATCATCGCCGCCTGGTGTCGGAACTCCTGAGCCTCCTGTACGAAAGGCCGGAGCGGTTCCAGAGCGTCGCTGAAGTCGCCCGGCACTACGGGTTCAGCCCCAGCTACTTCAGCCGGATCGTCAAGGCGGTCGACGGGCGGCAGTTGAAGCAGGTGATGATCGACGCCAAGATCGAACAGGCCAAGCACCTGCTCCTTTCCACGACGGCGAAGCTGGAAAACATCTCCGACGATCTCGGCTACACCGGCGTCTTCTATTTTTTCCGCCAGTTCAAGCAGCAGACCGGAAAAACGCCGTCGGAGTTCCGGGCCGCCTTTGGTGGCGGCAGCGGCGGTTACGCTGCGGAACGGGGCGGGTCGTGAGCCGGGGCGCGCTATCTTGTTGTCGTCGCGGCGCGAAGCGTTCATCTTCGCGTTTTCCTTCATGAAACGCCCGCTCGAGATCATCCTCTGCGCCCTTCTCCTCTTTGCGGCGGCTTTTTTTCTTTTCACCCGGGAGAACCGGTTTGCGTTCTATTACCATTCCGATGAACCGGGCAAGACGCGACAGGTCGTCACCGGGGAGTGGAATTTTCACCACCCGATGCTGCTGGTAACCGCGACCCGGCTGGCGGTCGAAGCCACGGGACTCCTCGCCATGGAGAACAACGGGCAGCGGGTCACGGAAACGGGGCGCAACATCTCGGCGGCGTTCACGGCAGGGGCTGCCGCGCTCCTGATGGCGAGCGTCTGGCTGCTCGCCGGGCGTTTTGCGGCGATCGCCGCCGGGCTCCTCCTGTTGACCAACCGCCAGCTTTTCGAACTGGCTCACTATTTCAAGGAGGATACGGCGCTTCTTTTCGGGGTGGCATGCTGGTTTTTTGCCCTCGTCCTTTTCTGGAGACGCCCTTCAACCGGGCGGCTCCTACTTCTCGGCGCGGGGGCGGGGCTGGCGGCTTCGGGCAAGACGCTCGGGCTTTTTGCCCTGCCGCTTTCGCTCGGCCTGCTCGCCTTTCACCCGGCGCTCCCCCGGCGCTGGAGCCGCATCGCCCTGTTCGGGTTGAGCTTCCTTATGGTGGTCGTCGCGATCAATTTTCCCGCGGTGACGGAGTGGAGCGCCTTCCGGCAAAGTTTTCGCAAGGAGTTGAACCTCGCGGTCGGCGGCCACGGGGGGATGACCCGTTCCATCCCCCACGATGTCTACCTGACGGCGTTCCGGGCGAATGTCATTTTCGTCCTCTGGCCGTTGATCCTCTGGTACTACGTCCGTTGCTGGCGGGAGCGGCGGAGCCTGAGCGGAGCCGAAAAGGTCGTGGCGCTTTTTCCGGTCCTCTACCTAGCGATCCTCTCCTTTGCCCCGAAGACCAACGACCGCTACTTCCTCCCGGCGACCGCTCTTTTCCTCTGCACGGCGGCCATGGGGATGAGCCTTTTACGCGATCACCTGGCGCGCCGGGGCCTTTCGGCGAGGGCCTTCGGGGTCGCTTCGATCGCCCTGATCGTCGTCGGCGTGGCGGCGCAGTTGCCGTACAAGGGGGTGCCCGCCTATTACGGAGCCTTCCGGGTCGACGATACGGCCGACCTTGCCGCCTGGCTCAACATCCACCTTCCCGATGCCCGGCTTGCCATCGACGACAAGGTGATGCTCCCGAGCCCGAAGTACGACCAGTACGCAGCGTACCAGCCGGAGATCAAGGCCCCGATCGCCCCGAAACCGGTGGAGGATTTTGCCGACGTCGGGGAACTCCGCCGGGCGGGCGTGACCCACGTGGTCCTGACCGAAGCGGTCTATGGGCGGTACAAGCTCGAACGCCTCCGCCCCAAGAGCGGGTTCAGGGAGGAATACGAACGCAAAAAGGAGCTTTACGCCGACCTGCTCGCCGGGGAACCGCTCTGGACCCGCGACCGGGGGATCGTCGTCTACCTCCACCCCGGCCTGGTGGTGCTGGCGGTGCCGCCCGCCGCGCCCGCTACTCCAGCGGCAACGCTGCCTTGACGATCTGCGCAAATGCCCGGGGGTCGAGGCTTGCCCCGCCCACCAGCGCCCCGTCGATGTCAGGCTGGCCGAGCAGTTCGCGCGCGTTGTCAGGTTTCACGCTGCCGCCGTACTGGATGCGGACCTTCTGCGCCGTGGTCTCGTCAGTGAGCGATGCGATGACCGCGCGGACCTCCGCGTGGGTCTCCTGCGCCTGTTCCGCTGTGGCGGTCCGCCCGGTGCCGATCGCCCAGATCGGTTCATAGGCGATCACGGTATCGAGCCATTCCTTCGCATCGACCCCGGCGAGGCTTTCGCGCAACTGGCGTTCCAGCACTTCGTTGACCTTCCCCGCTTCGCGTTCCGCGAGCGTTTCGCCGATGCAGACAATCGGGCGGAGTGAAGAGGCGTGAGCCGACCGCACCTTCCGGTTGACGATCTCGTCGGTTTCACCAAAAAGCGTCCGCCGTTCGCTGTGGCCGAGGATGACGTAGCGGGTGAAAAGATCGCGCAACATGGAGGCGCTGATCTCGCCGGTGTATGCGCCGTTCTTTTCCCAGTGCATATCCTGCGCGGCGAGCTTGACGGTATTGGAAAGGTTGAGCGCTTCGGCGGCCTGTGCCAGAAGGGTGAACGGAGGGGCGATGACCGCCTCCACCCGGCTGTCGTTTCCGACTTCCCGCAGGAACGTCGGCAGGTAGACCGCGGTCTCCGCTGCGGTCATGTTCATCTTCCAGTTGGCGGCGATGATCGGCTTGCGCGTGCCGATGTACGCCTTCTCTTCGGTGGTTGGTTGGGTCATGGTCTTGAAAAATCCGGGAAGGTCAGGCGTCGGTCAGGGCGGCGACGCCGGGGAGTTCGCGGCCTTCGAGCAGTTCCAGGCTCGCGCCGCCGCCGGTGGAGATGAAGGTCATCCGGTCGGCCAGGCCAAACTGTTTGATCGCGGTCACCGAATCGCCGCCGCCGACGATTGATTTCGCCCCGGAGGCCGCAATCGCTTCCGCGATCGCGCGGGTTCCTTTGGCAAAGTCGGGAATCTCAAAGACGCCGACCGGGCCGTTCCAGAGGATCGTTCCCGCGCCCCGGATCTCGTCGCAAAAGGTCTTCGTCGTCTGTGCGCCGATGTCGATCCCTTCCCATCCTTCGCTGATCCCGCCGCCCGGGGTGGTGTTGCGGGTGTTGGCCCCGGCCTTGAAGGCGTCGGCTTCCAGGCTGTCGGTCGGGACCAGAAATTTCACCCCCTTCTCCTTCGCCAGCGCGAGAAGTTCTTCCGCGAGACCGACCTTGTCCGGCTCGACGAGGCTCTTGCCGACCGGCAGCCCCTTGGCGAGGAAAAAGGTGTACGCCATGGCGCCGCCGATCAGGATCGTATCGGCCTTTTCCATGAGCGAACGGATGACGGTGATCTTGCTGGAAACTTTTGACCCGCCGAGGATGACGACAAACGGGCGGACCGGGTCGGCAAGTTCGTCGATGAGGAACTTGAGTTCCTTCTCCATCAGCAACCCGGCGGCGGCCTTGGGGAGGTGGTGGGCGATCCCCTCGGTCGAGGCATGGGCGCGGTGCGCCGCTCCGAAGGCGTCGTTGACGTAAAGCTCTCCCAGCGAGGCGAGTTCCCCGGCAAAGGCGGGATCGTTCGCCTCTTCCTCCGGGTGGAAGCGGACGTTTTCGAGCAGGACGACCTCGCCCGGCTGAAGCGCTTCGACCGCTTCGCGGGCTGCCGGGCCGATGCAATCGGTCGCAAACCGGACCGGCTGCCCCAGCAATTCCCCCAGCCGGTCGGCGACGATCCGCAGCGAATTCTTTTCACCCGGCTTCCCCTTGGGCCGTCCGAAGTGCGCGAGAAGGATCACCTTTGCCCCGCGTTCGAGCAGGAGGCGCACGGTCGGGAGACTTTCGACGATGCGGGTGTCGTCGGTGATACGCCGCCCGTGGTCGGTTTCCTCCACGGGGACGTTGAAATCGACCCGCACGATGACGCGCCGGCCCTTCACTTCGAGGTCGCGAACAGAGAGTTTGGCCATATGGGAAAAAAGGGAGTGAAAAAAAGGTGGTCCGGGAAAGGGAAAAAAAGAGCCGCGGTGAAGCGACTCTTTTTTATAAACAATATTTTTTGCAGCCTTACTTCGACATCAGTTCGAGCGCCTGCACGATCCGGTTGCTGTAGCCCCATTCGTTGTCGTACCACGAAACGACTTTCACGAAAGTCTCGCCCAGCGTCATGGTCAACTGGCTGTCGAAGATCGAGGAATGCGGGTTGCCGACGATGTCCTGAAGGACCAGCGGTTCGTCCGAATACTCCAGAACCCCTTTGAGGTCGCCTTCGGCGGCGGCTTTGAAGGCGGCATTGATCGCTTCGACGGTGGCCGGTTTGCTCAAGACCGCCGTGAAGTCGGTGACCGAGCCGTCCGGTGTCGGCACGCGGAACGAGCCGCCGTTGAGCTTTCCTTTCAGCTCGGGCATCACTTCGGAGATTGCCTTGGCCGCGCCGGTGCTCGTCGGAATGATGTTGACCGCCGCCGCACGGGCGCGCCGCAGGTCGGAGTGCGGCAGGTCGAGGATGCGCTGGTCGTTGGTGTAGCTGTGGATCGTGTTCATGAACCCGTTGACGATGCCGAACTGGTCGTGCAGCACCTTGACGAGCGGCGCGAGGCAGTTGGTCGTGCAACTGGCGTTGGAGACGATGAAATGCTTTTCCGGGTCGTAGTTCTTTTCGTTGACCCCGAAGACGATGCAGATGTCGGGGTTCTTGGCAGGGGCGCTGATCAACACCCGGCGCGCGCCCCCCTTTTCGATATGGAGGGCCGCTTTTTCACGGCTGGTGAAGAGACCGGTCGACTCCAGGACGACTTCCACCCCGAGGTCCTTCCACGGCAGGGCGGCGGGGTCGCGCTCGCGGAGGATCTTGATCTTGTGCCCGCGGACGATGATGTTTTCGTCGTCGTGTTCCACGGAGCCGTCGAATTTCCCGTGGACCGAGTCCCATTTCAGCAGATGGGCGAGTGTCCTGGTATCGGTGAGATCGTTGATCGCCACGACGTTTTCAACCTGCGCCTGGGCCATCGCGCGCAAGACGTTGCGCCCGATCCGTCCAAAACCATTGATGCCAAACTTAGCCATAAATTTTTGAGTGTTCTTGTAGATGAAATGAAAGAAAAACGGTGGCCGGTGTCGGCAAAGAAAATCGTATACGGCAGGTTTCCGGCCGTCCATCCTCCTGCGTGAAAGTGCTTTCCAGCGCCTTCCCTCTCTTTTCCACGGGTTTCCATCAGTCTGTCCCAGACCGGCAGCGACCTTTTTCTTATAAAGGGGTGCCTCGGAGGGGGTCCCCCTTCCAGCCGGGAACTTCCTTTTTCCCGGGAAACGTCGCGGCCTTCAACCTGCTCCATCAGTTTTCCTTTGGAAATGCAGGTTAATCCCCCGCGTCGCCCAGCGTCAAATCAACTTTTGTCTCCCTCGCGGTTTCCTCCTTTTTTTCCGTGCATTTATGGCGGGAGATAAAACAGGCGACCGTGGTGCCGCCCCCTTCCGGGTTGGGGCGGAACTCCAGCGTCGCCCCGATGATCCGCGCCCGGTAGCGCATCGTGTGCATGCCGAGGCCGCCCCCATCGGGCCGCTCCTTCTTCGGGTGGGCGGGCATGCCGACCCCGTTGTCCGAGATGGTCACCTCCACCCCCTGTTGCGGGGTGTCGATCCGGACGACGATCTCCGTCGCCTCGCTGTGCTTGGCGGCGTTGTGCAGGGCTTCCTGCGCGATCCGGTAAAGGTGGACCGCCACGCTTTCGTTGGCGATTTCCGGCGTGCCGCGGCACTCCAGCCGGGTGGCGATGCGGAACATCTGCCCGGTGGTGGCGACGAGGTTTTCCACCCCTTCGCAAAAGCCGTCGCCGGCCAGCTTGACGAGGCAGAGGCCCCGGGCGAGGTTGCGCGCCCTCTCCACGGTCTGGCAGACCATGGCGGTCAGTTCCCCCGCCTGCGCGGCCTGTTCCAGGCGGTTGCGGTGGAGGTCCTGCTGCAACAGGTTGCCGATCAGCGAAATGCCGATGAGGTGCTGGCAGAGATCGTCGTGCAGATCCTGCCCGAGGCGCTGTTTTTCGCGGTCGGAAATCTCCAGGATCTGCTTTTCAAGCGAACGCCGTTCGGTGATGTCGCGCGCGATGATCGAAAACCCGACGATGCGCCGGTCCTTGTCCGACATGGCCGAGAGGGTGAGCGAAACGTCGACCCGCTCCCCGTTCTTCCCGTGCCAGAGGGTCTCCACTTCGTCGACGCCCTTGTCGCGAAGCACGGTGGCCAGCAGCGTGCGGTATTCGCGCATCCGGTCTTCGGGAACCAGGGTCGTGACGCTTTTGCCGATGATCTCGCGGGAGCGGAAACCGAAGGTGCGGGTCGCCGCCGGGTTCCAGCTCGTAATGGTGCCGCCCCGGTCGACGGAGATGATGGCGTCGTTGGAGGATTCGATGATCTCGGCAAACCGGCGAAGCTGCTCCTCGTTGCGCTTGCGTTCGCTGATGTCGCGCTCGTTGACAATGATCGCGCCGACGCTCGGGTCGCCCAGGAGGTTCGACATCGTTGCCTCCATCCATTGCCAGCGGTTGCTGTGGCAGAGGGCGCGGTATTCGATGGTGACGGTCTCCCCCGGGCGGGCCAGCACGTCGCGGAAGCGCTCCAGCATGAGGCTGAGATCGTGCTGGTGTACCCAGAGGAAAAAGTTGGAGTTGACGAGATCGTCGAGGTCAAACCCGAGGATGCGCTGGCTCGACGGGCTGGTATAGCGGATGGTGCCGTCGCTGGAAAGGAGCGTCACGCGGTCGGCGCTGTTTTCGATGAGCGCGCGGAAATGGCGCTCGCTCTTTTCGAGGGTCTGGCGGACATGCTGCTGTTGCGAACTGTCGCAGGCGATGCCGAAGATGCCCGCCACCTCGTTGCGATGATTGCGGTAAACCCCTTTGTTGATGACGATGTTGCGCGGGCCGGTGACCGTCTCCAGCATCAGTTCAAAGTGCAGGCTCTGGCCCGTGGTCAGCACGAGCAGGTTCTGCTCCTGGATGGTCTGCGCCATTTCGGGTTTGAAAAGCTCGAAACAGTTGCGGCCGATCACCTGCCCCGCCTCGAGCCCGAGCGCTTCGGCAAAGCAGTCGTTGGCGAGCACCAGGTTGCCGTCGAGATCAAACATGAAGACGCCCGCCCGGACGTTTTCGATGACGTGGTGGAAAAGGGCGTGGCTTTCCCGCAATTCCTGCCGGGCTTTCTGGAGGTGGGTGGTCTTCTGGTGGACAATCGAGATCGCCCGCCGGGCTCCGGGCGTGCCTTCGGCGGGGAGGCGGGTGGCCGTGATGCGCCACCACTGCTGCGCGGGCGCTTCGCCGGAGGTGCCGAGTTCCTCCTCGAAGCGCTCCTCCTTCCCGGCGGCCCATCGCGCCAGAAGGGCCGCCGCGTCGACGCCGCCCTTCGGGTCGTACCCCATGAAGGCGTTGAACAAGCTGCGGTAACATGCTCCGGGAGCGATCGGCGCGCCTTGCCCGATCGTCTGCTCAAAGGCGCGATTCCGGTAAAGGAGCCGCAGGTTCCCGTCGACGACGGCGATCGGTTGCTCCAGCGCTCCGAGGATAAGCGCCTCCCAATCCCGCACGGGCGCCGTCTGGGCAGGCCCATGGGAAGCGCAGCAAGCGCCCTCCAAACCCATTGAAGCCGCCTCCTCTCCACCGCCTTCGTTGAGAAATCCTTTGCTCATGAGAAGTATCCGGTTTTCGCAATTCCATGAACGCCTCCAGGCAGAGGCCGAAAAGTCCGGCGATGACCGCCTCCTCCCGTTCCCGATTTCCTTCTTCCGGTTTCAAGACCTGACGGCTTTCAGAAACCGATGAACGGCGGGGGGATCGCCACACGTCCGCTCTTATGATTCGATCAACAACCCTTTGATCGTCCTATTTTTCCTGACTTCCTGCACTTTCGTAGCTTTTTGGGTCATTTTTCCTTTGGGGGTTTCCTTGAAACGATCCGCAGCGGCATGCCTTCCGACGGGATTCGTAAGTGCCTCTGCGGACCGGAGTAAGAGATGTAAACGCCTCTCCGCCCGGGAGCAAGCACGGAATCGCCTCCGGAACGGCAAACGGCGGTGTCGCTACGACGGACCGCTCCTCTCCATCCTACCCCTCGTCGGCCCCGTCGTCCCCGGCGGTGGCCGGGCGCTCCATCCTGCGGAAATGAAGCTGCTTGACGCGGCGTCCGTCGGCCTGGGTCACGGTGACCCTGTAATGGTCGATCTCCAGCGATTCCCCCGCTTTGGGGAGGTGACCGAGACGGTGGGTCACGTACCCGCCGATGGTGCTGACATCGGGGCTCTGGAGGTTCAGGTCGGCCAGTTCGGGCAGGTCGTGCAGCGCGAAGTCGCCCCGGACGGTGAACTCCTCGTCGCTGAGTCGCTCGAAGTCGGGCTGCTCGGTATCGAACTCGTCCTGGATCTCGCCGACGAGTTCCTCGATCACGTTGTCGAGCGTCACGATGCCGACCGCGCCGCCGTATTCGTCGACCACCAGCGCGAGGTGCGCGTGCTTGACCAGGAAGAGGTCGAGCAGCTTTTCGAGCGACATCATTTCAGGCACGGTGATCAGTTCCCGCGCGACGGAGTTGAGGTCGGGCGACTCCTCGTCCTTGATCGCGACGACATCCTTGATATGGATCAGCCCGATGCTGTGGTCGAGGTGCCCCGCGCAGAGAGGAAAACGGGTGTGCCGCGATTTTTTGGCGACTTCGAGGCTTTCCTCAAAGGTATCCTCCAGATTCAGGTAGGTGACATCCTGCCGGGGGGTCATGATCTCGCGGGCGAGCCGGTGCCGGAGCGCGAGCGCGCGGATGGAGATGGCGCTCCCGAGGCTGGAGACCGCCTTTGCCTTCTGGCTTTCGCCGAGGATCAGGCGGAGTTCCTCCTCGCTATGGACCAGTTCGGTCTCCGCCACCGGGTCGATGTTGAAGCCGACCTTGAGCACCCAGTTGGCCATCCCGTTGAGGAAAGCGATGGCCGGTTTGAAGAGGATGAAGAAGAGCCGCAGCGGGCGGGCCACCCAGAGCGTCGTCACCACCGGCCTGCGGATCGCGAGCGACTTCGGCGTCAGTTCCCCCAGCACGATGTGGAGGAAGGTGATGATCATGAAGGCGATCGTAAAGGAGATCGTCGAAATCAGCGCCGGGGAGGTGATCCCGAGGGCGAAGAAGAGCGGGTGCAGCATGTTCGCCAGGAACGGCTCCCCGACCCACCCGAGGCCAAGGCTCGAGAGGGTGATGCCGAGCTGCGTCGCCGAAAGGTAGGCATCGAGGTGGGTCGTCACCTCGCGGGCGAGCCGGGCTCCCTTGACCCCCTGGTTGAGGAGGGCGTCGATCTGGCTCCCGCGCGCCTTGACGATCGCGAATTCCGAGGCGACGAAAAAGCCGTTGAGCAGGACCAGAAAGAGAACGATCGCGATCTGGAAAAGAAAGGTATCAACTGAAACCCATTCGGTATTCAGTTTCGTACCCGCGCCGATGAAAAGAAGAAGTGTCATCGGAGGGCTTCAGCAACGCGGCGTTGCGGAGTCGATTCCATCGTTGTCGGGGGGGAACGGTAACGGTCTTCGTCGCTGAAATAACGTGTTCAAGGCTGGTTTTACTTGCGCAGAAGCCGACCGTGCTCTTCGCTTCTTGTCAATCAAAAGCTTTATGGAATCACTGATTAAGTGGAGCCGGTTGGAAACGCGGGCCGTTTTTCAGTGGTTGCTTACCTCTTTTTTCATGACGCTGCCCAACATCCGCCTCCTCTTCTGCCTGCTGGTCTGCCTTGCCGCAGTTCCGTTCCTGCGGGCGCAGTCGGCCGGGCTTGATCCCCACCGGGCGATCGAGGAGGATGGGAGCATCACCCTTTGCGACGGCTCGTCTTACTACACGTTTTCACGCGGGGGCGGTTTTCTCTCCGGCCCGATCGGCAAGAGCGGGCGGCGGCTGGAAGGGAGCTGGAAGGCGGACGCCGTGCTGGAGCCGGGCATCTTCTCCGTGGTCGCCCGTTACGAATGGATGGAAGGCGACGAGTGGAAAAAAGAAGGATACCGGAAGATCCGCTTCCGCATCGGCCCGGGCGAAAAACGCCCTTTTCGCGAACAGATGGTCCCGGCGATCAGCGAATTTCACGCCTATCTGGTGATCGAGGAACTGATCACCATCCCCGCGCCCGAGGGGGTCTGACGATGCGCCGACCGCCGCGTTGGGTTTTGGTTCACCCGCCCTCCTGCGGCGGACGCGGAGGTCCGCCCCTGGGCGTTTCGGCGTAAAGGTGGTCCACCCCGGTTTTAACCCAGCATCACTTCCGGATCGGGCTGGATTTCGTCGTTGAGAATGTCGGGCGACTCCAGCCAGTAGAGCGACGGGAGATCGTCAAGGCTCTCCTCCATCTCCTCAATCGCCAGCGGGGGTGTTTCGTTGAGGGTGGTGTGCGGGAGGAAAAACGGGGCCACCGCGCTGTAACCGAGGAAGGCGACCACGGCCATGGTCCCGATCGGCTGGCGTTGCCATGCGGTGCCGCCGCTCCATTGCTTGACCCTTTCCACCGCGCGGATCACCGCCCCGGTCAGGATCGGCTGAACCCATGCGGAAAATTTCCGGGCGGGCAGCTCCAGCAGGTGGTAGGCGACCCAGGCGACGGCCAGCGAAAAGAAAACCGCCGACCACTGGAAGAGCAGGAACGAGGGGAACACGCTCTCCACCTGCGCCCACGTCCAGAACCGCGTGAGCAACTGGTGGGCGATCGGGTGAAGCGCGTAGATGGAAAGGCTCGCCGTGCCGAGCATGACAAACGGCTTGAAGCGGAGCACCATCCCGATCGGCCCAAACCGGCGGCCGCCCAGCAGCGCGCCGAAAAAGATGACCAGCGCGACGGCTTCGAGCGTCTCGGTAAAAATCCCGTTCGGGAGATGGTAGACCGTCCGGCGCAGCCAGAGCGAGGCGACCAGCGCGACCAGCGCCAGAACCCCGGCCCACGGGTTGACCAGCAGGGCAAACCAGCGGGGGCGCTCCCGTTCGATCCATGCCAGCGCCAGCCCGAGGGCAAAGGCGTCGAGCGAATTGGCCACCAGCATCCAACGATGGTAATCGGTCGCGCCGCCGTAGAGGACGCTCGCCCGGTGGCCGATGGCGGCGATGATCCCGACCCAGACGATCGCCCAGAACCCGCGGCGCGACACCAGGAGCAGGACCAGCGGCAGGACCAGCAGAAACTGCATCTGCACCGCCAGCGACCAGAGATGCGAGAGCGCGCCGGGCCATTCGCCATGGTGGGCGATGTAGAGGTTGGTGGTAAAGGTGGCGTGCCACGGCCAGCTTCCGCGCAGGCTGGAGTCGAGCCAGAGGGCGAGAAAGATCGTCACATAACAGAGCAGCCCGAGGCGGACGACCCGGCTGTTGTAGTAGTGGACGAGCTTGGAAATCATCTCCCCCGAGGGGACGCGGGGGCCGCTCGCCCAGAGGCCGCGCAACTGCCGCGCCGCAAAGTAGGCGGAAAGGACCAGCATCAGCCGGACCGCCAGAAAGCCGTAATGCATCCCGACCAGCCGCGAGAGGCCGAAGTGATCGCACATGACCCAGATGGAGACCACCGCCCGGATGCCGTCAATCTCGGGACGCCGGATCGACGGCGCCGTCAGGCTGGCAGCGGGAGCGGCGGCAGTGGCAGGTGATGAAGCAGACATCTCGGGTAGGGATCAACGGCGCGACGGATGCAAACGCGTTCTTGTGCGCAAAAGGGAGACGAATGAAAAGCCTTCTTATTCGAAAAAAACAGATCGGCTGCGGGACCGGGGGCTTTTTTTCGCCGGTTTTCTGCTCGCGCTTCTCCCGCGAAGAGGAGTAGCTTCGGCTCTTTCCGCCCGCCCGATGCTACGGCTGCCGGGCGCGCCAAATTCCTCTTTTCTTTTTCCAACATCCCTTTCCTTTTCCATGAAAATCGGCATCAGCAGTTACAGTCTCAACAAAGCCATCAGGGCCGGTGAACTCGACCTCCCCGGCACCCTCTCCTGGGCCGCCGAAAACGGCGCGGAGCATGTCGAAATCACCCCGATGCAGACCGACCTTACCTGCAATCCGGAACTGGTGGAGACGCTGGTCCGGCGGTCGCGCGAACTGGGAGTCGAGCTTTCGGGGTACACCATCGGGGCCAACTTTGTCGCCGAGAGCGAGGAGGCGTTCCTCGCGGAGATCGAGCGGGTCAAGCGGCATGTGGAAGTGGCCGCCGCCCTGGGCGTGAAACGGATGCGCCATGATGTCGCCTCCCGACCGGTGAAGGAAGCGAGCGTCGCGCGGTTCGAAGCCGACCTCCCCCGGTTGATCCATGCCTGCCGCGAAGTGGCCGACCATGCGCGGTCGCACGGGGTGGTGACCAGCGTTGAAAATCACGGTTACCACATGCAGGCGAGCGAACGGGTCGTGCGCCTGGTGGAGGCCGTCGATCGCGAAAACTTCCGGGTCACGATCGACATCGGCAACTTCCTTTGCGTCGACGAAGAGCCGCTGCTTGCGGTTGCCAACGTGTTGCCGCTGGCTTCCATCGTTCATTTCAAGGACTTCTACCGCCGCAGGCCGGAGAGCGATCCCGGAACGGGGTGGTTCCGTTCGAAGGCCGGTTACCACCTGCGGGGCGCGATCGTCGGCCATGGCGACATCGACATCGCCGCCGTCGCGCGGCTGATCAAGGGCTCCGGGTTCGACGGGTTTGTCTCCCTGGAGTTTGAAGGGATGGAGGATTGCCGCACCGGGGCGAAAATCGGGCTGGAAAACCTCCGCCGTTACCTCGCCTAACCGATATGTTCTCCCATCTCCTGATCCTCGCCGCCCTCGCCCTTCCGCTTCCCGACACTTCGTTCAAAGAAGTTTTTTCCGGCGACGAACCAGCGGCTCTGGTGATCGTGGAGAGCGCAACGGGGCAGAAGCAGCATTACCACCCCGCCCTTTGCGCCGAAAAACTCCCGCCGTGCTCCACCTTCAAGATCTGGAATGCCGCCATCGGGTTCGAGACGGGGGTGGTGAAGAAGCCCGACGAGCCGTTCTACCAGTGGGACGGCAAGAAGCGGAAGATCGAGGATTGGAACCGCGACCTGACCTTGAAGGAAGCGTTTGCGGTCTCGTGCGTCCCGGCTTTTCAGGAACTGGCGCGCAAGATCGGTCCCGTGCGGATGAACGGCTGGCTGGAGAAGCTCGACTACGGCGATCGTAACACCGCGTCGGGCAACGACGTTTTCTGGCTCCCCGCCCCGGGCCGCAAGCCGCTTTTGATCTCCCCGGACGAACAGGCCGCGTTGCTCGTCCGGCTGGTCAACGGCGATCTGCCGTTTTCCAGGCACACCCTGGCCGCTCTCAAGGAGACGATGAAGGTCCGGGAGACGAAAAACGGGACGCTCTACGGAAAAACAGGGACCGGCCCGATCGACGAAAAGCGCAATATCGCGTGGTTTGTCGGCTACGTCGAGTCGGGCCGGAAGACGTTTGCCTTTGCGTGCGCGCTCAAAAGCGAAACGTTGATGGGCCCCGACGTCCGCGCACGGGTCATCGACCTGCTGACGCAAAACGGTCTTCTCTAAACGGGCGAAGCCGACGCGGAACCTCTCAAAAACCGCCCGCTCCCCCGACGCCGCGACCCTGTTTTATCATTCATTAAAAATTACTGCTTGCTCCGCCGCGAAATTTACGGCTTATTTCCACTCTCCCATCCCGAGTTTTCGAGCCTCCCCGCGAAACCTCCGGAAACAAGACAGTAACAAGATTCATGTCGGGCTGTGGCTCAGCTTGGTAGAGCGCTTCGTTCGGGACGAAGAGGCCGCGGGTTCGAATCCCGCCAGCCCGACCATCTGACCCTCTGGGAATCAGCAACTTACGCAAGTTGCCTCCAACCTCGAAACCGCAGGAGTTGCGTCGTGAGTTGCGCCCCTGCTCCGCGTGAAGCCGGCGGGGGGTGAGCCGTGGAAGATCGCGACGACGATGCGCAAGCGTCCTAAACGAATGATCATTCCTCCCAACAGGCACCGGTTGGCGGGGCGGGTGTGGGGGGCGTAAGCTCAGAGGGACATCATGAATCCCGAAACGCTTTTTTATTACCGTCCCACCGCCTCCCCGCAACGCTCCTCCGAAGTGGTGGAAACCGACATCTGCATCTACGGCGCCACCCCGGCAGGGATTGCGGCCGCGATCGCAGTCCACCGTGCCGGTGGGCGCGCGGTGATCGCGGAGTTCGGCGATCGCGTCGGCGGGTTGACGGCCTCCGGCCTCGGGGCGACGGATATCGGCAACAAGTTTGCCATCGGCGGGATCGCGCGGGAATTCTATCGCCGCCTCGGAGCGCGCTACGGCGAGCCGGAGGCGTGGATGTTTGAGCCGCACGCGGCAGAGGCGCTTTTCCTCGAGATGCTTGACGAAGCCGGGGTTCCCGTTCATTTCCGGCAGGCGCTCGCCACCGTCCGCAAGGAAGGCAACGAGATCCGCGAGATGGAGATGGAGGACGGCACGCGTTACCGCGCCCGCTATTTTATCGACGCCTCGTATGAAGGCGACCTGATGGCGCAGGCGGGTGTCTCCTACACCGTCGGCCGCGAGGCGAACGCGGTCTACGACGAACTGCTCAACGGCATCCAGTTCGGCCATCCCCACCACAATTTCCGCCGCTTCGTGGACCCGTACCGGATCGCCGGAGACCCGCGCAGCGGCCTCTGCGCAGGCATCGATGCGGACGGCTCCGGCGCGCAGGGCGAGAGAGACCGCCGCGTGCAGGCGTACAACTTCCGGCTCTGCCTGACCAACGTGGAGGAAAACCGCCTCCCCTTCCCGTGCCCTCCCGGTTACGACCCGGAACGCTACGAATTGCTGCGCCGCTACCTGGCGACCGGCGTCTGGGATGTGCTCTACCTGAGCCGCAAGATGCCCCACGGCAAGACCGACACCAATAACTACGGCGGTTTCTCCACCGACCATATCGGGGCGAACCATGAATGGCCCGAGGCAGGCTATGCGCGGCGGGAGGAAATTTTCCAGGACCACGTGACGTACACCGCCGGGCTCCTCTACTTTCTGGCGAACGACCCGGGCATCCCCGCCGCCGTGCGGGAGGAGGTGGGGCAATGGGGGTTGGCGAAGGATGAATTTACCGCCACCGGCGGCTGGCCGCATGCGCTCTACATCCGCGAAGCGCGGCGGATGGTCTCCGACTACGTGATGAGCGAGCACGACGCCGTCGGCACCCGCCGGGTGAGCGATGGCATCGGGCTGGCGGCGTACACGATGGACTCGCACCATTGCCGCCGCGTCGTCCGCGCGGGGCGGGTCTGCAACGAGGGAGACGTGCAGGTCGGCGGTGTCGCGCCGTACCCGATCTCCTACCGCTCCCTCTGCCCAAGCGAGGCGGAATGCGCCAACCTGCTGGTGCCGTGGTGTCTTGCGGCAAGCCACATCGCCTTCGGCTCGATCCGCATGGAGCCGGTGGGGATGGTGCTCGGGCACTCCGCTGCGGTCGCGGCGCTTCATGCCCTGCGCGATCGGGCCCCCGTGCAACGCGTGTCAGTGGCAAAGCTTCAGGAGGCGTTGCGGGCGGCGGGACAGGTGCTGGAAGTCCCTCCCGGCGCGGCGGCGCTGAACATGAACCTGGTTCCGCGTTAAACGGCGGGGACGCCACCCGGCCCCCCCCGCATCAAAGCGCCAGCGCGGGGGAGACGCCGGTCTTGCGTTTGTACCAGGCCGAAAAGGTGGAGACATGGGCGAAGCCGGTCTCCGCAGCCACTTCCTTGGCGAGCTTGAACGGTAGCGTGCGCCGTGCGTAGTCGAGCCGCCGCTCTTCAAGGTACTGGCGCGCGGTGCGCCCGAGGGCGGCGGTGCAAAGCCGCTCCAACTGCACCCGGCTGACCCCCAGTTGGCGGGCAAGCCGCGGGCCGGGGTGGAGTTCGGTGAGCGGGCAGGCATCCAGCAGGCGGAGCAACTCGGTAAAACGGGCGTTCCGGTAGTTGAGCCAGTGGGGGTCGAGCCCGGCTGCGGTGAGCGCCGCGGCGACCGCCCCCGCCCAGGCGTAGAGCGCCTGCCGGAAGGCGAAATCCGCCGCCAGCCCGTCGCGATGCGTCGCCCGGCGCAGAAGCGCGCGCGCGGTGCGGGCCAGCGCGGGATGGTGCGCGGCAGGGAGAACCAGGCTCGGGCCTGCACCAAAAAGCGAGCGCCCGTCGGGCCACTCCGCCCGGAGCGCAAGGGAAAGGAGCCGCGTACCCGGTTCGAACTCCTGAATCCGCGGTACGGGCCGCGGAAAGAGCCATTCCCCCTCGCGGGCGGCGGTGGTTTCTCCGTCGTGCGTCACGCACGCGCCGCCGCGCCGCACCAGCCAGCCGGTCAGGTAGAGCGCGCGGTCGCAAAAGCTGCTGCGGGCGGTGCCGGGGCGTCCTTCATAGGCCCAGAGAAGCTCGACGCGTACGGCTTCCCACGGGGCGGCGGGGTTCATCTCGCGCACGTTACGCCACGTCGGGGGCGTTTTCAATACCGGAGAAGGATGCCCCGCCCCGGGATGGCCAACATTTTAAGGGGCCTGCCCCGATACGGAGGCCGCCCGGACCGTGGCACGGTGGAGGGCATGACGCCCCGCCACGCCTTTCGCTTGTCCGATCTCTGGATCTTCAGCCTTCTCTGGAGTTTGATGCTGGTCACCATCGCCGTCTGGGCGGGCGATCCTCCCCTTCCTTCGAAAGCCACAAAGAAACCGGTGAAACTGATCCGTTACGTCGGAGAAAAAGATCCCCCCGCCTGCGTGGCGGAAGCTTCTCCCTGGTGATCGCGCCGCAGCCGTCGGGCCGAGTCCGAAACGCCGGGGGTGCCTGTCGCTGCGGTGCCAGAGGAAAACTGCCCCTAGTGTCGTGTTAGGTTAGTTCCTTGAAAAAGTTCGAGGTGATTTTTCGTATTCTCCAAGGCGCGAGTAAGGGCGGTATCCTAAGATACCGACCGAAACGAGCAACGCCGGAGAATCGGAAAAGCGCCCGAAATTTGAAAAGGAAATAAGCTAACATGACACTAGCGCCCCTCGGCAATATTCAGCGTCAGCCTGAGCGGGTCGGGCGTTCTTCCTTGCAGCCGCTCTTCGAGCATGTTGCAGAGCGCGTTGGCCCGCAGGAACGAACGGGCGCAACCGAGGGACTTCCGACAGTCAAGCCGCCGCCTTCTCCCGGATTCCTCCTGAAAAAGAGAAAAATCCAAAATTCCCCGAAAAAAAGATTGCCTTAAAGTGCGTATACTTTATTTATGATACCCATCTATGGACGCTAACGCACGCATCAATCGAAAGCCGCTCTATCGGCAGGTGGCCGATCTCATCCGCGAACGGTACGCGGAAGGGAAGGAACCGGGCACCCGGCTGCCGAGCGAGCGTGATCTGATCGACCTGCTCAACGTCTCCTCCATCACCATTCGCGGAGCGCTGCGCGAACTGGAAAATGAACGCTGGATCGCCCGCCAGCGCGGAAGCGGCACCTACGTCCTCCCGCGCATCCAAAGCAGCAAACATGTGGCCCTGTTGCTGGAGGCCGACATCTCCAGCCCGCAACTCTCCCCGTTTTACCCGAAGATGCTTCAGGAATGCCGGCTCGCCCTCCTGAAAGCCGGTTACCCCAGCCGCCCCTATCTCGGCCACCTGCGGCTTGGCGTGGAAATCGGCGAACTCACCTGCCGGGAGTTTTTCGATGAACTCCATGAAGACCGCATCGTTGGCGTGATCGCCATCCTCGCCCGGCCTCACCCGAGCTGGGTCAGCCCGCTTCAGAAACGTTCGATCCCGATCGTCGGCAACCGGAAGGCATCAGGAATTCTCGTCGGCACCGATCCGGAGAAACTGACCGAATCCGTCCTGAAAAACTTCCACGATCGCGGCTACCGCCGACTGGCGTTGATCGGGTACGACGACGGCTACAAACCGGTCCCCTCGTGCATCACCCGCTTTCCCGAAAAGGCGGCGGCTTACGGGCTCACGGTCGATCCCCGGCATGTCAACACCACCGTCTCCGGCCTGAAACCGGGCGAAGGCCGCGCGGCGCTCCGCAAAATCTGGGAAAGCGGCGCGCCCCGTCCCGACTGCCTCTTCATTTCGTCCGACCCGGTTGCCAATGAATGCATCGACGAACTTGCCAATCTTCAGGCCGGCGACGATTTCGCGGTGACGGTCTATAGCTCCGACGCCATCACCATCCGCAGCCGCCCCAACCTCGTCGTCTGCCAGCATGCCGTCGCCTCCGGAGCCGCCAAACTCACCCAGGCCATGATCCAGTCGATCCGCGGCGAAGCCGTTCCTTCCTTTATTGAAACGCCGTTCTTCATGAAGGGCCCTGTTGTTTCAACGCCAAAGGCTCCCGCTGCCCCGGGAGACCGGTCACTCATCTCATGAAAACACCACCCGCTCCTCCCAAACCGACCCGCCGCTTTACGCCCCCCTCTGCCGCCGCGCTTCTTCTTGCCCTCTGGACATGCTGTGCGGCGGAGCCGGCCCGGGCCCAGACTTCCTATACCTATACCCCCAGCGGCGAAAACCCTCATGACTGGAGCGATTCCGCCAAATGGGGCCTTGAAACCGGCTATCCCAGTGAAAAAGGGATCACGATCAATCTGTCGAAAGTCTCCGTAGCCGCCACGCTCAACTTCGATGTCACCCCCACCGTCGGCGTCTTCAACATCGGCCCGGCAGGGGTGGGAAGCGGATCGGCGGCGTGGAGCATCGGGACCGCCAGCCAATCCTTCATCCTCGACAACGACGGCGACCCGGCGGTGATCCACAACCAGTCCGGCGCGACCGCCAGCATCACGGCGGCCATCCTCTCCGAGGGCGGCCTCCGATTTACGGGTAGCAATACGATGTTCGTCCGCAACGGCAACAGCCTGCTCGAGGGCGGAGTCACCATCAGCGGAGGCGGCCATATCTACTTCTACTCGCCCGGGATGCTCTCCACCAGCGTGATCACCCTCGAATCGGGAGGGACCGCGCGGTTCGGGAACGCCACAGCGACCAAACAGGTGATCAATAATGACTTCGTGGTGACAGGCGTCGACCTTGTCAGGGGCATCTACAGCAACAGCACCACCGGGATCGAACTTCACGGCGACATCAGCGGCACCGCCGGCGTCATCTTCGGCACGGACAGCAGCGTCCGCAATGACACCACCGAGGTCTTTGGTGAAAACACCTACGAGGGAAAGACAGAGATCCGCACCAACGTCGTCTTTCACTCCATCGAAAATTTCGGCCAGGGCGCGATCGAGTTCGCCAGTGCCGACCGGAAATTGACCTACGCGGAAAATAATACGGCCGACATCACCACCAACTATCTGGGAGCGGTCCGAAGCGTCGCCCTCAACCGGCAGACCACCATCGACACCGGCGCCAATGCGGTCACTTACGCGAACGCCATTTCCGGTTCGCGCGGTTTGACCAAAGAGGGTTCCGGCAGCCTGACGCTGCTGGGGGATAACACCTTTCTCAACACCGTGCTTTCAGAGGGAACCGTGGTCGCCGGGCACCAGAATGCTTTTGGCGGAAAAACAGGCGTACTAGCCATCAAGACCGACGCCCGGCTGGAGCTTCAGGCCGCAACCGCGCTCGATGTCGGCGAGCTTTCCCTGGAAAGCACCGCCCAATTCACCTTTAATCTGACGCAGAACCCCGACGACACCTCCCTGACCGTCTGGGGCAACCAGACTGGCGATTCCGAGTTGCAGATCACCATCGCCCCCGGCCCGGGCGGGCTTGCCGCCGGAGACTACCTGTTGCTTTCGTTTCTTGGTGATACGGGAGCGGTCAGCTTCACCCTCGCCCCCGAATCGGCGGCCCTCGGTTCGCTCGGCTGGGACCAGGAGACCCAACGGCTGACCTTTCACGCCATCCCGGAACCGAACACCGCCTTCCTCTTCGTACTGGCCGTCGGGGTCGCCGGGCTGGCCTGGAAAAAGAACTGATGATGAGCGCGTTCCCTTCAACGAAAAGCGGCTGCCGCGGGTTTTCGCTTACGGAACTGCTGGTCGTCATCGTTGCCGGAAGCATTCTGATCGCCCTCCTGATTCCCGCCGGGCTCAACGCCCTCGAGTCTTCGCGGATGGTCTCCTGCACCCAGAAGCTCAAACAACTCGGGGCCGATGTCCTCCGTATGGCGGGTGAAAACAATGGCGAACTCCCCTGGTATGAAGGCAGGAAAGGCACCAAGGGGATGTGGTGGTACCGCCTCTATGAGCCTGTCCAGTTCGCCGGTTTCAACGAGAGAATGACCTGCCCCTCCTCCAAAACTCCCTATATCTTTCGCTATAACGCCAAGGTGAAAGAACTGACCGGCACCTACCGCTATAACAAATACCTGGGCTACCAGCACCATTCCACCGGTGAATGGATCTATCCCCTCCAGAGGCTGCCCTCAATCGGGCAACCCTCCCGCGTCCCCATGCTGGCGGACTTCAAGGGGACGCTCGCCGCAGGTGCCGATGACTCCACCGGATTTGAAACCTGGCCGCAGGTGATCGCCTCGCACCGGAACGGCACCGTCGGCCATGTGCTCTGTGTCGACGGCCACGCCGAAGCGATCACCTCCAAGCCTGACCACCTCTCCCTCAATCCCCGAAATCTTAAATAACCCCCTCCCTTCATTCATGAAACGCTCCCTGCTCCTCCTGCTGGCCACGGGCCTTTGCGCCACCTCCCTCGCGGCCAAAGTGCCGCCCTCCAAGTCTGCGGCTGCTGATCCGGTCGTCCTCCGCGACGCCAAGTCCGACGCCTTTCTCAAGGGCCGGTTTCGCATCGGTTTCTATCTCTACCTCTGGGGATGGGAACAAGGCAAAAACCGTGAAATCCGCGACGTGGACCGGGCGATTCACCAGATGGCCGATATGGGTTTTAACTATGTCTATATCGCCGGTGCCGCCGACAACGAACTCTGGCAGGACGTCCTGAAAATCTGTCTGGAGCGCCGGATCGCCATCGTCGCCCAGCTTGGCGGCGGAGCCTACCTGACGATGAGTTCCAATATTGAGAAACAGGCAGCCATCGCCTCCGATTTTATCACCAAATACAAGGACCACCCCGCCGTCATCTCTTTCCTGATCAAAGAGGAACCCAACCTCGCCTTCCTTCCGAGAATCCAGGAATACTACACCAAAGTGCTGGAAAAAATTCCGGACGCGCCCCTTTATCTCCTCCACAACCAGCTTGCCTCCGCCCGCGCCGAGCAACCGCCCTACCCCAAATACACCGGCACCGATCGCTACCCCTTCTGGTGGGAATTCGGCCTCAACAACAATCGGGCCTCACCGGCTTCCGCCTTCAAGTGGTATCATACCCAAATCGACGCCTACTACCAACTGGCGGCAGAGCGCGGGCAGAACTTCGAAGTGGTCCTGACCGACTGGGTCCAGCAGTTGGAACGGGATAAAGATCAGCTCATCAATTCCATCTATCCGAAAACCGCTGATGAAAAGGCCCGGCAGGCCGTGGTGGATCGCCTGCTCCGCCTGGCCGACGCCGGAAACCATGGCGTTGAACGGGGCAAGGATGGAAACATCCATATCTGGAAATATTATCGCCCGCCCGCCAACGCCATGGCGGCCCAGGCGTGGCTCGCCGTCATGGAAGGAGCCGATGCCCTCTCCGTTTACACCTGGTCGCAAGCCCGGCAGAGGGAGACCTCCCGCACCTCCGGGACGCTCGGCTGGAACGGGGAGGCCCTCCCCTCCACGCTCGAATATGCCCAGTTTGCAAGGGAGATCGCTCCATTCGGACGCCTCCTGCGCGGCATTTCCAAAGAGACGACGCCGATCCTGAACGAACCCGAAGGTCACGAAGAGGTCATCACCGAAGCCCCCAGAAACCCGCCGATCGCCGTCAACGACGACAACACCGTCTGGCGCTCCTTTACCATTCCCGGTTTCAAGGGAAAGATCATCATTCTCGTCAACACCAAGATAGGGGAATGGTCGGAAGGCAGGTCGCCCTACCGCCTGACGGAGAACGATCTCTTCCGCATCGACCATGAAGGCAACCTCGTCGACTACGTTCCCCATTACCTCCCGCGCAGCGTCAACACGCGCATTCTGACCCGGGAGACCGAAGTGATCAATCTCTCCACGGGCCGGGAACTGACGCAGGGAGAGGCTCACGACGTGGCCGTCAACATCCCGCCCGGCAGGGGGGTGATCCTCTTCCTCGCCCCCAAGGGTAGCGATGAAAAGCAACGCCTGCTGGAAACCTTCAACCTCTCCGGCGATCCGCTGGCCGTCCGCTAACCTTTTTCGTTCTCATGTCGATCGCTTCACCCTTCAAGGTCGCCGTCATCGGTGCCGGCAGAATGGGAACCAACGTTCTCAGGCACCTCAAGCAATGCGCCGACCCGGTCGCGCTCATCGCCTGCGATCCCTCCCCGGAAGCCCTGGAGGCCGCCTGCCGGGCGACGGGGGCCACCCCGATGGCGCTTGGCGATCTGCTGGCCGATCCACAGGTCCGGCTCGTTTTCATCACCTCCTCCAACCATACGCACAAGGAACTGGCCATTGCCGCGCTCCGGGCGGGAAAGGCGGTCCTGTGCGAAAAGCCGATCGCTACCACGCTCGAAGATTCCCGCGAAGTCGTCCGCGTCGCCGAAAGCCTCAACGCCTTTCTCCAGATCGGCTTCGAACTGCGCTACTCCACGCTCTACACCACCGTCAAGGAATGGATCGACCACGGGTTGCTGGGCGATTTGCGCAGCATCCAATGCTCGTACCTCTGTTCGGAGTTCTGGGGCCCCTCCTCCTGGCGCGTCCGGGCGGCGACGGGCGGCAGCATGTTCGGCGAAAAGCTCTCCCATTATGTCGATCTTCCCCGGTGGTGGATCGGCCGGCCCGCCAGCAGCATCTATGCGGCCTGCGCTCCCAACGTGATCCCGTACTTCGAAGTCAGGGATAACTACCATGCCACCACCCGCTTTCAGGGAGGAGCCGTCAGCCATCTTACCTTCATGATGGCCTATGCCAGCAATTCCAAGGGCGATCCGCTGGTTGATACCCTCCATCAGCAGAAAGATGACGGGCACGAACTCCGCTTTCAGGTGATGGGCAGCCGGGGGGGAGCCGAAACCAATGTCTTCCATCGCCATCTCCGCCGCTGGGAATACCGGACTGGCGACCGCGGTTTCCGGAGCGAACTGGTCGAAGAACGCCAATGGGAACCGGCGCAGGACCACGCCTATTTTCACAACACCCTCGCGCAAACGCTCGATGTGGTGGAGCGCGTGCAAAAAGGGCTTCCGCCGCGTTTTCCCGCAAGCGATGCCTTGACCACCATGGAACATTGCCACGCGGCCGACCTCGCCGCAGATGAAGGCCGCGTGATCCACCTGCAACCGCCGTCGCACCCCCTCGCGCCTCCCCTTCGCCCGCAGTTTCCCGGCCAACCCAAAAACGGGATTCCGACCTTCCCCGGGATCAACTAGTGTCGTGTTAGGTTAGTTCCTTGAAAAAGTTCGAGGTGATTTTTCGTATTCTCCAAGGCGCGAGTAAGGGCGGTATCCTAAGATACCGACCGCAGCGAGCAACGCCGGAGAATCGGAAAAGCGCCCGAAATTTGAAA
>DATMFV010000063.1:0-17032 GCA_035555975.1 Chthoniobacteraceae bacterium
TGGTAGGTCATCACCTCCCCGTCGGAGAGGTCTTCGAGTTCGACCACCGAGTTCATCGTGATCAACCCATTGGGGAGATGATCTTCGTCGACGATCTTGGCACGATCCACTTCTCCTTTGAGCCGGTTCAGGTACTCCTGCTGCCGGGCGTCGCCACGGGGTGCTCGTTCGATCAGCGTCGTCAGGCGGCGGGCATCAAGTTCAGTAATATGGATTCTTTTGGTCATAAGTAGGTCTGTTGGAGTTTCCGCGAGGGTGAAAGGGTGGGTAAAAAGAAGGGCGACTTTGTCGTAGGGTGGGGCGCTTGCCGTGGGGGCAGGCTTCAAAGGCAGACGTTTTGCCGCCGGGCCGGGCAGGGCGGGGCAAAAGGCAGGGCTCTAGTGGGAGCCGCGCTCTCGACCCGTGCCACCCGGGCACAGCTTGCCGAGCAGCAAGCCGGTCGGTCGAAGGCGTTGCGATGGCGCCGCGACATGACCCGACCGGCCGCAGCGGTGCGGCAGGCTTTCAGGGCATGGTTTCAGTTCAGGGGCCATCTTTTGATATGGTAAAAACGGTTTCCATCCGGTTCGCGGCCGGTTTTTCAAGGCCGCAAACGTCCGGAACGGGACTTTCATCGTCCCACCTGTTTCTTGTGTTCTTTGAAAAAATAAACCGCACCGAGCGCCTTCTCCCATCCTTCTTTTGAAGTTCTATCGAAGCGCCTGTGCAGGAGTTTTGGGGGGAAGTCCTCAGCGAAGGAACGCGATGAGTGACAACCTTCCGTCAGATTCGCCCATATTCAGGCATTTGGCAAGCACGAATCGAGACCGGCGCGCCGCCTCGGGGCTCCTTTACGGCTTCCGGGCAGGAAGATCGGGCAGCTTCAACCGAGCCCCCTGGGTAAAGAGCTTCCAGTGATCGGTGCGGAAAGGAGCCGCAGGGAGCCCTGCGCTGTTGTAGAGGTTGACGGTCGGGTTATCCGCCCAACCGTAACGGACCGCCACCGGCTCAGGAACTTCCGGAGAGGAGACGACGACCTGGTTCTCTCCTTCGATCCGGGCATCCGCCCAATGGAAGACTTCATCCGCACCGGCGACGGCAAACCCTTCGAGAGGCGAGTCGGGCCGGTTGCGCGGCAGCGGCTGCTCTTCGGTGTCGGTTGATTTCAGGCGATAGGTCGCCGGGAGGGGGCGCGCCTCGAGACCGCTCCCAACATGGTCAAACCGGAGGCGCACCCGGCTTCCGTCGACCTCCATGGAGGCATAGGTCGGGCTGGCGAAGGCATCCTTTTCACCGTAATGCTGCGCCAGGGCGATCGCGGCGAGCCGTTCGCCCGGGGTTTTCTTGTCCCGCGGGTGGATGTCGCCCTGTTCCCCGGCGTCGATGAGTACGGCCATGGCGGTCGCCGGAAGTTTCAGGGCCGCCGTCTGGGCTTCGCGCAGTTCGGCCCAGTTGCCCGGAGCGTTGGGATCGGCCGTTTTGGCGCGGTAGCTGGCGATTTGGCAAAAATAGAATGGCAGATCGCCCCGGCCCCAGCGTTGCCGCCAGTCGTTGATCAAAAGCGGGAACGCCTGCTGGTAAAGCGCGGCGCGGGGAGCGTTCGACTCGCCCTGATACCAGATGAACCCGGCAATCCCGTAAGGAACGAGCGGGGCGACGATTCCGTTGTAGATGTAGCCGGGAACATGACGGGTCTGGAGCGGGAGGGGGTCGTGCTCCTTCGGCTGGGTGCGGTGGAACTCGCGGGCCCGCGCCGCATCTTCGGCAAGCACGGGATCGCGCTCCAGCGCTTCAGGGCTGATCCATGGCTCGATCGGCGTATTTCCCCACGAATTGTTCACCACGCCGACCGGCCGGCCGAGACGCTCCAGCAGCGCCTTCCCGAAAAAGTAACTGACCGCACCAAAGCGTTGATTGGCCGGGGGAATCGCCGCCATCCATTTCCCCCTGATCTTTTTGAATGGCTCCTCCCCCGCCTGCAAGCCAACGCGGAACTCCCGCAGCCAATTCATTTCGACCCGCGCCTCGGGGCTGTCGGCGTGAGCGCCCTGCCCCAGGCGAAACATCATGTTCGACTGCCCGGAGGCAAACCAGACTTCGCCGACCAGGACATCGTGAATCCCGATCCGCTCCCCGTCGCCCTCGATGGAGACGGTGTGCGGCCCGTCGGCGACTTTCGAGAGGTTCAGGTCGACCCGCCATTTTCCGTCGTCGCCGACGTGGGTGAGCGCCTGCTCCTTTGCAATGGAGACCTTCACCTCGGCTCCCGGTGTTCCCGTTCCCCAGACCGGCGTTTTCTCCGAACGCTGCAACACCGCATGGTCGGAGAAAAGCGCGGGCAGTGCCAGGCTGCAAAGGAGGGAAGGCTGGCACCCGTAACGGCGGAGGAGGGAGAGCAACATGGTCCTGCTGGTATAAACGAACTCCGCACCGGAAGACAAGAATCTGTCGAACCGTCAACCCTGGTAAACCGCTCCCTTTCCCGGTTACGACTCGGTGCGGTGCAACCTCCACCAGCACCAGCCGAGCGCCGCGGCGGTCCAGAGCGCCGCCAGCAGGGCGAACCAGGTGTTGGGATTTTCCAGCCACCATTGGCCGGGCGGGGGGAGCTTCGAAAGTTCGAGCGGAACCTGCTCCATCGAAAAAAGCGCGCCGATGCGGAAGGCGTCGAGCGGGTTGAGCATCAGGACCAGCAGCCATGGCGTGGCGTCGGAGGAGAAAAACCCGGCCTGAACGGCGCTCAGAGCGATCAGGTCAAGCCCCGCGAGGAGAAAAAGCCAGAGGCAGAGGAGCGCCAGGTGAGCCTTCACGCGGTCGTCGGTCGAGAAACCGAGCGCCATGCCAAGCGCGAGAAAGATCGCGCTCGATTCCACGGCACTCAACCAGAGAAGGCCAAGGGGGCCGAGGGCGGCAGGCCCAAGGGCGGAGGGAAGGACCAGCAACCCCGAAGCGAGGGAAAAAACCAGCCAGAGCGCGCTCCACTTGCCAAGGACGAGCGTGAGCCGGCCGACCGGCTGGGTCAGAAGAAAGGGGCGCTCCTCCAGGTCGCTCTGCGCCGACCCGGCTCCGGTAAGCAACGCAAAGAGCGGGATCAGGTACAGGATCGCCTGAATCAGGAAATACGGGGCGCTTTCCCCGGCATGTTCACGAAAAAGGGGGGCGATCCCGACCGCGAGGGTCACCAGCGAAAGGAGGTGGACAAAGCGGTTGAGGAGCGCGGTGCGCAGTTCCCGGCGCAAAAGAGTACACCAGAGGGTAAACCGACCGGGGGCGGGCGGCGTGAAAGCCGGGCGTTTCGGGGCAGGCGAAGCGGGCGGGGTCTCCGGATCGGTATTCAAAGCGATGGTGGCAGGTTGGATCATCTGGAAAAAGCCTCCCTGAGTCGGTTGGGATCGAGCGAGGCGACCTCGCCGCCGTGACGGATATGCAGGGCGCGATCGGCCGCCCCTTCCCATTCCGCGAGGAGGTGTGTGGCGATCAGGATCGTTTTGCCCCGGTCGCGCTCCCCCGCCAGCAGTTCCTTGAGCCGTTCGCGCCATTCCGGGTCGAGGCTCAGGCCCGGTTCGTCGAGCAGGAGGACCGGCACCTCGGGGAGGAGCAGGATGGCGAGCCCGAGCCGCTGGCGAAGCCCGCCCGAGAGCGCATGGGTGCGTTTATGGGCTTCAGCGGCAAGGCCGACCTGTTCGAGCAAGGTCGCAACCCGCGCGGTGCGGTCCGCGATCCCTCTCAACCCGGCGTAGAAGAAGAGGACCGCCTCGCAGGTCAGTTGCGGGTGGAAGGCGATCTGCTGCGGCAGGAAGCTCAGGTGCCGCCGGGTCTCAAACGGCGACCGGCAGAGACTGTGCCCGGCGATCACGGCATCCCCGCCATCAGGCCGGGTCAGGCCGCTTAAAATGCGCAATGTCGTGCTTTTTCCAACACCGTTGGCGCCGACGAGCAGGGTGATCTCCCCCGGGCTCGCCTGGAAAGAGAGCGACTGGAGCACCTTGCGCTCCCGCGAATAGCTTTTGGAAAGGGCGTTGACCGTGATCATCGGGTTATCGAAATGAAGTTCCTTCGGGCGGGTGAACCAGCGGGGCCGGGTCGATGATGGTCGGGACTTTCGGCATCGGGGCGCTCTGCTGGGCGAAACGGACCAGGTTCAGCGCCGGGCTGCCGGAGAAAAGCGCGACCATCGGGAACGAACGCCGCAGCGGGCCGAGCAGGTCGGTTTCGCGGTGGGGGAGATCGCCCACGCCGTCGCCGTCGAGATCGACCGCGCCGCCCGCCCAATGGTTGCCGATCCCGCCGATCGCCCACTCGTTCTTGCCGACGCTTCCGTCGACTTCGACCGGGTGGAGATTCCCCGCAAAGAGGTTGTTCGAAAACCGGTTGGAGTCGGAACTCCCCGTCAGCCGCACGCCGATGTAGCCGCGTACGACCGAGTTGCCGACGAGCGTGTTGGTGTTGCTCAACTCCAGGAAGAGGCCGATGCTGTTGCCGGTGAAACGGTTCCCTTCCAGCCGCGAGTTGTCGACGGCGATCATCACCATCCCGTACGAGCGGTGGCCGACGTTGTCGGCAAAGAGGTTGCGACGGATCAGCAGCCCCTTGGAATACATCAGGACCGCCCCGGCGGTGTTCTGCTCGAAGTGGTTGTTTTCAAAGACGTTCCGGTCCGAATACATGTAGTGGAGGCCGAAGCGGACATTGGCGGCATGGTTGCGGAGCACTTTTGAATCGTTGGCAAAGGAGAAGTAAAAGCCGTCGCGCGCGTTGCGGATCTCGTTGTCGATCATGACCGCCCCCTCCGCGTTCCAGATGTGGATGCCGTTGCCTCTCTGGTTCTGGCCGAGGGTGAGGTCGCAGTTTTCGCTCCCGTCGGGGCCAAAGGCGAGGTCGCTGGTAGCGGAAGCTGCCCCGACCCGTTCCTTGCCCCGGATGAGGTTGGCCTCCACCCGGCAATGGTTCGCCTTTTTGATGTAAACGCCGTGGAGCGACTCCTCGATCCGGTTTCCCTTGATGGTAGCGTGGTGGCCTTCCACAAAGACACCGGCGTTGTCCTGCCCGAGGTCGAGCCCCGAACCGGCGATCCGGAAGCCTTCGAGGGTCACATGGTCGCCCCGGATCGTGACGACATTGCCGTTGCCGTTGCCGACGATTTCCGCGCCCGCCGCCCCGCGCAGCGTCAGCGGTTTTTCGATCACCACCGGGCCGTCGTAACGCCCGGCGGGCAACTCAAGCGTGGCCCCCGGGGCCGCGGCATCGACAAGCGGTTGCAGCGCCGCAGCCCGGAGGGTAGCCCCCCCGGCCGCCAGCCAGGCAAGCGCCAGAACCGTCATGAGGAAGCGGTGCGGTTTCATAAGGTCTCCTTGCGCGAGTACCAGATCGCCAGCATGAGGGAAAGGGCGTAAATGCCCAGGAAGAGCGAACCGAGCTGCGGCAGGCTCGACTGCCGGAAGTTGGCGATCTGCTGGGTGCCGATCAGGACCGGCATGAACGGTTCGATCGTCACGGCGGCCTTCGGGTCGAGGACATGGCCGTAGGTATAGAGCCGGTAGGCGAACGATCCCATGGAAAACGCCCCGAAGTAGATAAAGAGCATCAACAGGTCGATGACATAACGCATCATCCCGAAAACCGCCGCCCGCAGGGTAAAGAGCATGAAAAACCCGAGCGCGAACGGAATCCACTTCATCTCGAGAAAGTCGGCCTCGTGAAGCGGCTTCATGCCGATGTAGTGGTTGAGCTGGTTGATCTCCTTGAGGTCCTGCCCATTGTTGCCTGCGGCGATCTGGTAGGAATAGATGTCGAGGTTCAACCCTTCCGCGTACTGCGGGGCGACCAGGTGGATCTCCCACAGCGGGACAAAGAACGACGCGATAAGGGCCGCCACCCCAGCCAGCAGCCAGAGGCGCGAGGCGAGGCTGAGCGGCTTGGCGAGAAAACGAAACTCTTGCTTGAGGAGATGCTTCATGATCGGAGTAACGCCCCTTCCAGGCTAAACGGTTCACTTTGGTTCATCCATTCCATTTTCCGGCAGACGGGGGGAAACCGCCTTGATGCGCGTCAAAGGTTTGTCCAAAAAAGGCGTTTCCTTTCCGAGGGGTTTGCGACAAGCTTCGCCTCCAACCTATGAGTGACGCATTCGAAGAGTTTACGTTTCGCAGTTCGCTGGATGGATCGCAGGAGCCCTCCCTCCTCTGGTGGCCGGAGACGAAGGAGCCGCCCGCAGCCTTGATCGTGGTGCTCCATACCTGGAGCGCCGACCGCTTCAACATGGGCCCCAAGGTGCTCGACGCCTGCCGGGAACGGGGCTGGGCATTGCTTTTGCCGGAGTTTCGCGGCCCCAACCTGGTGAAGAACCCGAGGGCGAGGGAAGCCGGGGGTTCGGCGTTGGCGCGGCGCGACATCATCGACGCCACGCGGCACCTTCTCTCCGAACGTTTCGAGCGGAAACCGTTTCTTTTCCTGATGGGCGGAAGCGGCGGGGGGCATATGAGCCTCCAGGTCGCCGGACGGGAGGATTTCCGGTGGGACGCCGTTTCGAGCTGGTGCCCGATCACCGATCTCGTCGCCTGGCAGGGGGAAAACCCGAACTACCGCCCTCATATCGAAGCCGTCTGCGGCGGTGCTCCGGGCGATTCTCCGGAGATCGACGCGGAATATCACGAGCGTTCGCCACTCCACGTCGCCTCGGCGCTGGCGAAATGCCGCCTGCTGCTCGCCCACGGGCGCGAAGACCGCTCCGTCCCGTACACGCACGGCTGGCGGATGGCGCAGGCGATCGAAGCCTGCGGCCCGGAGGCGTTCTACTTCTCCCTCTTTGCAGGCGGGCACGAACTTCGCCACCCGGTCGCGTTTGACTTCTTTGACGGAACGATCAAGGCCGCTGCCGCCGCGGAACTGACCGGGTAGCGGTCTTTAGGCCCCGGCTTACGGGCTGCCGGTCTTTTTTTCCCGCAGGTCCTTCAGCGAAACCCCGGGCGAGACGGCTCCCCGGTCGTTTTTGGGCACGGCCACCCGCTGCGCAAGGTAGATGCCGGAATGCCCGCTGCAGAGGTAGGCGACAAAGCACGCCGTGGCAATGTAGACGCTGTTGGCCGCGCCGAAGAGTTCGATCCCCATGATCGTCCCGGCCAGCGGCGTGTTCGCCGTACCGGCAAAAATCGCGACCAGGCCAAGCGCTGCGAAGAGATCGAGCGGTGCGCCGAGCAGGCCCGCCACGGTATGGCCGAGCGCCGCCCCGATGAAGAAAATCGGCGTCACTTCGCCTCCTTTGAAGCCGGAACTCAACGTGACGGCGGTAAAAAGCAGTTTCCACCACCACGCCCACGGGTGCGCTTCGCTGGAAGTAAAGAACGAGGCAAGCGTCACGTCCGAAGGGTTCGGCGAGGTCACCCCGAGGCCGAGGTACTCCCGGGTTCCAAGGGCAAAAACCAGACCGATCACCATGACGCCCCCCAGGGCGGGACGCAGCGGCGCATAGGGGCAAAGGAGCTTGAAGAGCGAAGAGAGCCGATGCGAAATCTCGGAAAAGAGCGTCCCTGCATACCCGAAGATGACGGCCGCGATGAGGACCTTGCCCATCAGGAGCCACTCCAGGTGAAACGCCTGGGCGGGAACCATGGCATCGCTCAGGTAGGCCACCCGGTAGGAAGCATGAGCGATTCCCCAGGCATGGCAGGTCCCGTTGGCGACCACTGCCGCGACGAGGCAAGGAATCAGGGCGTCGTGGCGGATTTGTCCAATAGCGATCACTTCCAGCGCAAAAACCGCCCCCGCCAGGGGAGTGCCAAAGACCGCGCCAAACCCTGCGGCCCCGCCCGCCATGAGCAAAATCCGCAGGTCCAGCGACTTCAGGCCCCACGACCGGGCAAACGCACCGGCAATGCTGCCGCCCATCTGCACCGCCGTTCCTTCCCGACCGGCGGAACCCCCGAAGAGATGGGTGAGCACCGTGGCCCCGAGAATGAAGGGAGCCATGCGCCGGGGGACGCCATCCCCGGGCTGGTGAATCTGCTCCATGATGAGGTTGTTTCCGGCTTCCGCCGATTTTCCGAACAGGTGATAGGCGTAACCGGTCAGCGCCCCGGCGAGCGGCAGCAGAAACAACAACCAGCCATGGGCGAAACGAAGCTCCGTCACCCGGTCGAGGCTCCAGAGGAAGAGAGCGCAAAGCGACCCGACGACCATCGCCATCGGGATCACCAGCGCAGACCACTTCAAGGCCGTGCGGAACTGGAAGCCAAAAGAGTGAAAAGCGCGCTGAACCGGCGTCAGCGCACTCTCTCCAAGGGTCAGAAAACCGACCCTGCTCATCCGAAACCTGAAAGAATGGTTATCTTGATTCTGCTGAAATCTGGACATGACTCTCCTGTGAAAGTAGGAGTCATCAGCCCGGGTATGGCGGTTCGGTCTGCAAACGAGACCCGGCAGAACCCATTGCCTGTCTTGATTTCAGGCCGGACAGGGCCGGAAAGTCAATCGTTTTTCTTGCTACAGATGGACAAAAAGGTGCCCGGTCTCGATGGTGACGGGGTAGGTCTCCACCGATTCGTCTTCGTGATCGCAGCCGTGGTCGCACCCGCTCCCGCCCGCTTCCACCGTGACGGGGTAGCTTTTCGTGCGGACCTTGTGCGGGTTGAAGATGCTCTTGCCCGACTTGATGTCAAACTCCCATCCATGCCACGGGCAGCGGATGATCTCGCCCTCCCGGCACCAGTCGTAGACGCCGACTTCCGAAGGGGCGTTGTACCCGGTGACCTTGCCAAGGCAGAGCGGCGCAAACTGGTGGGGGCAGATGTTGCGCAAGGCATAGAATTCCCCGTTCAGGTTGAAGATGCCGATCGATTTCCCTTCGATCTCTACGATTTTTTTCCCTCCGGCCGGGATTTCCGACGCGGGGCAGATCTTGACGGCTTTCATCAGGCGATCTCCTTTTCCAGTTCCGGTTTGTTGGCTTCCAGCGCGGCGACCCGTTCGGTGATCCGGTAGACCTCGTTGGCGTTTTCGAAAAAGATGCGCCGCCGGAGTTCGTCGGGCAGCCGGGGGAAGGCGTGCGCGGCCGAGTCGTTGTCCCAGTGCGGGTAATCGGAGGAGAACATCAGCGTTTTGTCGGCGTGGATCATCTCCATCAACTCCATGAACTGGCTCGTCTTGGGCGGCTCCTCGATCGGCTGGCTGGTGAAGCGGACATGTTCGACGATGATTTCACTCGGCAGCCGCTTGAGCCACGGTACTTCGGAGCGGAGCGCCTTCCAGTTTTTGTCGAGCCGCCAGAGGACGCCGGGAATCCACGCGAGGCCCCCTTCGACGGCAATGAACTTGAGGGTCGGGAATTTTTCAAAGACCCCTTCGCAGACGAGGCTGACGACCTGCCCCATGTAGTTCTGCGGCAGGTTGGTGTGCCACTCGAGATAGGTGGTCGGCGGGCCGGAGATGAACCCGTTGCTGATGCCGCGCCCTTCCGTACCGGGGTGAACGGCGACCGGCAGGCCCATTTCGCACGCCGCTTCGTAGATCGGCCAGAAGGAACGGTGCCCGAGCGGGAAACGGGTGGCGCTGCACATCAACACTTCGACGATGCGGGGGTGCCCGCCCCAGGTGCGAATCTCCTTCGCGGCCGCAATCGGATCGCCGGGATTGACCACCAGCGCGCCGAAGAAACGGTCATCCCAGGTGAACCACGTCTCGCGCATCGCTTCATTGTAGGCGGTGGCGAGTGCGTTGCCGTAGTCGAGATGCGGGTGGGTGCCAAGGCCGAGTATCCCCGAACCGGTCAGGATGCCGTAGGTGATCCCAAAGGCGTCCATATGCTGGCTGCAAAGCAGCTCGTAATCGCTTCCGGCGCTTCCTCCCCTGGCCGGTTTTGCATCGGCGCGGCTGACCCCGATCGGGCTGCCGTAGACGCCGCCGGGAATCTTGAAATGCCCCTGCTGGAAATAGGCCGGGAGCCTGCGCCTGATTTCTTCGAAACTGGCCCAGCTCTGGTGAATGTCGGTATCGATGATCGCTTCCGTTGAACTCATGCCGCCATTCTACGCTCCCGAAGGAGGTGCGTCATGGTCCCTGCTTGATATTCCTTTGCCAAATGCACCGCCGCTCCGCCGAAAGGCCCCCGGCGTCTCCCCAAACGCGGCCTTGAAGGTGCGACCAAAGAGGCCCGCGTTGGAAAAGCCGGTTTGCTCCGCGATGGCATGGACCGGGAGGGAGGTCGAAAGGAGAAGCTGGCTCGCCCGGGTCAACCGACACGCCTTGATGTAGCCAAAGAGCGTCTCGCCCGTGGCGGCGCGGTAGAGCCGGGCGAGATGTTCTTCACTGACACCGGCATCCCACGCCAACTCGGCCAGCGTCATCGGCCGGTGGATGTTTTTGCGGATATACTCGTGGACATGTTCGATGATCAGCGGGCGGTGCGGAGAGGGGCGGGGCGTCAGCGTGCCGCTTTGGCTGCCGATGCGCGAAAGGCTTCCGAAAAAGAGGAGGCGCACCAGCGCCGCGCCCAGTTCCGCGGCATGCGGGGAGGCCGGTGCATCGAGGCAGGCGCGCAGGGCGTCGATCTCGCGAAAGCGTTCCACCGGCAGCGGAAGCATCCCCCCTTCGCCGGAAGCGGCACGGCATTGGCGCAGCAGGTCGCGCCGCTCCCGCGCCGTGGCGTCGGGCCAGAGGAGTGAAAACGGGAAGAAAACGACCCGGCCCCCCGCGACGGTTTCGGTGATCGTCACGGAAGCCCGCGTGTCGATCCAGAGAAGCAGCGCATCGCGATCGGAAAGGCGCTGCGGGGTCTTGCGCGCGGCGGAAACTTCGCAACACCCGGCGAGCGGGAAAAGAACGCCCGCCTCGCGGAGGGGGCTGCTCCATGGCAGGGAAAGTGGCTGCCAGCCGTCCGCTTCGGAGCCGTGAACCAGGCCCGCCGCGCGGGACGGCACTGCGGTCGGTTCGCTCCTTTCGGCGGCGCTCCGGTATTGATTGCGGTAATCGGTGGGCGAGCGGCCGACGGCATGGCGAAATGCGCGGGAAAAGGTGCTCAAGGAGGAAAACCCGGCGCGCCGGGCGATCTGCGAAAGCGGTTCGGAAAGGCGGACCATCTCGGCCTTGGCCCGTTCGAGGCGGAGTTGCAGCGAAAAGGCGGAGGGAGCCTTGCCGAAATGGCGGGTGAAGGCGGCGGCGAGGGCCGGGTCGTTTTTGAGGCGTTCGAGTTCCTTCCAGTGAGCCTCTCCGGCGGTTTCGGCGAGGCGCGCGGCGGCCCGGTCGATCGCCTCCCATCTCCGGTCGGACGGAAGCGCCGGATAACGCGCCATTTTCTCCGCCGCCCGGGCGAGCCAGACCGTCAGCAGCGCCCGCGCCAGCGGGTAGTGCCACGCAGATGGCAGGAGCCGCAGTTGCTGGAGGGCGATCCAGCCGTCCCGGAAGTCAAACCAACCGTGCGTCGGCAGCCGGGCGACCCCGGGGAAGGCATTGTGCAGATAACGGGCGAGGGGAGCGGTCAGGTCGGCCCCGGGATCGAGGCGGACGATCAGCGCATGGAGACGGTTGCCGAGGCGGCGATCGGCGGCGAGGTAATGCTGGCGGCACGGGTGGGGGAGGACGAAGAGATCGCCTGCATGGATCGGGTAGCGCCCGCCGCCGTCCAGGCGGAGTTCACCGTTGCCGCCGATGAAGTAGACGACTTTGAGCGAGCGGTTTTCCAGCGTGAGCCACTGGTCGGGCGGGATCGCCATCACCTGTTCGCTCAGGCTGGCAAACGGCGCGCCGGGGGCGGCGATGCCATGGATGTAGATGCCCATGACGTTCCCGAGTCTCTACTCCAGCGTCTCCAGAAAGGCGAGGCAATCGCACAGCGCGGCCTTCTGGGCGTTGCGTTTCACGTCGTAGAAGAAACCGTGTTCCGCCCGTCGGTAACGGTGAATGGAGACCCGCCGCCCGGCCCGGGAGAGCCGCCCGGCCAATGCTTCGGTGAGGTCGTTGGGGAAAAGATGTTCGCACTCCGCCGTCAGAAAAAGCAGCGGTGCTCCTTCGTCCCGGGCATGCGTTTCCGGGGAAAAAATGCGGTAAAGTTCCGGCGCTTTTTCATACGGCGTGCCGACCGCCCGTTCCATGCTGCTCCAGATACCGGGAAAAATGTCGTCCCACGGCTCAAAGGTGACCGGGGCGCAACTGCCGATGATTCCGGCGACCCGGGGAGCGGTTTCGAGCGTGCGCGCGTCGAGCTTTTCGCCGCATGCCCCCGGCTCCGCCAGCCCAGCGAGGAGCGCGAGATGCCCCCCGGCGGAGCTTCCATAGAGGGCGAGCCCGGTCGGCAACCCGGCGGCCGCCAGCTCGGCCCGGGCGATTGCCATTCCTTCGCGGACATCGGCAAGCTGTTCGCCAAGCGTCGCCCCGGGAGCGAGCCGGTAGTCGACCGACGCCACGGGATACCCCTCCTTATAAAAGGCGTGCATGATCGCGTGCATCTGTTGGCGGGTCCCCCCGTGCCATCCGCCGCCGTGAACGAAGAAGAGCGAGACCGGTCGCCGGGTGGTTTCAGGGAGCCAGAGATCAAGGGCGCGCTGCGGCACCGGCGGGTTGTCGAAGTAGAGCGAGGTGTAGCGGAACATTCTGGGAGATGACTTTTCCGCCGCGGGGCGCGGAATGTCAATGTCATGCGAGCTTTTAGGATTGAAACCGTGCCGCCTCCCCGCAAGAGTGTGCGCCCATGAGTGATGAACAGATCTTGGTCGTACGACGTTCCCTTTTTGATCAACTGGGGAGTTTTCAGGGGTTGCATTTTGACGTTGGCCACTACCTTCCGGCGCTTCTCGCCCGGGAAAACAATTTCTTCACCCCGCGTCAGCCCGCCGAGACCAACCCGGAACTCAAACAGATCATCCCGTACGCGCTTTTTGTCCACGAAGGCAAAATCCTCCACTACGTGAGGGGAAAAAAAGCGGGGGAAAAGCGCCTCGTCGCCAAGGGGTCGATCGGGATCGGCGGCCACATGAACAACGAGGATGAAAATCTCTTCGCCCTCGATGAAGAGGCGTACAAGGCCGGGGTCCAGCGCGAGGTGAACGAGGAACTCAAGATCGGGAGCGGTTACACCAACCACATTGTCGCCCTGCTCAACGACGACTCCAACGCCGTCGGGCAGGTCCACCTTGGCGTCGTCCATATCTTCATGCTTTCGGGCGACGAAGTTGCCAAGCGCGAGCAGATGATCACCAGCCTCTCGTTCCTGACCCCCGACGAACTGCGCGCCCGGCGCGACCAACTCGAAAGCTGGTCGCAGATCTGCCTCGACAGCTTCGACCGCCTTCTGGCCAACGTTTAAAGCCGGGAGGGCGGCGTTTTTTGCCGACCCCGGCGCACGGAGGTTTCCCGATCCGTTCCAGCAGGTAAACCTGTGAAAGGAATTGTTATGAAAACCTTCCTCTATTTTGCTTTTGCACCGGTCGCGGTGGCCTTCGGATTGAGCGGGTGTACCACCACCCAGCCCGTGGCCGAACGGCTTGCGGTCTATGAACCCTCTCCCGTCGGCGAACGCGTGCCGCTCGGCGGGACGGAAGTGGTCTTCCGCACCGTCGGGTATCGCCCCGGTTTCGTGGACCCGTACTACACCGGCAACACCTACCGCGACCGGACGCTCTTCGGCGCTCCGTGGAACCGGCAGGTGCGCCTTTTGCGGACCACCAACCGGACGGTGATCGTCAGGGAGTAGCCCCGGCCAGTTCGCGAAGCCGCCGCAGGTCGCCCCACGGCAGAAGCCCGGGGACGAGCCAGGCGAGGGAACCCGTGTGGGTGCCGAGCAGTTCGTTGAGCGACTCCGGCACGTCGTGTTCCTCCACCTTGAGCGCGAGTTCCGGGTGGAGGGCGGCGGCAATCCACGCCGCGAGCGCCGCTTCCTTTTCGGCAACGAGCGTGATCCGGCGTTGCGGCGCGGCCTGCCGGAGCCAGCGGCAGAGGGAGACGATCACCTCCGCCCATTCGCCCGCCAGCGTGTAGCCGAGCCAGAGACAGGCGCGGGAGGTGTCGTGGAGCGGCGTCTCCCGCACCATGGTCGTTTCCCAGCCGAGTTCACCCGTGCCGGGGAGGTCGAGGGTGACGAGGTCGACCCCGCATCCCAGACGATCCTTCCACGCTTGCGTGACAAACGGCGCGTTTTTTCCCGCGCCGGAGAGGAGGACGACCGCTTCAGGGTGCGGCGTCTCCCCCTGCGTTCGCAGGTACGGGATTGAAAGGCTGCGAGCGGAAAGGAACCGCCCGCGAACCATCTCTCCGCTGCCGTCCTCTTCGAGCGACGGCTCGGAGCACGGCTCCTTCCAGCCGACCAGGGCGGCGAGAGCAGCGCGCTGGCTCTCCGGAGTGGCGGCCGGTTTCGCCGTTTGCCGGGCGCTCAGGAAACGAATGTTGGCCGGGTAGCCGCACGTGTCTTCGGGCCATTCGCCTTGCGGAAAACAGATGAGATCCTCCTCCGGCAACGGCTCGGCAGGAGAGAGGGCGTTGGGAAGGGCGTTTCCCTTGTTGCCAAGCCAGAAACCGAACCAGCCCGAAGCGGCTTCGAGCATCGGCGGCCAGTAGCCGTGGGGCAGATCGTAAAAACGGTGGTCGAACCGGTCCCTCGCCCCGAAAAGGTGATAGATGCCGACCGTTTTCTCCGCCGTGTCCGAAAAGGGCGCGACGCCGAAGGCCGGCTGGTCGTGCATGGAGTGGAGGATCAAAAGCGGTCGGGGGGCGATCAACCCGAGCACGCCCCACTGTTCGCACAGGAGCAACCCGCCCGGCAAGGTTTCGCAGATGCAGTTGCGCCGCCCCACGAACGCTTCAAAAGCCCCGGCCGAGACAACCAGAACCACCGCCTTGAGCCGGTCGTCCATCGCCGCGACCCACATCGCCTGGTTGCCGCCGCCGGAAGCGCCGGTGACACCGATCCGCTCCGCATCAACGTAGGGCAGGCTGGCGAGCAGGTCGACCGCGCGCCGGTTGTCCCGCACCTGCCACCCGAGCAGGGTGTCGCCGGAGAACATCACCCCGCCGCCAAGAAAAGCGCCGTGGTATTGCCAGGTGCGTTCGCAGTTGCCCCGTTCTCCCGCGCCTGCGACATCGACCGTGAGGACGACAAACCCTTTCTGCACCAGTTCATGTCCCCGCGACTGCACCCGCCCGGCGAGCTTGCCGTTGGCGTGGTGGCCATGGACGTTGAGCACGGCTGGAAACGGCCCCTCGCCATCGGGGATGTAGAGCGTCCCGGTGACCCGGATCGGCCCCTGCGAACGGAACGAGACGCGGACCAGCCGATACCCGTCCGCCGGGATCGTCCCATGTTTGATCAGCTCCAGCGGGGTCTCGCCCTCGGCATCGCAGAAGAGCTTTTCAGCCAGTTCCGCCTTCAGCCGGGCGGCTCTCTCCACCCATTCCCGCCTTGAGACCGGCGGCTGATGCTGAAGGGAGAGCAGCCTTGCCTCGGCACGGAGGCGGCGGCGATGCGCACTCCCCTGCGGTTGATTCCAGACATTGGGAAGCGTCATGGCGGAAGAGGGAAAAAACGTCAGTGGCGGTGTTCGCGGAACATCTTGGTGTAGGGACCTTCCTGAGCCTCGGGGCTGTAGAGGTCATCCCTTGTCGCGAGGCTGGAGCAACCGCTGACACCCGCGACGATCAAAAACAGAAAAAGCAGCCGAAATTTCACGGCGGTCATCGAATAGGAGCCTTCCCTTGCTGTCACGTTAAAAAACGGAAGAAAATCACCGGGAGCACCGTTTCCACCGGTAGCGCGCCATCAGCTTGACAAACCGCCACCCTTCCCGGACGGGGCGGATCTTGCTTTTCTCGCTGCCGTAGACCGCCGTGACCGGGACGCTCCCGATCGCGTAGCCGTCCCGCCCGGCGACGAGCAGCATCTCGGTTTCGTAATCGTACGCATTGGTCTCGCAGAAGAGACTCGGGACAATGCAGCGGTGGAGCATCCGGAAGCCGCACTGGGAATCGGGCACGCGTGTGCCGCAAAGCGCGCTGATCCGCCACGACATGAAGCGGTTGGCGAGGCGGCGCGGCCACGGCATGGCGACCGGGTTGAGCATCCGGTTGCCGATCCAGAGGGGGGTGTCGGGTTGCGCCCGGGCGGCTTCCAGAAAGCGGTCGATCTCCCCGCAAAGGTGCTGCCCGTCGCCATCCATCAGCAGCAGGTAATCAAAGGCGCGCGGCAAAAGGGCGTTGAGGCCGGTCTTGATCGCCGCGCCCTTGCCGAGATTGTGCGCGTGGGTGATCACCTCCGCACCTGCGGCGGCGGCGAGCTTTCCCGTGGCATCGCGCGAGCCGTCGTCCACGACGACCACGCTCTCCACATGGCGGCGCGCCCCTGCGACGACGGCGCCGATATGCTCCGCCTCTTCAAAGGCCGGGATGAGCACCGCCACCCGCCTGCCTCCCTGCTGTTTTTCCCGGGCTTGGAACTCCATAACCCCGAGGGGCGACGTTTTTTCTAGGTGGACGGCACCGGGGTCGGTGCTGCCACGGCTGCCGCCGGGACCGGCCGGGTCGCCGGGTTGTAGTCGGCGGCGTGGTACGAACTGCGCACGAGCGGTCCGCTGGAGCAATGTTCAAACCCCTTGGCGTAGGCGATGTCGCGGTATTCGTCGAACTTGGCCGGTTCGATGTAGGCGACCACCGGGAGATGCTGCGGCGAAGGCCGGAGGTATTGCCCGAGGGTCAGGACGCCGACCCCGGCGGCGCGGAGGTCGTCCATTGCTTCAAGAATCTCCTCCTCCCGTTCCCCGAGCCCGAGCATCAGCCCGCTCTTGGTCACCATCCCTTCGGGGCCGAGGCCCTTCATCCGCTGGAGGACTTCCAGCGAAAGGCGGTACTTGGCGCGGGAACGGACGACGGGGGTGAGCCGTTCGACGGTTTCGAGGTTATGGTTGAAAACGTCCGGCGCAGCATTGGCCACGGCGAGAAGCGACTCTTCGCGCCCGCGAAAATCGGGCGTGAGGACTTCGACGATGATCTTCGGGTCGACCTCCCGCACGGCCTGGATCGTTTCGGCGAAGTGGGCCGCACCGCCATCCTTCATATCATCCCGCGCGACGGCGGTGATGAC
>DATMFV010000064.1:0-42703 GCA_035555975.1 Chthoniobacteraceae bacterium
AGGATGAATAAAAGAACGATTTTTGAGGCAAAAATGGGGCTTTCGAGGAAGGCCGAATCGAGATTCGGACGCCCGAGGAAACCCATTTTGGGCCAAAAAGCGGCTTTTAGTCGCCTCTCACTTAAATTCGTAAACACGCCCCTAGCGGAGAAGAAACCGGTCGCACACCCCCAGGGGCAAGTTCCTCCGCAACAGATTCCTTTTATGCTCAAACCGCAATACCTTCTGGTCTCCCTTTTTCTCGCCCTGCCCGCCGCCCGTGCGGTGGAGCTGGTTTCCAATGGGAAAGCCGTTTCGACCGTGATCGTCGCTCCGGATGCCCCGGAACTGACCCGAGCCGCCGCGCGGGAGGTGGCCGACTACCTGCACAAAATCACGGGAGCTGAAGTCGCCATCCGCCCGACAGCGGCAGGCGATGAAATGCCCAACCGCATCTGGGTCGGCCCTCACCCGGAGATGGAAGCACGCCTCGACGGGAAAATACCTACCCTTTCCCACCCGGAGGAAACCGTGATCCAGGCGATGGAGAACGACCTGGTCATCCTCGGGCGCGACCGCTTTCGTGAAGGCGTTCAGTATGAAGCGGGGACATCGCTTGCCGCCTCCAGCTTTATTCAGGACCGCCTGGGGGTCCGCTGGCTCTGGCCGGGAGAATTGGGCACCGACATTCCCTCCCATGCCAGCGTGGCGTTTGAGCCGTTTGTCCAACGCTACCACCCGCAGTTGCGCTGGAGGCAGTTGAGTGCCGTCAATGATGCCCGCCATCTGCAAGCGGTCGGTTCGAAAAATCCGGAAGTCAAGCCGCTCCTGCGCCACGCACCACAAAAAGACGCCCTCGTGCGCGAATGGCTCAACCGCCAGAAGGCGGACCACTCCGCCTCCGGCGACCCGGCTTCGCCCTTGCGCGGCAGCCTGGGCCTGCGCATCGGCCATGCCTACGGCGATTGGTGGAACCGTTTCCACACCACCCATCCGGAATATTTCGCCCTTCAGCCCGGCGGTCAACGCGGTGGCTACCCGCCCGCCCCCAAAGATGTCAAAATCTGCGTTTCCAACCCGGGAGTGGCCCGGCAGTGGATAGCGGATGCGGTGAATTTCATCAAGACAAGGCCGGGGCAGACCACCGTCAGCGCGTCGGAGAACGATCGCGGCTGGCAAGGGTATTGCGTCTGCGAAGCGTGCAAGGCGTGGGACGCGCCGGACGCTCCCTTCCTGGAACGCGGCCTGAGCTGGGCCGGCTACAGCGAGCCAAGCTCGCGCGCCTTGACGGACCGCTACGTCCGTTACTGGAACCGGCTTGCGCGCGGCCTGCGTGAAGCGTTGCCGGAGCGGGAACTCCATATCGGCGTCATGGCTTACCACCCGATGCGCCCCGCGCCCGTTCACGAAACGCTGGAAAAAAACATCGTTGTAGCGTTCGTCGGCATCCATCGGCGCAACCCGATCAACAACGGCAAGGCCGCCCTTGCGGTGCAACGCGCCCTATGGCAACAGTGGGCGCAGGCGGCGGACCAGCTCATCTGGCGGCCCAACCTGATCCACCAGACCTTTGGGCTGCCGTATGTCTTCCCCCATCGTCACTCCGAAAACATGCGTTTCCTGGCGGACCACAAGCTGGTCGGCATTTCGGTCGACTCGATTGAAAATCACTGGGCCACCCAGGGGCCGCAATACTATGTGACGGCCCAGCTCGCGTGGAACCCCCGGCTCGACGTGGACGCCCTCCTCGCCGACTATTATGCCCGCGCCTTCGGCGCTGCGGCTCCCCACGTGGCAGCCTATTTTTCCTTGTTCGAAAATCTCTATGCAGCGCTGCCCGAGCAATATGCCGACGCTGGCTGGCATATCCGGCACGACCTGCCGCGCCTCTACCGCGAGCGCTGGGAAGACGGCGAGCGCCCCGATAAAACCAGACGCCTAGGGGAAGAGGGGGTGCAGCGCAATGACAAGCTGGAGCGCGCCGCAGCCGCGCATCTCAAGCTCGCCCGGGCCGCCGTAGCCGATGGACCGGAGATCCATCGCCAGCGGGTCGCCTTTGTCGAAACCGGCTTTACCTTTGTACGCGCGCAGCTCGATGCCATCGAAGCGATGAACGACTTTCGCGCAGCTCCCACAGAGACAAACCGGCAGCGCGCGGAAGCCGCCGCCGCACGGCGCACGGCCATCCTTGAGGAAAACATCGACAGCTTCGCCATCAGCTATGCCCAGCTCTTGGGACGCCAGCTTAAACTGCCGGAAACCTTTGGCCCGCCGTCAGCGCTGAACGAAAAGCAGCTTCGCCAGCTTGGGGCGGAAAAAGGCGAATGAGAGCGCTTAACCTCGCCGATAAGCCCCACCTCGTCCGCGGTCCGCACGCGCGAATCTGGGTCCATTCCGATCTGCAACTCGAAGAACCCGCCGCCGCCGAGGCGATCCTCAAGGCGGCGGTGGATGACCTCCTTTCCCTGGGTCCGCCGCCGGATGCTGTCTGGTGCCTGGGGGATGCCCTCTGCGGGCCGGAAATTCACCGGCAGGAGCGGCTCTCGGAGATCATCGTCGCCCAGTTCGGGCGGCTGAACGCCCCGGTTTGTTACGTGATGGGAAATCACGAAATGGATGTGATGCGCCTCTGCGGCCTCGTTCGCCATCCGCTGTACGAAATCGCCCGCAGCGAACCGCTCTGGCACATTACCAGCGCGTTGGAGGAGACGTTTTTTGTCCGGCAGTTCTGCGGCATTCCGGTGGTTTTTTTCAGCGACCATGCCGCGCGGGATGGCTCATGGTGGATCAGCCATGCCGGTGTCCACGGGCAGGCTGCCAGCCGCCCCGACGAGGTGCATACCCTCCCGCCGTTGCGGGATGCCATCGCCCGTCACCCCGGCCCGGTTCTCACGGCGGGACACTATGCCCTGCCCGGAGGCCAGCGCCCGCTCGCAAGGATGAGCGCCCTCTTCCCGCTGCCGGCCAACCTGCGACTCCACCTCTACGGGCACGCCCACATTGGCGACCTCAAGATCAATGGAGCCAATCCCTGGCAGCGCGACAACCCCGTGGAAGCCCATTCCCTGCGGCAATACAACATTTCGGCGCTCGAGAACGTCCGCTCGCCCGGCAGCCATTCAGCCATGCTCGAACTCGACGAGGGAGGCCCCGTCTCGCTCACCATCCGCTGCCACCTGGAACGCCGCTGGGTGGAGCGCTTTGAACTAGGGCGCAGCCCGGTCGTTTCAGGAGTAGCCTAGTACCTAGCTATTCCAACGACTCCGGGCGGGATTCCGCATCGTTGGAGACCACACGCAGCGGTTGGGAAAAGATCATGTCCGCAGCCGGTGTGCCGTTTTCAGGCTCGCCGCCGGTTCGCAAGGCCGCAACCTGTGCCACATCCATCTTCCGGAGCGCCTCCCCGGTCAGCGACCTTCCATCTCCATCCCGATCCGGGCAGGCGAAAGCTTCCACACGGATAAACCGGCGGGAAAGGAGTTCCTGAGCGCTCATCTCCAGCGGAAACACCGCAACCGGTCCATCCACGATGAGTTCCACTCCCTTTGCGGTGATCAATCGCACCTGCACATTGGGCCGCAGAAGCGGGTCGTTTCCCTCCACGCGAACCTCGATATTCCGGGGCCGGCGGCGGTTATCGCGACCGACGGAGATCCGGCTGAAACGAAAATCGCTCCGGTCAAAGGGAGCCACGGGCTTCCCGGTCCGGTCAACCGACAACGCCCCCACCGACCCGAAGAAAGCCCCGCGGCGATAGGCGCGCAGCGCGGCCTTTTCGCGTTCTCCGGGCGAAGATGCCTTCCCTTTCGGGACCAGCAGAATGTTGCGGCCCCGTTCGTACATGCGGTGATCCTTGACAAAAAAGCCCCAGCACCGCCGACCGGTCCGCAAAATGTCATCCCACACCTGATAGAATGACAGCGGCGAACCAAACCCGCGCCGATAGTTCCAGACCTCCACGCCAAGCACCCGCGGATCAAAATCGAGCATCGGCAGGTAGTGGCGAAAATCCTCCACCGGATGATTGAGGGTAAGACCGCCTTCCCTCTCCTCCAGCCCGGGCTGATGGCAGCCGCCGAGGCTTTCGCCATCCAGGACGGCACGGAAAGCCTCCCGCCAAGGGCGGTTCATGCCTTGCATCAGGCGCATCCGCTCTATGACGTGTCCGCCCGCATCATACTCCAGGCGCACCTCCATCGACGGATGCTGTACCCGAAGATAAATCTGCCGCACCCCCGGGCATAGCGGTTCACGGACCAGCCTCCGCCTTGTGGAACCTTCCCCTGACGGGTCGTGCTCCAGCGCCCCTTCTACGGTAAGAAAGGCGGCCGGTCCGGAAAATGTGCAATCCCTGGAGACGATGGTGATGTCGAGACGGTAGAGGCTCTGCCCGGGGTAAGATGCCGCCGCTTCCGTGCAAAGCCCGTCAAATCGGGCGCTCACCGGGCACGCTTCCAACTGCGAGGGCGGCACCGTCTGACCATAACCACTCGCAAACCGGCTCCCCAGCCCGTTGAAATGAAGGCTCGTGTCGCTTAGTGAATGATGCTCCGCATTGGGTGTCACGATCACGTCCGCGTGGCATTGGGCAAACCCGGCAGGGAGAGCTTCGATCGGCTGCGAAGGGTAATAATTGCTGAAAGCAAAATGGCGGTAGCCCATCTCGTAGAATGTCTCGCAGGAGGCCTCGTTTTTGCCGCCATGCTGGTGAGACATTGAATGGAGGTAACCAACCTGTTCCCAGTCCACATCATGGTAGGGATTTTGAATATCGGGCATTCCTCTTAAACTTCCATAAAGTGAAAACAAATTCGACCATGAAATTGGCTAAAATGGGTTTCCTCCCTTTTTGATTGTTTTCGGGAGACGGTTCCGTGCATCGTCCCCGTTCGTCCCATGAAGATTGCATTTTCTCCAACCAGGCCGGGACCCGCCCGCCGAAGCCGCCGCAAAACAAGGCGGGCTGCTTCCGGCCGCCGGATGCCGCTCACCCAACGCTCCGCCGATTGAAACCGGAGCGGACCATAGCCGTCATCGGCGGAGGGGCCGCCGGATTTTTTGCCGCGATCACCGCCGCACGGCAGGCGCGGGAGGTGGGGACGCCCGTGCGGGTGGTGGTGCTGGAAAAAGGGGCGGCGTTTCTTTCGAAGGTGCGGATCTCGGGCGGGGGGCGGTGCAATGTGACGCACGCCTGCTTTGAGCCCCGCGCGCTGGCAGCTCATTACCCGCGCGGGGAGCGGGCGTTGATCGGGCCGTTCGGGCGGTTCTCCCCCCGGGAGACGATCGCGTGGTTTGAGGAGCGCGGCGTCCGCCTCAAGGCCGAGGAGGATGGGCGGATGTTTCCGGTGACCGATTCGTCGCAGACCATCATCGACGCCTTGACCGACGAAGCGCGGCGGCTCGGAGTCGGGCTGTACACCCGCTGCGGGGTGGCGCGGCTGGAGAGGCGCGGGCAAAGCGGGTTCCGGCTTCACCTGACCGGGCGGCACCCGCTCGGGGAAACATTGGAGGCCGACGCGGTGCTGCTCGCCACGGGCGGGAGCCGGTCGGCCGGGGCGGACCACCTTGCCGTCTCCCTCGGGCACCGGGTGGAGGAGCCGGTCCCCTCGCTCTTTACCTTTCACATGGAATGCGACTGGCTCCGCGCGCTCGCCGGGGTCGCCGTCGAGCCGGTGGAAGCGAGCGTCCCCGGGACCGGGCTGCTGGAACGCGGGCCGCTGCTCGCCACCCACTGGGGAGCGAGCGGGCCGGTGATCTTACGGCTCTCCGCCTGGGGAGCGCGGGAACTCCACGCGCGCGACTACCGTTTTGCGCTTCAGGTCAACTGGCTGCCGGGGAGCCGTCCGGAGGCGATCACCGAAGAATGGCAACGCCGCCGCGCATCGCAACCCGGGGCGCTCGTCGCCCGCAGCCCGATGAAGCCGATCCCCGCCCGCTTCTGGGAAGCGCTCGTCGCCGCCGCCGGGATCGACCCGGGCACGCGCTGGGCGATCTTTTCGCGCGACAACCGCCGCCGCCTTCTCGAGCAGTTGACGCGGAGCCGTTTTGAGGTGACCGGTAAAAGCACGAACAAGGCCGAGTTTGTCACCTGCGGCGGAGTCGCGCTGCGGGAGGTGGCGTTCCGGACGATGGAGAGCCGCCTCGCGCCCGGCCTTTACTTCGCCGGAGAGGTGCTCGACATCGACGGGATCACCGGCGGATTCAATTTTCAGGCGGCGTGGACGACCGGGTGGATCGCCGGATGCGCCATGGCCGAAGCGGTGGCGCGCTCTTGAAAAAAGAGGCCCTTTGGGGTGAACGGATTCGGGGTCCGGCGGTCTAACGAGGGGGAAAAAACGTCTTTTGCCTTTTCCTTCTCCTTCCCTTTCCTAAAGTTTTACCCGTTTTGATTGCCCAGCCCTTTTTCTCCCGTTTTGCCGCCGTGGCGGTGCTCTCCCTGGCCCTCGCCGCCTGTTCGCGCAAACAGGAGACCCGGCACTCCACACCAGCGCTGCCGGTGCCGGTGCTGACCGCGCGGGTCGAACAAAAGGCTGCGCCGCGCCTGATCGACGCCATCGGCGAAGTGCAGGCTTATGCCACGGTTTCGATCAAACCGCAGGTGACCGGGCAACTCGCCAAGGCCCATTTTCACGAGGGGCAGGAGGTGAAGCCGGGCGATCTTCTTTTTACGATCGACCAGCGTCCCTTCGAAGTCGCCCTCCAGGAAGCGCAGGCCGAACTCGACAAGGCAAAGGCAAATGCCGACAACGCCGACCGGCAGGCAAAACGGTACACCGAGTTGAACCGGCGGCGCGCCGTGGCCGCCGAACAGTTTGAGGCGAGCGAACTCGCCCGCGCCACCTCTGCCGCCGCGCTCAAATCAGCCGAAGCCGCCGTGCGCAAGGCCGAACTGGAGCTGGAGTATTGCACGATCCGCTCGCCCATCGCCGGGCGGACCGGCAACCGCCTTGCCGACCCGGGCAACGTGGTCAGCGCCAATGCGACCGACCTGGTCGTCATCAACCAGATCGAGCCGGTCTACATCTCATGCACCGTGGCCGAGCGCCATCTCGGCGAGCTTCAGCGCTACCTCGCGACGCCCGAAGGGGTGCTCGCCCGCGCCCGCTACGAGGGGACGACAGGGACGATCGCGCAAGGGCCGGTCACCTTTCTCAACAACGCCGTCAAGCCGGGCAGCGGGACGATCCAGCTTAAAGCCACCCTGACCAACAAGGACCACGCCCTCTGGCCGGGGCAGTTTGTGGCGGTGGAACTGATCCTCGCCACTCAAGCCGACGCCATTCTCGCTCCGGACCGCGCGATTTCCACCGGCCAGAACGGGCAGTATGTCTATGTCGTGGCCGACGACCTGAGCGTGCAGCCGCGCCCGGTCGAGGTCGACCGGAGGGTCGGTCGGCAGATGGTGATCCGCGAGGGGCTCAAGGCGGGCGAACAGGTGGTGATCGACGGCCAGAGCCGGCTCCTGCCCGGGTCGAAGGTCGAGATCCGCACCTCGATTTCGTCGGAAGAACCGGCCGCCGCCCCGCAGGGGGCTGAAACCGCCGGGGAAGCGGACCGCGCCTCCGCGCAGGGGGGTCGTTCATGAACCTTTGCGAGCTTTGCATCCGCCGCCCGGTCATGACCACGCTGGTCATGCTGGGGCTGCTCATTTTCGGGACGCTCGCCTATTTCCGCCTGCCGGTGAGCGATCTCCCCAACGTCGATTTCCCGACCATCTCCGTCTCCGCCAACCTCCCCGGGGCGAGCCCGGAGACGATGGCCTCCTCCGTGGCGACCCCGCTGGAAAAACAGTTTTCGACGATTGCCGGGGTCGATTCGATGACCTCGATCAGCTCGCTCGGGTCGACCCGGATCACCATCCAGTTCACTCTGGAGCGGAACATCGACGACGCCGCGCTCGACGTCCAGGCGGCGATCTCGACCGCGCTGCGGCGGCTCCCCTCCGACCTTCCCAACCCGCCCTCCTTCCGCAAGGTGAACCCGGCGGAGTCGCCGATCCTGCTCCTCGCGCTCGTCTCCCCCGTGCTCCCGCTCTCGGAACTCGACCAATACGCGCAGACGCTCGTCTCCCAGCGGCTTTCGACGATCAACGGCGTGGCGCAGGTGCGGGTCTACGGTTCGCAGAAGTTTGCCGTCCGCGTGCAGGTCAACCCCCGGCTGCTGGCGGCGCGCGGGATCAGTTTTGACGAAATCAAGTCGGCGATCCAGGCGGGCAACAGCAACCTGCCGACCGGTTCGCTGCGCGGTAGCGACCAGACGTTTACCATTGAATCAAGCGGCCAGCTCGAGAACGCGGAGGCGTACCGCTCGCTGGTGGTCGCCTACCGCGACAAGGCCCCGGTCCGCCTCGGGGAACTGGCGACCGTCATCGACGGGGTGGAGGAAGACGAGATCGCCGCATGGTACGGCGATGAGCGCTCCATCGTCCTCGCCGTCGAACGCCAGCCCGGGAGCAACACCGTGGCCGTGGTCGACGGCATCCGCGAAGTGCTCCCGTCGGTGCGGCGCGAACTCCCCGCCGCCGCGCAGTTGCACGTCCTGCAGGACCGATCGGTGCCGGTGCGCGAATCGGTGGAGGATGTCGAGTTCACCCTCTTGTTGAGCATCGCGCTGGTGATCATGGTGATCTTCCTCTTCCTGCGCAAGCTGACCGCGACGGTCATCCCGAGCATCGCCATCCCGCTTTCCATCGTCGCCACCTTCCCGGTGATGCACCTGCTCGGCTACAGTCTCAACAACATCTCGCTCATGGCGCTGACGCTCTGCGTCGGGTTCGTGGTCGACGACGCCATCGTGGTGCTCGAAAACATCGTCCGCCATATCGAGAAGGGGGAAAAGCCGTTTGTCGCGGCGCTCAAGGGGTCGAGGGAGATCACCTTCACGGTCGTTTCCATGACGCTCTCGCTCGCCGCCGTCTTCCTGCCGGTGCTGCTGATGGGGGGCATTCTCGGGCGGCTCTTCCGGGAGTTTGCGGTGACGATCGGCGTCGCCATCCTCGTCTCCGGGATTGTTTCGCTGACGTTGACGCCGATGCTTTGCAGCCGCTTCCTGCGGGCCGGGGCAAAGACCGAACACCCGCCGTCGCGGTTTTTCCTGCCGTTCGAGTGGGCGCTCAACGCCATGGCGACGATCTACCGCCACACGCTCACCGTCGTGCTGCGCCACCGGTTTCTGATGATGGTCATCACCGCCGCGACCGTCGCCGTCACGGCCCATCTTTTCCTGACGATCCCCAAGGGGTTCATCCCGACCGAGGATAACGGGACGATCCGGATCACCACCGAAGGGGCGCAGGATGCCTCCTTCGACTCAATGGTGGAACACCAGCGCGCCATCGCCGACATCCTTCTCAAGAAACCGTACATCGAGGCGTTCAACTCCAGCGTCGGGGCCGGGGGGCCGAACGCAACCGGCAACGGCGGGCGCATCTACATCACCCTCAAACCGCGCGACCAGCGCCCTTCCGCCGACGAAATCGTCCGCGAACTCCGCCCGGAAATGGCGAAGGTGCCCGGCATCCGTTCGTTTGCGCAGGTGCCGCCGGTGATCCGCATCGGCGGGATGTCCTCCAACAGCCCGTTCCAGTTCACGCTCTACGGGATCGACCTCCAGGCGCTCTACGAAGCCGCGCCGAAGCTGGAGGCGAGGATGCGCGAGCTTCCCGGTTTGAGTGATGTGACCAGCGACCTGCTCGTCGCCAGCCGGCAGGTGGTCGTGACGATCAACCGCGACAAGGCGGCCACGCTCGGCGTGACGGTCGGGCAGATCGAAGACGCCCTCTACAGCGCCTACGGTTCGCGGCAGGTTTCGAGCATCTACACCCCGGCGGACACCTACAACGTCGTCCTCGAAGTCGCGCCGGAGTTCCGCGCCGACCCCGATTCGCTCCCCGAGCTTCACCTCCGCGCGGAGAACGGCGACCTCGTCCCGCTCGATTCGGTCGCCTCCATCTCGCACCAGGCCGGACCGCTCACGGTGAACCACTTCGGCCAGCTCCCGTGCGTGACCCTCTCCTTCAACACCGTGCCGGGGGTCTCCCTCGGCGATGCGGTCGCCCAGATCGAAGCGGCGGCGAGGGAGATCCTTCCCGCGTCGATCAACACCGGCTTCCAGGGGGAGGCGGAGGCGTTCCAGAAATCGCTCACCGGTTTAAGCCTCCTGCTGATCATGGCCGTGCTGGTGATCTACCTGGTCCTCGGGATTCTGTATGAGAGCTTCGTCCACCCGCTGACGATTCTCTCCGGCCTCCCTTCCGCCGGGATCGGGGCGCTCCTGACGCTCCAGCTTTTCGGGCACGACCTGAACGTCTACGGCTTTGTCGGCATCCTGATGCTGATCGGGATCGTGAAGAAAAACGCGATCATGATGATCGACTTCGCCCTGGAGGCGCAGCGGCACGGCGCGGAACCCGCCGAAGCGATCTTCGAAGCGTGCATGGTCCGTTTCCGCCCGATCATGATGACCACCTTTGCGGCGATGATGGGGGCGCTCCCGATCGCCATCGGAGCCGGGGCCGGTGCGGAGTCGCGCAGGCCGCTCGGGCTGGCGGTGGTCGGCGGGTTGATGGTTTCGCAGTTGCTCACGCTCTACATCACGCCGGTCTTCTATCTCTATATCGAGGCGTGGCGGCGGAAATGGTCCGGCAAGCCGGTGGAGGAAGCCGAGGCGGCAGCCCCTTCGCGCGAGCCTGCCGGGGTTCTTTCGTAGGGGCGTTTGAGTTGATAAGGGGGAACCTGACTAACTAAAATTCGCCCGCAGGCAGGTCGAGGTCGGTGGAAGCGCCGCCGGGAGTCTCGCTGTCGCGGAGGTTGGAGAGGTATTCCAGATAGCGTCGACCCGCCTGCGGGCTGGTGATGGCGGCGGCTGAGGCGGCGGCGCGGAGGTAGCGCGGGTTGATGCTGCCGGGGTTGGCCTTCACCCACGCTTCCAGTTTTTCCCATGCGGCGGCGACGGCGGGGTCTTTTTGCGGGTCGTCCCGTTCGCCGGTTTTGAGCTGTTCTTCCACGACGTGTCGCTGGGCGTCGAGGCAGGTCGCCATCAGCCGGGTATAAGTCAACCCTCCCCGGACAAAGGCGACGCGGGCGCGGTACGCTTCGGGGCCGTCGGCGGTTTTTGCTGCGGCGGCGTCCAGCAACCGCTCCGCACGGGCGAGAAAGGCGTCGCTTAACCCGACCGGCTGGCCGAGCGGATGGTCCATCAGCCGTTCCATCTCCGCCCAGTATCGGCGAACCGGCTCTGCTGCCGGGCCAAAGGCGCGTTGGTAGTAATCGGCCATCAAGGCGTCGGCATCCAGGTACGGGTTCCAGGCGAGCTGCGCCATCAGGTAGTATTGCGGGGCATGGGTCGCCCAATGTTCCCAGGCGGTGTCGACGATCATGCCGAGGCCGCGGCTCTCCGCGAGCGTCCGGAAGTTTTCCGGCTGGTTGGCGATGGAGACCTCGGGCAGGCCCCACTTGCCTGCGCGTGTCCAGGCGTTGGGTCTCCAGACCAGCGGGGCGAGCCGGCCCCAGGCGCGAAGGTAAGCCAGGTGGGGTTGGCGCGTTGCTTCCGGGGCGACCACGGTATTGGCGACGGGGAGGACGATCACGTTCTCCTCGCACTTTTCGCGCGCGGGCGCTTCCCGTGCGAAGCCATACGCCATCCCCTGCACGCGGTAGCCGCGGCCCGGGTAGCGTTCCTCAAGCTTGCGGGCCAGCGTGTTCCAGAAACGGGCGTAGCGGTCGGAGAGGCCGTCCCGCTTTTCGTGCAGCCCTTTCCACGTGTAGTCGTATTTTTCGGCGCTGGGCGCATCCCATGCCCGGCAGTTGTCGCAGACGCAGATGCCGCGATGGAAACTGTCGTTTTCCGAAGCGTTGAAGATCGTCCTGCCGGGGTTCTCCTTGAGGGCGGTTTCCACATCCGCCAGCCATTGCTCCCAGACGGCAGGATTGGAGAGGCAGAGCTTGACGAGATGGGGCCAGCGCTCCGGGGGACTTTCGTAAAAGGCGCTCAGGCTGCGGGTGCCGTCGGGCTGGAGGGCGAAGTATTCCGGGTGGGTCTGGTGAAAGCGTTCCCACCATTGCGAAAAAGCGTGACCGGGGTCGATCTTCAGCGAATCGAGTTGCAGACGCTGGCGACGCACCCAGTCGTGCGAGATGCCGCGCTCGTCCCCCAGCACCGAGAGGCGGAAGAGCGCCCGCGCCTGAAACGGCGGGTGGTAGCGATACTCAAACGGTGCGATGGAAAGGGTCTTGCGGGGCGAAACATCCACCCCCGCCGGGCCGGGCCAGAACCACCGCACCCCGAGGTAGTCTTGAAGGAAGGTGTAGATGGCGTTGGCCGTGCCGTACTCCTGCTGCGTGTCGGGGATCGGGCCGGTGCGCCCTTGCGGCATCGGGCTGGCGGAGTCCCAACGGTCCCGCCCGGCGAGGAGAAGGTGGTTGGCATTGGCCGCCAAGAGCACTTCCTCCGGGTGTTGGAAGCTCAGGTCCACGCCGGGAAAGCGTGATTCCAGCCCCGGCTGGAGACCGATCCATACCGCTGTTTCGGGAGCGGTTGCAGGCGGGCTGTCCAGGAGTTCGGGGCGTGCGCCGGTGATCCTGCCGATCATCTCCGCCAGTTCCACCGCTGCCGCCCGTGTTCGCGGAGGGGTATCCGGCGCAAGGATGATCGGGGACGCCGCCTCTCCATTGCGTACAAGCGCCAGTTCGGCACCGGCGATGCAGGGAAGGAGACTGAGAGCGAGTCCGAGAAGAAGGGTGCGTGCGGGCATATCAGGGTGGAGAATGGCGGGGACGCGTTTCCACGTGTCCGTCGAGAAAGAGGAGGTTGCAATGGGCGTTCAGGTCGTGCGGGAGATCCGCCGTACTGTGGAAGGAGGTGGCGTTGTCCGGATTGCCGGTCATTTCGCCCAGCAGCGCCATCTGCGCCGGAAGGCGGACGGAGGCGATTTTCCACGGCAGCGCCGGCGGGTTGAGCCGGCCCGATTCCGTCAACCCAAACGGGTAGGCGCGGCTCTGCTGGTTGTCCGAGGGGAGTTGATTCCATTCCGGGTAGGGGGCGTAGCTGGTGGCGTTTTGCCAATGCACCCCGGTTTTGAAGAATTTGCTGCGCATCAGCCATTCCGTGGTATTGCCGCGTTCGGCCAGCGGGCAGACGCCGAGCCGCGCGAGCACCGGCAAGGTTCCCTCCGGCTCGGGCAGGCCGCAGTAACGCCAGATGTAGCTGTACAAGCCGCCATCGCCCACGGGTTGCGGGTTGGGGGTTTTCCGGTAATAGGGGAAAAAGGTTGCGGCGGGGTAAGGCCCGGGAAGCGTGCCGTGGTGGTCTGCCGCGTAGAGGAGGATGCCCATGCCCGTCTGGTGCACCCGTTTGGTGCATTTCACGATGGCGGTGGAAGTTGTCAACCGGCGAAAAACCGGAAAGAGAAACGCCGCCAGGACGGCGACGATGGCGATGACGATCAGCAGTTCCGTCAGGCTGAAGGCGCGCGGGCGATGCGGCGGGGAGGGTAGGGAACCGGGCATGGGGAAGGGGACAGAAAGCCGTGTTAATTCATCGAAGAATATAACTCCGTTTTTTTTCGTCAAGAAAAACTGCGGGAAGGGGTCGCTTGGGTCAGCGAAAAGTAAGCGTCGCCGGGTCGGGCCCCTGCAAGGGGCGGCGGACGCTCGACTGGCGCACCACCAGTTCGCAGCGGGTTTTGACCAGCGACGAGCCTTGTTGTGCCTCCCCGCGGATCAGCGCCAGCAGTTGTGCGAGTGCGAGCGTGCAAAGTTTCCCGGCCGGGTAGGCAACGGTGGTGATCGGCACATAGCCGCCCGCGCTGGCGGGGTCGTCCTCAAACCCGGTGAGCGCAAGATCCCGCGGTACGTTCACCCCCGCTTCGGCGCAGGCGCGAAGAGCGCCCAGGGCCCAGTTGTCGGCCTGCAACATCAGCGTATCGGGCAGGTTGCCACCTTTCAAAAGCTCGCGCATGACGACGTAGCCGATCACGTGAAGCGGGTGAATCCCCTCCAGCAGCGGCATCCGTTCCGAAAACCGGCCCAGCGGGACCGGGTGCCGCCGGAAGTCGACCTGCGGGTATTCCTTTTTCATCGCCTCAAAGGCGTCGAGCGCGGAACGGGCGTGGAAATACCGCTGCCGGGGCAGGTCGGGGGGGAGATCCCAGGAGACGAGCGTGATGGAGCGGTTGCCTTCCGCTACCAGATGGCGGATCAACCCCTCAAACCCTTCCCGCTTGTCGGGCATGAAACCGGGTACACCCTCCAGCCACGGCGCATTGATGGCCACGACTTTGATGCCCGCCTCCAGCAGCAGTTGCAGATGGGCCTGGGGGAAGGTCGCTTCCGAAGGGGCCAGCAGGATGACGCCGTCGACATTGGAGTCGATCATGGCATGGCAGGCGGCAAGGCAGGCGCGGGTTTCCAGCCGGTCGGCATGGTAGACGACCGGGAGGTGCCCCTCGCATTTGGCCGCCTGCACCGCGTGGTAGAGGAGCCGCGCGGAAATGATGTCCCGCGCCTGAAAACTCAGGATGCCGAGCAGGCCGGTGCGCCCCGTCTTGAGCGCCCGCGCCGCGATGTTCTGCCGGTAGCCGAGCTGCGCCGCCACTTCCTGCACCCGTTGGCGGGTCGCCTCGCTCACTTTGACGTTGCCCTCGCGGTCGCGCAATGCCTGCGAAACCGCGCGGGTGCTCAGGTTCACGATCCGGGCAATATCGCGGAGGGTGGGGCGGGGGTTGCGGGAAGGTGCGGCCATGGTCCCTGTTTTCATCGTCGCGCTTTCACGGGAAGTCAATGAATACTTCGATGAATAAAGCTTTGACAAGTGACAATATTCATGGATGAATTACCCGATGCCCCGCCTCCTGCCCCCGTGCGCCCTGCTGCTCCGCCTTTTGTCGATCGCCCTCTTCTGCCTGGCGGCGGGCGGCGCGGCGGCGGCGGAATATTTCGTTTCAAAGCAGGGGGACGACACCCACGATGGCCGCACCCCTGCGCAAGCCTTTGCCACCTTCCAGAAAGGGGTGGATGCGCTCGCCCCGGGGGATGTGCTCACCATTGCCCCCGGCGAGTACCGTGAAAGCGTTGTAAGCAAGGGGCTTGGCAGCGCGAAGGTGGAGACGCGCCTCCGCGCCGCCCTCCCCGGCACGGTGCTCCTTCGGGGCAGTGAGCCGCTTGGGCCGGTGAAAAAGACGGAAGGTTACCGGTACGTCCATCACGGCGCGGTGGCGAAACGGCCCGGTGCGCTGCTGGAGGAAGATACCCTGCGCACGCTCGTCCCCGTGCTGGCGCTGCGCGATGTCGAAATTTCTCCCGGTACGTATTTTTATGATGCCTCCGCCGGGCGACTCTATTTTTCCACCACCGATTTCCAGCCGCCACAGACGCACCGCTACTCCATCTCCACGCGGGACCGCCCGGGCCTTGAACTTCGCGACCCGGTGCGCGTGGTGGTCGAGGGGCTCGCCGCCACCGGCTATTACCAGCCGGGGCCGATCCGCCACAACGAGCAGATCATGGGCGGCATCGCCCTTCGCAACCCGCGCCAGTGCATCGTGCGCGATTGCGTGGCGTACCTCAACGTCAACGGCATCTATCTCTTCAAAGGCGAGGGGAACCGCGTGGAAGCATGCGAGACGTATGGCAATGGCGGCGTCTATGGCGGCGAGGGGGGAGAGATCGTCCGTCTTTTTCCGAAAAACGATGTGATTGAGCGGTGCGTCTCCTACCGTTCCCGCGAACGGGGGCAGCGGTTTTACCTCGAATTTACCGGCGACGCGCTGTTGAAGGGGAACATCGTCTGGGGCAGCCGCGTGGGCGATTTCTGGCTCAAGGGCCGCAACGCTGCTCAATACGGGCGGATGGAAGGGTGCGTCTCCTTCGGCTACGTGGCGGCGGTACAGGTAAATCGCAACCTCATCGGCGGGCGCAATTTTTACAACAGCGGGATGTCGCCCGACAACGTCTCGCTCGCTCCCGCGCAGTTCGAACGCCATTTTGCCGACCCGCTCAACCTCGATTTCCGCTGGCAGGAAGACTCCCCGTTGCGCAAGGAGGGGGCGGGGCCGATCCCGTACACCCCCCATGTCTACTATCTCTCGCCCAAGGGGGACGACGGGGCGAGCGGCCTCTCCACCCGCCGCGCCTGGCGCACGCCCGGGCATGCGCTGGAACGGCTTAAACCGGGGGATACGCTCTACCTGCTCGAAGGGAAGTATGAACTTGCGGCACCGCTGCGCCTGCGCGGTACAAAGGCCGCCCCCATCGCCCTTCGCGGGCGGGGAGATGCCGTCGTCGCTCTCTCGGGTGCGGCCACGCTGGAAGGGTGCGAATGGCTCGCGCTGGAGCGGCTGGTTTTCTCCGGGCCTGTTTCCGTCGAAGGGGGCGGGGAACTCGCCTTCCGCCGGTGCCTCTTCACTGCGCCGGAAAAAGCGCTGGCCGTTGCCGATGCGTGGGCGGTGAGCCTCCGCCACTGTGAATTTCCCGGCGAGGAAGCGGCGGCGTTGCGCGTCTCTTCCACAAAGGGCCTTTTGCTGACCGGCAACCTCTTCAACCGCACGAGCGGCCCCGCCGTGGAACTCGACGACCTCGCCGCCCTTCGTTACAGCGACTACAACCACTACCGCGACCCCGCCGCCGCGTGGAGCGTTGGCGGCAAGCCGCGCAGCCTTGCGCAGATCCGCCCCGGGCACGAACGTTACGCCGCCACCCTGCGCCCCGAATACCGCGAGGAAGGCGGGCGGCCCGTGCTCGCCAACCCCGGCCCGTTCCTTGCCGCCGGGCCGCTCGGCAAACCGCTCGGCGCGGCCCCGATGATGCGGCGCGAGGCGCTCCACCTCAGCGGGCCCCGGCTCCATTCCGCCACCGATACCACGGCGAACATCGAATGGATCACCAGCAACCCGGCGTGGTGCGAGATCGCCTGGGGCGATACCCCGGAGTGCGAGAACCGGCGCCGGGTGCGGGTCGACGGCTTCGGGAGCTGGAGCCTCACCGGGCTGGAACCGGGCCAGCCGTATTATTTCCGCATCCTCTCGGTCGCGCCCGAAGAGAACGAGCTTTGGAGCCCGCAGCCGCTCCATCTCCAGAGTGCGGAGCCGCTCGCCTTTACCACCGCCACCGAGCCGCGCCCCGCAGTGACGCGCTACGTCGCCCCGGACGGGGATGACGCCGCCGACGGCCTCACCCGCACCACCGCCTGGCGCAGCGTCGCCCGCGCCGCGGCGGAAGGCGGCCCGGGGGATCTCATCCTGATCGCCGGGGGCGAGTACACCGAATGGGTTCCGCTCCGTTTTACGGGCGAGAAAGGCCGCCCCGTCACCTTCCGCGCCGTGCCGGGCGAAAAGCCGGTCTTCACCGGCAGCGAAGGGCGACTCGCAGGCACCGTCTTTGCCGCGATGGGCAAGCACGCCCTCCGGTTTGAGGGGTTGTATTTCCGTCAGCTCCTCTACGCCAGCGAGTTTATGGGCAAACCGCTCGGCATGGACGCCGCCATCGCCCTCTACGCCTGCGAGGGGGTGGAGATCGGGCGCTGTTTCAACAACGGCTTCGGCAGCGGGCGGCCCGCCGGGTTGCTGGCTGCCTGGGAGACGCAGGGGCTCACGCTGCGCAACTCCGTCCTCGCCGGGGGGTGGTACGGCCTCAAGCTCATGGGGTGTTCGCAGGTGCTCATCGAGCACAACGTCTTCCTGCGCAACTTCATCCAGGCCCTGACGCTGACCGGTCAGGAGAAGGGAGCCATCGTCCGGCGCAACATCATCACCGACGGCGTGCTGATCAAGGCCCGGACCGCCCTCATTGCCCTGGGGCATCCGACCAATCTGAAACAGGAGGAAAACCTCTACCACTTTCGTTTGACCGACGCCGAAAAGCGTCCCTTCGACATCTGGGGGCAGGAAAGCCGCCGCATGACGCTCGCCGAGTTTCAGAGCGAACGCGGGGCCGACGGCTCCTTCATCGCCGACCCCGGTTTTTCCGGCGACCCCGGCGGCGACGGCTTTGCGGCCGACCGCCTCATCCGCCGCCCCGACCTCGATTTCACCGATCTCCTGCCGACCCAACCGGAAGCGGTGGCGCTCGGCATCGGCCTTGAGCCTGAAGCGTTCCCTTCCACTGCCGCAACCCCGTAACCCAGCCGATTTCCTATGAAACGTACTCCTCTCTTCCTGATCGCCGCCGTTGCCCTGCCGTGGGGCCTTCCGCAAGCCGTCGCCGACGATTACCAGTTCATCGGTTCGGAAACGACCAGTTGGGAAAACCAGAGCAGCGATCGCTGGAACCAGACCACCCCTCCCTGGGACGGCACCCCTCTTCCGGGTGGCCCGGGCGCGGGAGATCGGCTCGATCTCGCTTCGGAAGGCAGCTTGCTTCTCCCCGCCATCGTAGACCCCGGCGTGGTCACTCCGCTGACCCGCTCCCTCGGGCGGCTCACCGTCAGCGGAGCCGGTGGGATGGCCTCCCTCAATAGTCGCAACAACTGGAATGCCACGCTTGCCCTCTCCGGCAACATCGAGGTTCTCGAGGGGCGCAGCCTTCAACTCAACGATGGCAACAACGTTTCGTGGCTCAATATCCACGTCGGCGGGAATGTCAGCGTGGGTGCCGGCGCAGCGCTCCATCTTGGCCGGATCTCCACCACCAGCGCGGGCACTTCAATCACCGACCGGCTGACCGAGTACGTCGTCTCCGGGAGCACCATCATCAGCGGGACGCTGGTCAACTCCGGGGGAAACAACACCAACAACAGCTCGGTATTGGCCAATAGCACGCTCGGCGATCTGGTCGTCAACACCGGCGGCAGCGTGATCGGCGCAGCGGGGGGGAGCGGCAGTACCACCACCGGCACGCGCACCTATCATCTCAACGCCCGTTCCCTGAGCGGCGCGGGAGCGGTCCATGGCTCCTCCATGATACAGAACGGCACGCGCGAGGTGAATCTCAACCTCGACACGGTTGCCGCCACGGATACGACCTTCTCCGGCGTGTTGAGTGACAGCTCCGTCACTGTGGCCGACACGGGCATCAACCGGCTCCACCTCACCCTCTCCGGCCCGGGCCGCCAGACGCTCTCCGGGGCCAATACCTACACCGGGCAGACGCGCGTGAAGAACGGCGGCACGCTGCTGGTGGATGGCATCCACACGCAGGCCACCAACGGCGTGGGCGGCGGCTCCGCGACCGACGGCCTCTACCACGTGGAAGCGACCGCCACGCTCGGCGGAAGCGGAACCATCGCCGGGCGCAGCACCGCCAACAACACCAACCTCGTCTACGTGGCCGCGGGCGGCACGCTCGCTCCCGGGAGCGGCGGGCTGGTGCTCGACGGCGGCAACCTGACCGGCTCCAATGCGCATCACCTTCGGCTTGATGCCGGGGCCGCCGTTTCCTTCACCCTTGCAGGGAACGGCAGCAGCGCGGGGCATCTGGAGCTTTGGAACTACGCCGGAGCGGGGGATGTCGTTTTCAACAACAACGTCGTCCACCTCTCCCTCGCCGGGCCGGTGGTCGAGGGGACTTACACCGTGACGCTCGCACGCTTCTTCTCCGACGGGGGAACCGCCCTCGCGCAGAGCGGGTTGACCGGCGGGTTGACCCTCTCCGGTGCGGTGTTCGACCCCGGCATCACCGACGCGCAGCTCTTTTTCAATAACACCGACATCACCCTGCAATACACGGTCGTGCCGGAGCCGGGGGCCTGTGCGCTGGGCCTTTTCGGCCTCGGCCTCTGGGCTTTCATGCGGCGGGCGCGTTCGGGAAAAAGCCGGGTTAGGGTGAACCGCCGTTTCGTCCCGGCGCGGAACTTGTGCGCCACGGGAAATGAGGTTAAAAGCGCTTCTGGCGTGTTGCCTCACAAGACCCCGTGTTCCGCTTTCTCCTGATCCTGCTTCTTTCAACCGCGCTGGTCATCATCCAGTGGCTGATCGGCGGCACCCGCCCGGCGTTCGCTTTTCCGGCGTATGCGCTGCTGGCGGCGGCCGCCATCGTCAGCATGGCCGGGCTGCGGCGTCCCTCGCTGCAACCTTCCGCGCCCGCGCTCCTCTCCGCGCTCGCCTTTGGCGGGTATGTGCTGGGGCGCGCGTGGCTTTCGCCGATGGTTTACCTCGCCGGGCGCGATCTCACCCTGGCCGCGGCCGCCTTGGCGGTCTACCTGCTGGTGGCGCTTCACCTCGGCTCCATCCGCGAGCGGACGTGGCTCGTCGGCGCGTTGCTGCTGATCGCCCTGGGGGAGGTGGTGATCGGCTCTTTGCAGGCGGGGCAGATCGAACTCCCGTGGCTGGTGTTGAGCCCCGATCTTTTCATCGTCTCCACCGAGCATGTCCGCGAACTCCAGCGGGCGACCGGCACGCTGGTCAACCCGAACCATTTCGCCGGTTTCCTGGAGATGACCGGGGCGCTCGCGCTCGGCTTTGCCTGCTGGAGCCGGTGGCATTTCGTGGCGCGGCTGGCGGCGTGGGCGACGGCGGCGGCGTGTTATTACGGGGTGTTGCTCAGTTCGAGCCGGGGCGGCTATTTCAGCGCCGGGGCGTCGTTATTGGTCTTTGCCGGGCTCGGGATCTGGATGTTCTACGTCGCCCGCCGCCGGTATCTGATCACTTCGCTCGTCGTCGGGACCCTCATCGTCGCCACCCTCGGGGGGCTTGTCTTCGTGCTCGGGTCGACGCAGAAGCGGGTGCAGGTCCGTTTCGCCCAGGACTGGAAGGACGACATGCGCAACGTCAACTGGGAGGCGGCCCGGCGACAGGCGGAACTGGAGCCGTGGTGGGGGACCGGGGCGGGCACCCACCTCGTGTACGGGCGTCTCTTTCGCGATCCCATCCTGACCTCCGACCCGATCCACGCCCACAACGATTACCTCGAAACCCTCGCCGAATACGGGAGGGTGGGGCTCGGGCTGGCGCTTCTTTTCGCGCTGATCCACCTGGTCAACGGGGTGGCGCGCGCCTACGCCGTGGCCGACCGGCACCTCTACCGGCGCGGCGTCCCCGCCAGCAACACGCTCGCCCTGCAACTCGGGGCGCTCGCCGCGCTGGTGGCGATGTTGATCCATTCGGTGGTCGATTTCAACCTCCACGTCCCCGGGAATGCCTTGACGCTCGCCGCGCTTCTGGGCGTGTTGGCGGGGAGCCCCCGCGGGCGCGAAACCGTGCCGGGGGTGTTCTCACCCACCTTTTTTTCGCGGCTCGTGCTGGTCGGTCTCGGTATCGGGCTGGCGGTGCTGATCACCCCCCGGTGGAAGGGGGAACGGCTTTCGGAAGAGGCGCGGATCGCCCTGCGCGCAGGGGAGTACAAGCGGGCGTCGATCGTCGCGATGCAGGCTTCCATCGCCCAGCCCGACAACCCGTACAACTGGTTTTACCTCGGCGAAGCGTACCGGGTGATGGCCGAAGCGATGCCGGTGCGTCACCTGAAGGAGAAACATTTCACCGACGCGGTCGACGCCTATGCCAAGGCGGGCACGATCTTTCCGGAGGACGAAAATTTCTGGGTCCGGATGGCCCAGGCGCTCGACGGTCTCGGCCGTTTCGACGAAGCCGCGCGGGCCTACCGGAAGGCGATCGCACTCGACCCCCATCTGGTCCACCTCCATTTCCTCTACTCCAAGCACCTCGAACTCAAAGGGTTGCCCAAACTGGCCTTGCAGGTGCGGCAGGAACGGGCGCAGGTGACAAAGCAAGACAGCCCGGAGATCCTTGAATGGTTCGACGCCATTGAAAAAGAGAGCCGCCGCGAAGCCGAACCCGCATCGCAGCCCACGCCTCCGCAGTAACCGTCCGGCTCTCCCGGGGTGCGGGGAAAAAAAGATTGCTTCCGGCAGGCGGCCAAGCTACGCTCCGGTTCCAAATAAGGGAACTGGCGCGGTTTTCGTCGGGGTCGATCGGCTGGACGGCACAGGTTGTGCTGTCAGAGGAGAGGCTCCGCATTGCCGATGGCCCGGTGGTCAACCTCGTCATGGAGATCCGTCCTGCCGGATATGAAACCGGCATGGCAACCCTCTCCCCGAATCCTTTCCTGTCCTATGTTTCCAGATTTCCCGCTCCAATCCCGCTCCCTCCGGGTGCTCTGCGCCATGGTGGCAACCTCCCTGCTCGCGCCCCTTCCGGTGATGGCCCAGTCTCCCGGGAGCAACGACGGCCCCGCCGCTTCCTCCCGGGCCGCCAACGACGGCGTGCAGCAACATCTTGCGTTGATTTCCCGCTACCTTCCGGAAGGGAAAACCCTCGCAACGGCGCGCACTTCCGAACTGGTCGAAGCCGTCCGGCAGGCGATTCTCGCCAATCCCAACCAGGCGGTGGAAATCGCCGGGGCGATCGCCACGGTCACCACCGATGCGCAGATCAACGCCATTGCGGACGCCATCGGGAAACTTTTCCGCACCCACCCGGCCCTTCGCGCCCAGGCGGTGGAGATCGCCATCGCGATGGCGGAAGGGATCAACAGCCGGAATCTTTCGCTCGAAGCCGCTGCGCGGAGCGTTGGCGAAGTCTCCAGCACGCTGATCTCGCACCTCGACCCGAGCCAGCAGGCGAGCCTCGACCTGGTGCGCGGGCTCGTCAAGGGAGTCATCGTCATCAACCCGCATGTGGACTACACCCAAACAGTGCTGGAGATCGTCCTGCGGACCATCGGCTCCATGGGTTTTCCTGACGATTACCTCGGGACGCTTTACGCCGACCTGCGCGACGTCATCCAGAACCCGGCGATCCTGCAACAGATCGACGCCCTCTTTGCCCAGTTGAACGGCAACAATGTGCACCTTCAGCAGCCCGGCATGGTGATCGCGCCCGAGTCGGATACGATGAATTTCTAACGGGGCTTCGAATCCCCCGAATCAGGGGTAAAGAGGCTCGCTTTTCGTGCGAGTCTGCGGCAATTTGGTGCCATCTATGGACGCCGTTGCCAAACAATTCCTGATCAACCTGCTCAACACTCCCAGCCCGACCGGCTTTGAACTGCCGGGCCAGCGGGTCTGGGCCGCCGATATCCGGGGGGTCTCCGACCAGGTCGAAAACGACGCCTACGGCTCGGCCTGGGCGACGCTCGCCGGGACCGGCAAGGGGGCTGACCGGGGGCCGCGGATCATGCTGGAGGCGCATGCGGATGAAATCGGTTTCATCGTCAAGCAGATCACCAAGGAAGGGTTCCTGCGGCTCGACCGGATCGGCGGGGCCGATACGGCGACGGCGCGGGGCCGACGGTTGCAGATCCTTGGCGACAAGGGGACGGTGCGGGGGATCATCGGCAATACGGCGATCCACCTCCGCCGCGATGGCGGCGAGGAAAAAGCGCCCAAGATTCACGAGCTTTATGTCGATGTCGGCGCTTCCAATGCGGAAGAGGTGGCGCTCCTCGGGTTGCGCGTCGGCCACCCCGCCGTCTATGCGGATGCCGCGGAGGAGATGGGCGAACATTTGCTGATCTCCCGCGCGATCGACAATCGGATCGGCAGCTTCATCCTCGCCCGCGTGTTGGCCAACCTGAGCAAACAGCGCGAGGCGTTTGCATCGACGGTTTATGCCGTCAACGCGGTGCAGGAGGAGATCGGCGGCAACGGAGCCCGGATGGTCGCCCACCGGTTGCACCCGGACCTCTGCATCGTCCTCGACGTTACCCACGCGACCGATACGCCGGGCATCAACCACGCCCAGCATGGCGAAGTGAAGCTCGGCGCGGGGCCGACGGTCACGCACGGCACCTGCAATCACCCGCAGGTCGTCGCCCGGCTGATCGAAGTCGCCGCCCGGGAGGGCATCCCCCTCCAGCACGAATCATCCTCGCGCTACAGCGGGACCGATACCGACGTGATCTTCCACTCGCGCGACGGCATCCCGAGCGCCCTGGTCTCCCTGCCCCTCCGCTACATGCACTCGGTCGTCGAAATGGTCGACCTGCGCGACGTGCAGAAGGTGATCGACCTCCTGAGCGCGTTTGTCCTCTCGGTCTCCGCCGACGAGCGCTTCCACGCCAAACTGTAAGAGGCTGTGAAAAAAGCCCTTCAACGGCCATGGAGTACGCCTACTCCTTCTTTTCCGGGAGCGACTTGCGCTTGGTGGAGGCGAGCTCTTCGAGTTCCTTTTTGCTCATCGACTTCTCCATGCTTTTGGAGGCTCCCTTGAGCTTGGTTTTCTTGAGCTTCCCCCGTTTGGCCGCAAGCGCGGCACCGGCGGCCATCTGTTGTTTTTTGGATTTGGCAGGCATACCCGGGATATCGCTCCAAAAAACCTTCCGGGCCGTAAATTACCTGAACCCGGCGCCTCCCTGCCTGCGAAAAGCGGCGGGGGTAAGGCCGGTGGTTTTCCGGAATTGCCGGATGAAAAAGGAGAGATCGCGGTAACCGAGTTCGGCGGCAATCATCTTGACCGACTTGGAGGAGTCGATCAAAAGAAAACGCGCGTGGTTGAGCCGCTCCTTGATCAGGTAGCTGGCGGGCGAATCCCCGGTCAGCGCCTGCGTGCGGCGGGTAAACTGCGAAGGGGAAAGGCCGACTTTTCGCGCGAGGTCGGGCACCTGCGCCTCGCACTCGCCGCGAAAGGCCGCCCGGCGGAGCGTTTCAAGGATCTCTTCGTCCTGATTGGTCTTCGGCGGGTTGAACGCTTCGCGCCAGAGATGGGAGATCATGCAAAGCAGCCCCCATTCCGATTGATGGCGTCCCAACTCGTCGCCCCGCTTGAAGGAGTTGATCATCTCGACGCTTAATTCCAGAAAGAGGTTCATGCGATAGACCTTGCGCCCGAAGAGGGGGGCCAGCATCTCGTGAGAGATCGCCTGGCGCGGCGAAGGGAAAAAATGGACCGAGAAATTGGCCATGCCCGCGCCCGGGTCGTTGGTCGCCCGGACTTCCGTGCCGGGGGTGAAGAGAAAACAGACACCCGGCTCCAGCCGGTATTCCTTTCCCCTGCAAACAAGCCGACCGGCCCCCTCGGTCTGAAACCAGAAGTTAAAGTGGGGAATCTCCTTCTCCCAGACCCACGGCCAGAGGGCGGGCCGGTTCATATAAGGTCCGTAGTTGATGATTTCCACCTGCCGGAACGGGAGCATGGGGGGATGTTTTCTCATAAAACGCGTGAATAGTACCATTAATGAACACAATAGTCCCTCTTGTCGAGAAATAATAACCGTTGTAAAGTGCTACTGTTGACTAGCAACTCCCCCCCTTTGTTCCGATGTTCAAATCCGCCACCCAGTCATCGCCCCGGAAGAACGCCCTCCTTTCGCCAGGAATCGGGAGCGGCGGTTTTACCGTAACGGAACTTCTGGTCGTCGTAGCGCTGCTCTCGGTCCTGACGGTCCTCGCCTTTACCGCGATCCCCGGCATCGCCCAACGTCGCCATCATGTCAAGTGTGTGGCGAACCTCAAGCTGCTCGGGCAGGCCGTGCTGACCCATGCGGTCGATCACAACGGCCGTTCCGTAGTCGCCTACCTCAATGCCGAGCGCTCGCCCACAGGAAAGGCCTCGCTCTGGTACACCGCCCTGGAAAGCGAAGGCTACCTGAACAAGGGGCAGCATCGCGCCTGCCTGACCTGCCCGGCAGCCGCGCCGTGGAGTTACTCCGACAAGGGTAGCAACAATATGTATACCTACGGGTTGCGGCGCTGGGACGGGGAGAGGACCTATACCTCCGCCTGGGTGGCGACCGCCGTCACCCATCCTTCCCGCTTTGTCCTGCTGGCTGACAGCTACAAGGCCAGCTCGCGCACCCAGTTTTATTATATCAGTTGGCCCGGGTTCACTTCCTCCGCGCCCGAACAGTTTCACCTCCGGCACCACGGGAAAGCCAATCTCTTTTTTGGAGATGGCAGCGTGAGAAGCCTCGATGGACCGGAAATCCTCGCACTGGACGACGGCTGGAAAGCCTCCGTCATCTTCACCCCTTCTTCTTCCAACCCATGAAGTCGATCGCCACCCTTGCACTGGCAGGCATGTTCACCCTTTTCCTTTCGGGGGCGCGCGCTGCGGAGCCGCTCATCGTCATCAACGATCAGATGGAACTCGATCACGTGGAAAAGCTCAAGGAGAGCGGCGTCATCCCCGTAAAAGAGGATGTCAAAATCCCTCTCCCCGAGCCGTTCCCGCTCGAAGAGGGCACCCTGACGGCATGGATCCGGCCGATGAACTGGGACGGCAATGAACCGGCGGCCATCCAGCTCCTGCGCGTGGATGGGGACGATTGCCGCTGGCGGATCTACAAGTACCGGATCGACAAGAACGAGTACGGGCTGATGTTCCTGTATGGAAGGCCGTCGCCGGAGGGCGAACGTTACTATACTTTTGCCACCACCTCCATCCGCGACTGGCAGGCCCGCGACTGGTACCATATCGCGGCTGGCTGGAGCCAGAAGGAGAAGGTGATCAGCCTTTACATCAACGGGGAGAGGAAGACCTCCCGGGGCGTCCATCCGGACCACTTTCCCACGGGGGACCTTTCGGAGCTGATCCTGTCTGCCCCCTCCCGCAAGGAAGACGGGGAGCGGAGCCAGACCGCCTATGGAGAGATCGCCCTCTACAAGGAGATGCTCAGCGACGAGGCGATCGCCACGGCCAGCGAAAAGAACCCGCTGGCCATTCCGGCGACCCTGAACGATCTGCCCGCCGGGGTTGCCACCATCCCGCGGCTTCCCCGTGCGCCAAAAATCGACGGCCACCTCTCCGAACGGGAGTGGGACGGCGCAGCCCGGCTGCTCGGGGGGCTCACCATCAAGGAACCGGCGCTGGCGCTGGAGCGCACCTATGTGGTTCATGCGGGTTACGACGACGAACGCCTTTATCTCATGATCGTCTCACCGGCAAAGGAGATGAAACTGCGTGCCGAAGTCAAGGAAGACGGCGTCTCCAGAATCATGAGCGATGATGCGGTCGAAATCCTCCTCGCGCCCCACGAAGACCAGAGCAACTACTACCAGTTGGGAGGCAATTCACTAGGCAAAATTTTTGCCAGCCATGCCGGTGACATGACCTGGCGGGGCGACTGGCAGAACGCCAATACGTTGTTTGAGGGGTTCTGGTATTCGGAGTGGAGCATTCCCTTCAAGGCGCTGGGGATGAAATCCGCTCCCCCGGCTGGAACCCGCTGGAAGGCCAATTTCTGCCGCGACTGGGCCACCGATTCGATGGCTTTGTTTACCTCGTGGTCGTACACGCCGAATTCCTTCTACTCCCATATGGGCGAGATCGTGTTCGGTGAAAAGGGGACGGGGTTTCAGATCGACGTGGAACCCGACGAACTGGCCAATGGAACGGTGGCGGGCGTGCTTAAAAAACTTTCCGCCACCGCGGAGGTAAAGGCCGTCCTGCAACTTGAAGACGGCGCGGGGGTTCACCGTCGCGAAGAGGTTCCGTTTTCGCCCGAAGGGGTGCTCGCCTTCCACGAAACGCTACCCCCGGGGCGGACGACCAATGTGATGCTGGAAGTCGCCACCGGTGGCGGGATCCTCCTGCGCCAGCCGCTCCCCGTCCATGCCGAAGCGGGCGTGCGCCTCGGCATCACGCCGGTCCTCGCAGACCAGGCCCTGCACCTCAAGGCCAACCTCGGCCCGGCAAAGGGAGACGAAAAAACGCCGCTCCTTTTCTCCATGGAGGATGCCGGGAAGGCCAAGGTTCTGGAAGTCAATCTGCACCACCCGGAAGCGGGGGATCTGGACATCCGCATTCCCGCGACCGGCCTGCCCGAAGGACGCTATCAGGCGTTTCTGCGCCGGGGGACGGAAATCGTGGCGGAACGGGTCTACGATCATGTCGGCACCGCGGATTGGCTTCAATGGGACCGCCAACTCAAGGAAGTCCCCAAGCCGTGGACGCCGATCGTTTATACACCGGAGAAGCTCTCCTTCTGGGGCCGGGAATACGGGCTCCATGGCGATCTGCTGCCTTCGAGTATCTCCGCCCTGGGCCAACCGGTCGTCAACGGGCCGATGGAGTTGAACCTGGTGGCCGGTGGCGAAAAACTGCAATGGGACAATGCCGCGGAATGGAAGGAGAAGTCGGCCGTGCAGGGGCTCGCCCTCCACCGCAGCCGGAGCCGCGACTGGGAGGTAAGCGCCAGGGTGCATGTCGAGTTTGACGGGCTCTGGTGGGTGGAACTGGAACTGACGCCGCTGCGCCCCGACGCCACGCTCAACGCCATCGACCTGACGATCCCGTTCGCCCCGGAGGTGGCCCGGCTGGTTTATGCCCACAGCCACAGCCGCAGCGTGGTGCAGGGCGAGCTGACCCCGCGCTCGCTCGGGCCGTTTTACTCCAATCTCTGGATCGGCAACGATGATATCGGCCTGACCTGGTTTACCGAAACCAGCGAACACTGGAAGCTGCGCGACCCGGAAAAAACCTTTCAATACCAGCCCGGGGCCAAGGGCGACCGGCTCAAGATCACGCTGGTCGACCAGGCGTGGCAACCCGGGAAACCGGTACGCTACCTTTTCGGCGTTCAGGCCACGCCGATCAAACCGGCCTCTCCGACCCGGCGCGCCCTCCGCATCGCCCCGACGCTCCATGCAACGTTCGCCCACCCGTGGAGCATCGACCGGAGCGTCAAACGGTATGGTCAAAGCGACAAGGAATGGGGCTTTACCTCGCCACACTATACCACCGTGGCCGAGGTGCGGCGGGAGGTCGAAAAATGGCGCGACAAGGGTAGGGAAATGCCGTGGTACATCGCCCCCGACATCATCTCGCCGCAATCGACCGAGTTTCTCCTTTTCCGCGACGAATGGAAAAACCCCCACGCGGTCTATCAGTTTGCGTGCGTGGCCTCCAGCTTCCGCCAGTTCTGCAACCGCGAGATGGACGATCTTGTGCGCAAGGCCGGCCTGCGCGCGATCTATGTCGACTGCGCCAAGGCGTACCCGTGCGGCAACCACGCCCACGGCTGCGGATTCCGGGGCGAGGACGGGGAACTGGAATTGACCACGCCGGTCCTTGCCCTGCGCCGTTTCCTGCGCGATCTCTATACCTCGCTTCAGGATGGCAGCGAGAAGGGAGCGGAGACGGCGCTGATCCTTCACCTTTCGGCGGGGCTGACCACGGTGGCGCACGGCTTCTGCGACATCGCCCTCGAAGGCGAAGAGCTTCAGAGCCGGATCATCAAGACCCCGAGCTACTTCGATCTCTACCCGCCCGCGAAGTGGCGCGCGATTTTTGCCAAATCCAGCGGCGTCAACACCATGTTGCTACCCAACTATGGAAGAGTCGGGCCGAAGGAGGATCGCCTTTCCATTGAACGCAACGCCACCTTCATGACACAGGCGCTGCTCAACGATACGCCGGTCTGGAATCTCTGGACCAACGCGGAGTATGTCAACGGCATCCTGGCCTCGCTCGACCAGCTCGGGTGGCGCGAACCCTCGACCCGGTTTGAGCCGTACTGGCGGCAGAAGAGTGTCCGTTTTTCCGGGGGAAACCTGAAGGCGAGCACCTATCGCATGCCCGGTGCCGCCGTCGTGGCTGTCGGGAACTTTGAAAAGCAGTCTCACAGCGCAGCGGTGACCGTTGATCTTGAGGCGCTTGGGTTTGAACCGGGCGCCGTGATCTTCAGAAACCTGCTCACCGGTGAAGCCTACCCCTCCCGCACCTTTGATCTCACGATTCCCGGGGAGAACTTCACCCTCATCTCCATTGAACCGACCTCCCAAACTTCCCAACTATGAAAAAAGCGACCTTTCTTCACACCGGGGCCTTCCTTCTTTTCGCCTTCGCAACCGATGGATCCGGAGCCGTGCTGGTGGATTATACCAAGGAGCTTCCCGTCGAACCGATTGCGATCAGCAACCCGGTGACCTTGCCGACCAACAGCCTGAGCACCCGCTGGACACCGGCCAACGGTCGCCGCGACATGGGGCAGATGTTCCGCTCCGACGAGGACTTCAGCCTGCATCAGATCATCCTCTACGCTCCCGGCGCTTCGCCAACAACGGTTGAACGTCCCTTTACGGTTTATATTGAAGACTATACAGGGACCTCGGTATCGACCTTCAAGTCGGTCGTTTCGCAACAGGGGGGCGTGTTGCCAAGCCTGGGAGAGGGGCAGTACGTGGTGCTGACCCTCACGCAGCCGGTGGCCATCACGGCCGACACCAACTACAGCTTTCGCCTCGCCTTTGACCAATCTCAAGAGAGCAACGCGCTTGCCCTTTACCTCAATCCATCCAGTTCCTACTCCTCGGGAACCGCTTTTCAGATGGACTTTTCAGGGACGGGGGCGCGCTCCAACCTCAACGGCGACATGGCGTTTTACCTGATCGCCATCCCTGAACCGGCCACCTATTCCTACCTTGCCTTCGGGCTGGTGGGCCTCTCCCTTCTCGGCCGCGTTCGCCGTTCGCGCCTTTTTATCCGATGAAACAGACCCGGGTCGGCATCGTCGGATGCGGAAAAATGGGCAGGGATCACCTGCGGGACCTCCTCGCCGTCGAAGGGTGCGACGCCGTGGTCTGGGATCTGCACCCGGAAACCGCGCGGGAAGCCGCCGCCGCGACCGGGGCGACGGTGGCCCGGACGTTTGAAGAACTGCTGCTTGAGCGCGGTCTCGACGCGATCATCATCGCCACCCCCAACCGCTTTCATGCCTCCATGGCGATCGCGGCTCTGGAAGCGGGCAAACATGTCTTCCTTGAAAAACCGATGGCGCTCCATGCAGACGACGCCCGCCGCCTGGCGCGTGCGGCAAGGGCCTCCGGCAGGCATCTCTGCATCGGCTTTGAACTGCGCCAGTCGCTTTTTCCGCTGGAAGTCAAACGCCTGATCGGCAATGGCGAACTGGGGAAGCTCGTCTCCGCGCAGGTGATGGAATACCGGGGCCACTTCTGGCCGCAATGGAAGGGCGACCGCGACGACGGGGGCAGCATGTACCTGATGGAGCTTTGTCATTTCATCGACCTCTTCCGCTGGTGGAACGAAGACGAAGTGGAAACCATTCACGCCGTGGGAAGCCGCCGGAACATTGTCGGGCATTACGACTATCCCGATACCCAGTTCAACACCTTTGTGTTCAGGAACGGGTTTGTCGGTCATATCGTCAGTTGTCATGTCCGTTCGGCGATGCCCGCCGATTTCGACAAAATCTATCAGCCGGAGTTCGGGCATCAATATGAGTATAGCGTGGTGGGGGAAAAGGGGTCGCTCCATTTTCTGCCCCTGCAAGGCCTTTGCCACATCTACCGGCACGAACGCCAGCCCGATGGCGCGCTTTACCAGCGGATGCACCGCACGCTCGACTATACCCGTTTCAAGAGCCATCACCCGACCATTCACAATACGACCGATGCGATTGCCAACTTCATCGCCTCGGTGCGGGGTGAGCGGGAGCCTTCCCTGCTGCCGGAGGATGCGCTGCGGACGCACCTCACCTGTTACGCCGCCGAAGAGGCCCTCGCCTCGGGCCGGCCGGTCCACCTTGACGAAGCCGACCTTCAGGCGGAACCGCTTCCGGCTCTGGTCGAAGTTTAGACCAGCGGCGGGCGGGGAGATTCCCATCGACACCCCATGGCGATTTTGAAAAGCTGCGGAATCCTCGTTGACCGATGAATCCGCCGCTCTCCTTTACCCTGCTTGAAGATCACCGCCACGACGGAGAACGCTCCGGAGAAGGGTCTGCGGTGGCGCTAAACGATGGACGCCTGCTCCTGATGTATTCCGCCTTTCGCGGGGGAGGGGGGAGCGATCATTCCCCCGGGACGATCTTTCAGAGGACCTCCGGCGACGGCGGGGCCACCTGGTCCGCTTCGAGCCCGGTTTTCGCGGTCCCGCAAGGGGCGTTGAACCTGATGTCGGTCAGCCTGCTTCGCCTCCGGGACGGAAGGATCGGCTGCATCTATCTGGTGAAATGGACGCAAGGCACCCATTGCGTTCCCTACTGGACCACCAGCAGCGACGAAGGGGAAAGCTGGGCGGCTCCGACGCTGGTGACGCCGCTGGAAGAATATTTTGTGGTCAACCATGACCGGTTGATCCAACTGCGCGACGGCACGCTCGTCCTCCCGTATGCCTGGCATGGCGCTCTCCACCCCAACGGAGACGACACCGCCCCTTTCCGGGAGGAACTCAACGCCCGTTGCGGCATCTTTTATTCGCGCGACGGCGGGAAAAGCTGGACGCGGCCCGACACCGCGCGCCGCTTCGAACCCGGCTGGTTTACCCCCCCTTCGCCGTTCCGCCCGGAGAAGGCGCACCCGGATGCTCTGAAGATCATCGACAAGCGGTACGACGTTTTCCAGGAGCCGGGGGTGGTGGAACTGAGCGACGGGCGGTTGATGATGTGGGCGCGAAGCCTCTCGCATCTCTACCATTCCCGCCTTGGCGACCTCGACGGCGAATGGGAGCCGTTCCGGGCGATTCCCGGCTTCAACGTCTGTTGCGGTCCGCAGACGATCCAGCGGCTGCCCGGTTCCGACCGGCTGGTGATGCTCTACAACGACCGGGGCGAGTTCGGCTTTGGCGAGCCGGGCTACACTCTCCGCACGCCCCTTTCCGTCGCGGTTTCCGACGATGGCGGGGAATGCTGGCAGCGTCTCGCACCGCTGGAAGGGGATGACTCGAAAAACTATTGCTACTTCAGCCTCCTTTTCTTTGGCGAACGCTTTCTGGCGACCTATTACGAAAGTGTTCCGCGGCTGGAAGCCGACGGCACGCCGGCGCGCGACGCTCACGGACTGCCCAAACGGCGCAACCTCGCCTCCCTGAAGGTCTGCCGCGGTGAAAGTGCCTTCTTCCGCGCCATCTGAAAGCCTTCCCCGCCAGCGTTCCGTTTGCGAAGGAAGTGCTTTCTAAGAAGCAGGCTTCCGGGGTAGATTGCCGGGCATGATCGACCATGCATCCCGGTTTCTTAAACTTTCAGGCTGTTTCCTCGCTTTTCTGACCTCGACCGCCGTGCTTTCGCAGGCGCGCGAACCGGTCGACCCCGGTGCGGCGAACCATTACAAAAAGGGGATCACCGTTTCGCCGCTCCTGGTCACCTCCACCACTGCCGACGGAGCGCCGATCACCTACCCGAAAACCGATACCCCTGAAGTGCGGGTGTTGCTGATCGAAGTCCCGCCCGGCGCGGAGACCGGCTGGCACATTCACCCGATGCCGTGCTATGGCTATATCCTTTCCGGCAGCATCACCGTGGAACTCAAAGACGGCACCCGCCATACCTTCAAGGAAGGCCAGGCGCTGGCGGAAATCGTCAACACCCCCCACAATGGCAAAAATACCGGCACGGAACCGACGCGCATCCTGATGACCGTCGTCGGCTCCAAGGGAGTGCCCGTCGCCGAGCCGACCGCCGCCCCCGAGCGCTCCGGGAAAAAGGAAGCCGCCGGGCACGAGGGCCACGCTCACTAATCTATCAGCGACCGCGCCAGAGAGGCTGCCTGCCCGGCCCCGAGGCGGGATTGCAGCAGGACGGCGATCGCTTCCACGCTTTTTCCTTCCGTCAACTCTTCGCGCCGCCGCAACTGGGCGGCGAAGGCGGCTTCCGTGACGGCTTCGGGATCGACGGCCTTGCGAAGCAGCGCGCGCAGCGAACGGACGACCGGCTCGCAGGCGGGGTCGGAAAAACGGTTGATCGTTTCGCGCGGATCTTCGTCGAGATGGAAGAGCAGCCCTTCCGGCTCATAGGCAAACTCGACGTACTTCCACGGCCCCTGCCGGATCATGAAGCCGCCGGTGCCCATCCCGTGGGAATGGAGTTCGCTGAAGGCAAACTCCGGGCCGGGGCCGTCGTGGTTCATCAACGCTCTCAGACTGGTCCCGCGCAACGTCCCCAACGGCGCACCGGCGAAATCGAGCAGGGTGGCGATCAGGTCGGCATGCGTGAGCGGGCAGGAAAACCGCCGGCCGCGCGGCACTCCGGGCCCGGCCAGCACCAGCGGGACGCGCACCGCTTCGTCGTAGAAGTTGGCCTTCATCCACAAGCCGTGCGTGCCAAGCGATTCGCCGTGGTCGGAAGTATAGACAAAGAGAGTGTTCTCCAGTTGGCCCGTTGCTTCGAGATGTTGGCGGATACGACCGATGTCGGCATCCAGTTCGGTGATCATCGCAAAGTACCCGGCCCGGGCGCGGCGGATGCGCTCCGTGCAAACCGGTGTGGCGATGTCGTTGGCATGGCGCGTGTCGCGGTAGACGGGGTGGAGGTTTTCGAGTTCCTCAAGCGAAGGGTCTTCGACCATCGGGTCGCGGGAAAGGTAGTCATCGTAAAGTTCCTGCGGGCCGACAAACGGGGAGTGCGGGCGGATGAACCCGGTATAGATGGCCCATGGTTGGTCGAGCGATCGTGTGCGATCAAGAAACTTCAGGGTGTTCTCCACGCGGTTGACTTCCACCCGCTCCGTCCTCGCCCGCCCGTCCAACTGCCCGCGGATGTCGATCCGGCGGGCTGCGGGACGGCGGAAAAGCGTGGCAATATCGGGTTTGCTGTCATGTCCGTTGCCCGTTTCGCACGTTTCAAAACCGAGGTCGAAGCGGTCGCTCAAGTCAAACTTGCCGGTGGCAAAACAGCGGTAGCCAACCTCTCCCAGCAACGTTCCCCAGGTCGGGTGACTTCCGTTCCAGACCGTCGAGTTGCAGTAAGAGCCGCAATCACTGGCATACATCCCGGTCATCATCGCGGCGCGCGCAGGGACACAGATCGGGTTCAGGCTATAGGCAGCATCAAAGACGCTCCCTTCCGCGGCCAGACGGTCGAGATTCGGGGTTCGGACCACCGGGTGACCACCAAAGCCGGTCCACCGCGCGGAGTGTTGATCAGAACAGATGAAAACAAGATTGGGTCGGGGATTCATGATTGCTTTTCAGAAAGGGTGGCGGCTACGATGGGTTGCCGGGTTTTTAATGAGGCCCTGCGTGAGAGTCGATGGCAGCTTCCATGCCTTGACAAGAATAGGGAGTGACAGAGATCGGGTTCAATAATGAAAAACGAAAAACGTCCGGAGGTTCTTTTAATCACCGCAGATCATTGGTCGGGAGTGCAGATGGGGTGCGCCGGGAACCGCTATGTTTCGACGCCGACCGTCGACTGGCTGGCGGCGAACGGAACGCAGTTTACCCAGGCGAGTTCAGCCTGCCCGGTCTGCGTGCCCGCGCGGAAAACCTTGATGACCGGTTTGAGCCCGCGCACCCTTGAAGACCGGACGTTTCGCACCACTCAGCCGCTCCCGGAAGTGCCGACGCTGGCGCAATGCTTTCGCGATGCCGGTTACCAGGCGTACGCGGTCGGCAAGTTGCATACCCACCCGCAGCGCAACCGGATCGGCTTTGACGATGTGCTGCTCAATGAAGAAGGGCGGCACCAGGGGACGATGACGGCGGACGACTGGGAATTGTACCTGGCGGAACAAGGGTTTGCCGGTCGTGCCTATGCGGCGGGCGCTTCCAATAATTGCTACCATGTCACCCCCTGGCACCTGCCCGACGAATGCCACCAGACGAACTGGACAGCGCGGGAGATGTGCCGCATGATCCGCCGCCGCGATCCGCGCAAGCCGGGCTTCTGGTATCTCTCCTTTGCCGCGCCTCACCCGCCGCTCTGGCCCCTGCGCTCCTATCTGGAGCAATACCTCCAACTGGAGGTGGACACCCCGGCCCGGGGAGCGTGGGTGGAGGAGATCATGGAGCATCTGCCGGCCAAGCTGGCCGCCAGTTGCCGGCGCGATACCTTCCTCTCCGACGCGCCGCCCGACCGGGTGGCGTTGATCCGCCGCGCGTTTTACGCGGCGATCACTCATATCGATCACCAGATCCGCGTCGTACTCGGCACGTTGCGCGAGGAGGGGCTGCTGGAAAATACGGTCGTCGCCTTTACCAGCGATCACGGGGAGATGCTGGGCGACCATGGTCTCTGGGCGAAATCGCTCTTTTACGAGCCGTCGTGCCGGGTGCCGTTCATCGTGATGCCTTCGCGGCAGGACGCCGGGGCGAAACGGGGCGTGCGCGACGATCGCCTCGTGGAACTGCGCGACATGATGCCGACGCTCCTTGAAATGGCAGGGATCGACGTTCCCTCCCACGTCGAGGGCGGCCCGGTCTTCACCGCCCCCCGGCGCGCCACCCTTTACGGCGAACACGGTGAAGGCATTGCGGCCACGCGGATGCTCCGCGACGAACGCCACAAGCTGATCTATTACCCGGAAGGGAACCGGTTCCAGTTGTTCGACCTCGCGGAAGACCCGCAGGAATGTCTCGACCGGATCGCGGACCCTGCCTATGCGCAGGTCGCCGCCCGGCTCAAGGAACAACTTGCCGGGGAACTCTATGGAGAGGATGTCGAATGGATCTGTAACGGGGAGTGGGTCGGCCTTCCGCTGGCGGAGAAAGCCCCCGGCCTCAGCCCCGATCTCTGGGGTCAGCGGGGGATTCACTTCATGTAGGAAAGATCACCATGAGACCGTGTATTCCGCTTTCCACCCCATCGGGGCTAAAAGACGCTTTTTGCCCCGCGAAGGTGTTTACCTCGACCTGACCCTAAACAACGGCTTCCTGGCTGCGCAGGCTCGTTTCGGCGATCTCCTCCAGTTCCGCGAGGCTTTCCATGGAGGAGAATCGGGCGCGGAGCAGTTTCGCTTCGGGCATGCCGCGGGAATACGCCATCAGGCGCGAACGCATCGACTGGAGCGCGGAACGTTCGTGCCCCCGTTTTTCGACCGCGAGGCGGCAGTGGCGCTGGATGTAGCTCCATTGGTCGGCCAGCGGCATCGGAGGGAGGAGTTCGCCGGTTGCGAGGTAATGCTTGATCTCCCGGAAGATCCACGGGGCCGACATCGCGCCGCGCCCGATCATCACCCCGGCGATGCCGGTCTCCTTTTTGCGCCGGGCAACGTCGTGAGCGCTCTGGATGTCGCCGTTGCCGATCACCGGCACGGAGACGGCAGCGGCAACCGCGTTGATCACCTCCCAGTCGGCCTTGCCCGAGTACCCCTGTTCCTTGGTCCGCCCATGGACGGCGATCGCCTGAATGCCCGATCCTTCCAGAACCCGGGCCGTTTCGGTTGCGTTGATCGACTGCTGGTTCCAGCCGATCCGGATCTTGGCGGTGACCGGCGCGGGCGCGGCGGCCTTGACGACGGCGGTGGCGATCCGCTCCAAGAGCGGGCAATCCTTCAAAATGGCCGAGCCGCCATGTTTGGAGACCACCTTGTTGACCGGGCAGCCGAAGTTGAGGTCGATGAAGTCGGCTTGGTTCATGTCGAGCACGCAGCGCGCGGCTTCGCCGAGGTGCTCCGGGTCAGCCCCGAAAAGCTGGACCCCCAGCGGGCGCTCTCCCTGCGTAAATTCCAGGTACTCCATCGTCCGCTCATTGCGGCGGAAGATCCCTTCGGCGGAGACAAACTCGCTCACCATCACGTCCGCCCCGTGCTCCTTGCAGAGCTGGCGGAAAATCGTGTCGGTCACCCCCGCCATCGGCGCGAGGTAAAGGGGAAACCGGTCCTGAAACCACGGGAGCATGGCCGTCAGGAAAGCGGTTCGGCAATGAGGTCGTACCCCTGCGTGCCGGTGACGCGGACTTCGACAAACCCGCCGATCGGGGCCTCCCTGCTCAGGAGCACGAGGCAATCGACATCGGGCGCGTCGGCCTGCGTGCGGGCGGTGAGCGGTTTGTCGACGAGCACCTTGAGCGTTTTGCCGACCTGCGCCTCGGCGGTTTCCCGGGCGATCTTCTGCTGAAGCTGCATCGCCCGGCGGTAACGCGCCTTTTTGGTCGAAGCGTGCGTCTGCGCTTCCATCTTCGCCGCGCGGGAACCTTCCTCCCGGGAATAGGTGAAGATGCCGAGCCGTTCAAAGCGGGTCGTTTCGATGAAGTCGAGCAGGGTCTGGAAATGTTCCTCCGTTTCGCCGGGGAACCCGACGATGAAGGTCGTCCGGATCGAGATGCCGGGGATACCCGCGCGGATGCGGGCGATCAGGTTGACGATATGTTCGCTGGAAGTCTCCCGCCGCATCGCCACGAGCATGTCGGGGTGGATATGCTGGAGGGGGATGTCGATGTAACGCGCCACCTTGTCGTTGCGGGCGATGCACTCGATCAGCTCGTCGCTCCAGTGGGCCGGGTGGGTGTAGAGGAGGCGAATCCAGAAATCGCCCTCGATCTTCTGCAATGCGTCGAGCAGTTCGACCAGCGTGGTGCCGCGCGAGGAGTCGACCGGCTGCGTCGGGTTGGCCCGCTCTTCCCAGAGGTCCATGCCGTAATAGGTGGTGTCCTGGCTGATCAGGTTGATCTCCCGCACCCCTTCGGCGACGAGGTTGCGCACTTCGGCGACGACCGAGGCGATCGTCCGGCTCCGGTGGCGGCCGCGCATCTGCGGGATGACGCAGAAGGAGCACGGGTGGTTGCACCCTTCGGCGATCTTGGTATAGGCGGAGTGTTGCGGCGTGAGCCGGAAACGGGGGGTGTCGTAGTCGGGGATGTAGACCGGCTTGCGGGTGACGAGGTTGAGCGGCGCGTGCAGCGGCTCCCAGGCATCGTCGGTCAGCGGGGTCGGTTCGGCCATCATCTCTTCGATGATCGCCCCGGCTTCGCTCACCTGGTCGAGCCCGATGAAGGCGTCGACCTCCGGCATTTCAGAGACGAGTTCCTTCGAAAAACGTTGCGCCATGCAGCCGGAAACAATCAGCCGCTGACCCGCTTTCTTGCGCAGGCCGCGCTGCTGGTGCGATTCCAGGATCGCTTCGATCGATTCTTCCTTGGCGGAGTCGATAAACGCGCAGGTGTTGACGATCAGCACATCGGCCTCTTCCGCGTCGGAGGTGACCTCCATCCCCCGCGTCAGCACACCGCCGAGCATGATCTCCGCATCGACCAGGTTTTTTGCACATCCGAGGCTGATGACCCCGACTTTGACTCTCTTTTCCGTTATCATGGATTTCCCGTAAGGGAGCCATTATAGCGGAGGTTGCCCCGGAATGCTTCCGTTTTTTTTCGGGGGCGATCTCAAACCCTGCGGCGGGCGCGGAGGCCCACCCTTCAGTAACCCGTCAACGTCGCTTGCTTCGCTTTTTTCCGCCCGCTGCCTACCGGTTCCGCCGCGAGGACCTGCTCCCCGGCGTATGGACCGGGATGGCGCGGGGGATGGCCGCTTCCTCCTCCGCAGCTTCCGGCGTCGGCGAAGGGGAGGGTTCGGCTTCCCCTTCCGGGGCGGCCGCCGCCATGTGGAGCGCCTCCTCCGGCGTCTCGGGGGCGACCGGGGTTTCCCACAGACCCGGCGCTTCGTCGATTTCCGGGGCGCTCTCCTGATCCCCGGCGTTTTGGGCGGCGAGCGAAAGGGTGTCGGCTTCCATGAATTCCTCAATGCCGGAGATCAACTCCTCCGGCTCGGCCAGCGGCGGCGGGGTCGGCGTCGGTTCCGGCGTTGGAGAGGCTGCGGCAGGCGTCGGCGCGGCGGCTTGCAGGGCGGCCTGGTCCTCCTGAATGAGCTGATCGAGCGGCAACCGCAGGACGGTGAGGATCACCAGTGCGGTGACCGCGCTGATCGCGATCGCACCGGTAAAAAGGAGCGAAATGATCAAAAACCGCGACCGGTTCACCGGCTTGGGCGGGGCAAAGGTCCGCAGCGTGCGCGATTCAGCGGTGTTTTTGAGGTACTGGTACGCCCCGCCGCGCGCCGGGTTGCCGATGTCGATCGTCTGGTACTTGGAGAGGTCGACCTCCAGATAACGCGCGTAGATCAACAAAAACCCCCGCGCGTAGGCGAGGTTCGGGAAATGGTCGTAACGCTCGTTTTCAAGGTCGGTCAGCCGGGCCGCGCGGATCTTGGTGGCCCGTGCGGCTTCTTCCACGGTCAGCTTCTTGGCCAGCCGTGCGTCGCGGAGTGCTTTGCCCACGTTTCCGTCCATATCGAAAAGTTTATTCGAGGGTGTCGAGATCGATCAGAATTTCGCGCGGCTTGGCCCCTTCCCCGGCGGCCACGTAACCGCGTTGTTCCAGAATATCGACCACCCGCGCCGCCCGGGTGTAGCCGAGGCGCAAACGGCGCTGGAAAAGGGAGGTGCTCGCCTTGCGTTCCTGGATCATGATTTCAATGCATTTGTTGACCAGCTCTTCATCTTCATCGGAGACCTCCTCCGCCCCGGCGGCACTCCCGGAAAGTCGTTCCTCAATTTCGGGGTTGAACGTCGGGGTGCCCTGCGCGGCGGAAAAATCGACCAGCCGCCGGATCTCTTCGTCGGTGACGAAGACCCCCTGCGCACGGGTCATTCGGGAGGTGCCGGGAGGAACATACATCATATCCCCCTGCCCGAGAAGGCGTTCGGCTCCTTTTTCGTCAAGAATAATGCGCGAATCAAGCGCGCTGGCGACCTGGAAGGCGATCCGCGTCGGGATGTTCGCCTTGATGACGCCGGTAATGACATCGGCGCGCGGGGTTTGCGTGGCGACGATCATGTGAATCCCGGCTGCGCGCGCCATCTGCGTGATCCGAGCAATGGCGCTCTCGACATCGGCGGGAGCGGTCTGCATCAGGTCGGCAAGTTCGTCGATGATGACGACGATGTACGGCATCGGGCCGACGGGGATCTCGATCTCGTCGTCGCGCCGGACCCGCACCGGGGGCCGGACCGGTTCGGGCGGCTCGTCCGGTTCGGGTGCGGCTTCGGGTTCGTCGGCAGGGAGCGCGGCGGCTTCGTCCACGGTCGGTCCGGTCGCTTCCGGGGCGATTTCCTCCTCGCCGGACGATGGCGCCTTCGCTTCCGGCGGGGCGGGGAGGGGGATCACGCTCCCGTTCGCTCCCGCGTCGTCGTCAGGGCCGCTCTCCCACGGCGGGCGGAGCGCCGGGTTGAAGTCGATGATCTTGTCGTTTCCGCGCGGGGCGTTGACCGGAGCGACCGTCCGTGCCGCACGGGCCGGGGCCTTCCGGTCGGCGACGCTCGCCCTGTCCGCTTCGCGTTCGGCCTCTTCGTCGAGTTCCCGCTGCGTTTTCGGCTTGGGCCGGGCGTTGAAGGTGGTGATGTTGCGCACCCCCGCTTTGGCGAAGATCTTGTAGCGCTTCTCCATCTCGTCGATCACCCAGCGCAGGGCGAGGAGCACCTTCTTCGGGTCGGTCACGACGGGAATGGCAAGGTGCGGCAGCCGGTTGTAGACCTGCATTTCGACCACCTTCGGGTCGATCATGATGAAGCGGAGTTCGTCCGGCTTGAAGCGGTAGATGATCGAAGCGATGATCGAGTTGACGCAGACGCTCTTGCCCGAACCGGTCGTCCCGGCGACGAGCAGGTGCGGCATGGCGGCGAGATCGCCCAGGATCGTCTTCCCGTAGACATCCTTGCCGAGCACAAGCGGGATCTTCGCGCTCGTCTGCTCCCAATCCGCCGATTCGAGCAGTTCACGCAGCATCACCTTCTGCTTCTTGGCGTTGGCGATCTCGATGCCGACGGTATCCTTCCCCGGGATCGGCGCGAGGATATTGATCCGCTCCGCGCAGGTGGCCCGGGCGAGGTCGCGCTCCAGGCTGACGATCTTGTCGACCCGGATGCCCTTGGCGGGGTAGACCTCGTAACGGGTGATGGTCGGCCCGCGCGTGATGTCGCCCGGCGCGACCGGGATGCCGAACTGGCTCAGGGTGTCGATCAGGGTCGCCTGAAGGTCGAGCATCTCGTTCGGGTTGCCCCCGGCGCGGTCGCCTTCGCCCGGTTCTTCGAGCAGATCGAGCCCCGGCAGGTCGTAAAGCTCCATGTCGGCCCCGGCGTCGGCGGTCTGGAACGGATCGACCGCCGCCGGTTTTTCCCTGCGCGGCGGGGGCGGGACCGGTTTGCGCGGGGCGGGCGCGGTGGTGTCGATCACCTGGGGGGCGGGCCGGTCGGGGTCAAACTCCGGTTCCGACTCCGACGGGGCGGCTGCCGGTTCCTCTTCTCCCGTTTTTCCGCCGGCGGCGGCGCGGCTGCGTCGGCTGCCGTTGCGCGCGGGGCGGGGCAGGGGGCGTTCCTCCTCTTCTTCGTTGTCAAACGCGGCGGACTCCAGCGCCCTCTCTGCCGCCTTTTGCGCCCTGTATTGACGGTAACGTTCCAGCCAGAGCGGGCCAAGCGCACGGAGCCGCCGGATCACCACCGCCGGGTGGATGCCGGTCATCAGGATGAGGCTCGCAAAGTAAAGAAAACTTAAGAGGATCAGCGAACCGACCCGGCCAAAGAGCGGCATCATCAACCGCCCGCCGAGCCAGTAGCCGAGCGCGCCGCCCGCGCCGCCGGAGCGGAGGTTCAGGCTTTCCGACCATTCCTGAAAAAAGACCGGCTGGATCTGGCTGATGCACGAGGCACAGACCACCAGCACCGCCATCCAGAGCCCCGGTTGCAGCGCCGGGCGTTCCGGGGCGAGCAGTTTCATGAGCCCCAGGCCGAAAAGGAGGGTGGCGATCAGAAAGGCGGGGACGCCGTAGAGAAAAAAGAAAAGCCCGGCGGCGACCGCCCCGAGCCGCCCGACAAAGTTCTGCACCTCGGCGTTGGCAACGACTTCCGACGCCTGGAAAAGCCCGCGCGGGAGGTCGCCGGGATCGTACGAAATCAACGCCAGAAAAAGCAGAATGCTCCCCCCCACGAGCAGGAGACCTGCCACTTCGTGGTAGAGAGGATGCTGGGAGCTGCGGCGCATGGATTCCGCCACTCTAGCGGGCCTTCGCCATCATTCAAGATCGCAGAAGTGTCAAGCGGGTGTGATTAAAAGTGGTGCAGATAAGAAGCAACCTGAAGGGTTGCTCAAGCGGGGCAGCCGGGGGTAAGCGCAGAGCGCGCCACCCCCGGATAACCCGGTGGGAGAGAAATCGACCCTGAAAGGGTCGCAGCGGATCG
>DATMFV010000065.1:0-20639 GCA_035555975.1 Chthoniobacteraceae bacterium
CTTTTCTCCGCTACGCTCCGAAAAGCCCTCACAAGCAAAAAAGACCCCAAACCTGAAAACGGCTACGGTGTCCTGAATTATGAGGCAATGGGACCAGAAGAATCAGACCGCTTCGGTGTCCTTTTTATTTGAGGCAACAGGCGTCTGTCTGGTGGGTCGTGGGACGGCGGAGCGCGGCGAAGAGGTTTCCCTGCTCGCCATGGTGACGGTTGGGCTGGTACGGTGCGAGGTGCGAATCCTGAAAAACTTTTAACATGAGCGACGATGTCCCCTCTCCCGATTCTCCAACCCGCCCGAAGCGGGGACGGCCTTCCTCCGGGGTTCCCCGGAAGGAGCAGATCCGTCGTGCGGTGGAGAAACACCGGCGCAAGGCGCGGTATGGGGAAGGGGCGCTTTTGCAGGTCGAACTGCCGGTTTACCTTCTCATCGAAATCAAAACGATCGCGCGGCGGGAGAAGAAAAGCGTGCGCGAAGTGGTGACGCGGTTTCTTGCCCAGGGCTGGAAGGCCGATTACCTCGCGCAGAGTCCCGAAGGAAGCCTCCCGACGATCCGCGAAGAAGCAGCCGATGCGATGATCGCACAATGGAAACGTGATTTTGCAGCCAGTTTTCAGCGGAAATAATACGTGATGCACGCGATGCACCGCGACGCGTATAAGACGTAGGAGACGTAGGAGACGTTCACAACCGGAAAAAAGAACTTTGGGCAAACCGGGCGGCGGATGCGTAGAATAAGGCACCTATGACGCCCATGACCGAGCCTACTCCCACCGTCGAGACGCCGATGCAGGTGATGTTTTACGATACCGACTGCGGTGCCGTCGTTCATAATACCGCCTACCTGCGCTTTATCGAAATGGCGCGGACCGAACTTGCCGAAAAACTGGGGCTGTCGCTGCGCGAGATGTCGCTCAACGGGCGGTTTCCGGTGGTGGTCCGTACGGAGATCGACTACCGCCGCCCGGGAGTGCTGGGAGATCGCGTGGTGGTCCGCGGCTGGCTCGAAAGCCTGGAGAGGAGCCGTTTCTGGTGTGCGTTTCGCGTGGAACGGGCGAGCGACGGTACGGTGCTGGCAACTTCGCGGCAGATGCTCGCACTCGTGCAGATGCCGGAAGGGAAGGCGATCCGGCTGCCGCAGGAATGGGCCGGAAAATATCCGCATCTGGTGGGACGGGGCGAAGCGGAGGCGCGGGGCGCGGGACATTAAAGACGATCCGCCCTCTCCGCTTTCCCACCCTCTTGCGCCCTCTCCGCCGGAGTTTCCCAACCCGGCCAGACCGCCTCAAACACGCCGCAGAAGCCGAAACCGATGACCCCTTCCGAGACGCTGCCCATGGACGCGCCGATGCTGCCGCCGCTGGTGCTCCGCCCACCGCTCGGGCCGCGCGTGCTCCGGGCGCTGGTGATGGGGCTGGCGGTTCTTTTCCATGTGGCGAGCGCCGGGTGGAGCCTGATCGCCAACGGGCGGGAGGGCGACCTCGCCGCTGCGGCGCGCCTGCTCCTCCGTGAAGGAACGTGGCTGCCGCTCGGGACGCAATCGCCTGCCGGGCCGGTGGTGGTCTGGCTCGTCAAAGGATCGATGAACCTCTTCGGCACCAACGAATTTGGCGCGCGCTTTCCCGTGGCGCTGGCGGTGCTGGCGGCGGTCTGGTTTACGCTGCGGATCGGGGAACACTTCGGCGGACCGTGGCGCGGATTTGCCGCCTCCATGCTCTTTCTCTGTAACCCGGGAATGTTCACGCTCGGGCGGACGCTGACCCCGGCCCCGTTCGAAACGGCGCTCCTCACGGCGGCGTTTTACTTCATCCTGCGCGGTTACGAACGGCGGCAAGGGCGGCGGCCGTGGTATTTCATGGCGTGGCTTGCCTTTTCGGCGCTTTTCTTTACGGGTGGACCATTCGCGCTCGTGCTGCCGGCGGGCGTTTTTGCTCTCCTGGCGCTTTTTTACCGCGTGGCGCCGCTGCGGCTGCGTCCGTTTTTTTCATGGGAAGGGGCGGCCGTGGCGGTGGCAACGCTCTGCGCAGCGGCGGCCACCGGCTTCTGGACCCTCCCGGCGGCGCTGCCGGGGCCCGGGGCGGCGGGAATGGCGGGCTGGCAGTTCTGGATGCTTTTCCCGTGGTCGGTGCTCCTCCTCCCCGGGATCTACGCATTGGCGACCCGGCTTTTCCTCCGCCCGGCGCGCCCGCTGGAGTGGGACGAAGCGGTCCCGCTGGTCTGGTGGATGGCGGGGCTCGCCATGATCGTGCTGACTCCGGCCCGCAGCCTTTTTTCGACGATGTGGACCTGGCCCGCCTTTGCGCTCTGGGCCGCCTTCCGGCTGGAGGTGATGCCGCGGCGCTGGCTCCTTAGGATGTTGATGACGATCTTTGTCCTCGGGGTGATCACGCTCGGGATCACCAGCCACGCCCGGCAGATCCTCGCAGCGGTTTTCCCGACGATCGCCGACTTCATCAACGCGATCCCCGGCTTTTTCTGGCCCGCGATCACCTCGGTCGCCTTTATCGCGGTCATGGCGTTCACGCTCTTTGTCGCCTCGGCCTTCTGGCTGGAGTTGCAGAACCACCGGCGCTTTGCCGTGGTCGCCCTTTTCGGCGCGATGATCCCAGCAGGGTACGCCTTTGCCGACGCCGCCGCAAAGTTTGCCCCTTATTTTTCATATGCCGACCTTGCCCGCTCCATTGATACCGGCCCGGACGTACGGCGGGAGGTGTTGATCGACGGCAGCCGTTTTTCCGCCAGCAGCCTGCTCTTTTACCTTGACCCGTCGTTTCGCACCGTGGCCGTGCCGGAAGGAGCAGCGGGAGAGACCGCGCGGGAGCCGCTCCCCGGGCAGCCGCAACGGCGCTACCTGGTCACCCGCCAGCAGCGGCTCGCGCACTGGAAGCAGGCCTGCGCCGCTCCCCTGGAGATCGCCTGCCAATCGGGCGGCGCCCTCCTGCTGGTGGAGAAAAAAGATGGGGACACAAGAAAAAAAGTGGAGAAGTTGATTGAATAATCCGCTTTGAAATCGCTTAATGCGTCGCACTTTTTTGCTCAATGCCAAAGAATACCGAACTCAAAAAGATACTACTCATCGGCTCAGGCCCCATCGTTATCGGACAAGGATGTGAATTTGATTATTCCGGTGTTCAAGCTTGCAAAGCGCTCATTGCGGAAGGTTATGAAGTCGTGTTGGTTAATTCCAACCCGGCGACCATCATGACCGACCCGGAGTTCGCCTCGCGCACCTATATCGAACCGATTACGGCGGAAATTGTCGAAAAAATCATCATCAAGGAGCGTCCTGACGCCTTGTTGCCAACCCTGGGCGGCCAAACCGCCCTCAACACCGCCATGGAGCTCTTCCGAAACGGAGCTCTCGAGCGCCACGGAGTCAAGCTCATCGGCGCCAACGCAGCAGCGATCGAAAAAGGGGAAGATCGCCAGAAGTTCAAGGAAGCGATGCTGCGGATCGGTCTCGATGTTCCACGATCGGGCATCGCCCATACGCTGGAGGAAGCGCGCCAGGTGTCGGCGTCGATCGGCACCTTCCCCTTGATCATCCGCCCCGGCTATACCCTCGGCGGGACCGGCGGCGGGGTCGCCTACAACCGCGAAGAGTACGATGCCATTGTCGCCAGGGGCCTCGATCTTTCGCCCACTACAGAAGTGCTGATCGAAGAGTCCCTCCTCGGCTGGAAGGAACTTGAGATCGAAGTGGTGCGGGATCGTAACGACAACTGCATCATCATCTGCTCGATCGAAAACTTCGACCCGATGGGGGTCCACACCGGTGACTCGATCACCGTCGCCCCGATCCTGACGCTGACTGACAAGGAATATCAGATCATGCGCGACGCCTCCTTTGCGATCATCCGCGAAGTCGGCGTCGAATGCGGCGGGTCCAACATCCAGTTCGCCGTCAACCCGGAAACGGGGCGGATGGTGGTCATCGAAATGAACCCGCGCGTCTCGCGCAGCTCGGCGCTCGCCTCCAAGGCGACCGGCTTCCCGATCGCGAAGATCGCGGCCAAGCTGGCCGTCGGCTACACGCTCGACGAACTCAAAAACGACATGACGCGCGTCACCCCGGCGAGTTTCGAGCCGACGGTCGACTACTGCGTGGTCAAGATGCCGCGCTTCACGTTCGAAAAATTCCCGCTGGCCGACACCGTGCTCACCACGCAGATGAAGAGCGTCGGCGAAGCGATGTCGATCGGGCGGACCTTCAAGGATGCGCTCCAGAAGTGCATCCGCTCGCTGGAAATCGGCCGTTTCGGCCTCGGCGGCGACGGGAAAAAGCTCCCTTCGCTCCTGCCCAACGGCGACTGGGATGTCGACCTGATCAAGAGCAAGCTGGTCACACCCAACCAGGACCGCATCTTCTATCTCCGCTACGCCTACCTGGCCGGGTTTGACACGGCGAAGATCTTTGAACTGACGAAGATCGACCCATGGTTCCTCGACCAGATCCGCCAGTTGGTCAACGAAGAGGTGATCTACACGAAAAACCCGGCGGACATCCCGCTATGGCGCGCCAAGAAGCTCGGCTTCTCGGACCGGCAGCTCGGCCATCTCGTCGGGATCACCGAAGACGAAATCCGCGCCCAGCGCAAGGCGGCGGGGATCTTCCCGACCTACCGGCTGGTCGACACCTGCGGCGGCGAGTTCGAGTCGTTCACCTCGTATTTCTACTCGACCTACGGGGACGAGAGCGAAACCCGGCCCAGCGACGGTCGCAAGAAGGTGATGATCCTCGGCGGCGGCCCGAACCGGATCGGCCAGGGGATCGAGTTTGACTATTGCTGCGTCCACGCCTCGTTCGCCCTCCGGGCGGCCGGGTTTGAGACGATCCTGGTCAACTCCAACCCCGAAACGGTTTCGACCGACTTCGACACCAGCGACCGGCTCTACTTCGAGCCGCTCACGCTCGAAAGCGTCCTCGACATCTACGAACAGGAAGAGTGCTGGGGCGTGATCGTCCAGTTCGGCGGGCAGACCCCGCTCAACCTCGCCGCAGGCCTCAAGCGCCACGGGATCAACATCCTCGGCACCCAGCCCGAAAGCATCGAAACGGCTGAAGACCGCAAGCAGTTTGCCGCAATGATCGACAAACTGGCGCTCCTCTCGCCCGCCCATGGCACGGCGACGACCGAAGACGAAGCGGTCGAAGTCGCCAACAAGATCGGCTACCCGGTGGTGGTCCGCCCCTCGTTCGTCCTCGGCGGACGGGCGATGGAACTGGTCTACAACCCGGAAGACCTCCGCCACTACATCCGCACTGCGGTCGAAGCGAGCCCGGAACGCCCGGTGCTGGTCGACCGCTTCCTGGAAGATGCCACCGAAGTCGATGTCGACTGCATCAGCGACGGCGAAACGGTCGTCATCGGGGCGATCATGGAACACGTCGAATATGCCGGGATTCACAGCGGCGACAGCGCCTGCGTCATCCCGCCGTTCTCGCTCTCCGACCACGTCCGCGACGTCATCGCCGATGCCACCAAGGCAATGGCGAAGGAACTCGGGGTGCGGGGCCTGATGAACGTCCAGTTCGCCGTGAAGAACGAGATGGTCTACGTCCTGGAAGTCAACCCGCGCGCCTCGCGTACGGTGCCGTTTGTCTCCAAGGCGATCGGGGTGCCGCTGGCCAAACTCGCCGCGCAGGTGATGGCCGGGGCGAGCCTCGCCTCCCTCGGGTTCACCAAGGAGGTGATCCCGTCGCACTACGCGGTCAAGGAAGCGGTCTTCCCGTTCATCAAGTTCCACAACGTCGATATCGCCCTCGGGCCGGAAATGAAATCGACCGGGGAGGTGATGGGGATCGACGAAGACCTCGGCCTCGCCTATGCCAAGGCGCAGATGGCGGCCCAGCCGCGCCTGCCGATGGAAGGCGATGTCTTCATCAGCGTCCGCGACAGCGACAAGGCCGAAGCGGCCGACATCGCCAAGGAGTTTGCCGCGCAAGGGTTCAAGATCCACGCCACTTCCGGCACCGCCAACGCACTGAAGGAAGCCGGAGTGGAGGTCAACAAACTCTACAAGGTCAACGAAGGGCGGCCCAACGTGCTCGACATGGTGAAGAACGGCGAGATCGACTTCATCCTCAACACCCCGAGCGGAAAAATCCCGCGTCAGGACGAAGTCAAGATCCGGAGCGCCGCCGTGGCGAACCGCATCCCGATCATGACCACCCTGAGCGGGGCCAAGGCAAGCTTGCGCGGGATCGTCTCGATGCGCGAACGCGGCCTGGAAGTCCGCCCGATCCAGGAGTACCACCAGGCGCTCAACGATTGCCTGAAGAAAAAGGCCAACGCCTAAGGAACCCCTGACTGACTGACCCCGATGGAAGTGCTTGGCCGCGATGGAGGCGCTTCCGAGGGGCGCGGGGATCAGGACAACCCCGCACGCGATCGTGAAACGGTCGCGGAACGGATTCAACGGACCCCGGGGCAAGGCGAAAAACTTGCCCTGGCGGTCCTGAATCCCGGCGGCCGCGATCCGTACCAGTCGTTCGCGACGGGATATGGAACGGCGGCGACCGGCGACGGGGGGCACCCGCCCGTCAACTACCACGCTTACGCAGCAGCAACCGGCGGCGGATTTCACCGCGAGGTGACCACGATCCCCGCACAGACGCCGGTGGTGCTGCTTCTCCTGCGTCGCGATCTCAAGCTGGCGCTTAAAACCATGACCGCGTTGCGTCGCAGCGGCAAACGGGTCTGGATTTCCCTGAAAGAGGCGGGAACCCACCAGGTGGCCGCCCTGCTTGGCGATGCCAGGCGGCTGGCGCTCTTCCGCGAAGCCGTCGAGACAGCGGACGGTGCCCTCGCCAGTACGCCCGATCTGGTGTCGTTTTATCTTGGGGCGGGAGCCCGGCAGGCCGTGTTTGTCCCGACGCCGTACCCGGTCGGCGTACCGGAATGGGACCTTTCCCGCCCGCTTGCCGGGCGACGCGGGCTCTTTATCGGCACGCGCGAATGGGGCGTCCCTTCGCGCAACCACCTCGCCGCGCTTCTGGCCGCCCGGCAACTGGTGGATCAGACCGGGCTCCAACAGGTCACCGTCCTCAACGCCGACGGGCGACACGGGCGCAAATGCCTGGCAGCCCTCGATTTTCCGCACGGAAGCCTCCACTTTATCGAAGGACGGCTCGACTACCGCGCCTACCTGCGGCTCATGGCGCAACACCGGCTGGTGTTCCAGCTCGACCGGAGCGCCGTACCGGGACAGGTCGCGGGCGACGCGCTCCTTTGCCGTATCCCGTGCGTCGGCGGCGACGGGGCGATCGAGCGGATCGCCTTTCCGGAAAGCTGCGGCTTTGGGCGGGAGACCGGGGAACTGGTGGAAATCGCGGCCCGGCTTCTCACCGACGAGGCGGAGAACCGCCGGGTCGTGGATGCGAGCCAGCAGCGGGCGCTGGAGATTTTAAGTTTCCCGAAGGTCGCCGCCCGGCTGGCGGAAGTGATGGGGTAAAAAGAGGGGTTGCGGTGCCACTCCGCGCGCTTCACACTTCCCTCTTTCAACCCAAAGAAATCGCCCGTGCAGGAACCTCGCTTCGTCCAAAATCTTTTCAGCGCCATTGCGCCCCGTTACGATCTCGCCAACGCCCTCCTGAGCGGCGGGATGGACCGGCTCTGGCGTCGCCGCGTGGCGCGGATCGTCCGCGACTGGCGACCGGAGCGGCTGCTCGATCTCGCGACCGGAAGCGGCGATATCGCCCTCGCCTTGAGCCGTTCCTCCCCGGAAACGGAGGTGATCGGGGCCGATTTCTGCGTCCCGATGCTTGCGGAGGCAAGGCGCAAGGGGTTCGCGCCGGTCGTGGCCGCCGACGGCATGGCGCTCCCGTTTGGGGACGAAAGTTTTGACGCCGTGACGATCGCCTTCGGGCTGCGCAACATGGCTTCCTACCCCGACGCCGTGCGGGAAATGCGGCGCGTCGTGCGGCCCGGGGGGCATCTGCTCATCCTCGATTTCCGCATCCCGCCCGCCCCGCTCCGGTGGCTTTACCGCCCCTACCTGCACCACCTGCTTCCCCACCTGGCCGGCTTCCTGACCGGCGAACGCGAGGCGTACCAATACCTCGGCGAATCGATCGAAGCCTTCCCGGCCGGGAAGGAGATGATTAATTTATTATCTGAAGCAGGGTGGCAAACCGCCGCCGCCGAGCCGCTGACCGGCGGCATCGTCTCGATCTATACGGCGCAGCGTTGATCTCTCCCCGGGGGCGAAAGGAGCAAGATCCCTTTTCGAAAGAAAGCGGTTGACTTTATCCCCCTTCATACTAATTTATTAACTCAATAAATTATGAGGCGCACCAAACCGACCCAGAAAGATGTCGCCAAAGCGGCGGAAGTCTCCCAAACGCTGGTTTCCCTCGTCTTAAGCGGAGCGCCGGTCGACGTGGCCGAAGCCACGCGGGCGCAGATCCTCAAAGCCGCCCGGGACCTCGGCTACGCCACCAAGAAAAAACGGACCACCCCGCCGCGCCAGAGGGTGCTCGCCTATATCCGGCCCGTCGTGGAAAGAGGGCATCACGAGGAGCACTGGATCTACGATTCCTACGATCAATATTACGACAGGATTCAGAACTACCTGCTCGAAGCCGCCTACCAGGCCGGTTACGCCCTCATTGTACGTCCTTACGAAAAGACCCATGAACTGACCCAGTGGCTGATGGAGTGGGGCGTCGATGGCGTCGTCTGGCATGGCCACGGAACTCTCGCCCAGTGGATCGCCGAACGCTACCCGATGGTGCAGATCAACCGTCATACGGTGATGGAAGCCGACGCGGTTTCAACCAATCAGGAAGAGATGGTCAGGGTCCCGCTCAACTACCTCCGCTCCCTGGGACACGAGCGGATCTTGTTCCTCGAACGCGCCCAGGCCACCAATACGTTGAGGGAGACCCGTATCCGCATCTATCGGGAGTACCTTCGCGAGCACGGGCTCCTGGAATGGGAAGCGTTGTGGCGGACCTCGGGAGGTTTCGAAGATTCCCTCTCGGGTACGACCGGTCTGCTGGAGAAACTGAAGTCGTTCGCCGCCACGGACAGAAACTTGCTGCCGACGGCGATCCTGACGGGGGACCACGGCGCGCTCTATCATATGAAACACCTCGCCCGGTGCGGCGTTGACATCCCTGAACAGATCAGTTTCGTCGGTATCGACAACATCTCCGCCTCGGCCTTGAGCCATCCCGCGCTGACGACGCTCGACAACTGCCTCGACGAAATGGCGCAGACCGCCATTTCGCTTCTGATCGAACGCATCCAGCATCCCGGCAGCGCCTTCAAAAAGCTCTTCATCACCCCCAGGCTGATCGTCCGGGAGTCGGTGGCCGATCTCAAGGAACCTGCCCCATCGTCCGCGGCGCTTTCCTCAACCCCTGTAAACCCAACCTGACCATGACCATGACCATGAACCACCTCCCCCACCCCCGCCCATGGACCTCCCCCCTGTTGACTTCCGCCCTTTGCGCCACGCTGGGCGCGGCCGCCCTCCAGGCGAAGGTTTACAACTTCAATGACGCCACCCAGTGGGATGAATTCTACCGCACGGGCAACAATATCTGGAGCAATCCCGGCACCGGAGGCCTCTCCAACACTCCGTGGGCGGCCATCGGTTCGGGCAACAACAGCATCCCGGGGATGCTGGTCCGCTCCGAGTCGTTCTCCGCTACGGAGGAAACGTTTACCTTAGGCGCCTACTTCTTCTGGAGCAGCGCCGAAACGGGGCTGGCGACCGGGAGCAACGACGTTTTGTGGCTGGGGATCGGCCAGTCGGGCGATCCCGAAAAAGCGTTCCTGCCACGCAACAACGGTAGCGACGCCCTCGCGCCGGAATCAGCCCAAGAGCTTCGGCTCGGACTCGCCCTGGTCAACGGCGCGGGCAACGACAACAAAGTGCGGCCGCGGGGCGGCGGGGCGATCGACGGCGTCCGGATGTCGTCCTTTACCGACAACAACAATACCGTCACGCTGACCCAGGACTCCTGGTATTACCTGGAACTCAACTTCGAGCGCGCCCCCATTTCCACCGGCTACACGCTGACGCTCAATCTCTACGAAGCGACCGGCACGGGTAGCAAGGGAGAGAACATCCTCACCTACACCACCACGCAATACAATGTCGCATTGACCACCGGCGAGCTGACCCCGTTTGTGGGAAGCACCAGCCAGCGCTTTAGCAATGTCGCAGGCATCGACAACCTCTATCTATCCATCCCTGAACCTTCCGTGACAGCGCTCGCCATCGGCGGCCTCGTTTTCCTCGGAGTCCTCCGTTTGCGTCACTCCACGGCAGCCAAGTAAAGCGCCCCACCATGAAACGGACTTATCTTCTCTCCAGCCTTTCCGCCCTCGCTCTGGCAACCCTCCTCCTGCCGTCGGCGCTTCAGGCCGACCCCACCCGCTCACCGCTCCCCCCGACGCAGGTTGTCGTGAGCGAAACCGACGCCGGGTGGACTCTCAATAAACAGGCCGGCTCGTTCCATCTTCAGAACGGCCGGACGGAGACCGACCTGGCGCTCCGCCTCCTCAAGACGGAGAAGGAGGGCGAAACCACCATCTATCGCTACCAGCTCGAAGGCATGGCGGATGCCGGGGCGACCGTGCGCGTCCGGCAGATGCCCGCCGGTTATCTGGAATGGGAACTGACCGTCGACAACCGCGGCAAGGAAGCGCTCTGGCTGGAGCCGAGGCTGGAACTGGCCCTTCCCGCCGGCGAATTCGAATGGTACGACGGCTTTGAAACCCGGAAAAAGGCCCACCAGCGCGACGAAAACGTCGGCACGCTACCCTTTGCCGCCTTTTATGCTTCCGGCAAGGGATCGGCGATCGGGATCGACCCGACCGAGCTGGTCAGCCACTTTCGCTCCCGCGTCTCCACCGGCGATCACGGCAACCGGCTCGAATATGCTTCGCGCATGGTGATCGACCCCGGCGCGAGCGAGACCCGGCGCTTCATCGCCTTCGGCTTTGAGCCCGATTTTGGCTACCTCAACGCCGTTGCCGACTACCAGCGCTTTTTCCCCGCCGTGTTTCACCGGGCGCCGGGGGTTCATCCCAACCTCTCCGGCCCGATCAGCGGCCCGCTCTGGCGCACGCAGAACGAAATCTACCCCGGCGTCAAGGACTCCGGCCATTTTCCGCAGATCCTGGAAGCGCTGCGCTGGACCGGCGGCGGCTGGGACTGGTGCTATGCCGGTTTTGGCTACCGCCCCGGCGACTGGCTCTGCACCGAAGAGCTGACCGGCAACTGGATGGTCGCCCCGGACAAGGCCAAACCGGAAGCGAAGATCCCCCTGCGCGAATACTTCAAGAAAAGCGCCACCGAGTACCTGCAACAACACCTCGATGCCTACCAGCGCCTGAGCGCCATGCGGGAAGCGCCGCTAATGTACATCATCCCCAACTACTGCGAGGAAGAACTGGCGAAGGAACGTTTTGCCGACAGCATCTACTACGATGCACAGGGAAAACAGCGCACCTCCGGGCCGCCCTGGGTCGTCAAGTTTGACCGCTCCGTACAAATGTACGCGCATGGCAACTCCTTTGGCGACTATACCCAGGAGGCGATCCGGAAAATCGCCGAACGGAGCGAGATCCGCGGGTTTGGCTTCGATTGCATCGACCGGGCGCGCTACCTTTATACCGGGCCCGGCACGGAACGCTCGCCGGGGCGCGCCTACGACAAGGAACTCGGCGTCTATGTCAACATGGAGACCGCCCACGCCATTTTCGGCCGGAAGGTCCACGAGTTGAAGCGCGATGGCCATACCCTGTCGCTGGCCGGGAACTTCCGGGGAAGCTCCGGCGGCTATCTCGCGGCTTCCGCCATGGATGCCACCCTGCTGGAACATTCGCCCTGGGACGAACGCCCGATGCCCGGCGTCGTCCGTCTCCTGATGGGCAAGAAGTCGATGACCTACCTGCATGGCTATGCGAAGCTGCCCGAACTCGACAAGCTCGACAAGGACCGCCTGGTCTCCATGCTCTCGACGCTGGCCGACTTCACGGTTCTGCAAAGCCTGCGCTATGCGATCTACCCGAGCATGAATTCCGTAATCGGCTCGCCCAAACTGATCCATTACAGCGGCATCTTCAACGATCTCTTCCGGCACTATGGATGGGAGCCGGTCCCGGCGGTGCGCGGGCATGAAAAGCTCTGGCTGAGTCGTTACGGCAGCGGTGCCGGAGGGGTTCTCTTTGCCGGAAATGCCACGCCCAGGGAGATCACCCAACCGCTGGAGGTGACCCCCTCCTATTTCGAGGCGGGAGCCGTCGCCTTTGTCGATTACGAAGGCGGGCACGCTGTTCACAACGACCTCAAGGAAGGGCGGACCCACGTTCCGGCCACGCTGTCACGCGGCGACGCGCTGCTGCTGGCCGCCGCCGTGCAATGGGAAGCGCCGTTTGAAGGGAGCGTCGAAGGGCGACGCGAGCGGACGCTCGGCGAATCGGTCCGCGACACGCTGGAGATCATCCCGGCTGCCGGGGGCAAACAGGCCCTCTTTACGACGGAACTGCCCGGTTACACGCTCGAAAGCGTCTCACTGGAGGGCAAGCCGCTGAACCTGAGCCGGGAAGAAGGCAAGATCCGCTTTGAAGCCGCACTGGCCAAGGGGAAAAACAACCTGACGATCGTCCATCGCCCGAACATCGGCAACGCCGCGACGGAACTGGTCGCGAAAACCGAGTTTCTCGACAAGGAGGGCCGACCGGCCTTTTCCATCATCCTGCCAAGGGAAGAGCCTGCTCTGCGCCGCCAGGTGGATCGCATCCGGGCGTTCTTCAGCAAGCTCGACATCAAACAGCCGCTGGTCGAAGTGAAAACAACGCTCAAGGACCAGCCGAAGCCGGAAGGAGCGCTCCTCTTTCTCGGCACGCGGCAGGATCTGGAAGGAACCCCGTTTGCCGGAACCGCGGCCCGGTTTGCAGAAGGGGAGATCGTCGGCCAGGACGGAGCCATCGGCGTGATCAGCAACGACGCCGAAGCGCTGGAAGGGGCGGTTACCCTGCTGCTCGATACCTTGCAGAGACGCTACCCTTCCTATGGCTACCTGGCGATCAGCGGCAAGTCGCTCCAGTTTTACGCCACCTCCTTCCGTCCCGACATTTTTCAGAAAAAGACCGGGCTGGAATTTCTTCCCTGGGAAAAAACGAAATGAAACCGTTCTTCTTTCAGCTTCTGGCAACGGCATGGCTTCTGGTGTTGCCGATGACGGGCCTTCGCGCGCAACTGAGCGTTGAAGTTCCCTACCACGAAAAGGCGGCGCTCGATCTTGACTTTACCTCCCCTGCGTGGGCCGGTGCGGGAAGGATCGACGGCCTTCACAAGATGGGTTCCAGCCTTTCCGTCATGGGAATGGTCGCCAATGAGGAGGCCAAACAAGCCTCCCGCATCTATCTGGCGCGCGACGGCGAGGCGCTTTATATCGGTTTCGAGTATCTGGACGGCCAGGCGGAGGAAATCGCCAAAACTTCCAAGGTCGATGAAGCCCACTGGCCCAAGGGCGAGGTGGCGGAAATCTATCTCGACGGCGCGCGGGCGCAGGAGGGTGGCTATTACCACTTTGCCTTTAACGCGGCAGGTTCCCGCGCGGAAAGTGTGGAGCGCTCCATGGTTCCGGCCAGCGGCTGGGAAGTGGTGACGCGGATCGACAAGGATGGCTGGCGGGCTGTGGCGCGCATCCCTTATGCCAAGCTCGGCATGACCGCCGACGCGCCGGGGCTGCGCGGTCTCTTTTACCGCGACTACCATTCCCACGCCCGGGAAGAGGGAAAAAACGAACGGAGCACCTGGGGCGGCGGCGCGCTGCACTCACCGGATGCCTTCGGCGAGCTGATCTTTACCGGAGGCAAGGGATCATGAACCGCTGGTGCCGGCATGCCCTTGCTGCGGCGGGTCTTTTCACCGTGTTGGCGGGAAGCGCCCTCGCGGAAGAGGTCGCCCTCCGCAATGAAAAGGTGGAACTGCGCTTCCCCGGCGAGGGAGAGGTGCTCCTGCGCAACCTGATCCATCGTCCGCGCGAGTTGGACCAGTTGCGGACCGTCGACGCCGAAGGAAGCTTCCTCCCTTTTGGAGAAGAGGCGCAGGCCGAGGAAGGTTTCCGGGTGGCGATCGCCCCGGAAGGGGAAGAAGGCGAACGCTACCTTCGCTGGAAGGTCGTCGCGGAGAAGGAGGGGGAGGTCGTCCTTGCCGATGAGGAGGGGCGGGTCGAGGCGCGTTTTACGTTGATGCCGCAGAGCGCCGCCGTGGATGTCGCGTTCACCTTCGCAAAGGAGCTGCCGCGCCCGGCAACGGCCCGGCTGGTCTGGATGTTGCAGGTGGCCGGGGACTTCCTGGGAGTGCCGACGGAAGGCCCGGCAGACTACCAGATCGTCCCGGTGGCCGACGACGGAGCCACGCAGATCCATACCATCGCCGTACACCGCGAGACCGCGGCCCGCTATGCGCTGGCGCAGCCGTGGTGGGGCGTGGCGGACCGCGCCAGCGACTTCCTTCTCGCGTGCCAGTTTGAAACCGGGCCGGTGGTGCTGGAGCAATGGAGCGGACTGCTGCAAACCACCGAAGCCTTCCGGCAGACCGCCGTCATCCCCCTGCCCGCTTCCGGCGGAAAGGAAGTCGTCCGCCTCCGGCTTTTCCTCTTCAACAGGTTGACCGGCCTCTCCGGGCTCTCCCGAAACGCCGGTTGCTGGATCATGGAGGACGACCGCGCGCCGGAAAAGAAGACGCTCGTCATCGCTCCGGCCTTGCCGTTGCCCCGCGGAACGCTTCGCCTGCTCGCCGGAGAGAAGGAATGCCTCCGGGTCGATGTGAATGGCTGGGAACCGGGAAAAATCTATGCTCACGAGCTTCCCTCCTCCCTCCCCAAAGGGAAGCAACCGCTGAAGGTCGAACTAAAAACGCCCGACTTTGAAGAGACCATCCCCCTGTGGACCAACCTCCCCCCCAAACTGTAAACGTCATGAAATCACGCGGATTTTCACTGGTGGAAATGCTGGCGGCTCTCGCGGTGCTCTCCGTGCTGCTCGTATTGTCGTGGCCTGCGCTTCAAAGAGCGATCGACGCCAGCCGCAATGCCCGTTGCATTTCCAACCTGCGAAGCTGCGGCCAGGGCATCCTGCTCCATGCGCGCGATCACGAGAATCGCCTCGTCCTCGCCTACGCCAGTTCCGCCGACAAGGATATCGCCAATTTTCCCCACCTGGAAAACCACCCCCAGAAGGGATTGACCTGGTACGAATACCTGCACAAAACCGGCTACCTCCCCAACGACGAGGTTTTTGTCTGTCCCTCGTTTGAGCCGTACCGCTTCAACGAAAAGCCATGGGGGCGCGCCTACGGGATGCGCCGCACGGTCACCTCCACCCGCTACACCGCCCTCCCGCTCACCTCCGTGCCGCGCCCCGGCCACTACCTGCTGCTGGCGGACAGTTCCCGCCCGACGATCGCCATCCCCTCCCAATGGTACTATGTCAACTACCCCGGGGATGAAGCGAACACCATCCACCTGCGCCACCAGAACAAGGCGAACATCTTCTTTCTCGACGGCAGCGTCCGGGCTCTGGGTGAAACGGAGATCCTCGACCTGAACGACGGCTGGAACAAAAAGGCGCTCGACCACACGCCGGTTCGTTAGCCACCGTAATTCCGGTTGACATTTACCTCCCGCGCGGGGAGCCTCTCAAAAGGTCGGGCACCGCACTAGCCTGCGACCCGAACCTTTTGCCGATGAACTCCGTTTTTCAGATTATTGGCCCGCCGATGGTCGGCCCCTCCAGCTCCCACACAGCGGGGGCGGTCCGCATCGGGCTGCTGGGCCACCGGCTGATGGGCGCGGTGCCGGTGAAGGCGCGGATCGAACTCCATGGCTCGTTTGCCGCGACCGGCAAGGGACATGCGACCGATCGCGGGATCGTCGCCGGGCTGCTCGGCTGGGAGCCGGACGACGAACGGCTCAAGGATTCGCTCCTTCTGGCGGAAGCCGCCCGGTTGCAGGTCGCCTTTGAGGCGGTCGATCTCGGCGAAGTCGCCCACCCCAACACCGCCCGGCTTTTTCTGACCGATGCGGCGGGAGAGACCCTTTCGCTGACGGCGGCTTCCGTCGGCGGCGGCAATGTGGAGGTGAGCGAACTCGACGGTTTCGCCACCCACCTTTCGGGCACCCTCCCCTCGCTGGTCCTCTGGCACCTCGACCGGCCCGGGTTCCTTTCGCACCTGACGGCGATCCTCGCCTGCGTGGAGGCCAATATCGCCACGATCCGCACCGCCCGGCTGCATCGCGGGGCGGAAGCGATTACCGTGGTGGAACTCGATCAGGCCCCCGTGCCGGAAGTCACGGCGTTGCTCAATAAAATCCAGCACGTGCGCAAACTGCGGGTGGTCCCCTCCTTCGGGTAAACCTCGCCTTCCCTCATGTCGTTTCATTTTACCAAAGCTCACGAGCTTCTCGCCCTGTGCGACACCCACGGGCTGGGGGTCTCCGCCGTCACCCTGCGCCGCGAGGTCGAGGAAACCGGGACGGAGGAAGCGGTCGTGCTCGACCGGATGCTCCGCTACTTTGTGCTGATGCGCGAATCGGTCAAAAAAGGGCTCGAAATCAAGGGGCTCTCCCCGAGCGGCCTTTCCGGCGGCGACGCAGGGAAACTTTACGCCTATTCGCAGGGCGAAGCGCCGCTTTTCGGCTCGCAGTTCGCCAAAACGATCGCCTACGGCTTCGCCGTGCTGGAGACCAACGCCGCCTTTGGCCGGATCGTCGCCACGCCGACCGCCGGTTCCGCAGGGATCGTCCCGGCGTGCCTCCTTTCGCTCTCCGAGACCCACGGGCTCGACGACGAAGCCGCCGCGCGCGCGCTTTTCACGGCGGCGGGGATCGGCCACATCATCGGCGCGAACGCCTGTTTTTCCGGGGCGCAGGGGGGGTGCCAGGCGGAAGTCGGCAGTGCGTCGAGCATGGCGGCGGCGGCCATCGTCGAAGCCGTCGGCGGCACTCCGGAGCAGACCGTCAACGCCGCCGCGTTTGCGCTGATGAACACGCTGGGGCTCGTCTGCGACCCGATCGGCGGTTATGTCGAGGTGCCGTGCGTCAGCCGCAACGGCATGTACGCCGTCCATTCGTTTCTTGCGGCGACCATGGCGCTCGCCAACGCGCGGTGCGTCGTGCCGTTTGACGACGTGGTCATCGCCATGCGCGACATCGGCCGCAGGATGCCGCGCGCCCTCAAGGAGACGGCGGAAGGTGGCCTCGCCGTCACGCCGACCGGGCTCCGCTTCGCCCCCGCCCCGGCGGCGGCACGCAAGCCGAAGCAGCACGAGTCTTAACGGGAGGTGATCGTTTGGGTTGCCGCAGGTCGTACAAATAACACGAGTTCATGCTTCAAGCGGCGGCCCGGTATTGCTAGGGTCTTTTTCCACCACCGTTATGAACAGCGCCTTTTTTGAAGAATACCGGCTCGGTTACGTCGACCCGACCAGCCAGCTCAAAGACCACATCTACCGCCGCTCCCGCGAAGCCTACCGCAAGGGGGATGGCGAACGCGATGCGTTGACCTCGTGCGAGCAGGTGCGGCAGCGGCAGGAGGAACTGCGCCGGTTCATCCTCGACTCGTTTGGCGGGCTTCCCCCGATGGATACCCCGCTGGAGGCGCAGATCACCGGGACGCTCGAAAAACCGACGTTCCGGGTTGAAAAAATCATCTACCAGTCGCGCCCGCGCCATTACGTCACCGCCTCGCTCTACCTCCCGCACGATCGCCCGGAGCGTTGCCCCGCCGTTCTTTTTCTCTGCGGCCATGCGGCCAACGGACGCCTCTCCGCCACCTACCAGAGCGTCTGCCAGACCCTCGCGATGGCGGGGTTGATCGTCCTGGCGCAGGACCCGATCGGCCAGGGCGAGCGGTTGAGCTATTTTGATGTCGCCAGCGGTACTGCGTGGCTCCCCTCCTGCACGCGGGAGCACGACTACGCCGGGGCGCAGTGCCACCTCGCGGGGCAAAACCTCGCACGCTATTTCCTGCACGACGCCATGCGCGGCGTCGACTACCTCCGCTCCCGCCCGGAGGTCGATCCGGACAAGATCGGCGTCACCGGAAGTTCCGGCGGCGGCACCCAGACCAGCATGCTGGTCATGGCCGACCCGCGTATCGCCGCCGCAGCCCCGGGGACGTTCATCATGAACCGGCAGACCTATCAGGAAACCGGGCAGGCGCAGGATGCCGAGCAGATCTGGCGCGGCTTCACCGGCGCGGGGTACGACCACGAGGATATCCTCCTCGCCGTCGCGCCCAGGCCGTTCTGCGTACTGGCGGTCACGGGGGATTTCTTCCCGATCGAAGGGGCGCGCCGCACCGTTGAACGGAGCCGCCGCATCTGGGAGCTTTTCGGAAAGGAAGGCGAAGGGAAGCTTGAGATCGTCGAAGATGTCTCCACGCACGCCTACACGCCGGTGCTCGCCAAGGGGGCCGCCCGGTTTTTCACGCGCCACTTTTTCGGGAAGGAGGTCGATCCTTCCGGGTTCAAGCCGGAGCCGTTCACCGACCAGGAACTCTGGAGCACCCGCACCGGGCAGGTCCGGGGCGACTTTCCCGATGCCGAGTTTGCCTTTGAGGCGACGCTCGAGCGCGTCAGGGAACTGGAAGCCGCCCGGCACGCCCTCCCCCCGGCCGAACGCCGGGAGCGGGCGCTCACCTGGCTGCGCACCCAGGTCGACCAGCACCGGGAGGACTTCCCGGTCAACCCGCGCCTGATCACCAAAGACCAGACGCTCGAAGGGCTCGATGCCGATATCGCCTTCTGGTGGGTGCAGCGCAACGTGGCCAACCTCGGGATGCTCCTGCGCCCCGGACGGGCTGCCGACCGGACCGGAAAACGGGGGGTCACCATCGCCCTCTGGGACGGCGGTTCGCGCGCCATCAAGCGCCACCTCGACTGGCTGGTGCGCGAATGCCACGGGGCCAACCGGGCCGTGCTCCTGCTGAACTTGAGCGGCATGGGTCCGCTCGAACCCGCGCCGATCAATCTCTCCTCCCAGACCGGAGCTTACGGCACGCTTCACAAGCTGGCCGATGACCTGACCTGGCTTGGCGACAGCCTCGCCGCGTTCCACGTCTACGAACTGCTGCGGGTGCTCGAAGTGCTCCCGATCTGGCCGGAACTCGACCTCTCCGACATCCGCCTCCATGCGCACGGGCGTTACGGCCTCTTCGCCAAGCTCGCCGCCGCGCTGGAGCCGCGCCTCGGGCGGTGCGAATGGCGGGAAGGGTTCACCTACGGCGAAATCACGAAAAACCGCTTCTACAACTGCGACGACATCAAGTCGCTCATGCTCCCGGGGGTTTTGCGCTATTTTGATGTCGACGAACTGGAGGACGCCGCCGGGTAGCCCTCCAAAAACGCGCCCGTTGGCCGCACCCTTACCCGCGACCGCGCACGCGTCTGCGATTGACCTTTTAAGAAGCGTTCATCAAACTAAAGCCCATGGGTTCCAAACTTCGTATCGGAATGGTCGGGGCGGGCGGCATCGTGCTGCACCGCCATTTGCCTGCATTGCTGCGGATGGAGGAGGTGGAGATCGTCGCCGTTTCCAATGCCTCCTATGAAAGTTCGCGCCGTTTCTGCCAGGAACACCTGCCCCGCGCCACCCCGATGAAGAACTGGGCCGATCTCGTCGCGCTTCCCGACCTCGATGTCGTCTGGATCGGCACCCCGCCGTACATGCACGCACCGGTGACGATCTCCGCGCTGGAAGCCGGGCGGCACGTCTTTTGTCAGGCGCGGATGGCGATGAACCTCGAAGAAGCCGAGGAGATGCTCGAAGCGAGCCGGAAAAACCCGGAACTCGTCACCGCCCTCTGCCCGCCGCCGCAGGGGCTTAAAGGGGATCACCTTGTGCGCGAACTCCTCGGCGAACAGGAGATCGGCACGCCGATCGGGTTCCACCTCCGGAGCCTCGCGCCGACCTTTCTCAACCCTGACGCCCCGCTCCACTGGCGGCAGCGGGTCGAGATCAGCGGGCTCAACGTGCTCGCTCTCGGCATCTATGTCGAAGTCCTGCAACGGTGGCTCGGGCCGATCCGCGCCATCTCCGCACAGGGAACGACCCTCCACCGCATCCGCGGAGGGGAGGAGGTCCGCATCCCCGATCGCGTGGATCTCCTCGTCGAGTTCGTCAACGGCGTGAGCGGCTCCATGGAACTGAGCGGGATCACCGCCGGGCAGCCGGTCAACGATCTCCGCATCGACGGAAGCCAGGCGTCGTTCCACTACAATTTCTCGAACGACGAGATCACCATCAACCGCTCGGGCGAAGACCCGCAGGCCGTCGGCATTCCCGCCGCGGAGGAACGGCACTGGACCGTGGAGCGCGATTTCATCGACGCGATCCTCTACCCGCAGCAGCCGCGCCCCCGCCCGTCGTTTGAGGACGGGGTCGCCTACATGCGCGTGGTGCAGGCCGTTGCGGATTCGATCGCCGAAGAGCGGCGGATCGAACTGCAACCCGAGAAGGTCGCTTCCTAACTAGGGCGTGTCTACGAATTTTGAAGGATGAATAAAAGATCGATTTTTGAGGCCAAAACGGGGCTTTCGAAGAAGGCCGAATCGAGATTCGGACGCCTGAGGAAACCCGTTTTGGACCAAAAAGCGGCTTTTAGTCGCCT
>DATMFV010000066.1:0-8072 GCA_035555975.1 Chthoniobacteraceae bacterium
CGAAACCAGCGGATCGTCTCCTCGCCGACTTTTTCGAGCGCCCCCGGTTCATCGAAAAGATGGTGGGCGCCCTGGATCAGGCAAAGTTCGGAGGGAGCCTTCATCTCCACCAGCGCTTCCTGGTTGAGTTCCAGCACGCGCCGGTCGCGGTCGCCGACCATCAGGAGCGTCGGGCTTTCGACCCTCGGCAGCCAGGCCGAGGCGAGATCGGGCCGACCGCCGCGCGAGACGACCGCACCGACTTTCTTCCCGAGCTTTGCCGCCGCCACCAAAGCCGCTGCGCCGCCGGTGCTCGCACCGTAAATCCCGAGCGGAAGCTCCCGCACGCCGTCGACCTCCGCCGTCCACCGCGCGGCGGCGACGAGCCGATCGGCCAGAAGCGGGATATCGAAACGAAAATGGCGGGTGAAAGAGTCGACCACCTCCTCTTCATGGGTCAGGAGGTCGAAAAGGAGCGTCCCCAACTGCGCTTCGTGCAGCCGGTGGGCCACCCAGCGGTTGCGCGGGCTCGAACGGCTGCTTCCGCTGCCGTGGGCAAAAAGGACCATTCCCCACGCTCCGGGTGGAACGGTCAGCTCTCCGCTCAAAGTGGCCCCGTCGCACGGGATCATGACTTCACTCTCCGCTTGCATACTCATGCTCATGATGTCTACCTCTTGCCGCATCTTTGCTCCCTGCCGCCGCCTCCCTCTTTGGGGCGGCACTTCCTTCCCCAATATCGACCTGAAAGCGGAGGATGTCCAATCGCCCGCTCATGAAAACATGAGCCGGCAAATGACGATCGAGGCGATCACCCCGGCCAGGTCGGCCAGCAGCCCGGCGGGAACGGCGTGCCGGGTCCGCTTGACGCTGACCGCGCCAAAATAGACCGCGATCACGTAAAACGTCGTCTCCGTACTCCCGAAGATGGTCCCGGCCATCAGGCTGTTCATATGGTCGGGGCCGAAGGTTTTCACGATGTCGGTATAGACCCCGGTGGTCGCGCCGCCGCTCAAGGGGCGGACAAGGACCATCGGCAGCAGATCGACGGGAAAACCGATCGTCCGCAATGCCGGGCCCAGCAGGTTGGAAAGCATCGTGATCCCGCCCGATTCGCGGAACATCTTCACCGCGACAAGGATCGCCACCAGGAAGGGGATGATCCGCGTCGCCACCCCGAACCCTTCCTTGGCTCCCTCGACAAACTCCTCGTAGACCTTCACCCCCCGTAGCCAGGCGTAGAGCGGAAAAAAGGTGAGCATCAGCGGAACGGCGATCATCGCCAGCACCATCAGCAGCCGGCTGACCGTCCCGAGCCGGGCGAGATCCTCCGTCAGCGGGGTAAAGGTGAAGGTTTCGATCCCGATGCTCCTCAGGGCAAAAGTGGCCTCGGCGGGGAAGGCGATCGTCAGGTACATCGCCGCCATCGTCATCCAGTAAAATGCCAGCAGCCACAGGCCCCGTTCGGTGACGGGCGGCGCATCAGGGACGGTGTACCCCTCCTCCTTCGCCTCCGCCGTTTCCCCGGTCGCCCGCGCGCTGATCGCTGCGGCGTCCGCAGGCGCGAGCCGGTAGGCGGGCAGTTTTTCAAGCAGCTTGACCGCCGTGATCCCAACGATCGTCGAACAGACCGTCGCCAAAAACGCGCTCCCGATGATCGCCGTCGGGTTGACCGAACCGGCGACGACGAGGATCGAAATGGCCGTGGTCGGGACGAGTTGCACCGAGCTGGTGTTGATCGCCAGAAAGGTACACATGGCGTTGGTCGCCACGCCGGGCCGGGGGTTGAGTTTTTCCAGGTCGCGCATCGCCCGGAGGCCGAGCGGGGTCGCGGCGTTGCCGAGCCCGAGCATGTTGGCGGCGATGTTCATCGCCATCGACCCGATCGCCGGGTGATCCTCGGGCACATCGGGGAAAAGACGGCGGGTGATCGGCCGCAACCCGCGCGCGAGGATGTTGACCATCCCGGAAAGCTCCGCCAGGCGCATGATCCCGAGCCAGAGGGCAAACATGCCGACCAGCGGGAGCGCGATCGTCATCACCGCATCCCCGGCGCTCTCAAACGCCCCTTTGGTGACATCATTGATCCTGCCGGTAAAACCGCCAATGATGACCGAAAAAAGGACAAGGCAGAGCCAGATTGGGTTGAGCACGGACGGGATTATTCCCGTAGCACGGAAAAACCGCAATCCTCCAGTGCAGGAAAACCGAGGCTCCGCAAAACGAAGAGTATTCCACCTCTCCCCCATGGCGCTTTCGCGCCCCAAGCCCCCTTTAGCCTGCTTTATTCATGAAGCTCGTAGCGAAACCGCCTCGAAGGCCGTAGATGCAAGGCGGCCGCAGGTTTGAAAGGGTGAGTGCATCCGTAGATGCTCGATCCCTTTCAAAACAAGGCCAACGCAGCAAATCCGGTCTTCCAGGCGGTTGCAGTAGAGGGCTCATGAATAAAGCAGGCTAGGCCCGCAGGTGGCTGGTCTGCTCTTCGCCGATCTCCCCCTTCGGCGGCTCGAGATCGGCGGCGGGGATCAGCGCGCGGACATCGGAGAAACGGGGCCCTTCCGGGTAGGTGGCCGACGCCTTCACCTGCTGCTGCGGTTCGAATGCGAAGATGCGGATGTCGCTCTCGCCCCAGGTCGCTTCGGGAACCAGGCGCACGGCCTGCACCTCCTGCCGGATCGGCAGGTGAACCAGGCGGAAGCGGTTCTCGCTCTCGCGCACGACGGTCTCCCATCCCCCTCCCGGGCGCTGGACTTCGACCCGGTATTCCTTGAGGAGCGACGGCGGCATGGCGCTCCGCCCGGCGGGCCGGTGGGGATAGCTGCACGGCATCCGTTTGTGGAGTTGCAGGTTGCTGTCGAAAACCATCCGGACGCTGCCGACCTCGACCGGGCGTTCCCACCGATACTCCAGCGGGCACCCGGGCTCGCCCTTCCAGGCGTGGTCTTCATCCTCGCGATCACGGTCGAGACCGTCGAGCAGCCGCTCGACCCCTTCGCCGCCGCCTTGCACGGTCGCGGCTTTGGCAAGCGGGTCGATCGGGCGGAGGAGGCCCGGCAGCCAGGAGTCGTCGTCCATCAGGGCGGCCTGCAATTCGCGCAGGCGTTCGCCGCTCCCGAGCCCCCTCGGGCTGACGTTGTGGCGGACCCCGAGCGCCGCCGCCGTCCCGACCGCCTGCCCAAGCAGCGCGCAGGTCGCCATCACGCGGGTGGAGGAGAGGGCGGCATGGGTCACGGAGATGTTGCGCCCGGCAAAGTAGAGGTTGGAGACGTTGCGCGAATAGAGGCAGCGGTACGGAATCCCGTATGGCGACGGGGCGGCGTGAAAGATGGTCGGCTTGCCGGGGTAGTAGATCCCCGCCGGGTGGTGGTCGTCCATCGACCAGCCGCCATAGGCGACGATGTCGTCAAACTCCCCACCGGCGCGGATGTCGTTGGCGGTCAGGATATGGTCGCCGACCATTCTCCGGCTTTCCCGCTTGCCGGGGAGCGCGCCGACCCATTCGAGCGCCCAGTTCTCCGCCTTGGAGCGTTCCGAAGCGTAATTCTTGATGTAGTCCCAGACGCCGTAGGCGACCCGGTAGAGTTCGTCGCGGATCGGCTCGGCCTCGCGGATCGTATCCTGCAAGCCGCCGACCTCCAGCCACCAGAAGTTGGTGCCGTTGACCCCGCGGATGCGGTGCGGCAGGTCGTCCGCGGTCTCGAACTTGTACGCCCACGGCGGCGCGATGAACGGCTGCTCCTCGTCGGTCCGCCGGAGCTGGAGCAGAAGCGAATTCCCCATCACCTTCGAGTCGGCTTCCGGCCCCTGGATCGACTCGCCGAATTCGTGGGATGCCTCGCGCCCCATCCGGAATTGCGCCGGGGTGACGGCGGCGAGAATGCTGTCGCCCGAAGCGTCGATAAACCGCTTGGCGTGGATGGTCAGCCACGTCTGGCTGGTCAACTGCCACGCTTCGATCGCGACAATCCGGTCGCCCTCCATCCGCGCCCCGGTGCAACTGGTGTTCAGGAAGGTGGTCAACCCGGGGGTGTAGTGCATCCGGCCATAGAGCACCCCGTCCCAGACGGTATAGTTGCCGGTCGGGTTGCGGTGCTGGTTTTCGAGCTGGATCTCTTCGAGAATGCCCGCCTCCTTGTTGTGCGTCCCCCCGGCCCCGCAGATCCACATGCGGACTTCCGAAGAGGCGTTGCCGCCGAAGACGGGGCGGTCGTGGACGATCGCCGTCCGTGCGCCGGAACGCGCCGAAGCCAATGCGGCGCACATCCCCGCGATACCGCCGCCGACCACACAGACATCGACTTCCACCGTCTGCCGGTGGAGCCGCTCGAAACGTGAAGGATCACTGATCATAAGGGAGAGAAAGATAAGGATATTTTTGGAAACGGAACCTTGAACGTATCTATTTTAGATACATAAGGCCATCTTTATTTTGCAGGAGACCGCGTGGGAACTTCAACCCTACGGAACCTCCCCAGATTACCTCCGCTTTCCTGCCTTGCTTTGCGGCGGCGGCGATGAATACTCACGGCCCTGAACAACATGTTTGCCTGGAGAAAACTTGCCTCTGCCAAATGGGAGGATGCGTGGGTCGAGCGTCTCGCCTTCCTCGGACCGACCCGTGTCGTCATCACCGCGCTTCCCAACCGCCGTTCGCTTCGCATCGAGGCGTTTGGGTTGACGAAAAAGGAGGCGCAGGCCGTGGTGCAACAGTTCGGCGGCGACATGAAACCGATGAAGAGCATCGCCCTGCCGCCCCCCGCGCCGCGCAAGCCGCTCGTGATCCGCGACCGGCTGCTGATCGTCGACCCGCAGACGCCGCTCCCCCCCGCCGCCGCCGCCCGTTCGGTCATCACCATTCCCGCCGCCATGGCGTTTGGCACCGGCGAGCACGCCACGACCGCTTCGTGCCTGCGGCTCCTGTGCGACCTCGCCCGGATTCACGAAAAGGCCGGAGCGCCGTGGGATTTCCTCGATCTCGGCACCGGAAGCGGGATTCTCGCCATCGCGGCCCGCCGCCTCGGGGCCTCCCATGCGGAAGGGTGTGATTTCGATCCCCACGCGGTCCGCACCGCGAAGGAAAACGTCGCCGCCAACCGGGCGGAACCGCTCCCGATCCACCGCCGCGACGTGCTCAAGTGGACCCCGAAACGGACCTGGGAGGTCGTGGCCGCCAACCTCTTCAGCGAAGTGCTCATTGCCGCCGCGCCGACCCTCGCCGCCGCCGTCCGCCCCGGGGGACACCTTCTTCTCTCGGGGATTTTACGAACCCAGGAGGCGGAAGTCGTCGCCACGTTCACCGCCCGGGGCTTTGTTTTTCTCAAAACCGTACGCAAGGGAAAATGGGTCACCCTTCTGGCCGTTCTACCGCAAAAAGATCGGCCCGATGCGCAAAACACGTTGACGCGCCCGGTCCGCCGCCGCTAGCTTTTCGAAACAAAATCCATTTAGAAAATAATCCTGCCTTCGCTGGTTTTTATTCAGAAAATGACGGTTTTTCCCGTCTTCTGAAGGGTCGGCGCGGGCAATTTTCATCTATGCCTGAAGAACTTTCGTACGTTTTGATCACTCCGGGTGCCGTCCGCAAGGCGCGCACCGGCGGCATTTTGTCGCGCGTGATCTCCCGGACCGGCCTTGAGCTGGTCCGCGCACGAATGTTCGCCCCGAGCGAGCCGCTCGTCCGGGAATACGCCTCCACCTTTTCACCCGAAACGCAGGCACGGCTCAACGACTACCTCTTCACCCGGCTTGCCCCCGGTCCCGGCGCCTCCCGCCATGCGCTGCTGCTGGTTTTCCGGGGCGAAAATGCGGTGGAAAAAATCCGTGATGTCGCCGGTCCGCTGGAACCGGGCTGCTGCCAGCGCGGTTCGATCCGCGACACCTTCGGCGATGAAGTGACCGACGCGGAGGGCAACCCCGTCTACTTTGAACCGGCCTTGCTGGTCGGGGAGGATGCGGCCTCGACCGCGCGCCAGCTCCAGCTCTGGGCCGCCTGGTCCGATCGCGACGGCGGTCTTTTCGAACACCCGGCCCCGGAGAAAGGCGAAGGGCCGTATGAGACGACGCTCGTCCTGATCAAGCCCGACAATTTCACCTTTCCCAGCCAGCGCCCCGGCGGCGTGATCGACCTCCTTGCCCGTACCGGCCTTGCGCTGGTCGGCGTGCAGGTCCACCACATGAGCGTGGCCGAAGCGTCCGAATTTTATCGCCCGGTGCTCGATGTCCTGCGCGACAAGTTTCGTGAGCCGACCGGTTCGGCGGCCCGCGCCGCGCTGGAAGAGGCGCTCGGGTTCCCGCTCGACGCGGAAACCGAAACGAAACTCGGCGATCTCCTCGGCCCGCTGGCCGGCACCGCCCGCTGGGAGGCGCTGGTCGAATTCATGGCCGGAACCCGCCCGGGCGACTGCCCGCCGGAGCGGCGCGACGAACCGGGTGCGCGCCAATGCGTCGCGTTGATCTACCAGGGGGTCGATGCGGTCCGGAAAATCCGCGGGGTGCTCGGGCCGACCGATCCCTCCACCGCACCGCACGGCACCATCCGCAGGGAATATGGCGCTTCGATGATGGTCAACGGAGCCCATGCCTCCGACTCCGCCGAAAACGCCCGCCGCGAGATGGAGATCCTCAAAATCGCCGAAAACAACCTGAAACCTTTTGTCGAAGCTTTCTATGCCGGGCGTGAACCGTTAGAAACGATTCTCACGCCGCGGTCAGAGAAACCACGTCAACCCACCGCGAGCGGCGCACTTTCCGCTCAACCTTTTTAACTCCACCCGAAAACTGCACTACCTCTATGGACCTCGCCTCACGCGCCACTATCCTCACCCCATCGCTCACCCTCTCCATCGACAGCAAAGCCAAGGCGATGAAGGCCGAAGGCATCGACGTTTGCAGCTTCGGCGCCGGAGAACCCGACTTTGACACGCCCGACCACATCAAGGCCGCCGCGATGGCGTCGCTCGATGGCGGTTTCACCAAGTACACCCCCAGCTCCGGCACGCCGGAACTGCGCCAGGCGATCTCCGAGAAATTCCACAACGACAACGGCCTCGACTACAAGCCGAGCCAGGTCATCGTCTCCAACGGGGCGAAGCATTCGTGCTTCAACGTCATCCTCGCCACGATCGAACCGGGCGACGAAGTGATCATCCCCGCCCCGTACTGGCTGAGCTACCCGGAAATGGTCCGCCTCGCCGGCGGGGAGCCGGTCTTTGTCGAAACCACCGAAGAAAGCGGCTGGAAGATCACTCCGGAGCAGTTTGAAAATGCGATGACGCCCCGGACCAAGATGATCATCATCAACACCCCGGGCAACCCGACCGGGGCGGTCTACACCCGCGAGGAGCTGACCGGGCTCGCCGCCGTGGCCGAAGAGGAAGGCATCCTGATCCTTGCCGACGAAATTTACGAAAAGCTGACCTACGACGGGGCGCAGCATGTCTCGATCGCCTCGCTTTCGCCGGAAGTCTACGACCTCACCGTCACCGTCAACGGTTTCTCCAAGGCGTATGCCATGACCGGCTGGCGGCTCGGCTACATCGGCGCGCCCGAACCGATTGCCAAGGCGATCGACTCGATGCAGAGCCACAGCACCTCGAACCCGTGCTCGTTCGCACAGAAAGGGGGCCTTGCCGCGCTCAAGGGCGACCAGCAGCAGGTGGCCGACATGCGTGAAGAGTTCGAGATGCGCCGCAACTACATGTTCCAGCGTTTCTCGGAGATCAACGGCATCTCCGTCGTCAAGCCGCAGGGGGCCTTCTACATGCTGGTGAACATCTCGCGCCTGCTTCTGACCAGCCAGAACTTCTCCGACCGTCTCCTGAGCAAGGCCAACGTCGCCGTCGTGCCGGGGATTGCGTTCGGCGACGATCGCACCATCCGCTTCAGCTACGCGACGAGCATGGACGTGATCAAGAACGGTCTCGACCGGTTCGAGGAATTCTGCCGCACGCTGTAAGAGGCTGTGAAAAAATGATTTTAATGGCCTCGGAGCCCCTATTTTTAGCCTATAACGAAATTCTGCCGACCGCCTGTATTCAGGGAATACAGAAGGGAGAAGGAATGCAGTTAGAGGCAAAAAGAGGTGCTCCATGGCC
>DATMFV010000067.1:0-5675 GCA_035555975.1 Chthoniobacteraceae bacterium
GTGTCGGCGTCGAGCACCGAGAAGTCGTACCGGAGGTTATGCTTCATGACCTGCTGCATCAAGGCGGCGTAGTAGGCCCCCAGAAGGGAGATGTGTTGTTCTTCGCGCTGCGGAACGTGATTGAAAAAAACGCGCCGCCGCGCACTGCCGACGGAGCCGGGGAGCGTCCCTTTTGAGCCGACCGGCAGAAGGTAGCTCCCATCCCCCGTACGGGTGGAGATCAGCCCCTGCTTCTTCAACTCCTGATAGACGCTGTGGACCGTCGCGAGGCTCACTCCCAGGTGGGCGGCGAGATCGCGCATCGTTGGCAGGCGGCGCGGGCCTCCATTCTGTTCGGGAAGGCTCAAAACATACTCCCGCACCCGGTCGCCGGGGCGCTGGCGGGCCGAAAAACCGTCGGATGGGGTGGACTTCGTCATGGAGGAGAAGATGGCGCGTCGCTGCTCTGAACGCAAGCTTTGCCGCCGACAAGATCAAAACAAGACTTGAACAAAAGCAGGGGAGAGGCTATGCGCTCAGGAATCATTTATAGTAATGACTGTATCATTGAACAAAATATCCAGACTGGAATCCGAAAGATTCATTGACATCACGAAGATGTTTGGGAATTATTTTCATCATGATGAATTTTCGGCAAATCACCAACCGCCCCCTTTACCGGCAGGTGGCGGACGCGATGGAGGAGGAACTGATCCTCCCCGGTGAGTTGAAACAGGCGCTCCCGGTGGAGACGGAACTCGCCGCCCGCTACCGCGTTTCGGTGACGACCATCCGCAAGGCGGTCGATCTGCTCGAAGAGAAGGGACAAGTCCGGCGGCGGCAGGGGAGCGGGACGTACATCGTGCGCAACCGCGCGGCCCGTCGGCTGGCGCTTCTGGTCGATCACGATGTTCAGACCGAAAACGCATCTTCCGTCTTTAACCGCGTCTTCAAACACTTCCACTTCCAGGTGGCGCGGGAAGGGTATGCGCTGACCTCGTACTTCGGCACGCGGGAGCTTGGCTCGGCCCCGGTGTTGTCGGACATCCCGGAAGCCTTTCTGGATGCCCTGCGAAACAGTCAGGTCGACGGCGTGGTGGCGATCGGCTCGCTGCCGCTGGAGGACTGGACCGACCTCGCCCGGCGCAATGCCATCCCCGTCGTCGGCAGCAGCCGGGGGTTTGAAAGTTCGGTCTGTTGGGACGACGAACCGTTCCTGCGGCTGGCGTTTGAAACCGCACGGCTCAACGGGAAGCGAAAAGTGGCGTTCATGGCCGGTATCCGTCCCGAGGTGCCGCTCAACCGAAACTATGAAAAGGTGGAAGACCTCGCATTGCGGCTCGCCAGCGAGTATGGGCTCGAGACCCGCAGGGAGTGGCTTCGCAGCGACTACAGTGTCTACCTCCCCGGGGCCGGGTGGGAGCTGTTTCGCGATCTCTGGCGCTCGCACCGCGAGAAGCCCGATTGCCTGATCACCAATGAGTTTCCGCTGGCGGATGTGATGGACGCCGCCATCCATGCCGGGATCAAACCGGTGAGCGAACTGCTCATCGTCGCCTCCACCTCGGAGGAGACGCGGGTCCGTTATCCCTACCCTTTTGTCCGGATTGAAACCGGCAACGAAGCCGTGATGGCGCGAACGCTTCTCGACGAGGTGATCCGCCGAACCCGCGGCCAGCCGCCGCGCCATCTCCTCATCCCGCCGACCGGGGTGAGCTTTGAACAGGCGCTTTATTCGCAGATCCCGGCGCTCGCCGCGATCAGCGAGGGAAACCGCTTCGACGAACCGATCCTGCCGGGGGCGGAAGGGCCGGAGCATGCGAAAGTGGAGGTCTCGTGATGAATCCGGCTGCCTCGAAAGATGCCGGACCGTATAGCCCGGAGCGACCGGCGCGGGTTCTGGCACTGATGCCGCACCCGGACGACTTTGAATTCAACGTCGGCGGGATGTTTGCGCTCCTCCGGCAACGGCATGGCGAAGCGGTCGTGCTCAAAGTGATGACCACCACCACCGGGGCGACCGGCCACCACGTGCTCGATGCGGAGCAGACCAGGGCCCGGCGCTACGATGAAGCGACAAAAGCCGCCGCGCGCATCGGCGCGGAATTCTCCTTTCTGACCCGGGCCGACGGCACGACCTTTGACCGGCAGTTCCTCGTGGAGGAGGCTTCCCTCGCCGCCCTCTGGAACGCCATCCGTTCGTTTCGGGCCGATCTGGTCATCGCGCCCCCGCCGGTTTCCGATCCCGTGGCAGGGGTTCATATTGATCACGAAAACACCGCGCAGGCGGTCCGGCTGGTGGCCTACCAGCTTGGCGTGCCGCGTGCCTACCCGGGCGATCCCGCGCCCGACTACCGCCCGCCGTTGATCGTGCTGGCGGACGATACCTATGCCAGCGAAGCCGCCTTCGACCTCCGCCTCGACATCTCCGCACTCTACCCGACCAAGCTGGCCATGGCGAAGGAACACCGCTCGCAGATCTATGAATGGCTTCCCTTCATCGACCAAAGCGCCCCGCCGACCGAGGCGGAGTACGAAGTCCGTTTTCGGGCGCGGCACGAACGGGTGAACGCGCGCTACGGGTTCGCCGATGCGCCGCCGTGCGAATATTTCCGCATCTCCCGCTGGGGACGCGCGCCGCGGGAAGGCGAAATCGCGTGGTTCTTTGGCGATGCGCTGAAAAACGATTCTTTCTGATGAACCGATCCCATCCCGTGAAGGTCGGCGTCGTCGGGACCGGCATGATTGCCGCAGTCCATGCACGCGCCATGGCAGGTGCGGAAGGCTTGAGTCTCTGCGCCGTCACCGGCCGCAACTCGCAGCGGACGGCCGCCTTTGCTGCGGAGCACGGCGGCACGGCGCACCCTTCGCTCGCCGCCCTGCTTGAAAACGCAAAGCCGGATTATCTGGTGATCTGTACGCCGCACCCGACGCATGGCGAAATCATACGACAGGCGCTGGCCGCCGGGGTTCATGTGCTGGTGGAAAAGCCCTTTACCGTGCTGGCTGCGGAGGCAAGGCAATGCCTGGCCGCCGCGAAGGCGTCCGGCCTGCTCATCGGCGTCAACTACCAGATGCGGCTGCGCCCGGTCCGCCAGAGGATGCTTCAACTCGTCAGGGAGGGGGTATTAGGCAAGGTCGTGCGGGTCACGCTGGTCTCCACTGCCTGGTTTCGGAGTGATGCCTATTACCAAAGCAGCCCGTGGCGCGCCACCTGGGAGGGAGAAGGCGGCGGCCTTTTGATGAACCAGGCTCCGCATGATCTCGATTTCCTCATCTCCCTGCTCGGCCTGCCTGAAACGGTCGATGCCGCGCTGGAAACGGCGGGGCACGCGATCGAAGTCGAAGACGAGGCGACCGGGGCGATGCGCTGGGAAAACGGAGCCGCCGGAACGTTCCACTTTTCCACCCGCGAAGCGCCGGGCCGGTTCCTGCTGGAAATCGCCGGAACGCGCGGGACGGCAACGCTCGAAGGTGAGGAGCTTTCGCTCACCCGGCTTGCGGAAGACTCCGCCGACTTCAGCCGGACCAGCACGGAGACGATGAAAGCGCCCGCGATCGCGGAAACGACCCGTTGGAGCCTTGCCGATACGGCCGATCGCTACCGTCTCATGCACGAAAACTTTCGCGATGCCCTCCGGGGCGAGGCTGCGCTTCATTGTTCCGGCGAGGAAGCGCTCCGGGAGGTCGAACTCGCCAATGCCATCCTCGTTTCCGCCCTCCGCCAGTGCCGGGTTCGGCTCCCCATCGCTCCGGAAGAAACGCAACGTATTCACGCTCTTTTGAAACAACACCGTACCCTCTCCAAAGCCAGATCCACCTTATGAAACTCTCCTGTACCCCGATCAGCCTCGCCCGGACCCTCAAGGAAGGCCGGATGGACCTTCGCGGTTTCCTCCGCTTTTGTGCCGAACAAGGGATTGAAGGGATCGACCTCCTCGACTCCCGTGCCTACCCATGGCTCTGGAAGGAGGGGGCCCCGGAACTCGACCAGGTGGCGGCGTGGGCTGCTGACGAAGGTCTGGCCATCGCCGCCTATGCCTGCGGCAACAACTTCGCAAAGACTTCCGATGAAGCCTTCTGCGAACAGGTCAGCCTCGTGCGCAACGCGCTCGACGAAGCCGCCCGCTGCGGCGCGCCGCTCCTGCGGATCTTCGGCGGCTACCATCACCAGACCGGCGGCGACGCGGAGATGGGGCTTGCCCGCGGGTTTGAGCGGGTCATCGAAGGAATCACGGAAGTCCTTCCCCATGCGCAGCGGCGCGGCGTTGTCCTCGCACTCGAAAACCACGGCAGGCTCCCGGGGCATTCGTGGGAGATCGAACAGTTGCTCGCCCATTTCAATTCGCCGTGGTTGAAGGTGACCTTTGATCCCGCCAACTTCATCGCCAACAACATGGACGAAGTGGAAGACCCGCTGCGAGCCTACGAGCGGCTTAAAAAACACGTGGTCCATGTCCACGTCAAGGATTTCGGCCCGGCCAGGATCGACCTCACCCGCCGGGTGGAGCCGTGCCTGAACGGGACCGGTCTCGTGCCGATGCGTCAGTTTCTGCGCGAACTCCTGGCCGATGGCTATACCGGCTACTGCTCGCTGGAATACGAGTCGAGCCGCGTGATGCCGGAAATCGAAGGGGTCACCGCCTCTTTTGATTACTTCAAGGAATTCCGCCGCATGGCCGGGGTGCTTAATCTTAAAGACTGCCAATCATGAAAATTTTTCTGATGACCGATATGGAAGGGGTCGCCGGTGCGGCGGTCTTTTCCGCCTACGGGCTCCCGCCCAATCCGCAGATCGCCGGCGTGCTCCGGTTGATGATGAAAGAGATCAACGCCGCTATTGCCGGTTGTTTTGACGGCGGCGCGACCGAGGTGATCGTCCACGAGGCGCACGGTTTCGACCTGGAGATGCTCGACCCGCGCGCCCGCATCGTGAGAGGGGGGAACCTGCTCAACACGCTCGATACTTCCTTTGACGCGATGATGTTTGTCGGCCAGCACGCCATGAGCCTGACGGCGGATGGCGTGCTCGCGCACACCGGCTCCTCCCGCTCCATTGTGGAGGTGAAGATCAACGGCGAACCGGCGGGGGAAATGGCGATCTTCGGCGGGGTCGCAGGCGCTTACAACGTGCCGGTGGCGTTTGTTTCGGGCGACCGGGCCGCATGTCGGGAAGCAAAAGCGCTTTTTGGCGAAGTCGGGACGGCGGAGGTGATGGAGGGGCTGGGGAACCATGCCGCGATCTGCCTGTCCAATCAGGAGGCCTGCGAGCTGATCCGCGCCGGGGCGGCGCGCTCCCTTGGTTGTCTCCCGTCGTTGCGGCCGCTCCAATATGCCGCCCCGGTGGAAATGGAGATCCGCCTCAAGGCCCCGGCGCTGGCCGATACCTTTTGCCTGATCCCGGGGACGGAGCGGGTCGATGCCACGACGGTTCGCTATATCGGCAAGGATTACCTTGAAGCCTACCGCGTCGGCTACCTCTGCCTAGGGCTGGTGCTCAACCGCTGGGATCGCAACCCCGGGCATTAGTGTCATGTTAGCTTATTTCCTTTTTAAATTTCGGGCGCTTTTCCGATTCTCCGGCGTTGCTCGCTGCGGTCGGTATCTTAGGATACCGCCCTTACTCGCGCCTTGGAGAATACGAAAAATCACCTCGAACTTTTTCAAGGAACTAACCTAACACGACATTAGGGCGT
>DATMFV010000068.1:0-23713 GCA_035555975.1 Chthoniobacteraceae bacterium
GAGCGGCTCAATGTCAACGGCGGGGCGATCGCTCTGGGCCACCCGGTCGGGGCGACCGGCGCGCGGCTGGTCCTCTCCTCGCTGCTCGAGTTGCGACGCAGCGGAAAGGAGCGGGCGCTTCTGGCGCTTTGCGTCGGCGGAGGCCAGGGGGCCGCCCTCTGGCTGGAACGCAACGGCAGTTCTCAAGAGAAGGAGGTGGCGGCATGAACGAAGGGCTTCAACTGACGATGCTCGGCGAAGGAATCGCCCGGCTTACCTTTGACCAACCCGGCAAAAGCGCCAACACGTTTGACGAAGCGGTGCTCGAAGCGCTCGACGCGCAACTCGAAGCGCTGGAGCAGCAGGCCGACCTGCGCGGGGTGGTGATCGACAGCGCCAAACCGACGGTCTTCATGGCCGGGGCCGACCTCGACCTCTTCCGCAGCGCCGACCCGGAACGGCTCGACCACCTTCTCGCGCTCGGCCAGCGGGTCTTCAACCGGCTCGAAGCGTTGCCGGTGCCGACCGTGGCGATGATCCACGGCGCGTGCCTCGGCGGCGGGTACGAAATGGCTCTCGCGTGCGATTACCGGATCGCCACCCCCGACAAGGCGACCCGCATCGGCCTGCCTGAAACCCAACTCGGCATCGTCCCCGCCTGGGGCGGCACCACGCGGCTCCCCCGGCTGGTCGGGGTGCCGACCGCGCTCAAGGTGATTTTGAAAGGCAAACGGGTCCCGGCGCGCGAAGCGTTGCGGCTCGGGATGGTGGACGAAGTGGTGCCGCACGAATGGTTGCTGAAAGCCGCCGTGCGGGTGTTGCTCGGCGACGGCAAGCGGGAACCGCTTCACAAGCGGCACATCGAGTTCTACCGCAGGCCGATCAACCTCGCCGTGGCCAACGTGATCGCCCGGCGTTCCCGTGCGGAGGTGATCCGGCAGACGCGCGGCCATTACCCGGCGGTGATGAAGGCGCTGCAACTCGTGATCGAAGGGGCCGGGGAACGCGAACCCGGCGTCGCGTTGGCGCGGGAGCGTACCGCCCTGCTGGAACTGGTGCGCCGACCCGAAGCGGGGAACCTCTTCGCCGCCTTCATGCTGACCGAAAGGGCGCGCAAGCGGATGAAGACGGAGGGGCACGGGGCGTCGCCCGTCGGCTCGGCCGCCGTGATCGGGGCCGGGGTGATGGGAGCCGGGATCGCCCAATGGCTCAGTTCGCGCGGGGTGAGGGTCGTCCTGCGCGATCTCGACACCCAGCGCGTCGCCGCAGGGATGAAGCGGATCATCGGCCTTTATCAAAAAGGGGTGAAACGCCGCCTGCTGACCGAACGCGAGGCGCGGGAAGGGCTCGAACGGGTCGCCCCGGCTCCTGCGGATGTCCCGTGCGGAGCGCTCCGGCGGGTCGATCTCGTCATCGAAGCCGCCGTGGAGGAACTTGGGGCGAAACAGGCGATCTTCCGCGAACTTGATGCCGCAGCCCCGCTCGACGCGCTGCTGGCGAGCAACACCTCCGCCCTGCCGATCCGCGAACTCGCCGCCGCCGCCACGGAACATGCCCGGCGCACGATCGGCCTCCATTTTTTCAACCCGGTCGCCTCGATGCGGCTGGTCGAACTGGTCCTGCCCGAGGGGGTGGAACCCGAGGCGCGGGCGTGCGCGTTTGCGTTCGTGGCGCAAATCGGCAAACTCGCGCTCCCCGTTGCCGACCGGCCGGGGTTCCTCGTCAACCGCGTCCTGATGCCGTACCTGATGGAAGCCGCGCTGGCATTTGAGGGCGGGATGGAGGCCGCTTCCATCGACGAAACGATGCTCGCCTTCGGGATGCCGATGGGGCCGCTCCGGTTGATCGACGAGATCGGGCTCGACGTGGCGCTCGACGCCGCGCGGACGCTCCATGCGGCCTTCCCCGAACGGATGGCGCTCCCGCCGTTTCTGGAACGGATGGTTGCCGCCGGGCTGCTCGGGCGAAAGGTCGGGAGCGGTTTCTACGAATTTTCCGCACCGGGCGGCAAGGGGGCGCGGCCCAACCCGAAGGCGGAGAGCTTCCGCGGGGAGGGAGCCGCGCCGGTCGAACCGGGGACGCTGCGCGAGCGGATGCTCTATCGGATGATCGACGAAGCCGCCTGCGCGCTGGAGGAAAAAGTGGTCGCTTCCGCCAGGGATATCGACCTCGGCATGATGCTGGGAGCCGGTTTCCCGCCGTTTCGCGGGGGGCTGCTCCGTTACGCCGACTCGGTCGGCATCCCCCGCATCCTTCAGGAGATGGAGGCGATGAACCTCAAACCATGCGACCTTCTCTACACGAAGGCCGCCGCACAGGAGTCTTTCCATGAAAACCGAAACCACCCCACGCCACACTGAATCGGTGATCGATACCTCCCGCATGTCGCCCGAACAACGGGCCGCGCTGGAGATGACCGAAGCCGCCCGCGATCCCGCGCTGCACGGCGACGGGAGTTTCGCCGGAGGGCTCTTCATGGGCCGGTGGGAGATCGGCCAGCTCGCCCCCTACCCGCAACAGAGCGCGGAGGATCGCGACCAGGGCGACGCTTTTCTCGAACGGCTCGCCGCGTTTCTGAAGGAGAAGGTCGACCCCGACGCGATCGACGCCACGGGCGAGATCCCCGACGAGGTGATCGAAGGGCTCGCCGCGCTCGGGGCGTTCGGGATCAAGATTCCGACCGAATATGGCGGCCTCGGCCTTTCGCAGACCAACTATTGCCGCGCGGCAATGCTGATTGCCGGGTATTGCGGGAACCTGACGGCGCTCGTCTCTGCGCATCAGTCGATCGGCGTGCCGCAGCCGCTGCTCCTTTTTGGCACCGAGGAACAGAAGCAGCGCTACCTGCCGAGGGTCGCCGCAGGGGAGATTTCCGCCTTTGCCCTGACGGAAACGGGGGTCGGCTCCGACCCGGCCCGGATGGAGACCCGCGCCGAACCGACGCCGGACGGGAGTGCGTTTATCTTGAACGGCGAAAAGCTCTGGTGTACCAACAGCATCAAGGCGGGGGTGCTGGTCGTGATGGCGCGCACCCCTTCGAAGATCGTGAACGGGCGGGAGCGCGATCAGGTCACCGCGTTTATCGTCGAGCGCGACACCCCGGGGATTGAGATCGTCCGGCGGTGCCGGTTCATGGGACTTCACGCGCTTTACAACGCCGTGGTCCGTTTCACCGACGTGCGGGTGCCGCGCGAAAACATCCTGCTCGCCGAGGGGAAGGGGTTGCGCGTGGCGTTGACGACGCTCAACACCGGGCGGCTGACGCTCCCCGCCGCTTGTGCGGGTCTGGCGAAACGGTGCCTGCAAATCTCCCGGCGCTGGGCCGCTTCGCGCACGCAATGGGGGTGCCCGATCGGCCAGCACGCGGCGATTGCTGACAAGATCGTCCGCATGGCTGCGGAGACCTTTGCCATGGAAGCGATGACCTTTTTTACCGCGAGCCTGGTCGATCACGACCGCCATGCCGACATCCGGCTCGAAGCGGCGATGTGCAAGCTCTGGGCGACGGAACGTTCATGGGAGGCGATCGACGCGACCATGCAGATCCGCGGCGGGCGCGGTTACGAAACGGCGTCATCGCTGGCGGGGCGGGGCGAGGAAGCGATCCCCGTGGAACGCTTCTTCCGCGACGCGCGGATCAACACGATCTTTGAAGGCTCCAGCGAGATCATGCGGCTTTTCATGGCCCGTGAAGCGCTCGACCCGCACCTGAAAGTCGGCGCACCGGTGCTCGACCGGCGGCTCCCGGTTTCCGAGCGTGCGAAAGCCGGTTGGGAAGCGGGCCGGTTCTACGCCGGTTGGTATCCCGGGTTGATGTGGCCCAACCGGAGCGAAGTCGACTGGCACCCCCGGCTCGCCGGGCCGATGCGCCGCGCCGAACGGCTCTCCCGGCGGCTCGCGCGCACCCTCTTCTACGCCATGGCATGGCACGGCCCCAAACTGGAGCGCGAACAGGTGCTCCTGGGGCGGCTCGTCGACATCGGTACTGAACTTTTCGCCATGAGCGCCGCCTGCGCCCGCGCGCAGGCGATGGCAGGGGAAGGCTTTGAGGAAGGCCGGCTCAACCCGATCTCACTAGCTACCTATCTCTGCAAAACCGGCGAGATGCGCATCCGCCAAAAGTTCGCCGAAATCCGCTTCAACGACGACCGCCACGGCTACCGCCTGGCGCAGTCGATCCTCGCGGGAGAGGCGCAATGGCTGGAGGAGGGGATGCTGGAAGAAAACGCCTGAGTCGCGCCGTGCTTTCACTGGATCGACCTGTTGGCGTAGAGATTCTCCAGCAGCAGCGCGATGTTTTCGGTATTCCGCTGGCCGAACATTTCGTAGCCGCCGGAGTAGCCGAAATTGGAACTGGTCAGAACGACCATGCCTTTGCCGATTCGCTTCACCATCAGGTAGGGAACGACGCGGTCGTCGGCCATCTTCATCGTGGCGAGGATGGTCCAGCCATTGCCCGTCGGGATCAGGCCGGAGGAAGGGGTGGTGCTGCGGCGAAAGAGGCGGGTCAGGTCATTGGGAGTGGTCTGCCAGCGCCCCGCCTGCGTCTCAAGGGTCACGCGCGGCCGGGCGATTTTCCAGCCGCTCCATTGAACGGCCAGCTCCGGGTCATTGAGCCATTCATCAATCGGCAGCCGTTGGCTGGAAGCGATCACGGCAAGTCCGCCCCGCTTCAGAAAGGGTAGCAGGTCGTCGTGGAAGAACCGGTGGGAAAGTTGAAATTCCTTGCCGCCGCCGTAGAAAAGCGTCACCAGATCGGCCTCTCCAAGCGGGAGGCGGTCTTCCCCTTCGTTGAGCTGCTTTATCCGGGCCACCGCCCACTTTTTTTCACGCAGGGCCGCCATCAGCGGAGCCCCGTCCGCACCCCTGTCGTAGAGCAGGACGCGCGGTTTTTCTTCGTTCACCAGCGAAATGAAACCGGCGGCGCTCGGGTTGTGAACGGAAACATCCGGCCAGCCCGACGGCGTACGCTGCGGCCGATTGCGGTTGATGCTCAACGCCACCCGGCCATCGGCGCTCTTTTCAACCCATGAGAAAGGAAGGGTGACGTAAAGGCCCCAGTCGCTTCCTTGTTGAAAGGGGACGGCCTTCCACTCCGGAGCGAAATTCTTGTCGAGCCCCATCCCCCCTTCGGTGCGTGCCTCGTAACGGGTGCCGATGCTGTTGGCCGCGAGATGATCGTAGCCGACTTCCGCGCGATTGATGAAGAATTCGATCGAATCATCCGACCAGATGCTATCGTCGTGTTGCGTCCGGTGGGCGACTCGCGCTTGCGGGTTGGCGTCGCGGCAGAGAATACGCAGGTAGAGGTGTTTGTCGTCCCAGAGCGCCTTGACCTCCGTGGCATCTTCCACCGGCGCGCCCGTTTTGTCCAGAAACGCGGGGAAGGTCCGCGCCGTTTCCCACGGGAACACCGCGGGATCGCTACCCGCCGCGTCGTTGATCCTGATCGCGCTGGCATTGAAACGGAGCGCCGCTGCCTGGTGCTGGCGATAATGCTTCTCCCAGGTCCCGAACATTGCGTCATCGAGTTTCACGGCAGCGGCATGGCGCGGCTGGTCCGCAGCTTTGGCGGAAGCTTCCTTGAGCAGCCTGCGAGCGGCCGCGAGCAACTCTTCGTTCATGTAAACCCCGGCGAGCGTTGCCGTGGGGTTCAGGAAATAGGAGACATCGCCGGGCGTCTCGCGCCATGCCTGCTCCATCGTCCGGTAGTAGGCTTTCATCTCCGGTGCAGCGGCTCCGTAAGCATGGTGGCACCAATCCTCGAGCAGTTCGTCTTCGGTGATGGAGGCATCCCACATCGCTTTGAGCACGGCGTAGAGGTTGATCCGGTTGGTGTTCCACCCTTGAAGATGTGGCGGCTCGTCTTTGGGGAATCCGTAAGGGCCGACCTCGGTTGAATAAGCCGCAAAGCCGTGCCGGACGGCATATTTCATCTCGTCGAGCAGCAGGTAAACCAGCGGCAGGAAAGCGCGCGGGCGTGCCGTTGCGATCATTTCGTACCCGCGCATCCCGATCTTCGCCCCGCGGGCCTGCCACCCCGCAAGTTCATCAAGCGCCTGCCGGTTGCCTTTGTAACCCGAGGAAAAAGGGTAGCGATAGGAAATATTGTAGGTCGTATAGCTGATCGTGTCATACGGCGCGACCTCGTCCGGAACGGGGCGGTAGGCCTGATACGCGAGCGAGGAGATGCGGAGATCCGGCTTGACCTCCTTGAGTGCCGAAATCAGGAGGCGCGAGAGCTTCTGCCAGCGGGTGCTGACATCCGGAGCCATCGCCACGCAGCTCGCGCAAGTGCAGAACATGTTGTGATCCGCCGTGTAGAGGGAGACGATATCGAGCGCGGGGTTGGTCTTGATCCAGCCGGTGAGTTTCTCCCTGAGGGCTTCCTGCACGCCGGGGTTCGACCAGCAGAGATGCGACGCATGCGACGGATGGCGCTGGCGCTTGCCTGCATACTCCGCCCGCCACTCCGGGTGTTGATCCAGCAGGGTCTCCGGCAGGGTCACATGATGGCCGGCGATGCGGGCCAGAAACCCGCGTTCCTTGAGGCGGTCAAAGTAGTCCTGTTTGTAGCCGGGTTGAACACTGTTCACATTGGCCCGCTGCCGGGCAAGCCACGTCAGCGTATCGTTGTCGTAATGCGGCGTATTGATCGCCAGATCGCGGTACTGGAGCGAGGGCGTGTGCCGGATCTTCAGATCTTCCACCTCGATTTCCCTCTTTTCCGGGTAAAATGTCCCTGTCTCCCCGGGCCAGAGCCAGCGTACGCCGACGTGCCGTTCCAGGAAAGTATAGGTGGCGTAGAGCGCCGCACGATCCGTGGGACCGGTGAGGTAGAGGGTATCGCCCACGCTCTGGACGAGGATCTCGTCTTCACTTCCGCCTTCCAACTGGAGCGCGGGCGCGGCGCCAAGCTGGTCAACCCTCCCGATGATGATCCGTTGGCCCTTTGCTTTCATCGAACCCGGAGCGATCGCCAGTTCCGCACCGGTGACGGCCTTCAATGCTTCATGAAGTTCCCTTGCGGCATAGGTTTGCGTGGCGGAGTCGTGATCCGCCGTGGCAATGGTGATGCCGGAATTTTTCGTGATCACCATTCCGCCGAGGAGTATGGAGTTCATCGAGAGCCATGCTCCGCCAAGGAGGAGCGCCTTGGAAAGCGGGGAGCATTCCCACCGAAGACTAGTTGACATAAGGTTTCAGAATGCGTTTGTTATCGACCTGGAGGCGCTCAGACATCTCGACAGCGGAGATGAACTCGACATGCCCGTCCGCAAAGAGATAGTTTCCCCCGCCGTTGTGTCGGCGCGCCCGCAGGTAGTTGTCAATGCTGCTGCCGTTGTGCAGGACGGAGAGGGCAAAGCTCGTCGCCGCCTCCGCGTCGTGATTATCCCCGATGACGATTTTCTTCGAGGGCGTTTCGACCCGAGCCGGTTTGAGGTGCCAGTATTGATTGAAGCCTGAAGTGGGGCTGTAATCAGAAGATGCCGGCGGGATATTGCCGAAGTACTGGTTATAGCCGTAGCCGACCGTGCGGGTTCCGTTGAGGTTGCGTTCCTTGCACCAGAACCAGTCATGCACGCGGGCCCGTTCGGCGGCGTTCACCGGCATGCGTTCGCCGGTCATATAGGGGATCAGGCCATGATACCAGTTCCGGGGCGTCGGATCGACGCGCACGCCGGGATAGTAGCCCTTGTCCTGAATATAGGCGGCGAGGCCAAGCCCGATGGCTCTTAGCTTGACGGTGCAGTCGACCGCCCTCGCTTTTTTGCGAAGGTTGCCCACGGAAAACATGGCGAGCAGCGCCAGAACCGCAATGATGGCAATCGCCACGAGCAGTTCGACGACCGAGAAGGCCCGTTGCCCCGCGCCATTGCCGTTGTCTTTTGGGAAGGCGGCGGCCTTGGGGCGGCTCTGATGAGGGGCTGCGTTCATCCGGTCCGGGGGGGAGATTACCGCTTCCTGAGGTGCAGCCCAAGGAGCAGCGCACCGCCGGTGACCAGGGCCGCGAGGGTGGAGGGTTCCGGAATGGTCTCAATGGAGACCGATCCCAGGTAGCCGGAGAGGGACGGGCTGTTCTGTGACATGGTCATGGAATTAATCCCGCTGGAAGGCTGCCCACCCTCCGCCACCCGGAAGCCGATCGGCGCTTGTGAGGTGAAGGAGAAGTCGCTGCCATCTTTATTTTTCCCGGTCACTGTCAGATCAAAAACCTTGTCTTCAAAGTTCAGAAGGATCGAAAAGGCGTAGGGCGAGTTGGGTGCCACTTGGGATTTTTCGAGAATGACTTCCTGCCCTGCGGCGCCGATGTAATAGATGCCTCCCTCGGCTGCGCGGGTGAAGCCGAGGGTCAGCGGGGTCAGATTCGTCGTGGCCGATTCACTATTGAAGTAGATACGGGAGGTGATGGCGTTGTCGCTCAGGCTGTAGGGGTCAAACGCCATGACAAGATCGATCCGGACGGCGGGCCCGGTGAACGTCTTTTCAAAAGAACGGGTCACGGTAACCGTACCGGCGCCTCCCAGCGGCTTGCTGGACTTGAGGTAGAGGACGGAGCCCTCATCCCACGGCGAACTGACGATGCTGGCATCCAGGTCATTCCCGGAACTGATGGTGCCTTTCGTCCAGCCATCGACCCCCACGATGGTTTCCCCTTCCTTATAGGGAAGGGAGTTGAAATCCGGCTGATAGATGACGGAAGCGTCCAGTGTGGCCGGTTGAATCAGCATGGCGGCAGCCGAGACAACGGAGAGAAGGTGGTATTTCATTTTCTGATGAGGGAACGGGCTTTGGTTGCACGGGTGGTTTTGCCCCCGGGAACGGCCAGGGTGCGCACCGACGCGCGCTCGATCAGCCGGGGAGTCACGAAAATTTTCTTGGGCAGACTTTCCTCTCCATTGATCCGTGCAAGCAGAAGCGAGAAAGCATTGCCGGCCATATCCTTGAAGTTAAGATCCACGGAGGTTAAGGTCGGAGAACTGAAATCACACGCCTGGAAGTTGTCGATCCCGATCAGGCTAAGATCATCCGGACAACTCAGGCCACTGCCCGACAGGGTCTGAATAATCTTGAAGCAGATGAGATCGGGGGCAATGATCGCGCTGACCGGTCGGGATGAGCGCAGGTTTTCCTGAAGACCGGCGATGCCTGCGGTGATGCAGGCCGGCTCCACGCCTTCCATCGCGGCCGATGCGTTTTGAAAAGCCTGTCGTCGCTGTACGGCGACATAATCGGTAACGGGCGCCTTCGAGATATACCCGATCCGGCGGTGGCCCCGTTCATGGAGATGTTCCAACGCAAGCTGGACCAGCATCTCCTGATCGGCCATGCAGCTATCGACTTCCCGGGCGAGAGCCCGTTCAAGCTGGACGACCGGGAAACGGGGGGAGACCCAGTTGAGCAACTGGGCGCTGCCGTGGTTCCAGAAAATCCCGGAGACTTCCCATTCGCTGAGCCAACGGGTCAACTCCTCGATTTTGTCTGCCGGGTAGTGCATGGTACTATAGCCTTGAGCGAGGGCGGCCATGTGTACCTGCTCGTAAAGCCGATGGTAGAATCCTTCAAGCGAGGAGTGAATGAACGGGCTGCGGCCCTCTTCTCTCTGCACCGGCGAACTGACGAAGACGAAGAGTTTGTCGCGCCCCTTGACCTTGCGCTTCTTCCGCGGCCTATAACCGAGGCGCTCGGCCGTCGCGAGGATCTTGCCCCGGCGTTCGTTGGAAATACGGTTCCCATCCGGCTCGCCATTGAGGATCATCGAAACAAGCGCCTGGGAGACTCCGGCTTCGTGGGCAATATCTTTCTGGGTGATCTTTCGCATAAGGGGAGTGGGTCACCCAACGTACGAGGAGAGCATCAGCCTCGCAATGAATATTTAGATTATAAATTATCGAGTCATGTTTATATATCTCGGATTTTTTGATATTTTGATGAAGGCTACGATTTCGGACCGGCTGTAAGGAATCGCCGCGACGGCAACGATCCGGCAAGGTTCACCTCGACGAACCTCGGCAGGAGATGAAGGGTCCGCGACAAGGCTTCATCGACGCTCCATCACCGTCCGTGCCTGCTCAATGAGTTCTATGAACTCGGCACGGTAGCCTCCCTTGTCTTCGCCTTTGCCTTCCTGGGCGAGTTCCTTGAGTTGGCTGAAGTTGAGCAGGCCGACGTTCGGTGAGCGCGTCAATAGCTGTCCCATCCCGGCGACGGCTGCGGTGAAGCGGAAATCAACCGAGCTTTCCTCCCACTTCCTTCCCTCATCGCGCACGGGCCATTCCACCAGTTGGCTCTGGTCGCCGGTCGGGGCTTTGTAACGGAGTTTGACAGTCAGCAGTTCGTCGGAACCGGCTGCATGGTTGCTATCCGCCTGTTTCTGGTACTTCAGCGGTTCGGCCCCCCCGCCCGGAGCCGGGGAGGGAAGCGCGGCGGGGACCACTTCGTAAAGCGCCGTCACGCTGTGGCCTGCACCGATTTCGCCAGCATCCTTCGTATCATCGCGAAAATCTTCATCCTTCAGACGGCGGTTTTCATAACCGATCAGGCGGTACGCCTTGACGGTCGCGGGGTTGAACTCCACCTGAAGCTTGACATCCTTGGCGATGGTTTCCAGCGTGCCGCCCGCCTGTTCGACGAGCACCTTGCGCCCTTCGCGCAGGGAGTCAATATAGGCATAGTGACCGTTGCCCCGGTTGGCCAGTTTCTCCATGGTGGAGTCCTTGAGATTACCGGTGCCAAAACCGAGCACGCTCAGGAAGATGCCCCGTTTGGCCTGCGTGGTGATGAGGTCGACCAGTTCGGATTCACTGGTCAGGCCGACGTTGAAGTCGCCGTCGGAAGCGAGGATCACGCGATGGATCGCTTTTTCGCTACCCATCATCTGCGCGGCGGTATCGTAGGCGAGTTGGATGCCGTGCCCGCCGTTGGTGCTACCCCCCGCTTCGAGCCGGTCGAGCGCGGCGAGGATCTCGGCCTTCTTCTCCCCTCCCGTCGGCGGAAGGGCGAGCCCGGCGTTTCCGGCGTAGGTCACCAGAGCGATCGAATCCCCCTCGCGCATCTGTTCGACCAGCAGGCGCAGGCTCGCCTTGAGCAGCGGGAGCTTGTCGTCGCTTTGCATGGAGCCGGAAACATCGATCAGGAAGACCAGGTTGGCCTGTGGACGCGAGGCCGGGGCGCTCTCCCTTCCCTTGAGCGCGATCCGCACCAGCCGGTGTTCCGGGCTCCACGGCGAGGAAGCGACCTCGATATGGGCCGCCAGCGGGTGTTTCGTGTCCGTCGGCGGCGCGTCGTCGTAGGGAAAGTAGTTGATCATTTCCTCCACGCGGACGGCCCCCCTTGGCGGCAGTTGCCCCGCCCGCAGCATCCGGCGCAGGTTGGAATAGCTGGCGGTGTCGACATCCACGCCAAAGGTGGAGAGCGGGTGTGCCGCCACCTCCTGCCAGCCGCTCTCCACGTGCTCGGTATAGGCTTCGGTGGCATGGACCGGGGTGGAGGGAGCGGCGGCGCGGGCGCGTCGTGCCGGCACCGGACTCCAGGGAGCGGTGAAGTCTTTCACGGCTTTTAGTTTTGCGACAGAAAAGGAGGAACCCAACGATGGCCCGGTTGGAGCAATACGATCATCCGAGTGCAGATTCGCATGGGAAGAACCGTTGGGAGGCGGTAACGGCAGCGGCATGACGGCGCTGTCTGTCGAAGCCGAGAGACCAAAGGCTTCATCCGCAACCAGGCCGGAGATGTCCGGCGTCGATTCCGTGATGCTTTCAAGGGAAATTCCCGAGGGGGCGGAGGCAACGGCGACTCCCTGCTCCGCCAGCAGATCAGGCGCGGGCGTGGCTGCCGCAACGGGCGTGGGTTGGTTCTCCGCCGGTTTTTCGACCGGCATGAGATGGCTGCGATAATAGAAAAACCCTCCCCAGCCGAGCACCAGCAACGCGGCGATCTTCATCAACGCCCCGCCCCAGCGTTTCGTGAACGGGACCACCTTGGGCGGAGCGGGCGGCGGAGCCGTCGGGAGCGCCACGGCAGGGGGTGCCTCCTCGTTTTGCAGCGCTTCTTCCAGCAGTCGGGCAAACGCGGCGGTTTCCTCCACGAAAGCGCGGCCTTCGGGCGAGCCCGCCAGTTCGGCTTCGACCTGCTTTGCGGTTTCCGGCGGCAACTCGCCGAGCGCGAGCGCCGTCCATTCGGGGCGATCTTGTTTCATAGGGAGTCAACCTCCAGGGTTTGTTGCCAGAGCTGGCGTAAACGTTTCAGGGCCTGGTGGAGCAGCACGCCGACGTGGCTGACGCCGAGCTGCGTCACTTCGGCGATTTCCTTGTAGCTCAGGCCGCCTTGAAAGCGCAGGCGGACGACTTCGCGCTGCGATTCGGGCAGATGGGTTAAAAGTTGCAGGAGCCGGGCATGCAGTTCGTTGGCCTGAAGCTGTAGATCGGGGCCCGGTTCGGGGGAGATCATTTCGGTGGGGAGGTGGGACGGGGGCATGAAGCGTCTCTCCTTTCGTCGGATGTCGTGGGCGCGATTACGGCAGACCGTAAAGAGCCACGAGGCAAGCCGCTCCTCCTCCACCGGCCCATGGTTCGCCAGCCGCAGGAAGGTATCCTGCACCAGATCGCGGGCGGTTTCCCGCGAGGAAGTCAGGCTGGCGGCATACTGGAGGAGCGGGCGCTGGTAGCGCAGCATCGCGGCTTCCAGTTGGCCGGTCGGAGGGGGTGGTGCGTGCATGTCGGGAAAAAGTGAAAAGTGCTGGTTATCATGTACACGCTGGAGGGAGCGGTTTTATTAATCACTTTTCCAAAAAAAGCCGGGGGTCAACTCTTGAAGCGTAACGTCTGATGCGTCACGGTTCAGGAATTGACCCCCTTTTTTGATCCTTTTTTCTCGCCTACGCGATTTCCTTTGCCTTGTCGATGATCCCCTGAAGCGTGGTCCGGAGTTCCGCCAGCTTCACCGGCTTGGAAAGAAAGGCGACGGCTCCGGAATCGACGACAAAGGGATGGTTGGCGTCGAGTTTCCCGGAAAAAAGGATGATCTTGGTCTGCGGAAAGCGCGAAAGAATATGGCGGCAGACGGTCAGGCCATTGAGGCGCGGCATGACGATATCCATGATGATCACATCGGGCGCGAACCGGTCGACATTGCGGACGACATCGACTCCCCCCGTCGTGACCGTCGCGACCACCTCCTCGTTGCAATAACGGACGTAGGAGGCCAGGGCCGAGGCCAGTTCCCGATCATCATCTGCAATTAAAACGCGCACACCTTCTACGGTAAGAAGTTTCCGTGCCAGTGCCAGCGGCTTTTTCGAAAGATCACGCCTCGCGGATCAACATTGCCGCGCCAAAGACGCCCGCACTGTCGCCGAGGGTTGGCTTGAGGATCGGCATGTTGAAGCCATGGGCGAAAACATTCTGGGCCAGTTGCGCGTAAACTTCCTCCGAGTAGAGGAGATCGAGATTGCCCACCCCGCCGCCGATGACGATGGCGTCGGGATCGAGCAGGTTGACCACGATTGCGGTCGCCTGTACGAAACGGGTGGCGAGGCTCTGGAGCGTCTCGGTCGCGAACCGGTCGCCGGTTTCGGCCAGTGCGACGATTTGCGGCAGCCGGGCGCGCTCCCCGGTGAGGCGTTCGTAATGCCCTTCCAGCCCCGTGCCGGAGAGATAGGTTTCAATCGTCCCGCGCGTGCCGTATTTGGAGACAGGGCCGGAGGGATCGAGGACGATCTGGCCCCATTCCCCGGTCGTCCCGTGGTGGCCGGTGAGGAGTTTCCCTTCGTGGACCAGACCGCCGCCGACGCCAGTTCCGAGGATCATCCCGAACACCGTCCGGTAGCCGCGCGCCGCGCCGAGGGTCGCTTCCGCCAGCGCGAGGCAGTTGGCGTCGTTGGCGAGGTAAACCCCGGTCTCCAGCGCCCGGGCCAGATCGTCCGCAAACGGGCGGCCATTGAGGCACTGGGTGTTGGAGTGATGGAGTAGCCCGGTCTTCGGATCGATGTTGCCGGGCGTGCCGATCCCGATGCGGGCCGGGCGCTTTTTGCCGCTCTCGGCTTCCAGTTGTGCGACCAGCCGGGCCACCTGGGCGACAATATGGTCGTACCCTTTTTCCCCTTCGGTCGGGAGGCGCATGCGGACCTCCGCCGAGTCGGGCCGGTCCCGCGGCATGAGCGCTCCTTCGATTTTCGTTCCGCCGAGGTCAATGCCCCAAAGGTAGTCGTTCATCGCGGTAAAAAGAGGGTTACGGTTCAAGAGTGACCGACCCCGCCCGCTGGTTGCGGAAGGCCTGGTCGGCGCTGTTGAAGATCTTGGTCAACTGCTCCTTGGAGTCGACGCGAAACTCAATCGTCCGTGCATGGGTGCTTCCCGGGTAGGTTTTGACCACCTTGCGCCATGTCTCCTCCTCATCGACACGGCTGGCGGCTTCTTCGGCGAGTTCCTTGAGCTTGGTGAGCGCCGACTGCCCGACAGCCATCGGCGTTTGTGGGGTGATCGGCTCCAGATAATAGTAACGCACCAGCGCGTTGCCGGTGGTGTCGATGTTCAGTTCGGTGACCCGCGCCGCTCCGTCGACAACATATTCGTGCATCCCGATGGAGACGATCTGCGGGATCGACACGACGAATGTGCCGCCGGGCGTGGTGCAGCGCCAGAGCGCCACACGGCTGGCTGCCGGGTTGGAGCGCGGGGAGGGCGAGGGGCTGGGGCGTTGCGCCGGGGCTGGCAGGGAGGCGAGCGCAAGGAACAGGAGCGGCAGGCCGCAGCGGAGCAGGGAGGGGATCGTCGGGCGTCGTGGCATCGTGCCTGAAAGTATACGCAGGCCGGCTCTTTTTGCGAAGCGGGAAAATGAACCTGACACCCTGCATGGGAAAAGGGAGAATGCCTCCCGATGCCCCGTTTCCCTCGTCCGGTCCTTGTTTTTTCCGCCCTGCTGCTTCTCTCGCTATTGGGAAGCTGGCTGGTCCGCTTCTTCGAGCCATCACCGCCAGAGCAGCGGGAAACCATCGCCAGCCGGCTCAAGGCGCTCGGGCCGAAAGCGGAAGCGCGACTGCGCCCGGCATTCGAAGAAGCCGGGGTCGCCTGGCCGCCTGCGCGGGTGGTGCTCGCGGCGTTCAAGGAGGAAAAACGGCTGGAGCTTTACGCGGCGCAAAAAGGGGGCGCGCTCCGGCACATTCGCAGCTACCCGATCCTCGCGGCGAGCGGCCGCCCCGGACCGAAGCTGCGCGAGGGCGACCGGCAGGTCCCCGAGGGGCGCTACCGGATCGAATACCTCAACCCGAACAGCCGTTTTCACCTTTCGATGAAGCTCGACTACCCGAACGCCTTCGACCGCCGCCACGCCGCCGCCGAAGGCCGCACCGGGCTGGGCGGCGACATCATGATCCACGGCAAGGCGGTCTCCATCGGCTGCCTGGCCATGGGCGACCCGGCTGCGGAGGAGCTTTTCGTCCTCGCCGCACGCAGCGGGATCGAAAACGTGGAGGTCATCATCGCCCCGGTCGATTTTCGCGTCCGCGCCCTGCCGGAAAAGCTCGCAGCCACCCTGCCGCCATGGACCCGGGAGCTTTACGACGACCTCCGCAAGGCGCTGGCAGAATTGTAAAGTTTGTAAAATGACACCGGTTTTTACCAACGGGAGCAACGGGTTGCCCGAGCGTTACCTGTTCAAGAAAAAGAAAAACCTGCCCTACCCTGAAGACAACGCGCCGCGGGAGAGCATGTCGGGGGGGGGGGAACGCCGTAATTGCATTTCAGCCGAGTGGTCCCTAAAGTGGCGGGCTCCATGTCTTTCCGCCTTTTTGACCTGAACGATCCCCAACGCGAAGCCGTCACCACGACGGAGGGCGCGCTGCTCATTCTCGCCGGGGCAGGGACCGGCAAGACGCGGGTCATCACCGCCCGGATCGCCTACATGCTGGCGGAGGGGGTCGACCCGGCGACGATCCTTGCCGTCACCTTCACCAACAAGGCCGCCACGGAAATGCGCGAGCGCCTCGCGGGGATGGTCGACCCGGCGGAAGCCAAAAAGGTGACGATGTGCACCTTCCACGCGCTCTGTGTTCGTATTTTGCGCGTTGATATTGAAAAACTCGGTTATAAGAAAAACTTTACGATCTACGACGACGGCGACCAGACCGGACTGATCCGCAAGATCATCACCAAAACCGCCGCGCGCGACGAAAAACTGGAGCCCAACGTCGCCAAATCGCTCATCGGCAAGGCGAAGAACAGCGGGTGGACCGCCCCGAAGGACGAGCAGACGCTTCTCGGTGCGGTCTTCGCGCGTTACCAGAAGGAACTCAAAAATCTCAACGCCGTCGACTTTGACGACCTGCTGCTTTTGACCGTCAAGCTGCTGGGGGAACACGAAGAGGTCCGCCGCCGCTGGCAGCAGCGCTTCCGTTACCTGATGATCGACGAGTTTCAGGACACCAACCGGCTCCAGCTCGAAATCATCACCCACCTCGCCAAACGCGATGAAGGCGGGGCGGCCAACGTGGCGGTGGTCGGCGACGACGATCAGTCGATCTACGGCTGGCGCGGCGCGGAGGTCTCCAACATCCTGGAGTTCGAGAGCCATTTCCCCAACCCGCGCATCATCAAGCTCGAACAGAATTACCGGAGCACCAGCGCGATCCTCAACACCGCCAACACGCTCATTAAAAACAATCCGCGGCGGCGGCCCAAGGAACTCTGGAGTGCCAAGGGCGAGGGGGAAAAGATCCGCATCGTCATGGCTCCCGACGACCGGGAGGAGGCGGAGTTCATCGCCGGGGAAATCCACCGCCGGGCGGCGCAGGGAGGGTTGCCGTACGAGCAGTTTGCGATTCTTTTCCGGATGAACGCCCAGTCGCGCCTGCTGGAGGGGCACCTGCGCGCGCTCAACATCCCGTACCGGCTGGTCGGGGGGAAAAGTTTCTTTGACCGGCGGGAGGTGAAGGATGTGCTGGCCTACGCGGCGGCGATCCTCAACGTCGACGACGACATCAGCCTCCTGCGGATCATCAACACCCCGCCGCGCGGCATCAGCGAGACGACGGTGGAGCGGGCGCTCGACCTGAGCGTACGCAAGGGGTGCAGCCTGTTTGCGGCGTTGCAGATGCCCGAACTGCGCGAACTGGTCACCACCCGCGCGGCCAACGCGATCGGCGAATTTGCCGCGCAACTCGACACCTGGGAGACGCAGCTCAATACGCCGCTCTGCGACCAGCCCGCCGTGCTGCGGAGCATCATCGAAACCAGCGGCTACTTCGACGACCTGCGCCGTTCCTGCAAAAACCCGGAGGAAGCGCTCGCCCGCGAAACCAACGTGCGCGAGATCCTGGAAGGATTTGTCCGGTACGAAGAGGGGTCGACCGACGGCCTGCGCGGTTACCTCGATTCCATGGCGCTGCGGCAGGAAAAGGAGGAGGACAAGGACAAGGAACAGGGGACGGGGGTGATGTTGATCACCCTCCACGCGGCGAAGGGGCTGGAGTTCCCGCACTGCTACCTGGTCGGGCTGGAGGAGGGCATCCTGCCGCACGACCGTTCCAAGGTGGAGGGGACGCTCGATGAAGAGCGCCGCCTGCTCTACGTCGGCATCACCCGCGCGCAGCAGACCTTGACGATGACCCACTGCCACAGCCGGTTCCGCTACGGGAGCCATGCGCCATGCACCCCGAGTTCGTTCATCCGCGAACTCGACCCGGCCTACATCGAACGGGTCAGCCTCAAGCAGTTGCTGGAAACGCCGGTGGAAGAGCCGGTGGCCAAATCGCGCTTTGCCGCGCTGCGCGCTGCGGTCGACCGCGTCGCGGGCCATGAAGAGTAATCGGGCGAGGGAGGCGACCTGCGCTTGCGTCGCGCGCGCAGGTAGGCCATCTTGGAGGCGATGTTGGCACAGCGAGAGGCCATTTTGAAGCTCCTGCGCGACGACGACCCGGAAACGGTCGCGCTCGTCCGGGAGCAGCTCGTCCTGCGGGGTGCGCCCGCGCGGGAGGGATTGCGCGACCTCCTGTCCGAGGGCGACGCCGTGGTCTCGCGTCACGTCGGGGCGATCCTGGGGCGGATCGACGCCAACGAAGCGCAACGGGAACTGGCCGCGCTTTGTCGCAACTTTCCGGACGCCGACGGCCTGGCCGCGCTGGAAAAGGCCGCTTTCCTGCTGGCACGCTGCCTGGAACCGGGGATCGACGCCGCAAGTGCCCGCCGTCAGCTCGACGCCTGGGGGGCGCAACTCGCCAGACGGGTTCCCGAAACCTTGCCGGAAGGCGAGAAAGTCCGCCGCGTTGGCGATTTTTTCGGTCAGGAACTCGGTCTCCACGGCGACACGGAGCATTACTACGAAGTCGGCAACTCCCTTTTGCCAAAAGTGATCGCCACCCGCCGGGGCATCCCCCTTTCGTTATCGCTCGTCTACCTCTTTACCGGGGCGCGCGCGGGGCTCGCGATCGAAGGGGTCAGCTTTCCCGGTCATTTTCTGGTGCGGCTCGGCGACTCGCTGCTCGACCCCTTCAAGGGGGGCCGCTTCCTTTCCGACTGCAACGCCGCGGCGATCCTGGCGCGCCAGAATCTCCCGATCATGCCGGAATATTTCCGGAGCGCCGCCAGCCGGATGATCTTCCACCGGATGCTGGCCAACCTGCTCTATCTCTACCGTTGCGAAGACGGGAAGGTGGCGGACCTGCTCGAAGGGTGGATGCATGATCTGAAGGGCGGCTAATCTATCCCTTTTCTTACCGCGTCGAGCACCCGTTTAAGATTACCGAAGTGCATCTGTGCGATCGCTTCATCGCTCAAACCCAGCTTGACGAGCCCCACGGTGATCAGCGGTTTGTTGGTCCAGGCGAGGCTGCCGCCGAAATGTTCGAGGCTCGTCCTTCCCTCCGGCTTGAACTTGTGTCGCCCGGCGGCGGCAACGCGACGCCACCCTCCCGGGAGGCCCTGGGGGAGCGGTTGCGGCGGTTCGGGGTTGTGACCAAGGTCGGTGCTGATGACGACATGTTCCGGCCCGACGAGGCGGAGCGCATGGGCGACGTGGCGCAGCATCAGATTCAGGTCGCCATCGTCCCCCAGAAGCGAAGGGATGCTGTAGATCCCGACATACCCTCCGGTGGAAGCAATCGCCTTGATTTCCTCGTCGCTCTTGCAGCGTGCGCCGTCGAACACCGCCTGACACCCGATATGACTGGCGATCACCGGCTGGCTGGAAGCCGCCACCGCTTCCAGAAGTGTGCGGCGGCTGCTGTGCGGAACGTCGACGATCATGCCGACCTCGTTCATCCTGGCGATGAGGTCGTGCCCCAGTTCGCTCAAACCCCCGTCGTTGCGTTCCCCGCAGCCGTCGGCAAAAACATTGCGCCGGTTGTAGCCGAGATGCATGAAACGGACGCCCATGCCATACCAGATTTCCACCCAGTCGAGCAGCGCCCCCGGGTCGGTCATTTCGCCCGCGCCAAAAAGCGGCAGCCCGGTCAGGCTGAAGATCAGGCCGGTGGAGCCGTTTCGCCGGGCCCCTTCAAGGTCATCAGCCTTGGTGGTCTGGAAGAGCGAGTCCGAAAACTCCAGGCAGAGATGCCGATAGGCGGCGATCCGCACGATGGCATCGGTGACCGACTCTCCATAGTCATTGACCGGCAGAACGAGGCCGTGCACGCCCGCCTGTCGCAGCGCCGCCAGAAACGCTTCGCGCGTTTCCGGGCTTTGCGCAAGATCGGCGGTGCGCAAATAGCTTTGCCGCCGTTGGAAATCGACATAACTCAACCCGTCGCCCGCAGAGAGATACGACGCCATCGCCCGTTCGCTCCAGACTCCGGGGAGAAAACCATAGTGTTCGCAAACTGTCAGGCTGCGGTGGAGTTCCAGCCCATGCTCCAGCTCCGAGGCGGTCGGTTGCAGGACTTCAAGGCCGCGCTGCCATGCGGCGGCAAAGGCGGGATCGGTCGGCGTGAAAGGCGGTTGGGCCAGAAGATCAACGGTCATAGATATTGGAAAGGGCGGGAGGTAGCGAATCGGGTGCGCCAAGATCGGGCGGCACGTCGCCGGAAGGATAACCGGGCATCAGGTCGGAAAGAGCGGAAAAACGTTTCCCGTCGAGTTCATAAGGCCGGGAGAGATCGAGCCCTGCGCCAAGCCCCCGGTCCGGCGTCGGCAGCCGGACGCCGTTTTTGCCGACCTTCCATCCCGTCGCCTGCGTGTCGTCGATATTATGCGGGCCATACCAGGCCGGAATACCGTGTCGGCCGATCGTGCCACCGATGATCTGGTTGTAATCAAACTGACCGAACATCGAGCGTTGCCGGAACCAGTCGATCTTTCCGTTGACCACGTAGGTGCAGCCGATGAAGCGGTTGTTAACGAACTGGAAGCCGGGCAGGCCCTGGATCGGCGGTGGCAAGCCAATCCCTGTTCGCCCGTTGATAAAGGTGTTCTGGGCGAAGATGACCTGATGGTCGGGGTAGCGATGTGTGTCGGGTGAGAGATGGCAATAGATATGGCCGCTGGAGTTGGACTCCTTGATGCTGACATTACGCAGAAACCAAAGATGCCGCTGTGGCTGCTGTTTGGCGTTAAGGCTGTGTAGACGGATGCTGATGTTGCAATCATCAAAGAGATTGCCGTCGTAAACGGCAACATCGCCTCCGTTACGGATCAGCGCGCCGACGCTGGAAAAGTGGCGGATCGTATTGCCTGAAGCGGTGACCCGATCCCCGCCGTAAAGCCCGATGCCGATCAGCCCTCCTTCGAGCCGGTTTCCCTGAATGGTGGTATCGCGGCTTCCCTTTTCCGCGACGATGGAGACATCATCGGAGATATGGGCGGGAGAAGCCCAATATTTGAAATAGAGGTAGACAAATTCTTTCTTCGCGGCCATCTGGCGCTCGGAGGGGGAACCGATGTTTTCAGCGCCCCACGCGCCGGGCGTTTGCCCGATGAAGCCGATTTCGAGCTGATTCTCCTTCAATAGCGTCTGAACTGCCCCATCGGCCACGCGGATGCGTCGGCGCGCATGGGTAATGAAACAGTTTTCCACGGTATTATGCAACGCGCTATCGCCGCCGATTTCCACCCCGTATTCGCCGCCGCAGACCGCCAGATCCCGCAACTGGACGTATTGCGAGCCGTGAAGGGCGATCACCGGCCCCGCCGGGCTGGCGGCGGTCTGCTCCCGGCGCGGGTCGCGTTCCGGGTAGAGCCGGAGGTAGACTTCCTTCCGGTCTTTGCCGGGAGAGTAAACGCCCCCGATGGTTTCCCAGAAAGGGATCGATTCCTTGCGATAATTGGTTGTGACGCGGTGGTCGTCCGGCCAGGCGAGGACTTCACTGGCAAGGTAATGTTCCTGTTTCCCGTTGACGATAAATTCGGGCTTCACTTCCTCGTGCAGCCGGGCGACGCTGAGATGGTCGACGAGCAGGAGACGCGGGTCGGCGGTTGGGTAGGCATAGACGCCGGGGCCAAGGTCGGGCCGTGGCTTCCACAAAGCCGGGTCAAGCGGGGTGCTTCCATCCACGGTAGAAAGCCGTTGGCCTTCCGGGGAGAGAGCGCCTTCGATGATCAACGGAGCCTTGGAAGTCGCCCGGGTGGTCACGGTGATCCGTTCACGGTAGACGCCGGGGGCGAGTCGGATCACACCGCCGCCGTTAAGTTTCCCGATGGCGGCGGCAACGGTCCGGAGCGGATCGGCTGCTTCACCGGTTGCGGTGTCGCTACCATTTGGGGCCACATGGAGGACCGGTACGCCCGGTCCGGGTTCGCTGCGGTAATGCGCGAGGGGTGTTTTGTTCATCGGTGCGCAGCCGCTGGCGAACGCGATGATGAGCAGGGCTGCGAGGGTGAAGAGAGAAGGGGAGCGATACATCGGTTTATTCCAAGGGATCTTTGGGAAGGACCCAGCGCCGGCTGGCGGTGTTGAGATTGGCTCCGGAAAGGTAGGGGTTGAACATTTCGGTGTGGCCATCGACGAAGAGCACCGGAAAGCGGCTCTTTTCATCGGGTGCGTCTCCAGCCTGGAAGAAGGTGAAGGCGGAGCTTGCCGAAAAGCTGGACTGGTAGGGTCTGGTGATAAACCGGGCGGGGATCATATAGATTTTCCTGCCGGGATGGACAATTTCATTCCATCGCTGGGCCTGGGTGCTTTCGCTGCCCGCTTGGTTGGGATCTGATGCCATATAGAAATTGGTGGCAAAGGAATTGAGTGGGTCGGGTGAGTCGCGCTCATCGTAACCGCTGGTGAAGAGTTGCCGGATCGCCCGCTGGTTGGCAGCCGGTTTGAAAATGGAGTTCTTTGGCTGGCTTTGGTCGTTGCTCCAATCGCTGGTGAAAGGGATGTAGCCAAGGTATTGCGCCAGCGTTTTGACGGGAAGCGGGTTGTTGACGAGGGGGAGACGTTGTTGGTGATCGGTGATGTAGAGATGCAGCGTTACGCCAATCTGCCGGAGGTGGATCGGGTCGAGCGCCTGCCGGTTGGCGGTTCGTACCTTTGCCAGGGCTCCATTGAGGAACAGGGCAAGGATGGCGACGAGCGCCAGCACCACACACAACTCCAGTACGCTGAAGGCGGTCGAGGATCTGGAAGGAGGGACCGGCATCGGTTTGACTAGTTTTTTCTGCTTTTAGCCCATTTGCTCCAGCCGATGGCTGAAAGCCCGATCATGACGAGCGCGACGGTGGCGGGCTCCGGAATGGTGGTGACGGTGACAAAGATGGTCGAGGCTGAGGCGTCGTAACCGAAGACGCCCTGGAATCCCTCGGCGTCGAAAAGAAGCGACTGCGAGAGCGCTTCAAGTTCGGGGTTGCCAATGGCATTGAAGCTAAAGAGTGTGAAGGTTCCTTCCTGTGCCTGTTCGAACTGGAGGGTCAGCCCGCCGGAAGGAAGCACCAGTCCGCCATCGTGATCATTGACGAATGCGATCAGGTCGCTGCCGTTGTCCGGACCAAGCCGGAAGCGGAAGGTGGCGCCTTCTTCCAGAGTGAGGATGGGGCCGGTGGGTTGTGCGGCACCGTTGAAGGTGAGGGTGGCGAACCCGGAAGCGAGATGGGCGCTCGGTGCAATCACGCCGCCCGATCGGACTTCCACCGCTTCGCCGTCGAGCCGGATACGACCATTCCCGGCGAGCGTGCCGCCGTTGCGGACCTCCACCTTGCCTGAACCGAGGCCGCTGGTGTCGGAGTCCGTATTGGTGGAGATAGCGAGGACGCCTCCTTCGATGATCGTGCCGCCATTGTAGGTGTTGCCGGAACTGCGGGAAAAGATCTGCGTGCCCTCTCCCTTCTTAATGACGGAAAAGGCAAAGCCGGGGTCGGTGATGCCGAGGTCGATCAATCCCCCGTAGTTAGCCGGAGTGGCGTTGGTGGAGTCGATCTCCAGCGTTCCCTGACTGGTGCCTTCGGCCGGTTTATGGGCGCTGCTGAGGAGCCTCAGGATGCCGGTGCTGGTGCCGGTCAGCGAACTGACATTGAGAACGGCATCGGTATTGCCTCGCCCCCCAACGGAAAGGGTGCCGTTGAGTTCAAGCGCGCCGAGGCTGATGCGGTTCAACTCCGGGTCCCGCCCGGCGACGCCATCGAATATAAAGGTTCCGTTGATGGTGCTGGTCTCATTGACATTGAAAGCGGTAAGGCCTCCGTAGGGGGCCGCAGGATGGCCGATTTCGATGCTCGCTCCGCTTCCGATGGTGAGATGATCCACGGCGACCGAGAGAGAACCCCCGTTGGTGCCGTTGGAGAAGGTCAATAGGTTGGCACCGGTTTTCGTCAGGGTGCCG
>DATMFV010000069.1:0-16096 GCA_035555975.1 Chthoniobacteraceae bacterium
AAGGGTCGCAGCGGATCGTCTTGGGGTAAGGTCCCTTTTTCTGCGACCCCGTTCGGGGTCGATGATGGGGGAATCCAATAGCCCGGGGGTGTCGCTTCGCTCGACCCCCGGCTGCCCCGCTGTAAGCCCTCCGGGCTATTCTCTTGCTGATACCACTTTTAATCACACCCGGGAGCCGGAGGGTCGCGCCTATTGCCTTGAAAGCAAAAATCGCGGGCGGTAGGCTCTCCCGCAATGCTCATTAAAACCAAGGACGATGTGGAGCCTGCGCTCAAAACGCTGGAGGACCTTCTGGCCACTCCAACCCTTACCCGGGAGCAGAAAGAGCGGATCGAAGACGAAATCAGCCACATTCGCACCGGCGCGCGGGGAGAGAAGGAAGCCGCCTATCATATCGACTTTCGCCTGAAAGACGCCCAAAACTACATGGTCGTCCATGATCTCCGGCTTGAGCACAACGGCCGGGTGGCCCAGATTGACCACCTGCTTGTCGGGCGCTTCTTCGATATCATCCTGATCGAGAGCAAGCGAATCGCCACCGGCATCCGGGTCAACGACAATGGCGAGTTTGAAGTCAAGACGCGCTTCGGTTGGCGCGGCATGGTTTCTCCCGTCGAGCAGAGCAAACGCCACGCGCAGGTGCTTGGCGAACTTGCTTGCGAACACCACCTGCTTCCCACCCGGCTCGGTTTTCAGATCCGCCCGACTTTTCATCATTGGATTCTGGTCCCCCCGGAGTGCCATATCGTCCGCCAGAACCAGGAGGCGACCATCGTCAAGATGGACCTGTTTGGAAGACATATGAACCACTGGATTGAGCGCCACGCAGGCTCCGGTCTCCTGGCAATGGCCAAAACCGTTTCGAAGGAGACGTTAAAGGCGTTCGCCGGGGCGCTGGTGGCCCGGCATCAACCGATCTCCATGAACTTTGCCGCCAAATTCGGAGTCGCCGAGCCGACCTTTTCCCCGCCTCCTCCCGTTGCGCCGACCGTGAGCGAAATCCCGCCGCCTGAAGTCCCGCCCCAGGCCACCCCTTGCGAAAAATGTGGAACGGCTCTTGAAGAACGGGTGATCGCTTTTTGTCGCGCCAATAGCGGACGATTCAAGGGAGGACTCTTTTGTCGCCAATGCCAGCCATTGTTGAAAGCGCCGCCGTCCTGCAACGAGTGCGGAGTTGCCGTCGATGACAAAGTGGTCGCCTTTTGCCGTTTCAACCGCCGCAGGTTTCGCAACCGGCTCCTCTGTCGTGAGTGCCAACCGGCGGCCACTCCATCATGAATGCGGAGTCCACGCTTAGGGGCGTGTCTAATCAAAAACGGTTTTTTTCTTGTCACCATTCAACACGATCGTTCGTCATGAAGGGTGTATGACTGCATCCACCTCTTTTTCACCTGAAACTTCCCGTGAAGCCCTCCGCAGTTTCGGAGAACATTACGATTACGACACCAGCTATCTTGAAGAACTGCTCGAGACTTCCACCGAAGCCTTCAAGGCGTTTGAGGCGGCGATGCCGATGGCGCGGGTTCGCAAGGCGGCTCCGGTCGACCTCCTCATGATCGCCAAGCTGGCCGCGATGAATGCGCAGGATTGCGGGCCGTGTACCTTGCTGAGCGTTAAGATGGCGCGGGAAGCAGGCGTGGACGAAGCGACGATCCGCGGCGCGCTCAAAGGGGGCGCAGGCCTGGAGGGCGACCGGCGCGATGTCCACGACTACGCCGTTGATGTCGCCCTGAACCGGGAACTGCCCGCCGACCTCCTGCCCCGGCTCCAGGAACGGCTCGGGCGTGAAGTCGTCGCGGAACTGGCGGTCAACATTGTCGCCACCAAGCTCTACCCGACGCTCAAGCGGGCGCTGGGACACTCGCAGAGCTGCGCCTTGATCCCCGAGCTGGCGTAGGAGCACGGCCTGAGGCGTAAAAAAGGCGTCTCCCGGTGATGGAAGACGCCTTTTTTGTTTCCCCTACAAAAAATTTTTTACTGACCGACGCTCAGGCTCGCTTTGCGACGGCGGCTCATCCAGACGGCGGCAAAGAGCCCCGCCCCGAGGAGGGCCCAGGTGGAAGGTTCGGGGATCGCTTCGACGCTTTGGGTCAGGGTGATGTCCATGTAATAAGCATGAGCACCGGGGTATGGGGCGACTGCAGGGGTCAGCCATGAAAGAGTAAACTCGTTGAGCTCCGAAGAAGTCACCTCCCAGGTCCAGACCGCCCGGTAAAGAGTGTTTTCGCCAACGGCTCCCGCTTCAATGGACGTAAAATGAGCCGGGCCAAATTCACCATCAGAATCAAGCGTAATCTCTCCCCCTGTGTACTGTTTTGTCCCGGCACTGGTGATGCTCAAGGTAAGATAGCCGATTCCCTCCAGAATACCGCTGGAGGCGATCTCCATGGAAGGTGATGTAAACGAGGTATAGAGATATCCGTCGTTGATCCTGCCGTTACCGTTACCATTCACCATGGGGCCGATTCGCAGAAGCGCCCCCGTATGGTCGACCGAATTATTGGTCCCGTCATTTACGTCGGCATCGGTATAGACGGTACTTTGAGTGGTGATGTCAAAGTCAGGCTGTACCCCCGTCATAAACGCGGCATTACCGCTCCAGCGATCCACCCGGGTCTGCGCGTGTGTTGTCAAACTGATCGAAAGCCCAAAGGCCACGATCAGAGAAAAGGTTTTGAGTAGTTTCATGAAGCCCGCATTCAAGCAACTTCATGAAAAACCGGCTAACGCGCCTTTGCGGTCCATCCACTCCGGATTGCACCTTTTTTTCCGCCCGTTTTACGACGGGAGGTTGCGGCTCCACATCAACGTCTGCACGGGGGGCAGCAGGAGCAGAAGCAGGCTCAGGTTGAGCCAGAAAGCGCTCCAGCCGGGAAACGCCCCGGGAAATTTGAACGCTCCGACGACCATCGTCACCCCGACCAGCAGCACCGGGAGCGACCAGAGGATCAGCCAGCGGGAAAAATAGGCGTTGATCTTCTTCCAATGTTCGACCGAGAGGTACGACTTGCGGATGCGTACGCCGATCCGGTTACTGACCTTCACCTTCCTCAAGGCAAACGGGAGGGAGACGCCGATGCAGACCAGCGCCGCGACCAGGTTGGCACTCCCTGCAATGAATAACACCGTGTTCATGAATCTTTCTCTCCCTGCCCGGAAGGTTCGTAATACTTTTCGCCGATTTTGATCTTCGGCCGCTGGTTGGCCGCCCGCCACTGGTTGGTGTCGCGCAGCGAGTAGACGCAACCGCAATACTCCTGCTGGTAGAAGCGTTCCTCCTTGGAGATGTCGAGCATCCGCTGCGAGCCGCCCTGTTTTCTCCAGTTAAACTCCCAATAGAGCATCCCGGGATAGCGACCGGCGGCCCGGACGCCGCAGGCGTTGATCTGGGCGAGGTTTTTCCAGCGCGAAATGCCGAGGCAACTGGTGATGACCGGGAAGCCATGTTCGTGGGCATAAAGCGCGGTCCGTTCAAAGCGCATGTCAAAACAGGCGGTGCAACGGGCACCGCGTTCCGGCTCCCACTCGAGCCCCTTGATCCGCGCAAACCAGTTTTCGAGATCGTAGTCGGCATCGACAAACGGGATGCCGTGCTTTTCGGCGAAGCGGATATTCTCGTTCTTGCGGAGTTCGTATTCCTGCCGCGGGTGGATGTTCGGGTTGTAGAAGTAAATGGCAAAGTCGATGCCCGAAGCGGCGATCGCCTCCATCACCTCGCCCGAACACGGCGCGCAACACGAGTGCAGCAACAGCCGCCCGCCCTCGCCGGGCAGTTCGAGTTTTTCGCGATCTTTAAAATGAAGTTCCATTTTCCCTAAAAAACCACACCGTTTTAAAAAAGCGACAACTGCGGCCGGTTCTCCCGGTTCTGCGCCCGGCGGCGGGCGGCGCTCAACCGCGCCGGTTCCTCCGCGATGAGCGGTTTTCCATCCGCATTGAGTTCCGACTGCTCCAGATTGCCCAAAACCTCCTTGGCCCGCGAGATGACCCGCTTGGGAAGCCCCGCCAGCCGGGCGACCTGGATGCCGTAGCTCTTGTCCGCCCCGCCCGGGATGATCTTTCGCAGGAAGATAATCTGGTCGTTCCATTCGCGCACCGCAACATTGTAGTTTTTGACCCCCTTGCGGGTCAGTTCCAGTTCGGTCAACTCGTGGTAATGGGTCGCGAAAAGGGTGCGGGCTTTGAGTTCGTCGTGCAGGTATTCCGCGACGCTCCAGGCGATCGAAAGGCCGTCGAAGGTGGAGGTCCCCCGCCCGATTTCGTCGAGAATGACGAGGCTGCGCTCCGTGGCGTTGTTGAGGATGTTGGCCGTTTCGTTCATCTCGACCATGAAGGTCGACTGCCCCCGGGAAAGGTCGTCGCTCGCGCCGACGCGGGTGAAGATCCGGTCGACGACGCCGATCTCCGCCGCCGCCGCCGGGACGAAACTGCCGATCTGCGCCATCAGGACAATCAGCGCCACCTGCCGGATGTAGGTCGATTTCCCGGCCATGTTCGGCCCGGTGATGATCTGGAGGCGGCTGTTGACGCCGTCGAGTTCCGTGTCGTTGGGGACAAATTTCTCCTCCGCCAGGCTCTGGTCGAGCACGGGGTGGCGGCCGTCGCGCAGGGTGATCGAAAGGCCGTCGTGCAGCTTAGGCCGGATGTAGTTGAAAAGCCGCGCCACTTCGGCGAGCGAACAGAGGAGATCGAGCAGCCCGATCGCCCCCGCCGTCTCCTGCAGGGCGACCGAATCGTGCAGAATCCGCGTGCGCAGTTCGCCGAAAAGCTCGTATTCCAGCGCTTTGCTCCGCTCCTCCGCGCCGAGGATCTTGCCCTCCATCTCCTTGAGTTCGGGGGTGATGAAGCGCTCGCTGTTGACGGTGGTCTGCTTGCGGATGTAGTGCTCGGGGACGCTCGCCAGGTTCGCCTTGGTGACTTCGATGAAGTAACCGAAGACGTTGGTGAACTTGATCTTGAGCGACTTGATGCCGGTCGCCTCGATCTCGCGCTGTTGCAACGCCGCGATCCATTGCTTGCCGTCGCGGCACGCCGCGCGCCATTCGTCGAGTTGCGGGTGGTAGCCGTCGCGGAAGATGCCGCCGTCCTTCAGGGCGATCGGCGGTTCATCGACCAGTGCGCGCTCCAGTTCGCAGCTTAATTCCGGAAATTCCCGCAGGGCGGCGTGGATCGCGGGCCCGAGCGAAGGCTGCTCGCCCGGGCGCGGGGTCGCCAGCGGCGAAAAACGGGCGCGGAGATCGGGCAACTGGTCGAGCGAATTTTTCAACGCGAGAAGATCGCGCGGGTTCCCCCCGGCCTGGCTCAGGCGACCCAGGCCCCGTTCGATGTCGCGAATTCCCTTGAGCGATTCCCGCACGGCATTGAGCAGCGCCGGGTCTTCAAGGATCAGCGCCACGGTCTGCTGCCGTTCGAGCAGCGGCGCGGTCTCGCAAAGCGGGTGCAATACCCAGTGACGCAGGAGGCGCCCCCCCATCGGGGTGAGCGTCCGGTCGAGCGCGGCGAGCAGGCTCATATCCCTGGCCCCGCGCGACTCGACCAGCTCCAGATTGGCCTGCGAAGCGGCATCGACGATCATGCTTGAGGACCGGCGGTAGACCTTCAGCCGGGTGACGTGGCCGATCTGCCGCCGCATCTGGTGCTTGAGGTAATGGACGATTGCCCCGGCCGCACCGATCGCCGCCGTCATGCCGGTCCCCCCGAATCCGTCGAGCGACTGGACGGCGAAGTGTTCGCAAAGGGTGTGCTCCGCCTGTTCGGGGATGAAAAGGTAACCGTCGCACTCGACCACCGAGGGGAGATCGAGCGGGATCGCCTGCCGCTGCGGCCCGTCGCCGATCAGGATCTCCGACGGGCGCACCCGCGCCAGTTCATCCTCCAGCGCGGCGGCGTCGGGAAGCTCGGTCATCTCAAACTCGCCGGTGCTGGTATCGAGGTAGGCGAAGCCGATCTGCTTTTTGTGCAGGCCGATGGCGGCCAGGTAGTTGTTGCGCTTGGCGTCGAGCAGGTTGAGGTCGGAGATGGTCCCCGGGCTGACGATCTGGGTGACTTCGCGCCGGACGATCTTCCCCGGCGTCGCCTCGCCGATCTGGTCGCAGATCGCCACCCGCCGCCCCGCCTTCACCAGTTTGGCGATGTACCCTTCCGCCGCATGGTAGGGCACGCCGCACATCGGCACCTGCCCCCGGCGGGTCAGCGCGACGTTGAGAATCGCCGCAGCATTCCTGGCATCCTCGAAAAACATTTCATAAAAATCGCCCAGGCGAAACAAAAGCAGCGTATCGGCGGCAAGCTCGCGCCGGATGCGCTGGTACTGTTGCATCATCGGGGTCAGGGCAGCTTCAGGCATGGTCAATGGCTCAACGTGGCAAAAAGAAAAAAAGTGAAGGGATGTCTCTTTAAGGCGCTCGCGCTGCAAACGCGAGCCTGTTTTCCTTTTTCCCCCGGGCGGCGGGGCGTCGTGGCGGCGGCTCCCCCTTTAGAAAAAAGGGGTTTCCCTGATCGTCCGGCTTTTCAACGGGCGGCGTTTCTGATCAGAAAGAAAAGAAGGGAAAAAGAAACCGGTGGCGGCGGGGGACGGTATCGGGGCATCTTTTGCTCGAAGGTTTTCTTTCTCATGATTGACTTTTTACCCAAAAACGGAGCATAGTAACGTGTTCTCCTCCAACAATCCTTACGTGGATGAAACGACTCCCATGACGTCAGACCCCCAGCTCCTGCACAAGCTATCCCACCCCATAGCCTACCCGGTCGTTTTCACCGAGAACGTATTCGACCCCGCGAACCGTGCCCTGGTCGACACGCTCGACCACCTCAAGGAAAACCGGGTTCACCGGGCGATGGTCTTCATCGACTCGAACGTGGCCGATGCCCAGCCGGAACTGATCCAGCAGATCATCCTCTATTTCGACAGTCACAGCGACGATATCGAACTGGCCGAGGAACCGCGTGTCATTCCCGGGGGTGAGATTATCAAGAATGACATGGAGGTGGTCGGTCCGATGATTTCGGCGATGATCGACGCCCATCTCTGCCGTCACTCGTACGCGATCATTGTCGGCGGCGGGGCGGTGCTCGACACGGTGGGGCTGGCGGCGGCGCTGATGCGACGCGGCATCCGGGTGGTCCGCATCCCGACGACGTTTTTTGCCCAGGTCAATGCCGGGCTCGGTCTGGAGGTGAGCGTCAACTTCGACGGTCAGAAAAACAGCGTCGGCTCCTTCGCCCCGCCCTTTGCCGTGCTCAACGACTGGCAGTTTTTCTATTCCCTGACGGACCTCGACTGGCTGGGCGGGGTGACGGAGGCTTTCCGGCTGGCGCTCCTTTTTGACGGCGAATGGTTCGACGAGCTTTACTCAATGCTCAACGTCCTGCCGCAGCGGCGCTCGGAGGATCTCGCCTACCTTCAGTCGCGCACGGCGCAGCTTTACCTGAACGCGCTCGAAAAGGAGGGCGACCCGCTGGAGGCCCACTCCGGGCGCGCGCTTGATCTCGGGCACTGGTCCGCCTACAAGCTGGAAGCGATCTCGGGTTTCGAGATCCCGCATACCGAAGCGCTGGCGATGGGGGTGTTGATCGATGCCTGCTACGCCTCGCGGCAGGGATGGTTGAGCGGCCCCGACTTTGAACGGATCTACACGGCGTTCGCCCAGCTTGGCGTGCCGCTCTGGTTCCCGGAACTCGAGGAAGTCAGCGCCGACGGCAACCTGAGCCTCTTCCACGGCATCCCTGATTTTCAGGAACACAAGGGGGGGATGCTCTCGATCCCCTTCCCGACCGGCTTTGGCTCCACGCGAATGGAGTACCTGATCGACCTCGCCGTGATGGAGGATGTCCTCGAGCAGCTCAAATGCCTCGCGCAGTCGTCCGTCGAGTTGCAGAACGAGCCGTTGTAAGCGGCAGGCTGGAACGGTTGCAAGCTCAAGGGTAAGCCCTTGGCGGGACGGCATTGAGTCAGCACGCTACCGCGCCAAACACTGGAGGGGTAAGCCTCCGCGCCGACCGTGGCGTTGGACTTAGCCTTATAACGCGGAGGTCCGCCCGGTTAAAAACGTGCCGCCAGTTTGGAGGCCCAGAGGAAATTCCGGCCGATATGATAACAACATTTGCGGTTGGTTCCCTTGGCGCGGTTGATCGGGCGACCCGTCCGGTCGAGACAGGCGTACCACTCGCCGTATTGCGGATCGGGGAAAACGCGGAAGCTGTATTCGTGGACCTGTTGGTAGGCATTCCAATACCATGGGTCGCGCGTTTCCCAATACCCGAGCAGGAGACCGTAGAGCGCCTCGGCGTGTTGCCACCAGAGCTTGCAATCGCCCAGCAACCCTTCCATCCCGAAGATCGGCAACCCTTCGGCGTCGATGTCGTTGAAGAGGCCGCCATACTCGCGGTCCCACCCCTGTTCGAAACCCCAGCGGATCAGGTTGAGCCCAAACTCGCGCAGGGCGGCGTCCGGGTGTCGCCAATGTTCGTGCAGCAGGAAGATCCCCCCTTCGATCATATGCCCCGGGTTGACCCGACGGCCCAGGCTTTCGTCGAGGTCTTCCCCTTCCCAGCCGGTGTACTCCAGAAGCAGCCGCCGCTCCGGGCGGTAATGGCAGCGGCGCATGATCCCGATACATTGCGCAATCCGCTCCCGATCCTCCGGCTCCTCCCGGCAGGCGCGAAGCTGCTGGATGACATTGATCACGATCATGCTGTTGCCGTGCGTGCGGATTGGCGGCCCGAGCCGCACCGGCGAGCCGTACGGGTCGTTGAGCGCTGCCCACGCCATTTCGAACAGGGAGCGGGCTTTCCGGTAAAGCCCGTCGTCCTTCGTGGCGCGGGCGACTTCGACCATCCCGATCAGCGTGGAAAGCTCGCCATGGTAGATCGAGGGCGACAGCATCGGGCGGCCGTCGCGGGTCAGAGCGTTGTAGATCCGTCCCTTTTCATCAAAGCCGTGCTTCAGAACAAACCCGATCCCCCGCCTTGAAAAGGCGAGCCACTCCGGCCGGGGCTCAAACTCGTTGTACATCCAGGCGAAGGTCCACGAAATCCGCCCCTGCATCAGGATGTCGACCTTGTGCGGTTCGTAGACGCTCCCGTCGCGGTCAAGGCAACTGAAGTACCCGCCGCACTCTTCGTCGCCCGCATGTTGAAGCCAGAAGGGGAGGATCTGTTCCCTGAGCTGGTCGGCATAAAACGGGGCAAGTTGGCGGGGGTCCTTCACAGGATCACCCCGCTTCCGGCTCTTTTTTGCGCCCGATGCCCGAGGCGCGCATGCCGGTCGGGCCTCCGGCTGCGATGATCAGCCCGGCGACAGGTCTGGAGAAAAGCTTTCACGGAGGCCACCTTTCCACGCCGAAGAACTGGATCAAAAAGAAAAATTTTGGTATCAAAAGGAGACCGATCCGAAAACCTTGCACCTTCCGCCCGCCCCCGGGGAAAAGTTTTACCGGTCCATGTCCCACGATCCCCTCTTCCACTCCCGGGGCACGCAGATCGCCGCCCACCTGCGCACGCAACTGCACAACGGCCGCTGGACGGATCGGCTCCCGCCGGAACGCCTGCTGGCGCAGCAGATGGGGGTCGCCCGGCGGACGATTCGCGCCGCGCTCAAGGAACTGGAAGCCGAGGGGTGGATCGCGAGCCGGGGTCGGCTCGGCACCCGGATCACCCCGGCGGTACTTCGCGCGCCGGGCCCGATGCGCTCGGTCGGCTTTCTGTTTCACAATCGCCAGCGCGAGATCAACATGGAGAAACATCCCCTGGTCATGCAGGTGCGCGAGGAACTGGAAGCGGCGGGGGTCCATCTGGAAGTCCACCGCGTCGCCTACCTCGAGCCATCGCGCCTCTCGGCTTCGTTTCGCGATTTGATGGGGCAGGTCCGGCACGATCTCTGGCTTCTGAGCGCCCCGACGCCGGTGATGGAGACGTGGTTTGTGGAAGCGCGTATTCCAGCCGTCGTCTACGGCATGGGCCAGCCCGACAGCCCGTTGCCGACCTTTTCCGTCGATTTCAAGGCGATCGGTCACCACGCCGCCGGTGAATTTCTCCGCAGAGGTTTCTCCGACCTCACCCTCCTGCAACCGAGGCCGACCAATCCCGAGGACCTGCACACGCGGCTCGGGTTCGAAGCCTCAATCGGCTCCGCCCGGCATCCTTCCCCGACCTATCGCCACCTCTGGCACGGCGAAGACCGCCAGAGCCTGATGCGCCTGGTCGATCGCCTGCTCCGGCGCGGCGGGCGGGAGCCGAAGGCGTGGCTCCTCATGCGCCCGGAATTTTACTTCACGATCCATTCCTACCTGCTTTACCGTGGGGTGCGCATCCCCGAAGAAGTCGCCCTCATCAGCCGCAACGACGCCGCCTACCTCAAGCACCTCCACCCCGAACCCGCCCGGTATGTCTCCCCGTCCCTTCAGGTCGCCAGCCGTTTCGCGCGGTTTGTGCTTCGCATACTGGAGGGGCACTCGCCCAAAAGCCAACGGCTGATGGCCGATTTCAACCCGGGGGAGACCCTTCCGGCGATGGTGAAACCTGGTACGGGCGTCTCTTCATCTACCACAACGGCGCGGAGTCGTACGATGCGGGGAGAGGTTTTCGGGGGCTGTTGAGGGTTTGATGGGGCTGCCCTGTTTTTTTCGAAAAAGATGCCGAAGGCATCCCGCCAAAGCACCCGGGGATTGAGCATGGCGCCCCCCCGGGCGAGGTCATCCGCCGTTTGATTCCGAGAGCAGCGACTCCAGCACGGCTTTGCCCTGTTCAGGGATGCTCCCGTCTTTGGTCGATTCGATGAGCGCTTTTGCGTCCGGGATTTTTGCCGTCACTTCCCGGGTTGAAATGGGTTTGAGGGAGTCGAGGTCGAGTTGAAGCAACCTCACGCCCGTATCGCCTTCCATCACCAGAAGCGAGATGGTTTCCTTGTCAACCATGGGCGGTGCGAGGAGGAGACCGCGCAGGTCGAGCGATTTCCCCACGCGGTTGATGACGAGCGGATCTTCCGGGCCTCCGGGGAGTCGGACGTTGTTTTTCTGGAATGCGCCTTCGCCGATGATCCCGAGGGTGTCGGTTGAAACAAAGGTATTCTTTCCGCGATCGGCGACGTAGAGCCAGCGCAGTTCACCGATCTTTTGGCAAAACTCGGTTTGATGATTGACCAGAAAAGCACCCTGTCCTACGTCCAGAATGGCGATCAACAACCCCTCCTGAAAGAATAACCGCCCGCCGGACCAGGCATGGGGCGCGCTTTCCAGCCAGGCTAGGCCGGCCCAGGAAGGGTCGATCCATTGCTCCGGTTTTGGCTCGCCGATCCATGAAGGGTTTTCACCGCTGCGGCGTAACTGAAGCCGGTAGCGCGGTCCGCCTTTCTCCTTGTGCTTGACCAGCGTCAAGGTGACCTCGCCGCCGGGCGAGCGCCATTCACCTTTTCCGGCCGGGGGCTCCCATGACGCTGCGAAGGCGGCAACTCCGGGGAAAACCAGCCACAATAAAACCAGCGCGTAATGTTTCATCGCTCCGGCTTTCAATCGTCCGTTTCCGGCTGCCGCCCCCTGTTCGCCGCCCCTTACCCGCAACACGCCAGCCGCTCTTTGAGTTGGACGAAAGCGGTCGCCATGGCGGCGTCGATCCCCGGGCCGAGGGGACGGGGGCCGGTTTTGCGGAAGGGGCCAACCACGCTCACCTCGTAGCCACCCTCGGCGAGATGTTCGTCGCAAGGGAGGTAGCCTGCGCTCGGGCCGGTGTACCCCCAGATGATGAGCCCCGGGTCGTGGAGCGACCGGCGCAGGAACGCCTGCCATTCTGCAAACGGTTCGCCGCCGAACCAGGCGATACGGCAGTCGGGGGCGAGCGAAAAAATCCCGACCGGCCATGGGACGATGGCGGCCAGTTCCTGCGCCCCCACGCCGCGTTCCAGCCAGTAACGGGCCGCTTCGCCGCGGGCTCCCCCCTGTTCGACCATGGTCTCGAAATCCTCCCGCGTCAGGTGAACGCTCATTTTCTTGGGAACCAGCGCCCAGCCCGCCACGGAGGCGAGTTCCAGCGCGAGGCGCTGAGGTTCGCTCCGGAGGGTCGCCTCCACCGCCTGCGCCAGTTCCTGCCCGATCTTTCGGGCGTCGCCATCGGCGCTCGGCCGGAAGCTCCCTTTCTCAAAGTCCGAAAGAAGCCGGGGCCGTACGTTGCCGCAGGCCGCCTGAAAAAACTGTACCTGAATGCCGGAGCCGAAGCGCTCCTTCAATGCCTCCCGCGCTTCCCCCGGAAAATCGGGCGAGAGGAGGGTCCGGTTCCAGCCGACGTCGATCACGGGGTGGCAGGCGTGGCTGAAGGCGAGGCAGCGCGCTCCGCTTTCCGGCTGGACGATGTCGAACAGCAGAAGCTCCGGATTGTAAACGCCTTCCGGGTTGGGACCCATGGCGACCTGCCCGTCGACCCCGGGACGCCGGCGATTGATGCCGATATGGCACTCGCCAAGGTAGCGATCGACCGTGGCCGGGGCGAGATGCCGGAGCGCCTCTCCCGCAGCCGAGGCCATTTGATCGACAAGCCATAGCTCGTAGTCGATCAGGTTGCGCGGTTTCGGCAGCAGCGTGGCTGATTCGTCGTAGTGCGCAAACGGCCCGCTATGGGTATGCGAACTGTTCAGGATGACCGCTTCCGGGGAGACCCCTGCGACACACGCCAGCCGGAGCTGCATCGTCGCGCACAACGGGCCGCCCAACGCGATCAGGTCAAGCGAAGCGAGCACCAGTCGCTGGCCGCGCGGGTCTTCGAGGATCACGACCTGCCCGAGCAACGGGGCTTTTTTCGCGTCGGCTTCCGATAGCACCATTCCCCGGCCCCCAAGGAAGATGCCGGGCGACGGGGTGATTTCCACTTGTGACCAACCGGCCTTTGACGAAGAAGCATTCATGGGAAGAGATGGTTAACGAAGATCCTCCATCCGGTCGGCACAACGCCGGACGGTTTGCTCGCCGACCAACTGATAACGCCCCTCCGCGACATAGGGCGTCGGGTCGATGCCGGGAAGGAGGCGGATTTCCAGTTCATACGGCGCGGAAACCCGATAGGGAGCAATGGCACCGATTTTGCGGATCGCCTCCGTCGTGCCCCGGCGGATCTGCCTGCGGGCCTCTTCGGCGGAGAGATGGAGCGCCTGTTCCACGGCCAGCCCCTCCTTGGTCGCCACGGTGACGATTCCCGGGATGATCGCCTCGGCTTCACGGCATGCAAAGTCGTCGCCCGAAAGAAAGAGGGTGGGCACGCCGCGTTCGCCAAAAAAGGCGGCGATCATGCCGGTTTCGCCGATCAGTTCGCCGTTGAGCCGATACCATTCCACCGTTCGCGAGGAAAACGTATGGCAGAGCGGCGCCTGCGGCAGACCGGCCATGGCGTGTTGGCCGACAAACATGAGCCCGTCGAACGACGGCCCGGTAGCGTAAAACGACGCGAGCCCCCCGGTCCCTCTCATGATATAGCGCGCCGAAGGGTGCAACTCGTCAAACCACAACCCGCCGGAGCCGTGCCCGTCGAGAACGACGATTTCAGCCTGCGGCTCGGCATCGAGGATGCCGTCGATGGCTGCATTGACCTCCCGGGTAAGGAGCCGCATCGCGGCATGTTTCTCGGGGTTTTCGCCCTCGCGCGTCTGAATCCATCGATTCACTCCCGCGGGACCTTCCAGATCGGTAACGATGTAAATTTTCATTGGCTGACGACCAACGTGCGTTCCCAACCTGGGGGGGCCAGCCTCCCCGAGGGAACGTCTACAGGCAAAAGGGATACCAAATCATGGCATCGAGGCAATGATTATCGGCTTCTTTGTCACGATGGAGGAGAGGCGTCATCTGGAACAGACCTTCTTTCCTGCAAAATAGGTCTCCAGCACCCGAGTCTCATTTAAGGCTTCGTCGTCGACTTCGAAAGCGTCGTGGTCAAGGGCGATGAAATCAGCCTGTTTGCTTGCCGGGGTTGACAAAACGTAAAGAATACTTTACGTTTTAGAGAAAAACCGGAGAAAGATTTTTGCTAAAACCTGGTCATTACGAAGTTCTTGTTTTCCACGATCGTTCGGGATGCAGTCCGTATTTGGAATGGCTTGGCATGCTCGATTGGAAAATGCAGGAACGCATTTTGAGTCGGGTGGGTCGCCTGAAACGAGGACAATTCGGCGACTTTAAGTCGTTGGGAGAAGGACTCTACGAATTGCGCCTTTTTTTTGGGCCCGGTTACCGGGTCTATTTCGGAGAGAGCGGCGGAAAAGTGATTTTGATTCTCAGCGGAGGCGATAAATCTACACAGAAAAAAGACATCCATCTGGCAAAAGAGTTTTGGACCATTTATCTGGAGGATAATCAATGAAAGACAAGAAGAGTGGCGGGATTCCGTTGGACGATATTCGTACGACCCTGCTCAAAGAGCCTCGGCGGGCTGATTTTGCCCTGAAGCTTGCCTTGAAGGAGTTCGAAAACGATGGAGATATTGATTCCCTGCTTGATACGCTCCGTTTATTGGCGCAAGCGCAAGGCGGTCTTACCCAACTGGCAAAAAAAACATCTGTGAGCCGACAGGCGTTACATGAAGCCCTGGCTGTGGATGGCAACCCACGCCTCCGCACGTTCCAAAGCGTACTGGATGCCCTTGGCCTTCGCATGAGTTTCAAGACCACGGCCCCATCGCCGGTACGAGCATAGGCTCGTACCAGACCCGGTTCACCGCGAGGGAGCGCTTTAAGCGCCCCTCCTCCCAAAGCACGGCGATACAAGCCGGTGGACGCGCACGGCCCGGCGGTGTCGATTCAGGCTACAATGAAACGACGCAGGCTGATCGGTTATACGGAGGGGCTTCTCATCTCGGAGCCGGACGGGGAGGAGCGCACCCTTCTTTATGGTGAGGATGTCGTGGCGCTTGCTTCGGCTCCGAACGATCCCCGCCTTCTGCTCGCCGGGACGTATGGGCGGGGGGTGTTTCGTTCCACCGATGGCGGGGCGAACTGGAAGCCGATCCGGATGGGGGTCGATTTTGTCCGCACCCTCGTTTTTTCCGAACACGATCCACGGGTCGTCTACCTCGGCGCGGAACCGGCGGAGCTTTTCCGGAGCCGGGATGGGGGGGAGACGTGGGAATCGCTCAATCTCCGGCGGCTTCCCGAGTCGCCGCAATGGTCGCTGCCATACTCGCCGCGCGGCGGGGCGCTGCGGACGATCGTGCTCCACCCGCAAGATCCCCTCACCCTCTATGGCGGGATCGAACAGGGCGGCGTGGTGAAATCGACCGACGGCGGGGCGAACTGGAAGCTCGATGCCGCGCAGATCCACAAGGATGTCCACTTTCTTTCGATCAACCCGCAACAGCCCGAAACGCTGCTCGCGGCGACCGGCGGCGGGCTCTTTCTCTCAAGGGATGGGGCGGCGACGTGGTCGCGCCTGATCGACGACTACACGCGGGCGGTGTTGATCGACCCGCTCCACCCGGAAAACGCGCTCGCAGGCCCCGCGCTCGATGTCGGCGAAGGGGGGCGGATCATCCAGAGCCGCGACGGCGGTGAAACGTGGAAACTAGAAAGCGACGGGCTCCATACGCCGATGGACGACATGGTGGAGTTTTTCGTGATCGACCCGGAACAACCCGAACGCCTCTTCGCCCTCTGCTCCGACGGCGCGCTGCTGGAGTCCTCGACGCATCCGCTTCATTGGGAGCCGGTCCATTGCGGCGTGGAGGTGCAATGCCTCCTGTTTGTCGATTTATAACGGCATCCTGCCTCCCGTCGCGCCGTAAATCTCGCCGGTGACGTAGCTCGCCTCGTCGCTGGCGAGAAAAACATGGATCGGAGCCATCTCCACCGGCTGCGCGGCGCGTTCAAAGGTGGTGTGTTTGCCGAATTCCCGGAAGTGGTCAATCGTCGAGGGAATGAGCGGCGTCCAGACCGGCCCCGGAGCGACGGCGTTGACGCGGACCCCCTGCCCGATCGCCAGATGCGCGAGCGTGCGGGTGAAACTGGCGATCGCCGCCTTGGTCGCGGCATAGGCGATCAGGCCCGGGCTCGGGTCAAACGACTGGATGGAGGCGGTATTGATGATCGAGCCGCCTTTCGGGATCTTTGGCAGCAGCTTCTTGCAAA
>DATMFV010000070.1:0-40924 GCA_035555975.1 Chthoniobacteraceae bacterium
GGCGAGGTCGCGGGTGAGGTCGGTCCACTCCATCCAGATGCGCAGGGCGTAATGGGCGGCAAAAAAGTAGCGCCTGCCGTCGGACAACGCTCCCAGGCCATCGTCGATCAGGGAGCCTTCCGGCATTTTCAAGAGCGAGCGGTCGGCGCGGTCGAGTTGGAAGCGGCCTTTTTCATCCAGCCCCGAAGCATAGTAAGCCGCGAAATCGTTGTCGGGATACCACCGGCCGCTCCCCCGGCTCTGCACTTTCCAGGGGTGCCGGAAAGGGTCGATGTGGTAGCGATTTTTTCTGCCGAAGCCGCGACTCGATTGCGAAACGGCCAGGAAATGAGTCTCCTCCGCTTCCGGCGGGGCGTGATCGGTCGCCTCCAGGTTCCAGGCCCGGGGCATCCCCTGGCTGGGAAGCTGCGCGCGCAGCCACGTGTCGTCCGCTTCGAGGTACGGCTTGAGCCGTTTTTGGAGTTCGTCCCGGCGGCGGCGCGCCCAGTCGTAGCGATCGGTATTTTCAATGGCGTGCGCCCGCATCTCCGCCGTGACCGTGACGCTCGCCTTTTTAAGGGACGGAGGATTGGCGGCGGAGGCAGGGAGGGCAAACGCCATGGCGAGAAGGATCGCCGGAATGGATGATCTCATTTAGGAAACGGGGGTTGGTGGTTTCCGGCGGAACACCCGAAGAGCCAGCAGCGCAAAACCGACGCCAAGCAGGGCAACGCTGCCCGGCTCGGGAATGACCGTGACCCTCCAGCCGCCGTTTTCATCAAAGGCGGAGAAATCCCACGAGAGCCCCCCGTCGAGCGTGGGAAGCTCGGCGAGATCGAGATTGAAACTGCCGGTGATCTGATCAAGGTTGGTGCCGGTGAAAAGCTGCCAGCTCGCGCCGGACTGGAGCGCTGCGGCATCGTCGGCCACGAGGCGGAGCCGGGTCGTGGAGCCGATCGAAAGCGAGCCGCCGGAGAGGAGTTCAAGGCCCGCCGCCGTCTCCCCGTCCAGAAGATGAAGTTCCAGCGTGGCTCCGTTGGCGAGCGTCACGCCGGTGCGCAGGGAGAGGGTCTCTTCCTGTACGGCGAGCGTGCCGAGATTCTGGATCGTCGTTCCGGAGCCGGTGGTCCGGAAATCGTCGCCCGCCGCTTCAAAGCGTCCACCCGCTCCCACGGTGACACTGGCCGACGTCAGGCTCCCTTGGGAGGAGAGTTGCAGGAGCCCCCCGGTGACGTTGATCGCGCCGCCGACCGAGACGGTGCCGTCGTCGCCCACGGTCAGCCGGTTGGAGGCTTGCGCCGCAGGATCGGAGCTGTCATGGCCATAGATGGTGATGGCTCCGGTATGGCCGGTGCCGGAGCGAAGAAGGCCGCCGTCGCGGATTTCGAGGTAGTTTCCTCCATGATCGAGGCCGTCGTCATCGCCGATTTGTACGGTCGTGCTACCCGTCGATTCTCCTTTGCCGAGTTCAAAGATCGAGTTGGCCCCTTCGACGAGGATATAGTTATCGTGCGCCCGGGTTTGCCCGCCGATGTTGACGTTATTGCTGCTCCCGGTGATCAGGGTGGTGACGACCAGCTTTCCCCCGTCGGAAACGTGAACATAGTTATCTTGCGCGGCGTCGGCATAACTGGTGCCTTCCTTAACGCCGACCCTCAGGCCGCGAAGGCTGCCGATGGCTCCCACGGTGAATTCGCTATTGGCTCCCGTAATCACCAGACGGTTGTTCCCAACTCCTGTCAGGGAACCGACAGAGAGGTTGCCCACCGTGACCTTGGCTCCTTGTTCAATCTGGAGGAGGTTGTCAAAACTGTCCCGCCCGATCACGCTGCTCGTGTTGCTCAGTGTGGAAGTGACGACGACCCCGTCGGTAAAAGTCAGTTGGTTGCCACCACGGCCACTGGTGACTCCCACGCGAAGCGCATTGGCATGAAGCACCCCGCCACTGCCCTTGACGGTTACCAGAGAAGGAGTATCACTGGCCGGGGTGGTGGTGACGCCGACATCGAGAAAGGAACTAAGCGTGAGCGTGGGCGTATCCGGAAGCGTGGGGGCGCTCAGGTCGAAAGTCACGGTGGTATTCGACTGCGTGCTGAGTATGGTGGCCGAACTGCCGACGGGAACAAGCACGGAAACCGTGGTGCCGTTGAGGAACCGGGCCGCGTCGTCGGGCGTGGACGGGATGGTATTGTTCGACCAATGGGTTGAAACATCCCAGGCGAGGCTCTCCCCTTCCTCGCTATTGCCGCCGACCCAGTCCCGCGTCGCGGCGGAAGCCGTGGAAAGAAGCAGCCCCGCCAGGAGGGCCGTGATGCCGATCGGTTTTTTCATAAGCATATCGAGTGTGATTGGGGAGGATGGAAGAGCGATCCGTGCCCTGGAGGGGAATCAGCGCTTCCAGAGGGAGCCGTCCTGCGTCGTATACCCGAGTCCGGCGGGATAGGGCGCAAAGATCTGGGCGGGATCGGCCGGTTGGATCGCTTCCACGTGGCCATCCACGAAGATCATCTGGAAACGGCCCTGGTGGCGCGGGTCGGGCATATGGGAGGCAGCGGGCCGGTCCCCGACGATAAAGGTGCCCCGGGGCACCGCCGCGCCGGGGGTGTAGATGGTGTCGATGAAGAGGATCGTGCGCGAAGGCTGGGTGATCTGGCTGCCGCGAGCGGGGAGGGTGGCGTCGCCCCCGTAACGGGCGGAGCCGCCGATGTGGTTCTGGTTGTAGCCGTAGTGCGAATAGGTCCCCCGGCGGCCCGCCCCCCCGCTGCCGCCCGAGCGCGTGGCGACTTTTTCAGGCGTATCGAGGTCGGTCGTTTTGGCAAAGGCGGGACAGAAGAAAGCCGACGTCCGCTGCGAAAGGTAGCCTTGGTTCATCAGCGCCGCCGTCCAGGTCCAGGTGCTCCCGTCATAGTACGGGATAAAGCTGTCGGCGTGGTCGCTCTGGTAGCTTCGCTGGGCGCTCCAGAGTGTTTTCAGGTTGGTCATGCAGGTGATGCTCTGCGCTCTCCGGCTGGTGGAGCCGACCACGGGAAGGAGGATGGCGACGAGGACCGCGAGAATCCCGATGCCGAGCAGGACCTCCAGAAGGGTGAAACCGGCGAGCGTTCCCGAGGGGCCGTTTCGGGCGGGATTGGGGAGGAGGGGAGAACGCATGAACCAAGTATCCGCCTTCCGCGTGGAATGCGCCATGCACAAAGTGCCGAAACTGGTGCACAAAACGCTTAAAAAATGTTTGTCAGCCTTGGATTTGATGCACATAGTTGCGGTCGACGGTTTTTTTATGCGGATGGAAAAAGTTCCCCCTTCCCCCGAAACATGGTCGACCCTCCGGCTCCGGTTTGCACGCTTTGCACAGGGGGCCACCTGGCCGCTCGGCTACCGGGTTCCCGATACCTGGTTCCAGCGCTCGCTGATTGATTTCACCTATTGGTTCATCTACAAGGGAAAGGGGGAATTGACCGATCTGGAGACGGGCGCGACTTACTCCATGCACCCGGGTGTCTGCGTGCTGATGCGGCCGGGGCAGCACTTTACGGCGGCACAGGTCGGCAACGAGGGGCTGGGTAATATCTACATTCATGCCAGCCTGCTGCGGGCGGATCAAACCCCGCTTGCGCTCGAAGCGTGGCCGCCCTGCCCGCTGCACACGGAAGTTCCCGATTTCGACTTTTTCAACATCGCCACGCGCCGTCTTCTGACGCTGCTGCGGCGCTCCAGGGAGGCGGATTACCCCGCGCAGAAGGAAGCGCTCGACGCCGCGGAATCGCTTTTCAAGGGGTTGATCCTCGACCTGTGCCATCTCCATCGGCTGCCGAAAACAAGCAGTACCGCGCTTTACCACCAGCGGGCGGTCGAGAAAGCGTTGAGGGTGCTCGACGAGCAGCCGCAGCGGTTCCTCTCCGTTGAAGCATGGGCTGCCACGAGCGGTTACAGCGCCAGCCATTTTCGCACCCTCTGCCTCAAGTACACGGGAAAAAGCCCGATGGAACATCTGATCCATGCCCGTATCCGGCAAGCCAAGGAGTACCTGCAATCCTCCCTTTTAACCGTGGGGATGATCGCCCACCAGCTCGGCTACGAGAACACCCACTATTTCTCGCGCCAGTTCCGAAAACAGACCGGGATGACCGCCAGCGAATACCGGCGAAGGGCCGCCAACCGCCTTCGCTGATTTCCAACCCCCGCGGCGCACGCGGAGGTGCGCCCTCCAGTACGCTGCCGCGATTCCTACACCCGCCGCAGCCCGATCACCGCCAGCGGCGGCAGGGTGAGGGTGAGCGAGTGGGTGCGGCCATGGGAAGGGATCGCCTCGGCTTCCCCGCCCGGAAAACGGTAGCCGTCGGTGCCGCCGTACGGGTCGGCGTCGGAGTTGATCACTTCAGTATAGTTCCCCGGCCCCGGCATCCCCATGCGGTAATCTTCACGGACGACCGGAGTGGCGTTGACGATGAAGATCAGTTCCGAGCCGTCGCTCCCCCGCCGCAGGAAGGCGAGCACGCAGTTGTCGGCGTCATGGAAGTCGATCCACTCAAACCCTTCATGCGTATCGTCGAGGGTCCAGAGGGCCGGTTCTTCCTTGTAAAGCCGGTTGAGGTCCTTGACCAGACGGCGCACGCCGTTGTGGAAATGCGAGTCGAGCAAATGCCAGTCGAGACTTTCGTCGTAGTTCCACTCGCTCCACTGGCCGAACTCTCCCCCCTGGAAGAGCAGTTTCTTGCCCGGGTGGGCGTACATCCAGGTATAGAACAGGCGCAGGTTGGCAAACTTCTGCCAGGTATCACCGGGCATCTTGCCGAGCAGCGACCCCTTGCCATGGACGACCTCGTCGTGGCTTAAAACCAGGATAAAATGTTCATGGAAAGCGTAGAGGAGCGAAAAGGTGACATCGCCCTGATGGTAGCGACGGTGGATCGGGTCCTTCTGCATGTAGACCAGAAAGTCGTGCATCCACCCCATGTTCCACTTGAACCCGAAGCCCAGCCCGCCGAGGTAGGTCGGCCGCGAGACGCCGGGCCACGCGGTCGATTCCTCGGCGACCATCATCACGCCCGGGTGGCGGTTGTAGCAGAGTTCGTTGCACTGCTTCAAAAACGCGATCGCCTCCAGATTCTCCCGCCCGCCGTGGGCGTTGGGCACCCATTCGCCCGAGGAGCGCGAGTAGTCGAGGTAAAGCATGGAGGCAACGGCGTCGACCCGCAGGCCGTCGATGTGGTACTGCTCCAGCCAGAAGAGGGCGTTGGCGGTCAGGAAGTTGCGGACTTCGTTGCGCCCGTAGTTGAAGATGAGCGTCCCCCAGTCGGTATGCTCGCCCTGGCGCGGGTCGGCGTGTTCGTAGAGGGCGGTGCCGTCAAACCGGGCGAGCCCGTGCGCATCCTTGGGAAAATGGGCGGGCACCCAGTCGAGCAGCACGCCGATGCCCCGCTGGTGGCAACGGTCGACGAAATGCCGGAACTCGTCGGGATCGCCGAACCGGCTCGTCGGCGCGTAATAACCGGTCACCTGATAACCCCACGACCCGTCGAACGGGTGCTCGGCCACCGGCATCAGTTCGATATGGGTGTACCCCATGTCGCAAACGTAGTCGAGCAGCCGGTCGGCGAACTCGAGGTACGAAAGCGGGCGGTTGCCCTCCTCGGGAATGCGCGCCCACGAACCGAGGTGGACTTCGTAGATGCTGACCGGCCGCCGGTGCCATTCCGTCCGGTCGCGCTCCTCCATCCAGTCGGCGTCGCTCCACTGGTAGCGGTGCAGGTCGAAAACGATGGAGGCGGTCTGCTGGCTGTGCTGGTTGTAAAAGGCGTACGGGTCGCTCTTGAGGGTGATCGCCTCGTCCCAGGTGCGGATCTCGTACTTGTAATGCGTGCCTTCCTCCACGCCCGGCAGGAAGATTTCCCAGATGCCGCAGGAAGGGTGCTTGCGCATCGGGTGGATGCGGCCGTCCCACTGGTTGAAATCGCCGACGACGCTCACCCGTTCCGCGTTGGGAGCCCAGACGGCGAAACGGCAGCCGCGCACCCCGCCCTGTTCGCAAAGATGGGCGCCGAGTTTCTCGTAGATCCGGTGATGGTTGCCCTCTCCGAAAAGGTAGGCATCGACCGCCCCGATCTGCGGGCCGAAAGCGTACGGATCGTCGATGGTCCATTGCGACCCGTCGTGCCCGAGCAGCCGCAGGCGGTAATCAAAACGGGCGGCGGCAAACCCGGCGGGGATGAGCGCTTCAAAGTAACCGTTGCGGTGGAGGCGCTGCGCATTGAAACGGGTCGGCTTCCCCTCCTCCGCCCCGGGAGGGAGGGCCTCGACCACGACATGGCGCGCATCGGGGCGAAAAACCCGGACGACGAAATGCCCTTCGGCTTCGTGCAGGCCGAGGACGGCAAACGGGTCGCCATGCCGGGCGGCGAGCAGGCTTTCAAGATGGTGCTGGTCGAGGGTAGGTAACGTCATGGAACAAGGATGGCTTCGATCTCGGGCAAAAGGGCTTCCCAGGCAAATCGTCGCACCACCTGTTGGCGCGCCTCGCGAAAACGGCTTCCCGGCTCCAGGGCGGCGAGAAGTTGCGCGGCAAGGCGGGCGGGTGGCAGCGAGGGATCAAAAAACTCCGCATTCGGCAGCCCGAGCGTGTTCATCGGGGCGATGTCGGTGCAGAAAAGCAGCAGCCGGTGGAGCGACCCCTCCAGCAGCGGCAACCCGAACCCTTCGCTCCGGCTCGGCAGCCAGAGGACATCGCAGAGCGAGTAGAGCGAGACGAGATCGCGCTTGGTCACCGGGAAGTGCGAATGGAGAAAGATCGCGTCGCGCGGGGAAAGGTCGAGCCGGTTGCGCAGCAGCAGCAGCTCTTCGAGGTAACGGAGGCTGTCCGGGTTGTGTTCGTCGATCGCGCCGGTGATGAGCAGCTTCGCCCGGCACCCTTTTTCGCGGAGGGCGAGCAGCAGGTCGAACCCGAGTTCGATCTGCTTGCGGCGGACGAGCCGCGTCGGGTGAAGCAGGAGCAGGTCGGCTTCCGGCAGCCGGTGTTCGCGGGCGAAACGTTCGACCGCCGGGGTGAGGTTCAGGAACCCGAAGGGATCAAACCCGTTGGGGACGATGGCATCGACATGCGTGCCGGTCAGCGCCTCGAAATCGTGGGCCCGGGCGAGGGAGACGGCGACCTGTTCCATCGCCGGGTGGCGCTGGCTCAAGAGCGCCCACGGCCACGGCGCGCCGGGGTGGCAGGCGGGGTAATCGCTGTTGAGCGGGGCGAGGTCGTGAACCCACGAGATCAGCCGCTGCGGCGGAAGGCTCTCCGCCAGTTCCCAGAGGGCGACGGTACACGGAAGGTGAAACGGCATCGTCAGGATATTGTGTACGACCACGCGATCCGCCTCGCGGCACCACGGCTCAAGCGCCGTGCGGGTGGCCTCGACCATGGCGCAGAAAGCCGGGAGCGTGCCGGGCGTGCGGGCCTGTTTCTGCTGTTCGGGCGGCAGGGCGCGCCACGCCTCCAGTTCCGCCTGCGCCGGGGCGAAAAGCGGATGGTCGGTCCCGAGTTCCGGCAGGAGCACGACGCGCACCAGCGAACTGCTGCCGCTTGCCGCTACGACGGTCACCTCGTGCCCCGCTTCGTGAAGCAGCCGGGCATGGGCTTCCATCACCAGTTCCACACCGGCAAGGGAAGGAGTGTAGCGGTAATGGAGAAGGGTGATCTTCATCGGGTCAGACTCTCCTGATGAGTGTTTAGGTTGGACACCATCGGTTGTCACGGCTTTTGCGATGTGAGGAGTTGGAAAAGAAACTTCCCGCGATCGCCGGTTGACCCTTGCGCCTTCCTTCTGGAATGGTGGAAGCAGGACATCACTTTCTCTGATATGAAACCTTTTTTACTGATTTCAGGCGGCCTTTTGGCGTTGCTCAACGCCGCCGTGCTTTTTTATCCCGATCCTTCGGCCCAGCTTGGCGTGACGGCGCTCTCCGGCCTGACCGGGCTCGGCCTTCTGGTCGCCTCGCTGCGCGGCGGGGAAACCAAAGCGCCCGTTTCCGTTCCGGCTCCCGCCGTTGCCGCGCAGGAGGCCCCCGCCCCCGCCAGGGGCGAAGCGGAGGTGGTCGCCTTCCTCGCCCTGTTGCAGGAAAAAGGGCGGCTGGTCGATTTCGTGCAGGAGGAAATCTCCGGTGCGAGCGATGAACAGGTCGGAGCCGCCGCGCGGGTCATTCACGACGGCTGCCGCAAGGTGATCAACGAATACTTCGAGATCGCCCCGATCCGCACCGAAGCCGAAGGGACGCCGCTGCAACTCGGCGAAGGGTACGACGCCGGGGCGCATCGCCTGATCGGCTCCGTCCCCGACCGCCCGCCGTACCGGGGGCGTCTGGTTCACCCGGGTTGGGAGACCCGCTCCGTGAAGCTGCCGCGCGTGCATGGCGCCGATGCCGAAGGGGGCCGCCGCTGGCCGGTGATCGCCCCGGTGGAAGTCGAAATCAACTGACGCTTTTTTGCCTTATGAGCACCTTTTTTGGGATAGACCTCGGGACGAGCCATTGCGCGCTGGCGACCGCCAACGACCGGGGCGAGCCGAAGCTTGCGCCGATCACGCAACGGGTGACCGCCTCGGGCGTGGCGGAGAAGGACCTCCTTCCCTCGGCGATCTACCTCCCCGCGCAGGGCGAGCAGACGCCCCTGCCGTGGGAGAGCGAACGTTTCCTGACCGGCGTCTTCGCCCGGGAACGCGGCGCACTGCAACCCGACCGGCTGATCACCTCCGCCAAGAGCTGGCTCTGCCACCCCCATGCCGACCCGCGTTCGCCGCTCCTGCCATGGGGGAGCGCGACGGTGGAGGAAAAATGGTCGCCGCTCGAAGTCACCCGCCAGCTTCTGCTCCACGCGCTGGAAGGGAGCCGACAGGCGCAGCCCGACCTCGAACTCGACCCGAAATGCGGCGTCATCACCGTCCCTGCTTCGTTTGACGAGTCGGCCCGGACCTTGACGCTCGAAGCCGCGCGGCTCGCGGGGCTGGGCGAAGAGATCACCCTGCTTGAAGAGCCGCAGGCCGCCTTTTACGCCTGGCTGGAACGGCACGGGAACGACTGGCGCACGCAGGTCTCCCCCGGGGATCTCCTGCTCGTCTGCGATGTCGGCGGCGGCACGGCCGATTTCAGCTTGATCGCCGTCTCCGGGCGCGACGGCTCGCTCGCGCTGGAGCGGGTCGCCGTCGGCGAACACCTCCTTCTTGGCGGCGACAATATGGATCTCGCGCTGGCGCACGGGGTTTCCGACGCGCTCGCCGCCAGCGGGACGGAACTCGACGACTGGCAGTTTCTCGCGCTCGTGCAGGCGGCCCGTTCGGCGAAGGAGACGCTCCTTCGCGACCGTTCGCTTGAGGAAGTATCGCTCGCAATCCCGACCCGGGGGCGCGGGCTGGTCGCCTCGACGATCCGCGCCTCGCTCTCGCGCGAGCAGGTCGAGACGTTTGTGCTTGAAGGGTTTTTCCCGCAGACCGCCCCGGACGATCTGCCGACCCTGCGCCGGAGTGGCGGGCTGCGCGAAGCGGGGCTGCCGTACGCGCCCGATGCGGCGATCTCGCGCCATCTCGCCCGGTTTTTGAGCCGCGCCCATCTCAACGCCGCCTCCTCGCCGCAACTGCTCGAAGCGATCGGCGGCGCGGAACGGCTGGAACGCTCGCCGCTGCTCCTGCCCGACGCGATTCTCTTCAACGGCGGGGTTTTCAACGCGCCGGTGCTCCGCGCGCGGGTGATGGAACTCCTTTCCGGCTGGGCGGGGCGACCCGTCCGCGAACTCGAAGGGGCGCAGCCCGACCACGCCGTCGCGCTCGGGGCCGCCGCGTATGCCCGGCTCCGCTCCACGGGCGAAGGGGTGCGCATCCGCGCCGGAACCGCGCGTTCCTACTATATCGGCATGGAATCGGCGGCGATGGCCGTCCCCGGGCGGCGTCCTGCGACCAAGGCGCTCTGCGTCGCCCCGCAGGGGATGGAGGAAGGGGCGCGCCACGCGATCGAAGGGGAGGAGTTTTTCCTCTACACCGGCGAGGCGACCGAATTCCGCTTTTTCTCCTCCGAAGTCCGCAGCGGCGACGAACCGGGCACGCTCCTGCCGAACACCGCAGGGCTGGAGGAGAGCGCCCGGCTCGAGACCACCCTGCCGCCGCTTGAAGGCCGCCCGCCGGGCGAGGAGGTGCCGGTGCGGATGGAAGCGCTCGTAAGCGAACTCGGCAACCTGGAGCTTTACCTCGTCCACCAGCCGACGGGGCAGCGGTGGAAGCTCGAACTCAACGTCCGGATGGAGTAGCGCCGCAGGAGAGAGGCATGACCAGGTTAAGTTTGTTTTCAGGAACACCGGTAAGTTGGAAGATCCCAAAGGGATCTCAGCGGGGCAGCCGGGGGTTGAGCGCAGCGATACCCCCGGAATCGTGGTCTCCCCCCTCTTTGCACCCTGAAGGGGTGCCAGCCGATGCGAAGGAGTGCCTCGGTCTTGAAAACGGCTGCGATCCCGTTGGGATCGGAAAAATGAACGATGCAAATTCCGGGGGTATCGCCAAGGCTCAACCCCCGGCTGCCCTGCTGGAATCCTTTCAGGATTCTTTTTTGGGAAAACCGGAGGTCATCCTACAGAGGGCAACGCCATGAAACGTTTTCGCATCGGCATCGACCTCGGGACGACCAACTGCGCCGTCGCCTATACGGCGCTTGATGATCCGCAGGGGGCGACCTCCGTTCTTGCCATTCCCCAGCCTGAAACCGCGCATTCTCAAGGCGAATGGCCGACCTTGCCCTCCTTTCTCTACCATCCGCCCAGGGGTTCGCAGGAGGAGTGGATCGCCGGGCGGTGGGCGCGGGAGCGGGCGCTGGAGGTGCCGGGCCGCGTGGTCCATTCGGCGAAATCGTGGCTGATCCACCACGCTACCGACCGGCACGCCCGCTTTCTGCCGCTCGGAGCGGATGGCGACGCGCTTTTGAGCCCGGTCGAGGCGTTGACCGCGCTCCTCAAGACGCTTGAAACCGCCTGGAACGCCGCCCACCCGGACGCGCCGATGGCCGAACAGGAGGTGGCGATCACCGTTCCCGCTTCCTTTGACCCGGCGGCGCAGCAACTGACGCTCGAAGCCGCCCGCGAGGCCGGTTTGACCGACGCGATCCTCCTCGAAGAACCGCAGGCCGCCTTTTATGCCTGGCTGGAGGCGGCGGGCGACCAGGGCGAAGGGTTGCTCGACCAAAAGGAAGGGCGCGTACATGTGCTGGTGGTCGACCTCGGCGGCGGCACGACCGATTTCAGCCTTTTTGCCGTGGAACGGGGCGACCCGGTAGAACCGGGCGAACAACAGGGGCCGCGCCTGCGGCGGCTCGCGGTGAGCAACCATCTCCTGCTCGGGGGCGACAATCTCGACCTCGCCCTGGCGCACCACATCGAAGGGCGGCTCGAAACCGGCGATGCGGGGCTGCCGCCGACCGCGTTTGCGCGGCTTCTGGCGGAGTGTCGGCGGATCAAGGAAGAGGCGCTCTGTGAACCGCCGGAGAGCGAACGGGTCTGGCCCGTCGCCGTGGCCATGCCGGGCCGCTCGCTGCTGGCGGGGACGTTGCGCGCGGAGGTTTCGGCGCGGGAGATCCGCCGCCTGCTGCTGGAAGGTTTTTTCCCGGAAGTCGGCCCGCGCGAACGCCCGGCAACCGGCGGCGGCGGCCTGCGCGAGATCGGTCTCCCGTACGCAAAGGAACCGGCGGTGACGCGCCACCTCGCCGCGTTTGTGCGGGAGCGCCCGGCGATCGACGCACTGCTCTGCAACGGCGGGCTCACCAAAGCGCCCGAAATCCGCGAACGCCTGCTCGAACACCTCGCCCGCTGGCAGGAGGGGGAGAAACCCCGCCTGCTTGAAAACCGGCAGCCCGATCTCGCCGTGGCGCGCGGCGCGGCGCGGTTTTTGCACCTTCGGGCGATGGGCGACCCGTCGCGGATTGAGGCCGGGGCGGCTTCGGCCTATTACCTCGGTGTCGGCGACGGCAAGGGGCTCTGCGTGCTGCCGATCGGCACCGCGGCGGAAGCCCCCGCGCTGGCGGAGAGCCGGGGCTTGAGCGCGCTCGTCGGCAAGGCGGCGCTGTTTCCCCTTTACCGCAATACCCGGCGCAGCGGCGACGGCGCGGGCGACCTCGTCCGGCTTGACGACACCTTTGCCTCGCTTCCGCCGGTGGAGACACTCCTTTCCGTGCCCGAAGGGAAGGAGATTCCGGCGAACCCGAGGGTGAGGGTGCGCGTCCGGACCACCCTCCGCGCGACCGGGTTGCTCCGTGTGGAACTCCTCTGCGTGGAGCCGGGGCTTCACTGGCCCGAGCCGTGGCCGCTGGAATTTTCGCTGCGCGGCGCGGTTCCCTCCGGAAAGGAGAGCGGCGCGGCTTCCGGTGAAAGCGCTTCCCGCACCGGGGCGTCGGCGTCGCTTCCGACGGCTTCCGAGGCGATGGCGCAACGGATCGGGGCCAAGGCTTCGCGCGGCGGCAAACTGACCGCCAACGCGATCTTTGGCGCAGCGGAAAAAGTGATCGGCGCGGCCCGTTCCGACTGGACCGGGGGGATGGTGCGCGAACTCTTCGACCGCTGGCTGCCCCAGGCGCGCCACCGGCAGGTTTCCCCGCTGCACGAGGAGGCGTGGCTCCAGGTCGCCGGTTACCTGATGCGCCCGGGACTCGGGATGCCGGGCGATACGGAGCGGATCAACGCTTTCTGGCCCGAACTCGGCCGGGCCCCCTTTTTCCCGCGCAAGGCGGTCCGGCTGCAACGCTGGATCTGCGCGCGCCGGGTCGCCGCCGGGTTGAATGCCGAACGGGCGATCGCCCTCTGGGGGGAGGCTTCGGCGGAGTGGCCGGACGGCGGGGTTCCTTCCGCTGAAGTAGCGCAACTGGCGGGGGCGCTGGAGTCGCTCCCCGTCCGCCTGCGGGGCGAACTGGCGCGGCAGCTTGGCGAGGCATTGCTGGCGGAGCCCGACCATGTGGCGCTCTGGCGCGGCCTCGGGCGGCTCCTTTCGCGCGCGCTTTTCCATGCAGGGACCGGACAGATCGTCCCGCCCGAGCGGGTCGTCGAGCTTTGGGAACGGCTGCGGCGGGTGGAAGTCGGCGAAACGATCCGGCCCGAAGCGGCCAACGCCTGGCTGCGGGCCGCCCGGCTGACCGGGTTGCGGCCGCTCGACCTGCCCGGCAACGTTCGCCGCCAGATCGACGACCGGCTCAAAAAATGGGGCCTCAACGAAGTCCGCCGCCACCCGCTGCACGAGGTGGTGCCGATCGTCGTCGCGCAGCAGCAGAGCGCGCTGTTGGGCGAGAGCTTGCCATCGGGGTTAGTCTTGGAGGCATCATGATTCGTAGAGACGCTTTGCGCCGGAAACGGGTCTTTCCAGCGGCAACGATGCGAAATCCCGATCCGGAAAAGTTCGAGATGGGTCCGCTTGGATTTCTGGTTCTAAGGGCGAAACCGTAACGCTGGCTCAAATTCAGGCGGTCGAGGAGGCGGTTGATGAAGAGGAATTGAATGCTCTCCGGCCCGACTCCATCTGAAGGGTTGCCTTCACCGGTTCGAAACGCGAAGATAAGAACGAACTTCTCTTTATGCGACTCGAACCTCTTCAGATCCAGATCATCGGCCAGGAACTTGCCATCGCGTGGAGCGACGGGACGGAGACCTACCTCCCGCTGGAGTTTCTCCGCCGTCACTGCCCGTGCGCCGGGTGCGGCGGGGAGCCGGACGTGATGGGACAGATCGACGCGCCGGAAGTGACCCATACGGAGGCGAGTTTCCGGATGCGCCGCTATGTCCTGATGGGGGGATATGCCTTCATGCCGACCTGGGAGGACGGCCACAACACCGGGCTCTATACGTTTCATTACCTGAAACGGCTTCAGACCGCCCTGGAGGCGAGCGGCGACGGGCAGGAATAGACCCGCCAAGCCGGTGTGGCCCCCCGCCATGGTAAACCCCTGATGAAAGCACGAGCCAGGATTCTTCTTTTCCTCTACATCGTCGCGGCCGTGACGATCGTCCCATGGCTCTACTATGAAGGGCGTTCGCGGGCGGAGGACCCGGGCGTCCTTTTCCGGACGGTCGAGGGGCAACTCAAGGCGTTCCGGGAGAGGAACTTCCCCGTGGCGTATACGTTGACTTCATCGGGCTTCCGCTCGCAATGGAGCCTGGAGGAGTTCACCTACATGGCCCGCGGCGATTTTCACCGGATTCTCGGCGCGGAACGGGTCGAGTTCGGCCCGTGGCAGCGCAGGGGGCGCTACGCCGTGCTCCAGGTCTTTTTCGTCCATGCCGACGGCACCGTCGCCCCGTGCATCTACAGCCTCGTAAGCGAAGGGGCGTATTGGCGGATCGACAGCGCCCGGTGGGTCCGCGGCTGGCCTTCCGGACAGCGGATGCGGGGGATCAGGACGTAAGCCGGGCTACTCCTTGTTGGCGAACTGCGCGTCAAAGACGAGGTTCGACGCCGGGAAATCGAGCTTGCGGACGTAGGCGCACGATTCGGCGGCCCCGAACTCGCGGTCCATCCCGCCATCCTCCCATTCGACCGAAAGCGGCCCGGTGTAGCCGATGTCGTTGAGAGCGCGGATGATCGGTTCAAACTCGACGTTGCCGCGCCCGACGGAACGGAAATCCCAAAAACGGCGCGGGTCATGGAAATCGACATGCCCGCCGAAGACCCCGGCCTGCGTCGGCTGCCGCGACCAGGCGACATCCTTCATGTGAACGTGGAAGATACGGTCGGCAAACCGGCGGATGAAGCCGACGTAATCAACCCCCTGATAGGCAAAGTGCGACGGGTCGTAGTTGAACCCGAAGGCGGGGTGGCCGCCCACGGCTTCGACCGCGCGTTCGGCGGAAGCAATGTCGAAGGCGATTTCGGTCGGGTGGACTTCCAGCGCGAAGCGGACGCCGAGGTCGCGGTAGGCATCGAGGATCGGCGTCCACCGCTCCGCGAAAAGCTTGAACCCGGCGTCGATCTGCCCCGGGAGGACCGGCGGAAAGCTGTAGACCAGATGCCAGATGGAGGAACCGGTAAATCCGTTGACCGTCCTGACGCCGAGCCGCGCGGCGACTTCGCCCGCCCTGATCATCTCGGCGGCGGCGCGTTGCCAGACCCCTTCCGGATCGCCGTCGCCCCAGACGTGCGGGGGGAGGATCGTCTGGTGGCGCTCGTCAATGCGGTCGCAGATCGCCTGCCCGACGAGGTGGTTGGAAATGGCGAAAAGCTCCATCCCGTGGCAGCGCAACGTCTCCAGCTTTGCCTTGCAGTAGGCTTCGTCGGCGGCGGTGAGGTCGAGGTGATCCCCCCAGCAGGCGAGTTCCACGCCGTCGTATCCGAAGGCTTTCGCCTTGGCGAGCAAGGTTTCGAGGGGAAGGTCGGCCCATTGGCCGGTGAAGAGGGTGACGGGTCTCATGGAGCAGGAAGGAGGCAAAGGTTCAACGATGGGAGAACGGCGCGCCCGGTGAAGAAGGAACACCGCGTGAAGCTACGCTTTCCTTGATAAAAGGCGGGCTCCGGGGGCGTCAAGATTTTATGAGGAGGGGGTCAGTCAACAAATCTTGACAAATTGATTCAAATTTGAGATTTGTTGACTGACCCCCAACCTGCGCGTTACAGCTTGACGATCGCGTCGATCTCCACGTCGATGTTGAGCAACTGCGCGCCGATGGTCGTCCGCACCGGGCGGTTTTCTCCGAAAAAGGCGGTGAAAGCCTTGTTCATCGCGGCAAAGTTGGTCTCGGTCAACTGCTGGAGGAAGACCCGGCACGAAACGGCGTTGCGGAGGTCGCCCCCCGCTTCCCTGGCGATCCGCTGAAGGGTTTCGAGCGTGAGACGCGTCTGCTCCTCGATGCTTCCCCGGACAAAACCGCCGACCTTGGGGTCGAAAGGGCCGCACCCTGCCAGAAAGATGAATTTCCCCTCGGCGACCGTGCCGAGACTGTACGGCCGGTCCGCTTTTTCAGGTTCGCCGGTGATCTTGGTAATACGTTGGATGCTCATAGCGGCTCCTTTCTAACGGAGCCACCCCGCCCCGCGCGAGCTTAAAGCCCCCTTACCGTTCCCGCGAAGAGCCGCTGGCGTGCCGGTCGGCGGCGTCGAGGCGCGAGGCAAAGGTGGCGGAGGAGCGAAAGAGTCTCGGCAGGGCGTCGAGCGAAGCCCTTGCCAGCGCCCCTTCCTGCCGCCCGAGCCCGCTTTGCAGGTAGATGGCGAGCCGGTAGAGTTCGCTGAAATCGGTAAACGCCCGTTCCCCCCTTGCGGCTTCGTCGCCGTCGAAATCGGGCTCGGAGTTTTCAAAGTCGATCAGGAAGACCTGCACCGGCGCGGTGCAGACGATGATGTTGTGCAGTTCCAGATCACCGTGAAAAAAACAGGCCTCATGGAGCCGGGCGATCTTGGCATGCACCTCTTCCGCCAGCTTCCAGAGGCCGATCAGGACGCCGATGTCGGCCTCGCGCGCGATGCTCAGGCACCGTTCCGCCGGTTCCACGTCGGTGAAGGGGGAAAGGCGGCTCAACGGCTTGCCCGGGAGGAACGAGGCGCGGAACGAGTTGGCGTCGCTGCCGATCGGCCCCGGTGAACCGAGGATTTCCGCCGCTCTCAAGGTGTTTTCAAACTCAATCTTCGGATCGCGATGAAAACTCCACGGGTAATAACTTTTCAGGAAATGAATCGGGAAACGGTCGGCTTCGGGAAAGCTCTCGCGCGTCTGGCTCCCGGCGATGACGAGCTTGCTGTGAACCAGATCGCGCCCGTCGGGACCGATCTTGCGATCAATGGAATGGATCTCGAAATCCTTGTCCTGCGGCTGGTCGAGCAGCGGCTGGAGTTCCTCCGGCACCTCGATGAAATGAAAGGGGGAAAGGGGGATGCGGACCGTGCCCGGCGCATCGCTGGAGACTGGAGGAGGTGGCTGTTGGGACATGATATGGAGGGGAAATAAAAACAGCACGTCCGACGGGCTGATCCTCCCTCCCCCACACATGGCACATGGGAGCTTTTTAGGGAGCTTCCTCACCCCGCCGGGGGTGTTTCTCCCAGAACCGCCGGTCTGCCCGGGGTCTGGACCTCATCAAAAGCCCATTTTTACCGGTTGGCAAGGCACGATTTGCGCGGTTTTGGATTCCCACTGATTTTTTTCAGAGATATTGCTTTCCAGAGTCGTCAAGCTTCCTATCCTCGCCCCGTGATTGATCGCTATTCTCTTCCGAAAATGAGCGCCCTCTGGCAGGAGCAGCGCAAGTACGAAATCTGGCTCGAAATCGAAGTGCTGGCGTGCGAGGCGCAGGCGGAGATCGGGGTGATCCCCAAGGCGGATGCCGAAACCATTCGCGAGAAGGCGCAATTTTCCCTTCCCGAGATCCAGGAGATCGAACGGCGCACCCACCACGATGTCATCGCGTTTCTGGAAAACGTCGCCGGTTACGTCGGCCCGGCCGCCCGCTGGATTCACCAGGGGATGACCTCTTCGGACGTGCTCGACACGACGCTCGCGGTCCAGATGAACGAAGCCTCGGGCATGCTGCTCGAAGACCTCGAAGCGCTGCGCGGCGTCATCGCCCGGCGCGCGGAAGAGTTCAAGTTCACGCCGATGATCGGCCGCTCCCATGGCATCCACGCGGAGCCGATCACCTTCGGGCTCAAGCTCGCCCTGATGTACGACGAGTTTGGCCGCGCCATCGAGCGCCTCCGGCAGACGCGCGAACGGGTCCGCGTCGGCAAGCTTTCGGGAGCCGTCGGCACCCATGCGCACCTCGACCCCCGCGTGGAGGAAGCGGTCTGCGAACGGCTCGGCCTCAAGGCGGCGGGCCTGAGCACCCAGGTGGTGCAGCGCGACCGGCACGCGGAGTTTCAGCAGACCCTGGCGCTCATCGCCTCCAGCATCGACCGGTGGGCGACCGAGTTCCGCCATCTCCAGCGGACGGAAGTCCTCGAAGTGGAGGAGTATTTTTCCCCCGGGCAGAAGGGAAGCTCGGCGATGCCGCACAAGCGCAACCCGATCACCGGCGAGAAGTTGAGCGGACTGGCCCGGATCATCCGCGGCAACGCCATGGCGTCGCTCGAAAACGTCCCGCTCTGGCACGAGCGCGACATTTCCCACTCCAGCGTGGAGCGGGTCATCATGCCCGACTCGACGATCCTGCTCGACTACATGCTCCAGACGCTCACCAGGCTGGTCGACCGCCTGATCGTCTACCCCGAGAACATGAAGCGCAACATGGAGATCACCAAGGGGCTCTACTATTCGCAGTCGATCCTGCTCAAGCTGACCGAACGCGGCAGCGAACGCCAGGCGGCCTACGAAGCGGTGCAGCGCGCGGCGATGAAAACCTGGCAGGGGGAAGCTTCGCTCGAAAGCCATCTGCTCGAAGAACCCGAGATCATGGCCAGGCTGACGCCCGAGGAGATCAAGGCGCTCTGTTCGCTGGAAATCCATTTCCGGCACGTCGGGGAGAGCTTCCGCAAAGTCGGGCTCCCGGCGGCGTCGTGAAGAAAAGATAAAAAGTTTTGACGCCCGGCTTTTTGCTGTACGATGTACGATATGCTTCCCATGAAAACCCGTTTGCTTCTGATCGTGCTGACCCTCTCGGTCCTCTCCTTTTCAGGGTGTGACCGGGTCAAGAAGGCGCTGAACCTGAAATCTTCAGAACCGGTCGCAGCAGAAGCCGCGGGCCAGCCTTCACCGGAAGCGAGCCCGAAAGCCGCCGCTGCCGAGGCCACCCCGGCCGTTCCGGCCACGCCGACCCCGCCGCCGGAACCGACCCCCGTCGCGATCAACCGCAACGCGACGGTCATCGTCCTCTGCTACCACCGGTTTGAGGACAAGGCGAACGACAACCTCGCGATCACCCCGCCCGAATTTGAAAAGCAGATGCAGACCCTCAAGGACGACGGGATCGAGGTCATCGGGATGCAGGATTTCCTGGCCTGGCGACGCGGGGAAAAGGATATTCCGGCGCGCAGCGCGGTGATCACGATCGACGACGGCTACGTCTCCGGCTACAGCGTCGCGTGGCCGATCCTCAAGAAATTCGACTACCCGTTCACGATGTTCATCTATCTCGACTACGTTGCCTCGGGCGGCAAGGCGATGAGCTGGGCACAACTCGAAGAGATGCGCGACGCGGGGATTGACATCCAGTCGCACACCATGTCGCACCAGAGCCTGCGCGGCAGCGGTCCCGGCCTGAGCCGCGCCGCCGTGGCGGAGATCAAGAAGATGGGGGAAGACGCCTGGCGGCACAAGGAGATCGCCGGCTCCAAGGAAGAGCTTGAACAGAAGCTGGCGATCCGGGTCAACGCCCTCGCCTATCCCTACGGCATGTACAATTCCAAGGTGACCGACGCCGTGAAGGCCGCCGGTTACGAAGCCGCTTTCACCGTTTACGGCCAGCCGGTCCACCACTCGACGGAAGCGACCCTGCTCGGCCGCTACGCCGTCGGGTCGCGCCAGCCGGAAATCTTTGCCAAGGCGCTCAAGGACAGCCGGATCGCCGGGCAGGAGGGGGCCGTCGCCGCGCCCGCCGTTGCGGAGGTCGATGCCGCGTCGATTGCGCCGAAACCGGCCGATGGCGCGACCGTCTCCGACCCGAATACGGTGATCGAAGCCAACCTCGCCGCCATGGGAGCGATCGACCCGGCTACGATCGAACTGCGGATCAGCGGCTACGGTCTGGTCAAGCCGGACTACGACGAAGCGACCAAAACGCTCACCTACCGCCCCGAACCGCCCCTTTCCGACGGGAACTATACGGTGATCCTCGCCGCGCACGCCGGGGGCAACCGGGTGGAGAGCCGCTGGAACTTCCGTTTCGGAGCCGCCGGTGAAGCCGCGCCCGCCGCGACGCCGACGCCGTAAACGTTCCGCTTTTTTCTTCCACGAATGTTCAATCAACTCGCCGACAAGCTTCAGGATGTCTTCAAGGACCTGCGGGGTCAGGGGAAGATCACCGAGTCAAACGTCGCCGACGCCATGCGGACCGTCCGGCTTGCCCTGCTCGAAGCCGATGTCCATTACCAGGTCGCCAAGGATTTCATCGCCCGGGTCAAGGAAAAGGCGCTCGGCGAAGAGGTGTTGCGCAGCATCACGCCGGGACAGCAGATCGTCAAAATTTTCCATGACGAACTGACCACCCTGCTCGGGGGCAACGCCGAGCCGTTGCGGCTCGAGCCTCCCGCGCGCATCCTGATGGTCGGCCTCAACGGGGCCGGGAAGACCACCTCCTCCGCCAAGCTCGCCCGCCTGCTCAAGAAGGAAGGGCGCGCCCCGCTCCTGATCGCGCTCGACCTTCACCGCCCGGCGGCGATCGACCAGCTCGCCACGCTCGGGGCCCAGATCGACGTGCCGGTCTTCCGCCCCCAGCCGGGCGAGACCGATGTCCTCAAAGTCGCCAGGGAAGCCGTGCAATGGGCGGCGACACAGACCGGCAATGTCCAGATTTTCGACACCGCCGGTCGGCAGGAGATCGACGAAGCGCTCGTCAAGGAGCTGCAGAAGGTCAAGGAATGCCTGGAGCCGGGGGAAGTCCTCCTGGTCGCCGACGCCGCCACCGGGCAGCAGGCGGTCTCCGTCGCGACCCATTTCCACGACGCGCTCGGGTTGACCGGGCTGGTCCTGACCAAGCTCGACGGCGATGCCCGGGGCGGCGCGGCCCTTTCGATGCGTGCCGTCACCCAGCAGCCGATCAAGTACGCCGGGGTGGGTGAAAAGATCGACCAGTTCGAGGTTTTCGTCCCCGACCGCCTCGCCGGGCGCATTCTCGGCATGGGCGACATCGTCGGCCTGGTCGAAAAGGCGGCGGAAGTCATCGACGAAGAGGAAGCCATGCGGATGCAGGAAAAACTGCGGACCGCTTCCTTTGACCTGAACGACTTCCTCTCGCAGTTCAAGATGCTCAAGAAACTCGGGCCGCTGGAGAATATCCTTGGCATGATCCCCGGGATGAGTAGCATCAAAGACTTTTCCGTCGACGAAAAGCAGATGGCCAGGGTGGAAGCGATCGTCCTCTCGATGACCCCGGAGGAACGAAGCAAACCCGACCTGATCAACGCACGCCGCAGGCAACGCATCGCGCGGGGCAGCGGCACCTCGGTTACGGAAGTTAACGATTTGCTCTCCCGTTTCAATCAGATGCGCAAGATGATGAAGAACATGGGCAAATTCAAAAAAATGATGGGACGCAACCCGGGCCTCGGCCGTGGGCAGCGGCCCCGCATCCCGGGGCTGCGTTAGAACGGTCTGACCGCCCACTACAAAGAATTCACAACAAAAGGCTTTAAAGACCGGCGAGTCCGGCTTACAAGTCTCGTCCACTTTTATGGCAGTATCCATCAGACTCCGCCGCGAAGGCGCAAAAAACCGTCCCTATTACCGTGTCGTTGTGGCTGACAGCCGCAGCCCGCGCGACGGGAAATTTATCGAACACGTCGGCATTTACGACCCGAAGAAGGAAGGCTCGAACTCCTCGGTCGATCTCTCGCGGATCGACTACTGGCTCGCCGCCGGGGCGCAACCTTCCGACACCGTCCGCTCCCTCATCCGCAAAGCCCGCAAGTCGGCTTCGGAAACGGCCGCTGCCGTCAGCGCTTAACCCGCTCCAGCTCCAGCTTTAGGGAGCCTACCCCGAAAACGAGCCGGGAGTCCTCTTCTTAAAAAGAAGGAAGAGCCGACTCTCGCTTCGTTGTGCCCGCAAGTCCCGCGCTCGCGTTGCGCCACACCGGGCGCACCTTTGATCCCGAAACATGGAAGCGTTTCTACGTTACGTCATCGGCAACCTCATCGACCACCCCGATGAGATGGAACTGACCTGCTCCCAAACCCCGCGCAAGGCGACCTTCCGCCTGCGTTTGCCCGAAGGCGAAGTCGGCAAGATCATCGGCCGCCAGGGGCGCTCCATCGCCGCCATCCGCAACCTCCTCGCAGCAGGCGCAGCCAAAAAGGGAAAGCGCGCGGTGCTCCAGATCGAGGAGTAAACGGGGATATTTTCCTCAGGTTGCTCCATCCATCTCTCTCGTTTCGTCCCCGATTCCTTCTGTAAACGCCAGTTAAGGCGATCCATCGAAAAAAATCATGAAGCTTGCCAGATGCTGTTGACAAGGCCTATAAAGTCCGTTGTGACCCGTCACAAAACCCTCAACCGCACGCCTCGCCCATGAACCGTCAACAGATTCGTCTCGGTTTAGCCCTTCAGGAAGCCGGAGTCGACCTCTCGGTGAAAAAATTTGATCAGCGGCTCGTCCTTCAGAAAGCGGTCTATCTACTCCAGGAGGCCAATATTCACCTCGGTTACCGGTTTCGATGGTATCTGAAGGGGCCGTACAGCCCCGACCTGGCAGACGACGTTTTTACGGTCGCCGCGCTGCCCGACAAAGGAGCCTCCGAAGTGGCAAACTGGGAACTTGATGCAGCCTCAAAAAAGAAAGTTTCCCTGCTGAAGGCGCTCTTTTCCAAACATACCGGACCTTCACTGGCAAAACATCTTGAACTTCTTGCATCGGTACTTTTTCTCGTCCGGACGGGGCAGGCTGGCCCGGGCAACATCCGACGCATTGTTGAAATTCTTCACAAGAACAACAAACATTTCAATGAGTCGGAAGTAACAGGTGCCTTCAAGGAATTGAGCAGCCATGGCTTCGCCTTCTAGAACGATAGGACCAGGCAGAGTTGTCGTCGATAACATCCACGGCTCCATCGAACTCTCGGATCTGGAGTGGAACGTCGTCAACACGGCCAGCTTTCAGCGTCTACGCTGGCTAAAGCAACTAGGGATGGGGCATTTGACCTATCCCAATGCTACCCATAATCGGTTCGCTCACAGTCTGGGCGTCTTCGGCATCATGCGCCGGATTACGGATCTGCTCAGCAGGCAAAATCCAGGAATCGACGAATACGATCTTCAAAATCTCCGTCTGGCTGCACTATTACACGACATTGGTCATTATCCGTACTCTCACCTCATGGAGAGGGTTGAGCGTGTGACCCTTACTGAAGAAGAAGTATGCAGGGATGAAAAGCGCACTCTTTCCACCGAGAAAGAGGCGTACCCCGATCATGAAACTCTCGGGCGTCACATTGTCGGTCATCAATCCGATCTAATCAAGGCAATCGGGAGCGAAAAACGAGCTCAGGAAATTGGAGCGCTTTTTTCGAGAACCGAAGCAGCCCACCCTCAACTCAGCAAGCTCATCCATAGCAGCCTGGACATGGATAGGCTCGATTACCTGCTTCGCGATGCCCGGGCAACCGGAGTTCCCTACGGAGAGATCGACATCAATTACCTACTGAATAACATTCGGATCAGCCCAGAAGGAGTCATTGGAGTCGAGTACAAGGCATTGGCGGCTGCGGAACACTTTCTCCTCGCCAGACTGTTCATGCATCGGACGGTCTATTTTCATAAGACTACTTACGCACTGGAAGAAGCCTGCCGCCAACCATTACGGAGAATACGTGATACAGGTAAATATGAGATGCATGAAGATGGACGGCAGATATTGAACTACTGCTCCGGGCCGACTTTAAGCGATTTTACGGATGATTTCGTTGACCGTATCATCCGAAAGGCAACGCAGGATGAAAATCCTGTCATCAACACTCTTGCCAACTGCATCACCAACCGAAAACCCCCGAAACTTCTCAAAGAAGTAAGCGGCCTTCAGGAAAAAGGGAAACCTCGCCTGGACTCAGTTTTCCGTACGAACTGCCGTTTTCGGCTATCAGCCTTGGCTGACAAATTCAATCTACCTGTTGGCCAGTTTTTGCTCTGCGGGCCAAAGCCGATCAAAATTGAAGAACGCGGACCGCTTTTCACCAGGGACGAAGCCAAAAAACTCGAGACAGAGGAACGCGAAGAACTCATCAAAGTCTTTGTTCCTGGCGAAGAAGAACCAAGATCGATCGTGGAGATCAATGATTGCCTGATTCGTCTACTGTCGGGACATCAATTCGGGATTTGCCGCCTCTATCTCGCCGACGATGGCCCCGAAGCAGATGCACGGTTTAAGAAAATCCAAGCCGAAGTAAGTACGTGGACTGAAGACCAATAACTACGTAGGATCATTTCCGTCGTACATGCCGGTTCTTTACAATCATCACGAAGCCGTGACCGTCTCCGCCTTGGCCGTTGCCTCCGGAACCACGCAAACATCGCACCCTTTCTTCCCGATCTGGCGGAAGAAATCGTTCCCCTTGTCGTCAACGAGAATGAACGCCGGGAAGTCGGTCACTTCGATCTTCCAGATCGCCTCCATCCCGAGTTCCGGATACTCGACCACTTCCACTTTCTTGATGTTCTCCTGCGCCAGAATCGCTGCCGGGCCGCCGATGGAGCCGAGGTAGAACCCGCCATGCTTCCGGCACGCCTCGGTCACCTGCGCGCTCCGGTTTCCCTTGGCGATCATCACCATGGAACCGCCGTGCGCCTGAAAGGCGTCGACGTAGGCGTCCATCCGCCCGGCGGTGGTCGGGCCGAAGGAGCCGGAGGGCATCCCGTCGGGCGTCTTGGCCGGTCCGGCGTAGTAGACCGGGTGGTTTTTGATGTAGTCGGGCAATCCCTCTCCGGCGTCGATCCGCTCCTGCAACTTCGCATGCGCCATGTCGCGTGCGACGATGATGGTGCCGCTCAGGGAAAGCCGGGTGGAGACCGGGTAGCGACTCAGTTCCGCGCGGATCTCGCTCATCGGTCGGTTCAGGCTGATTGAGACCACCGCCCCTTCCATCGCCTGCCGGTAACGTTCGGGGATGAAACGGCCCGGGTTGGTTTCGAGTTTTTCGAGCCAGACCCCGTCGCGGTTGATCTTCGCCTTGATATTGCGGTCCGCCGAGCACGAAACCCCCATGCCGACCGGACACGACGCCCCGTGGCGCGGCAGGCGGACGATGCGCACGTCTAGCGCAAAATATTTCCCCCCGAACTGCGCGCCGATCCCGAGCGCCTGGGCTTCGCGCAGGACGGTTTCCTCCAGTTCCACATCGCGAAACGCCTGTCCGTGGGCGTTGCCTTTCGTGGGGAGCGCGTCGAGGTACTTGGTCGAGGCGAGCTTGACGTTTTTAAGGCATGCTTCGGCGCTCGTCCCGCCGATGACAAACGCAATATGGTACGGCGGGCAGGCGGCGGTCCCGAGCGAGCGCATTTTTTCGACCAAAAAGGCAGTCAGCTTCTTCGGGTTGAGCAGCGCCTTGGTCTCCTGAAAAAGAAAGGTCTTGTTGGCGGACCCTCCCCCCTTGGCGACAAAGAGGAAGCGGTAGTCGTCGCCCGGCGTGGCGTAGAGGTCGATCTGCGCCGGAAGATTGTTGCCGGTGTTCTTCTCCTCGTACATCGAGAGGGCCGAGGTCTGCGAATAGCGGAGGTTTTCGCTGGTGTAACAATCGTAGATCCCGCGCGAGAGCGCTTCGGCATCGTCGCCGCCGGTCCAGACCGCCTCCCCTTTTTTCGCGACGATGGTGGCCGTTCCCGTGTCCTGGCAAAACGGCAGAATTCCCTTGGCGGCCACCTCGGCGTTGCGCAAGAGGGTCAGCGCGACGTAACGGTCGTTTTCGCTCGCTTCGGGATCTTCAAGGATCGCGGCCACCTGCGCGAGGTGCGCGGGCCGGAGCATGAAGGCGCAGTCGTGAAACGCGGCGCGCGCCAGTTTCGATAACGTCTCCGGGGCGACTTTCAGGATTTCACGCCCTTCGAAGGAAGCGAGGGAGAGACCGTCGCGTTGCAGCAGGTAATACTCCGTGGAGTCGTCTTGAAGCGGGAACGGTTCGTGGTATTCAAAGGGAGTCGCCATAAGCGATCTTCATACCAGGAAATTTATCGGATTTCAATGGCGGAGCGCGATCCCGCTCCCTCTTCAGGAGCGATTTTTCAAGGCAGCGCAGATTTCCCGGATCAACGCCGGTCCGCGATAGACGAACCCGGTGTAAAGCTGCACCAGCGCCGCCCCGGCATCGAGTTTCTCCAAGGCGTCGTCCGCCGTGAAGATCCCGCCGACGGCGATCACCGGGAGCGAGGTCCGTGCGGTGATGAACCGGACGATCTCCGTGGAGCGTTGCCTTAAAGGGCGACCGCTCAACCCGCCGGTCTCGTCGCCGCTTCCGGCGACGGCGGAATGGTCGAGCGTGGTGTTGGTGGCGATCAACCCGGCAAGCTGGTGGGTCGTCACAAGTTCCAGAATCTCCTCGATCTGCGATTCCTCCAGGTCAGGGGCGATTTTCAGCAGCAGCGGCTTGCTTTGCGGGCGCGCCCGGTTCGCCTTTTGTACTGCGCCGAGCAGTTCATCCAGTTCCGCTTTGCCCTGGAGCGTGCGCAAACCGGGGGTGTTGGGCGAACTGACGTTAAGGACAAAGTAATCGCCCAGGGTAAAAAGACGCTCGAAGGAGCGGAGGTAGTCGGAGGTCGCCTCCTCCAGCGGGGTGACTTTCGATTTGCCGAGGTTGATCCCGATCGGGATCGTCGGCCATCGCCCCATCCCCTGCAACGCCTCAAGCCGGGCGGCAACCACTTCGGCCCCGTCGTTGTTGAACCCCATCCGGTTGATGAGCGCCTGCGCCTCCGGGTAACGGAAGATGCGCGGCTTCGGGTTGCCCGGCTGGGCAAGCGCGGTGATCGTCCCCGCCTCCACAAAACCGAACCCGAGCGCCTGCCATGCGGGAAGCACCACGCCGTTCTTGTCGAACCCGGCGGCAAGCCCGACCGGGTTGGGAAAATCGAGCCCGAAAACCGTCCGCGCCAGCTTCGGGTCGTGCGCCGGGTGGATCGGAAAACGGGAAAGCTGGGCCAGCGCCCCGATGGCAAAATGGTGAACGCTTTCGGCGTCGAACCGGAAAAAAAGCGGGCGCAGCAGGTGGTCGTAGAGAGAAGCGGGGATCACTTGGGTTATGACTCAAGCAGAAATCACCCGGGGGTTAAAGCAGAAGATCGCCGGGCGGGCGCTCCCAGGTAAGACTAAAAATGGTGCAGACAAGAAGCAACCTGAAGGGTTGCTCAAGCGGGGCAGCCGGGGGTAAGCGCAAGGCGCGCCACCCCCGGAAGAAACCGATGAAAAAAACATCGACCCCGAAGCGGGTCGCAGAGAGCAAAGCGCCTGACTTCTGCGACCGCCTCCGGGGTCGATTTCTTTTCCTTTCCAACCTTCCGGGGGTGTCGCTGGCGCTTGGACCCCCGGCTGCCCCGCTGTAAAGCCTTCGGCTTATTCTGTTCCGTGCACCACTTTTAATCACACCCGGCGCTCTCCCCCTACTCCCCGATCACCTGATAACTCCCCGCGCCGTTGCCGCCGAAGGTGACGCCGGTGGGCGAGACTTCCGCGACCTCAAGCCCGCCGTTGGCCATCACCAGCGGGGTGGCGGCGTACGGTGCGCTGAAGGAGACCTGCTGGCCGGGAGTCGCCATGCCGTATTCGATCCGCTCGGCGGCGCGGTTGGGGCGGGTGTCGTAGCTCCACGCGCCGAGCAGGGCGACCGGGCGCTCCTGCGCTTCGATCTCCAGCCGGTGAACACCGAAGGGAAGATGAAGGATGCCGCCGCGGTCTTCCATGTAAAGCGGCTGCCCCCCTTCGAGCGCAAAGGTTTCGTCCGTCTTGCGGCGGAGCGCTTCCCTGCCGTCGACGGTGGCGACGAGCGTCCCCCCTTCCGGCTGGTGGAGCCATGCGACCGAAGCGGCGGTGCCGATCCATTCCAGCGTCACCTTCCGGCCCGGGGGGAGGGTCAGGCGCTGCGAACCATAGGGAGCCCCCCATTCGGAGACAAACGGGGTCGGTTCCGCCGGTTTGCCCTGCCAGTTTTTGCTTTCCACCGGATACCAGACGCGATGAAGCGCCGTTTTGGCATCAACGGCGACGATCTGCTCCCCTTCCCCGGCGACTTCGATGATGTGCCGTTCGCCCAGCGGAAGTTTGCCGATCGCAAAGGTGCTGTTGCGCGGATCGCGCCCGTTCATCGGTTTGAGACGGCTGCCGCTCTCCCATTTTTTGTCGGTGGAAGGGAGGCCGTCGATCCGGATCGAAACGAGTTTCGGGAGGCTCTTCGCTTTGGAGGCAGCCTTCGAACGGGGTTCCGAGGGGGCGGAATCATCCTGAACGATGTTGGCGTTGGAGGGGGCGCCTGCCTCCGGCGCAGCGTTCGGGCCGGTGATCGCCCAGAGGTTGACGACGGTTTCGTCCGCAATGAACGCCCGCTTTTGGTAGATGCGGGGGGAATCGCCCTCGTACGTCCGTGTTTCGCCTTCCCAGCCGATCGTGAACGGCGAAAGCCGCTCCGGCAGGCAGGCCTGTGGAATCCCGGCGATGATCGGGTCAACCGGCATGAAGGCCCGCTCCAGTTCACGGCTCCAGAGCGCATGCGCTGCGGCCTGCGGGTGGCCGTCCTTGGGGGTGTTGAACGTGGTGCCGATGTGACGCGCGGTGAGGTGGAGCCCCCGGTCGACATCCATGCGCGGGATGCCGTAGCGCAGGGCAAGCTCTTTGATCATCGAAGCGTTGCGGGAGTACGCTTCATTGCGATTCCACATGGCAAAAACAAATTCGACGCCGGGGTAGTGGCGCTGGAACCAGCGGATCGCCCCTTCAAACGCGGCCACCTCTTCCATGCCGTCGATCTTTTCGTTGGCGCCGCTGCCGAAGATCACCAGATCGGGGCGCGGCCCCTCGGGGCGGGCGAAAAGTTCGGGGTAAAGCTCCTGCCAGCTCTGCCCTTCCTGGTGTCCGTTCCTGCCCGGATCGGGTGGATGGGTCAGTTCCGACCATTCGGCCAGCGCGGAGTGCGATTCGCCGATCGACGAGCCGTCCGCCGCCATGAAGTTGAAGAGAAGCTGGTCGGGCCGGTAGTCGAACCGGCGCATCAGGCTTTGCTTGAGCCGCCCGCCATAGCTCCAGTAATGCTGCCACCAGCCGAAATACGGCGTCAGTTCCGGCTGGCCGATTTCCTCGCCGCTAAAGAGGCGATCCGCCTTGGAGAGCGGTTGCTTGAAGGTCGGCGAGGCGGGGTCTTCGTCGTAACGGTACTGCGGCGGGTTGGCGCTGGCGCGGTCGATGCTCGAGCCCATGACGATCACGTGCAGCGGCTCGCCCCGGCGCAGTTTGCTGATCGTCCGCGGCAGGTGCCGGTAGGCGTCGGAAAGGGGCCGCCCGGCCACGGCGCGCGGGGCCGCCTTCCCGCCCCGGACCAGCGTCGGGGCGTAGATCCAGAGTTCCTCCTGCGATGTGTTGGTGAAGACCACTTCGACCCCGACCGTCAAAGGCCGCCGCCCGGGGCCGTCCGCTTCGGGCGAGTCCGGGAAAATCCCGGGCACCTTGATCCCTTCGAGCGTCAGCAGAAACTCGCCGGCGGCTCCGGCGGAGGGCGCTTGCGCCATCGGGACGGGGATCAATTCACCCCGCGCCACCTTGGCAAATGTACGGGTGTCGCTCTGCCCGAAATCCTTCGGGCTCCATTCCCCCTCTTCGCTGTCGGTCTGCCGTGCGACGATCGCCGCATGGAGCGCTCCGCCGGTTTTCTGGTGGCCGTGTACGCTCAATGAAACCGTGTCGCCCGGATCGAGACCGGCTTCGGACAGGAGAACGAGCTGGCGGAGCGATTTGCCGGGCTGGAGCCGCACCACGCCATCCACGGGAAAGGCGGGGCGGAACACGTCGTTGGCCGGAGCGCGGACGACCTCTGCGTCGCCGTACGCCGCCTGGTCCCAGTACGGCACCGAACCGCTGGAAGGGACCGAGCGGCGACTACCGCGCGAAGCGGAAAACGAACTGAAGCCGAACTCTCCGTTGAGCAGGAGGTTATCGGTCGTGGCGGAGGCAAAGAGACCGGCGGGGATGGCCATCATGGCGACGAGAAGGAGGGAGAGAGGTTTCATTTTCCAAGACAAAAGGTGGAGAAGATTTTTCCAAGCAGTTCTTCGGTATCGACCCGGCCGACGATCTCGCCGATCGCCTCCAGCGCCTCGCGGACATCAATCGCGATCCACTCGGCGGAAAGGCCGCTTTCCAGGCCGCCCCGGGCGGTGAGCAGATGGGTGCGGGCCGTCTTGAGACATGCCTGGTGCCGGGCGTTGATCGCCACGGTAAAGTCGCTGCCGATGGCTCCGCCGCCCATGACGCGCTGGAAGACCGCATCGGCCAGCCGCTCCATCCCCTCCCCCGTGCCGCACGAGAGGCGGACCGCCTCCGCGCCGAGCCACGACGGGTCTTCCCCGAGGTCGATCTTGTTGAGGACGAGGAGGTGCGCCGGATCGCTCTCCACCTGTGCCGACCTTGGCTGGCTCGCATCCAGCAGATGCAGGACGAGGTCGGCCCGCTCCAAGTGCCGCAGCGTGCGGGCGATCCCTTCGCGTTCCACGAGATCATCCGAAGAGCGCACCCCGGCGGTATCGACGAGCCGCACCGGGATGCCGTGGAGGTTGATCACCTCTTCGATGGAGTCGCGCGTGGTCCCCGGCAGATCGCTGACGATCGCCCGTTCGTAGCCGAGCAGGCGGTTGAGCAGGCTTGATTTGCCGACGTTGGGCGCGCCGTAGATCACCGTCCGGACCCCTTCGCGCAGGACGCGGCCCTGTTCGGCGGTGCCGAGGAGCCGGGAGACACGGGTTTCGGCCTGCGCGAGGCGTGCGAGAAGGTGCTCCCCGGTTTCGGGGTCGATATCCTCCTCCGGAAAATCGATGTAGGCTTCAAGATGAGCGAGCAGTTCCAGCAGCCCTTCGCGGAGTTCGCCCGCTTCGGCTCCGAGCCGCCCCTCGAGCTGCTCGGTCGCGGCGCGGAGGGCAAGATCGGTCTGCGCCTTGATGAGATCCATCACCGCCTCGGCCTGCGTGAGGTCCATCCGCCCGTTCAGGAAAGCGCGCTGGGTGAACTCCCCCCCGCGGGCCGGGCGCGCCCCGTGTTCGAGCAGGAGATCGAGCAAACGCCGGGTGATCAGGATACCGCCGTGGCAGGTGATCTCCACCATCGCCTCGCCGGTATAACTCGCCGGAGGGTGGAAGGGCGTCAGGACCACTTCGTCGAGCACGCGCCCCTCGCCATCCACCACCCGCCCGAACTGGGCATAACGCGCGGGGATCTCCGCCACGCTCCCATGCCGGGAACGAAAAAACCGGTCGGCAATGGCAAACGCCTCCGGCCCGCTCATCCGGAGCATGGCGATGGCGCCTTCTCCAAACGGGGTCGATACGGCGGCGATGGTCTCTTGCATGATGGGAACTTCCCGGGCATTCAAGCGAAGAAACCGGCAGGTGACAACTCCCGCGTTGCCCGGGAGGGAGCAAAAGAAGCGCCAAAGTCAATGGGCCCACCTGGATTCGAACCAGGGACCAAGGGATTATGAGTCCCCTGCTCTAACCGCTGAGCTATAGGCCCTAAATTGTTGATTTGCAGGGAGTTGCGCAGAAAAATTTCCTGCGAAATCAGCCCGTTGACCACCGCTGTTGACCACCTTGAAGCTTGCCAACGGTGCCGCAAAGCTTACCATCGCCTTGTGAAAACGGGCGATGTCAGCAAATGGAAGCAGGTTGGTGAGAATTTGGTGCGTCACGTCAGTGGGAGTTATTACCTCCGCGCCAAGGTCGCAGGCAAGATCATTCGGGTCAAGCTGGAGGCCAAAACCCTGAGAGTGGCGAAGCTCCAACGGGACGACAAGTTGACGGCCTTGCGGGCGGCGGCGGTACAAGCGGAGACGGCGGGGATTCGGACGCTGGGCGACGCGATCACTGTCGTGGCGGATCGGGTTCTGAAAGGGGCGCATCTCGAAGAGCCGACGGTAGCCTATTACGAGGCGATCATCGAGATTCTCCGCAAGACGATGCCGCGCAGCACCCCCGCCAAAAACTGGACGGCGGGGGCGATGGCGGCATGGTGGAAAAAGGTTTCCGCAAAATATGCCTCCCAACGCGCCAATAACATCCTTTCGATGGCGCGGCGGATGACGGCGCTTTTGGTGGAATGTGGCTTGCGGATCGACGATCCGGCCAGGGATTTGAAGCGGGTCAAAATCCTGCCAACAAACCTGACGATTCCTTCGCGGGAATTGATCGACCAGATCATTGAATCGGTGGCGAGCCAGAAGAAACGCGCTTCCAAGGAAGCGGCGGCTTATATCGGCTTTCTCGCCTATGCGGGATGCCGCCACGGGCAGGCCAAGGCCCTGACGTGGGAGAATGTTTCCGACGAATGGATTACGTTTAATGGCGGTGTTAGCGGCACGAAAGGCGCGGGGCAAAGACGTTTGCCGATCTTTGAGCCGCTGCGGAAGGTTTTGGAGCCCCTGCGTCATGAAGACGCAACAGGGCCGGTTTTTACCATGCAAAGCCCGCGCATTGCGCTTGGGAATGCCTGCCAGCGTCTGGGCGTGCCGCATTTGCGCCTGCACGATCTGCGGCACTTCTTTGCCACCTTTGCGATTGAATCGGGTGTGGACATTCCCACCGTGGCAAAGTGGCTGGGGCATAAGGATGGCGGTGCGCTACTAATCCGCACCTATTCCCACATTCGCGACGAACACAGTAAGGAAAGCGCGAGAAAGCTGAAATGAGAAAGGGGCGGTGTGAGCCGCCCCTTTCTTCATTCAGTGTGTTTGCCGTTGATATAACGCTCCAGCGCCGCCGGTGGGATCAGCGTGCGATGGATATGCGGTATCCGGGAGAGGCGGCCTGCCTCAATATGTCGCCGGATGGTCTTTTCACTTTGGCCGGTACGGTGTGCCGCCTCGGCCACGGTGTAGGGTTTCGAGCGCGTTTTGCCGACATTCCTGGCAATGAGTGCGGCCAGCACGTGAAGTTGTTCCTCCGGCAAGCGCAGTTCAACGGTAAGAGGGGCGTTCATGGTCAATCGAAAAGACGATTCTCACCGTTCGTGACTGTCGTCGCGGGTATGGTGACGGGTTGGCGGGGTCTGGGAGCGGATGAATCGCTCCTTCTGCTTGAGCAGTTCGCGCTCAAGCGTCTGGCGGGTATTCTCGGCAGGCTTTTCGCCAAATTTGGCAATAAGCCTGTCAACTTCGTTGGGATCAAAGCGGGATGATTGCGGTTTCATAGGGTTTAGCTGTGGGCGTCGATAAATTCGGCGATGCGTCTGCGCGCAAGGACGAGCCAATCGCCCACCGTCGAGGAGGGTACGGCGATGAGCGTCTTGATCTCCTTCACGGTGTAGCCGTAACGGGCATGCAGCCAGAGCGCCTCTTTTTGAAGGTCGGTCAGGTCAATGCCGGGATAATTGGCCCAAAACCGTTCTCGCATGGCGGTTTCTCCGGCATCGGAAAAAGAATGCGCTTTGCCCTGTGGCGCGGGGACGTCCGGTAACGTATCGGAAATCATCTCTCCACGCCGGACAAGGCGGCGATAATGGTCGATGAAAAGATGCCGCGCCTTGAGTCGTAGCAGCGGCAGGGAGCCGATCTTCTCTTCCTCAAAATGATGAAGGACGTAAACCCAGAGGTCCTGCAAAAGATTCTCGGCGTCCTGCCAGTGGCGGGTAAGACGGAAAAGATAATCCTGAAGATAGGCATGATGATCGTCCACCGCTTGCATGACGGCGGCCATTCTCCGGTCAAACTCATCGTTAACGGATTGATCCGACGAAGGGGCTGTGTTCACGTTTATCATCATTGCGAGGGCGTTCGCTGAAGGGAACGAAATTCAGCCGCGCCTTATCCGGTGGAACGGCAATTATTTTTTCAGCGCTCGAAATCCAGGTCATTGCGCGGACGTTTGCTGCGGAATCGGCCACGCCGTTTCTGGTTCTCGGAAACCTGTCGGCCATCATCGCGATCTTGTTCCCGCTCGGTCTGAATAAGGTAAGCCAGCGCAACACGGTTCTGTTCACGCTCGTGTGTACGTTCCAGCATGACAAGGGCCTGCTGTGTCTCCCGTCGTACCGTGCCAACCTGCTCCCAATACCGCCCGACGGCATTCTTGTAGCCTTGTAACGATTCCGTAAAGCGGCGTTGGTCATTCTTGGTGCTGCCAACCAGCTTCTGCCACCACCGTGCTTTTTTGATCTTCTTATTCAGGGCGATCAACGCCTTCTTCTGCTCACGAAGCCGGTAATACGCAATCAGGCGCTCTTTTGTTTCATCCAGAACACGGCCACGGTCGGCAACCAACTGACGGCGCTCCTCACGCTGTCGCACCATCATACCCTCCACCTTGAGCGCATGCCGCACGGCGGATTCATCCTGCACCGCTGCAACAGGAGCGGGTATATCCGCCACAGGTTGTACGGGCTGGCGCGCCGCGCGCTGCGTCTCTTTTGGCGGTTTCTTCTCCAGCGCCTCCACGGTTGGCAGGCGCGTCAGGTCAAGATCAGCCAGCCGTGCCTGTAAATCAGCCGCACGGACATTCTTCAAGAGCCGTGTCGGGTTGTGGACTTTCCCGTAGGGATCAACCACCACGATCCTCTTCCGGCCCTGCGCCAGCCGATACCCCCGCTCTTCAAGATAAGTGCGGAATGCCGCGCCGGTGCGGGTACGATCCCATGCCTCCTGTAAATGAGAATCACTGTAGCGGGTCGGCTTGCCCTGTTCCCGCGCGCGCTTGTTCTCCTCGCGGCGTTTACAGAAAATCTTGCCATTCTCCCTCTCGTATTGAAGGGCGAAGTCGGAAAGCTTGCGCTTGGTGTGTTTAAGTTTGGCCACGAGTCCGGTTAGAGGGTGAACAGTGTTGGCAATGATATGGACATGGCGGTGAGTTTGATCGTTATGCGCGACGACAATGGCCTGATGCTCCGCCAGCCCCAACATCTCAAGGCAGCACTTTGCAGCGGCGAGCATGACGGATTGTTCCGGACGTTCCTCCGGCGCCCATGAAAGGGAAAAAGCGAACACGGGCTTTTTTAGCTTCGCACCCGTGGCTTTCTGGCCGGATACCTCTTTGAGGCGGTTTTGGTGCTGGGCGGTATAGGCCATGACCTTCCATGCCTTCGCCACGGAGTCGGTCAGCATGTTGATGGTCTGTGACCATGAGACGCGCTCCGTCGTCTCCGCACCCCGATCATGGCAATAATAAAGGAACGCCCCGCGAAAGCTCGCGCCGTTGGAAGCAATTACCGGAACCATGATGCAGGCCCTCCCGCAATCGCGTGGTCAATCAACCGCTCGATAGACTGGCACAGTCCGCCGATCCTCTCCCGCATAGCAGGCGGGCAGGTGTTTTCACCCAGCATCTGGCGCAACCGGACTCCAATGTCCTGAAGCGGGATGACGACGGCAGGATCAAGTGCCGGAGCGCCCGCCATCTGCGCCGAACGGCCCGTGACCATCTGGCGGGAAAATTCATTAACGCGCAGATGATGCGCCTCCGCCTGCCGCGCCAACCGGTCATAATCCGCCTCGCCAAGGCGGAACTTGATTGTGTGTGTGAGGCGGGGTGATGAATGTCTATCGGCCATGCGTCACCTCCAGTAACGACGGGCAACGCCCGTTCATCCGGCGGCTGCCGGAAAAAAGCACCCTGTGCGCCCCCTGCGGGAGGATGCAACGGAGGGCCGCCAGCCCTCCTTGCCAAGAGGGGCTTTGGACACAAAGCCACATCTTGCTACCCTGCAAATATCGAGCACAGCGAGCCTTCCGGCCCACAGGGTGAATAGAAGACCGCAACGCGGCCCGTAACGGTTCATGATCCATGAAACGCTCCTTTCTGAAATCGTAACGAGAATGAAAAAAGCCCCTCCGGAGAGGGGCTAAAAAAGTTGAGTGAAGAAAAATGAGAAGCGCTTTTAGTAGCGTATGAAAGCGGCCCGTGGGTCGCTTTGCCGTATGACCGGCGGCACCGCGCCCCTTTTCTTCGCGTTTCAAAAGAGCGGGAGTTGCCGAGCGGCTTCTTCCCTTCTTCTCCATGCGCGTGATTTTGCTTCCTCATCCAGCCATGCGATCACTTGCGCGACGACATCGCCGCCCGGCTTTTCAATGGTGCCGGGTTGGTGGAAGTGAGAGCGATAGCCTGTTTCTGTAATGGGAAGCGGGGCGCGTTCCGGGCTGACCGCCCGGACTTCAAGATAAGCAATCGTTTTCCATTTGAGCGGGGTATAAGTCACTTCAATCTCGATGCCTCGCCATGTAAAATAATATGTCTGCGCCTCCATTTCAGCCTCCTGCAAATACATGGATTTCATCATGGGCGGTCTGGATAGTGAACAGATCGCCGCTAATCTCCGCGTCCCGCGCCATGGCTTGCCAGTCGATATAGAAGCGCAGGCTATCGGGGATCGCGACACATTCTTCCGTAATGTCCTGCACATAGTCTGCAAGGTCGGAATATGTACCATGGTAGCGATCCGTCATCGCCTCCCGCGCTTCTTCAAGGTTCCCGAAATAGGCGGTCAGTTCCGCACCCAGCTTGCCATGCTCGGCAATGAAGGCGGCAATCCCTGCCACGCCGTCGATCCCCGCATATTCGGCAATCCTGACGCCTTCAAAGCCTTCATAATCATGAATGGCCCATTCTTCCGCGTTCGGTATCGGCGATGCACGGAGCATATCGGAAATCTCGTCATGGATCGCCCATGTCTCCTGATTGGCGTCGATCCATGCGCCGTGCAGGATTCCGTTGTTGTAGGCTGCCAGACAGGCAACATAGATGCGGGGTTGTTCGGTTGGGGCAAAATCAGATTTCGTTTCCATCTCGTTTCTCCTTGGTTTGGGGTTCATCTGAACCCTTGCCTTTCGGCGAGAGTGGGGGTGCAAACGGAGCGGGCGGCTTCGCGGGGAACCGGCTGCACGGAGCGCAAAGCGTGGAGGAAGCTGGGCGGAAGACGCTTCGAAGTGCGCCAGGGGCAAAGCCCCAAGCGTTTAACGTTCAAGTTTTTGCGTTAGCGATTCTCACAGGATGAGGGAAACGCGAAAGCGGCCCTTGGTCGCTTTGCCGTATAATCGGCGGCACTGAACCCCGTTCCGTAATGAGATCGAGATAATCGGCCCAGTCTTGCATCATAAAGGTGCGCTCCTCCAGAAACTGGGCGCGGTCATAGGCGCGATCCACCTTGCTGACGGGAGCATGGGCAAGTTGCCGATCCACCACCTCATGGCGATAGCCGAGGCGCTCTTTAATGGTCGTCATCGCCAAGGCCCGGAAGCCGTGGCCGGTCATCCGCCCCTTATACCCCATGCGGCCAATGGCGAAGAGAATCGTGTTATTCGACATCGGATCACGCGGTTTGATCTGGCTGGGCAGTACCCATCTTGTGTTGAAATCACCCGTCTCGCGCTGTTGCTCTCTGAGAATCTCAATCGCCTGACGGGAGAGCGGCACCACGTGGGGGCGGCGCATCTTCATGCGCTCCGCCGGTATCTCCCAAACGCCGTTCTCAAGATCAAACTCATCCCAGGTCGCACGAATCAGCTCGGATGTACGGGTAAAACAGAGCATGAGCAAGCGAATACCCCGCCGCGTGCGTCCGAACAAGCGGGCATCATTACGCTCCAATGCCGCCAAAAACTCCGGCATCTCTTTAATGTCGAGAGCGGCATAATGGCTGCCGCGTGCCTTTTTCAGGGCATCTTTCAGGTCAAAGGACGGGTCGCGCTGGCAGCGGCCCGTAACGATGCCGTACCGGAAAACCTGCCCGCAGATTTGCTTCACCCGCGCGGCAACCTCATTGGCACCGCGTTTCTCAATCCGGCGTAAGACGCATTCCAGTAACTCCAGAGCGTCAATCTCCTGAACCAGACGGCTACCGATATGAGGAAAGACATTGGCCTCCAACCGCCGCATAACGCAACTGGCATGGTTTGGTGTCCATTGATCCTTCTGTTTCTCGTGCCATTCGCGGGCAAGGGCCTCGAAGGTATTCGCGGCCTTGCGGATGGCTTCCCGCTTTTCCTCGCGTTTCTGCACTGCCGGATCATGGCCGTTGACCAGAAGCTTTTTAACCTCCTCGCGTTTAGCGCGGGCCTCCGCCAGCGTCACCGTCGGATAACTTCCGATGGAAAGGAGCTTTTCCTTTCCAAGAAAGTAATACCTCAAGCGCCAAAGCTTCGAGCCGTTGGGCTGCACCTGCAAATAGAGACCTCCTCCATCCGTTAACTTATATGCTTTTTCCTTGGGTTTTACTGTTTTGACAAATCGATCTGTTAGCTTCATTTCTGCCCTCCATAGCCGAAAAATGGGGTATGGGTATATAATCCTATATTGATACCCCGAAAGATACCCCTAAATTGACAGGCTTCGGTGAAACGGTCCTAAACCATTCTGGATGATGAAAGCCTTGCACAGCAAGGAGTTCAAGGGTGTTTTAGGACGTTCTGGGATGGTACTGGAAAGGGTGGCTGCCGGAGACGGAGGAAGTAACATCACGATGAAAACATATTGAAATAACTATATGTTTCCAATGCCCCGTCGAGGCCATACCCTTAAAAATACCCCGAAGCCTTTGATAGGTTGGATTCTAAAGAATAGAGCAGATAAATGCAATAGGCATTCATTCAATTCCAAATGCAAATATCAACAGGTAGTTCTATTTCGCGTCATCATCCACAAGTCGATTTCACTTTCCAGCCATCCTACACTTCGCTTCCCTAATAAAATTTGACGCGGAAACTCGCTCTGTTTGATTGCGGCATAGATGGCGCTACGACTTAAACCCGATCTCTTAATGACTTCAGGAAGACGCAGATAACGGTCTTTCATTTTTCGGGATAGTTCCATTTCTTTATCTCCTTATGGTTCCAGTTTCAAAATGTAATCTACGGCCTTCTGTGCATAGCCAGCGGCATCGACGATCCAGCGCCTGTTGCTTTTGCTCTTGAGCACGGTCAGCCACGACTGGATATAAGCCGCCGAGTTTACATGCTCGTCGATAACGATCCCGGCATGGGCGCAAAGGAAGGCCGCTCCGATTTCAGCTACCAGTTCCTCTTGGGAATAGATGGTTTTGTCCGACACCGAGATACCGCGATTGTCGAGCAGGGTCTTTCGAGCTAACCGTTTGGCTGCCCCTGTCGCATGAACGACTTCATGAAAGAGGCTCTTGTAGAAACGAGGCTCGCTTTCAAAGTAAGAGCGGTTCGGTATGTCGATGCAATCGGTCGCCGGATTGTAGCAAGTTTGCGCGATGCGCCCTTCATAAATGACGGGTGGGTTGGGCATGTTCTCGATGATGCTTTGGGCGGCTTCCGTGCGTTGATCTGGCAAAAAGGCAGGACGCGATGGCTCTGGGAAATCTACACCGCCTATCTGGGAGGCATTGAAAACCGTATATTGCCGGAGATATTTGCGCTGATGCTCAGAGCCATCGTCGGCTTCTTTGGCGTACATACCGAACTTCACAACCAAGTAGCCTTTCTCGCCTCGGCGGACATTGCCGCCGCGCTCTTGTGCTTGCTTGTAGGTCAGGAACCACGGGGAAATATATCCGCCCATGGCAAGTAACATGACATTGATTCCCCGATAGGTTTTGCCTGATAGGAAGTTCTTAGGAAACCCGACGGTTGCCATGTGGGGCGTGTGCCACGGCACTACGCCTTCTTCGAGCCGTTGAATGATTTGATCCGTAACGCGTTCATAAACGAATTTGAGGTCGCCCTTTTTCCATGGGCTTTTCTCGGCCATGCCGCATCTCCTTTTTTGCTGTGTGAAAAAATGGGGGAAGGCAGGAATTGAATGGCGTATCTAAAACGCAAAAAGCCGCTTACGACCCTAAGTCATAAACGGCGATGAAGACGCACTTCTCCCAATGAATGAACACTCTATACCATGAAACATATAAAATATCAATATATTCCTATATTACGACATTCGGTATAGTTCAAGTTTGCTGTGAATACAAATAGCATGCTATCCTTAATCAGGAGTCGGATTTTCTGACTCTGGGGCTTCATAACCCCGTATCATCACGGCTGGCATCAGCCGTAACTGGTGCTGTCTTCATTATTATAGGAGTGGCACCAAGGATGTCGCTTCTCGGTTTTACGACCGGGGGGCGGCAATGCATGTCCAATGGCTTCGGCTTAAAGATTGCCGCGCCGTTTTTGATGATAACGGTTATGAACCCCCGGTTACCAGAAGAAATTCTGGTGGCCGTTTTTTCAGTTTGAAAATGAGGGATGTTATGCGTCGATTTGTTCTTTTATTCATTTTCTCTATGTGGGCTATTTCATCTTCTGCCGTGGCAGATTCCAGAGAATCCAGCGACCATGTACGTATCGAAACCAACCAGAAAAATGGTTCAATCAATTTTATAATAGATAATAAACCAGTCGTGCAAATCAATCGCGATGGTCTGCATGTCGTAGAAAGCATTGTTTATGGCACGACTCTTGTTGATACGGGTTCGGCCCATGTCGAAAAGCTAATCTCTCCCGAGTCGCAAGAGCCAGGAGGCCGTGATGAGTAGTAAAATCACGAGCTGTTCTATCCTCAAGGCCGTCTGCCTGTCCCTGCTGGTTATCCCCCTTATGACTCCCCCACCAGCAGGGGCGCAGTTGGTCGGCACCGACACCGCCCCCGGCGATCCCTGCACCGCCAAGGGGGCAACCCGCATAAACGCCAATTCCGAAGGGGCAGGGGCCTATGTTTTAAGCTGCAACGACAATAACAGCCAATGGGTCGCCACCTTCAACGTCGAAACCCCCACCACCCCCGCCCAAGCCGCCAACAAAGACTATGTCGATACCGCCATCGCCGCCGCCGGCCTTACCGCCTGCACCGACAATACCGCCGACAAATGTATCTTAGAGCGCACCCGCGCCGCCAACGACCCCGATTTTATTCCTGAAAATATTGCGGAGGGCGTGAATATATTGGGCATTGTCGGAACTTATACACCCGCAATCGTCCACCCTGAACCCTTTCTTTCAGGCCCCGCCGAATGTCCTGAAATCGGCGACCTCTGCCCTTCTGACAGCACAATCTATGCCGGCCACCACCCGACTCTACAGGTGCCGCTATACATTCCGCCTACAGATGAGGGAGAATTAAAATGGCGCGAGTCTGGCACCGACGCTGGCCCCGCCTCCATTGACGATGGCCGCGCCAACACAAACCTCATCCCCAACGAAGCCC
>DATMFV010000071.1:0-16027 GCA_035555975.1 Chthoniobacteraceae bacterium
GAATTTCCCCCGTCCGAAGCTCCCCACGAACCGGCGACCTCGTTGGGCGCGCTGCCGGGCCGGGTCACCGGAGCGTTGTCGTCATCCGTTGCGGCCTTGCGTCCCAGCAGGGTGGTCGACTGGTATTGCGGCGCGAGAAAATGATCCGCCAGGCCGCGGGCGTAACCGAGGTAAAGAATGCCGACCACCATGATGACGATCAAAAAATCCCATAAACTGGCTTTGCCTGACTCCTTGATTCTTTCTTTCATAAAATAAACTGACTGACTGCAAAAGGTGCTTCCGGTCTCACAAGGCTTGAAGGCTGGTGAAGCCCCCTCAGGGTTCCGAAAACCGGTCCGGTTACCAGAACCTTCCCTGTTGGAACCTTTTCCGGGCCTGCGTCCCGACCAAGGTTTACAGACACCTTTTCCTCTGGTGCCGCGCTTTTTCAACCGGTTGAAAGAAAAAACTTAGCAACTTCCTTGCTCACCGGGAAGCTTTCGTTCTCTCTTTTTCCTTGCTCCCTCTCCTTCCCGCAACCAAAGATCGGGGCTTGCCAGGAGGTTTCCCCTCCCCGATAACTCCCCTTCCCTGATGAGTTTGCACGATTATCTTACTACAAAAAGCGCCGCCGTCGATACGGCTCTCGATCATTTTCTTCCCGCTGCCAGAGTCAAGCCGGCCACGCTTCACAAGGCGATGCGCTACTCCCTTTTCGCCGGGGGCAAGCGGTTGCGGCCGATTCTCGCCATTGCCGCCGCCGAAGCGTGTGGCGCGGATGTGGAAACCGCCCTGCCGGTTGCCTCCGCCGTGGAGTGCATTCATACCTACTCGCTCATTCACGACGACCTGCCGAGCATGGACAACGACGATTTCCGCCGGGGTCGCCCGACCAGCCACAAGGTTTTCGGTGAAGGGATCGCCATTCTGGCCGGAGACGCCTTGTTGACCCTCGCCTTTGAAATCCTCTCCGGCTGCCCCGGCACCCCGCGTTACCCGGTGGCGGCACTGGTGCGCGAACTCTCCCATGCCTCGGGGAGCCGTTGGCTCATTGCCGGGCAGGTAGCCGATCTCGAGGGCGAAGGAAAGGCGATCACCGCCCGGGAGTTGAAGTTCATCCACCAGGCCAAGACCGCAGCGCTCCTCACCTCCGCCCTCCGCCTCGGAGCGATGAGCGCCGATGCCACCCCCGCCAAGCTCGAAGCGCTGACCACCTTTGGCAGCAGCCTCGGCCTGGCGTTCCAGGTGATCGACGACATCCTTGATGTCACACAGACGAGTGAAAAACTCGGCAAAAGCGCAGGAAAGGATCTCACCGCACAAAAGGCGACCTACCCGAGCCTTCTGGGACTGGAAAAATCACGCAAGGAAGCCCATCGCCTCACCAAGGCGGCACTGGATGCCCTCGCGCCGTTCGGGAAACGGGGAGATACCTTGCGGGGACTCGCGGATTACCTGCTACAGCGGGAGTTTTAGCGCTGGGCGGACCTCCGTTTCAACCGCCTTCAAGCCCCGTTGATCACGCCCAACTCGCGACACGCGCGGATGTAGGCGGCGGCTGACCATGCCTGGAAGCGTTTGCCCATCGGGCGGCCGGTGCGGCCGTGAATCCATTCGTTGAATTCCCACTCCCCGTCGCGCCCGAGGCGGTTGAGTTCCGCCAGCCGGTAAAGCTCCCTCATGGCGAGATCGCTGTAGCCGAGGCGATAGATGAAGCGGACCCACATCCCGCCGATGAACGGCCAGATGCCGCCATTGTGGTAATGGTGCGGGAGGTTGAGCAGGTTGACGGTGTAATAGGAACGCCACTCCGCATCGCCGGAATGAACCGGCGGGTAGAGGTTGGCGACCGGCCACGGCTCGTTGACGCCGACGCCCCACAGGAACTTGAAGACCATCCGCGCGCGATCGACATCGAGGATGTTGGTCAGGAACGCGAGGATGTTGCCGAAGACATCGCACCGCCAACTGAAGCTGAAGGGCGAGATCTGCGAGATCAGAAACGGCGTGTCGCCCAGCGAAAACTGCTGGTCGGCAAAGGAGAGCTGCGCGCGGACATCGGGGTCAAGCCGGGTGGAAGGCCAAAAGTTGGCAAGGATCTCCCCCCGGATAAATTGCGAGCGGCTCAGGTAATGGGAGGCGCGCTGGTACTGGTGCCGGAGTTCCAGCAGGCGGCCGTAGCAGACATTGGCGCGGTACCAGAGGACTTCGTCGTAGAGGACGTTGTAGCTGCGGCCAAAGAGGTCGGTCCAGTCGCCCGCTTCGGGGATTTCGAGCAACCCGTCGTTGTTGCTGTCGTGCGCGGTCAGCCAGTCCATCGCCCGTTGCAGCGTCCCGGCATACTGCTCGAGCAGGGCGGTGTCGCCCGTCACCCGGACGTAATGGTAAAACGCCATGATGATCCAGAGTCCGCCGTCGAGCGAACAGATGCCGCCGACGCCGGAATAGTCGGGCGTGCCGTCGTCGATCCGGACGTTGCTCGGGATCTGCCCGGCGTCTGAAACAGCATCAAGCAGGGTACACAAGGTCGCCTTCGCGGCCTGGCGCACTTCATCCATTTCCAGTTCCAGCGACGACATGAGCGTGATCGCGCCGTCCCTCGCCCAGACGCTCCGGTAGTTGGCGCTGGTCCCGGCGTTGACGTTGTCGTTGAGCGAGCAGGCGGAGAACCCGAGCGGCGTGATGTTGCGCCGCAGGGCGTCGATGGCGTGTTCGTAGCCGGTGCGGATCGTCGCCAGTTCCTCCTCTTCAAGGCGTGCCCCGGCACGGCTGTCGTAAAACCCGCGCGGCTGCGGCGGCTCGGCGGCGAGGAGGATTTCGTCGCTCTCCGGCCCTTCCGGCTCGCCGACGCCGAAGTGAACCAGCCCTTCGATCACCCCGTCGGCCAGAACGGTGGTGGAGTGGTAGACGGGAAAATCGACGATCTCCTGGTAAAGCTGTGGCTGGGCGTTTTCCACGGCGATCCCGCGCACGGCCGGCAGCAGGAACATGCTGGTGTCGTTCGCGGTATCGCCCGCGACGAGCACTTCCGAGAGGGGGATCTCCAGCCTGCGGCAGAGCCACGCCAGGGCGTTCCCCTTGTTGGCCCGGGCGGGGAGAACGTCGAGATCGCGCTGGCTGGAGTAGATGACATTGACGTCGAGCCCGACGGCGGCCAGTTTCCCCTCCAGTTCAACGATCATCTCCGGCGTGGCGCGGTGAAGATACCAGCTCGATTTGTAGGGATGCAGGAAATCGGGCGGCTGGCGCTCCACCCCCCGGTGGCGGCTGACGATCTCTTCGATCAGGTCGAGATCCCACCCTTCGTCGAAAAAGCGGTTGAACTCGTCGAGCGGATGGCCCGCCTTGACGTCGAAGATCTCCGTGCCGATGCCGCCGATCAGGTAATCGGGCGTATCGAGTTCGCCTTCGGCGATGAGCCGCTGGATGTCGGCCACCATCCGGCCCGAGTTGTAGACCAGCACGGGGCGGACCCTTGAGGGAATCCGGTGCCAATGTTTGCGGAAGCGCTGGGTCGCTTCCGGGTTGCCGAGGAGGGTGCCGTCGAGGTCGGTTGAGAAAAGGCGCATCACCGGGAAATCGCGTCAAGTTCCCGATCCGGGCTGCGGGTTTCGGCGCCTTCGCAGAGAAAGCTTTCCCCCGATTCGTCGTCGGAGGGTGCGCCGTCGCTCTGTTCGACCGCGCGGATCAACTGCTGCGCGACGCCGCTCCAGGTAAACGACTGGCGGGCCGCTTCGGAGCCGAAACGCGAGAGGCGGCGATGCAGGCCGGGGTGGATCAGCGGTTTGCTCATGGTGATCCCGAGGTCGAGCGCGTCAAACGGGTCGGCGTAGAGGCCGTCGACGCCGAAGCGGAGGACGCGCCAGAGCCCGCCGTGGGTGGTGGCGACGACGGGGGTGCCGCTCGCCATCGCTTCGACCGCAGTCATCCCAAACGGTTCGTACCGGCTGCTTAAAACAAAGAGATCGGCGGCGCGGTAGACATCGGGAAGCTCCTCTTCAGGGATGAACCCGGAAAAGACCACCCGGTCGGCAAGGTCGAGGCTTGCGGCGAGTTCCCGGTAGGTTTTCAGCAGTTCGCGTTCGTCGTCGCCACACGCTTCGCCCCCTGCGGCGAGATGGAGCGTGGCATCGGGCACGCGGGCGGCGACTTCCGCAAACCCCTGGATGAGAAGATCGTACCCCTTGTTGCGGGCGAGGCGGCCGAGTGCGAGGATCACCTTTCCCTTGAAGCCGAGCCGTTCGCGGATGGCATCGCGGCTCGCCCCGCTGATCGGGAAAAACCGGGTGTCGTCATAACCGGGGGTGACCATCGCGATCCGCGCGGCGGAGACATCGTAATCGCGCACGAGCATGTCGATCTGGACCGGGGTGGTCGCGATGACCGACTGGACCTGCCCGTAGAGCCGTTTTTCCTCCCGATTGCGGACGGTGAAGTTGTAAAGCTCCTCAAAGTCAACGCTGTCCCCGGCGAAATCGGCCTCCATCTGCCGCATCTTCCAGATGCCGAGCGAGTGGGGCGTATGAAGGTGGGGGATGCCGAGCGAGTCGGCGAGTTTCCGGCCGCCGACCCCGGCGTCCCAGTAATGGCTGTTGATGAATTCGTAGGAAAGCCGGTGGCGACGGATGTACGCCAGTGCGTTGGCGTGCCATTCGTCCATTGATTCGTGCAGGTATTCCTTTGGGATGAAGTCGCCGCCGCCGCACGGGACGCGCAGGACCCGTACCTGTTCGTTGATCACGTCGATCTCCGGCTGGTCCTCAAACCGGCGCGTCCAGATGTCGACGGTGTAGCCGAGCTGGGCGAGTTTCTTGGAAAGTTCGAGCACATAGACCACCTGCCCGCCGGTGTCGGCCGCGCCGAGCGGAGGGTTGGCGGCCACGTAGCCGTGGGTGGAGATCATGGCGATCCGCCGCTGGGCGGGTTCGCCGGATTGGCCCGGGCAAAGGGCGTTGGCTTTTGAAGAAGAAAGGTCCGAAGCGGAAGGTCTTCCCCCCCGGCTGCCCGGGAACGGAAACGGATCGAAAAGTAGCGGGATCGTCTTTTTCATAAAGTCGTCCCACAACATGCCCCCCTTACATTGCCTCAGCCTTTCGTGAACATTACAAATTGGTAATGAAAAGGTGCCGGGGGGGCCGCAGGTGGGATTGAAAAAGTGGTATAAGCAAAAGGAATAACCCGGAGGGTTTACAGCGGGCCAGCCGGGGGTTGAGCGTAGCGACACCCCCGGACGATGAGTATTCACTCCCACCGACCCCCAAGTGGGTCGCAGACGAGAAAACGCCGTGTTTCTGCGACCCCGTTCGGGGTCGATTTCCCTCTCATCGGTTTTCCGGGGGTGGCGCGCTCCTGCGCTTACCCCCGGCTGCCCCGCTGGCAACCTTTCAGGTTGCTTTCCGCGTGAACAAGGGACAAGGGAGGAGTCATTGCGCCCGTTTCTTTTGCGAGTTCCAACGCGCCTTCAAGAGCGATCTGAATTTCCCGGGCAGCCGCCTCCCGTGTATCGCCGTGGGCCATGATCCCGGGCCACTCCACCACTTGCGCCACGTAGCATCGATCGCCTTCGACCGGCGAGCAACGGATGTGGATCTGGTACTCGCGTGGATCGTATTGCATGGTGTCCATTATCCTCTCCGCAGAGAATGCCTGATCACGGGAAACCGGACAATAAAACACGAACCCTTCTCCGGCTCACTGATGACGTGGACGGTCCCCCGGTGGGCTTCGATGATCGCCTTGACGAAGCTCAAACCCAACCCCAGCCCCCGTTGCGACCGGCTTTTGTCAACCCGGTAGAGCCTCTCCCAGATGCGGGCGAGTTCCTCGGGCGGGATGCCGACGCCGTTATCGGCGACTTCGATCGTGACGAGATTCCCCTGCCCCGAGGCGGAAAGGACGACACGCCCTCCCCGGCGGGTGTACTTGAGCGCGTTGTCGAGCAGGTTGCCGAGCGCGCGCTGGAGGCGGCCCGCATCCCCGTTGAGGACAAGCCCGGGGGCGACGTTGATTTCGAGGGTGATCTGGCGTTCCTCCGCGACGTGCTGGTAGAGGTCGACCATCTGGGCCACCAGTTCGCCGACATCGACCGGTTCGCGCCGGAGACGGACGACGCCGGTTTCCGCCTCGGCGATGTCCATCAGGGTCGAGAGCATCATCAGCACCCGCTCGGACTCCTCCAGGCAGTCGCCGAGCGCTTCCTGGCACTCTTTTTTGTCGTAGTCGTGCTCAAGCGCTTCGGTCGCCATGTTGCGCAGGCGGGTCATCGGGGTGCGCAGGTCGTGGGCGACGTTGTCAAGGCTGTCGCGCATGCCGCGGACCAGCAGTTCGATCTTGTCGAGCATCTGGTTGAGGCATTCGACCAGTTCGTCGATTTCATCGCCGGTGCCGCGCGACGGGACGCGGGTGGAGAAACTCCCCTCGCTTAAAAGGGAGTCGACCGTTTCGGTCAACTGCCGCACCGGGCGCAAGGCGCGGTAGACCACGGCGGCTCCCCCGCCGACGCCGACGAGGATGACAAACCCGGCCATCGCGATCAGGAGCTGCTGAAAGCGGTCGAGCAGTTCGAAGCGGTTTTCCAGCACGCGGCCAACCTGGATCGTCACCCCGTCGCCGGCGTGCCACGAGGCGAGCTGCATCGAGCTTCCCTCCACTCCCTTGACCACCTGCCAGGCGATGTTCCTGCCGTCGGAGACGGAGCGGACCTGTTCAGGGGGGAATTCCGACCAATCCTCGGCGTCGCGGACAAAGAGCGTCCGGTTGTCAGGGGTGGCGATCCGGACAAAAAAAGGCTGCTGGGCGCTTCCCCGCCGCACCCGGCAAAGCTCGATGACCGCCGGGGTGCCGCCGCGCTGGTATTCCCGGGCAAACTGGTGGAGCCGAAAGCTGATCGAATCGCGGGTCTGCTCGTCGATGAGGTGGCCGAAGGCAAAATAGGCGACGCCAAAGACCGTCAGCGAACCTAAGACGAAAATGATCGAGTACCAGAGGGTCAACCGGTAGCCGACGGTGTAGGGGCCGCGCCGGACGACCCTGAAAGCGTCCAACAACGGCCGCAAAAGCGCCTTCGGGGAGAGCCGCTTCATTCGATCTTCATGACATAGCCGACGCCGCGCATCGTATGGATCAGCTTGCCGGGGAAATCCTTGTCGATCTTGTTGCGCAGGCGGCAGACCAGCACGTCGACCACGTTGGTCTGCGGGTCGAAGCTGTAATCCCAGAGACGTTCCAGGAGGTACGTCTTCGAAAGGACCTTGCCGGGGTGGAGCATTAGGAGTTCCAGCAGCGAAAACTCCCGGGGTTGAAGCTCGATCTTCCTTCCCGCGCGGGTGACTTCGCGCGTCAGGCGGTCGAGCAGCAGGTCGCCCATGTCGACGAGGCTCGCCTCCGCCGTCCCGCGCGCCCGGCGCAGGACCGCCTGCAGGCGGGCGAGCAACTCGGAAAAAGCGAACGGTTTGCCGACGTAATCGTCCGCCCCGCACCGGAGGCACTCCACCCGGTCGTCAACGGAACGTTTCGCGCTCAGGACGATGACCGGGGTATCAACGTGATCGCTGCGGAGGTGGCGGATCAGGCTCAACCCGTCGAGCCCGGGGAGCATCAGGTCGATGATGGCGGCGTCGTAGGCGATTTCGCGGGCCGTCGGGAGCGCCTCCTCGCCGCTGGCGCAGAGATCGACGGCGAAACCGGCTTCCTTCAACCCCTTGGCCAGGAAGGAAGCGATCTTGGGGTCGTCTTCAACAACTAACAGGCGCATGGTTTGAGAAGGGTAACCGGGCTACTCCGGTTTGTGAACTCCATTCTCACCTGACGGGGAAGGGACAAATACCCTGTACCAAGGGGCGATCAAGGCTTTTGGAGCGAATGGGATACGGAAAAAGCAGTATTTGTCCCATTCGTATTTCAATCGGCTACGGATCGAAATAGTCGGGCTCCATTTCAATCACCGCCGGGGGGCGGCCCGGGTGGCGCATCAACTCGTCCAGAAGCTCGGCGGCCCTGGTGGCGAGACGGTGCGGATTGAGACCGATGGAGGTCACCCCGGAGAACCCGGCATCCTCCCGCGCCCCGGCATCGGAGGTGTTGAAGAAGACCAGCCGGTGGCGGTCGTTTCCGCCGGAGCGGTTCGTCATCTGCGCGGCAAATTTGGAGAGATGCCCGCGCGGGACCTTGATGAGGTAACGGCGCTCCGACTGCCGGAGCATCTCCATAAAGGCGGGCGTAAACGCCATTTCGACCGGAACGATTTTCAGGGGCGGAAAGCCGTGTTCCAGCACCGCGCGGGAGAGTTCGTCGGTGACCTGCCGCTCGATGAACGACATAGGATCGGTCAGGACCAGCAGTTCGTCGACCTGCCGCCTGCGCGCGGTCTCGATGAAGCGGGCGATGATCGTTTCCATCCTGAAGCGGACCTGGTTCCATTCGTTGCCGAGGTCGTGGTTGGCAATCACGACAAACGGCAGGCCGAAACGGTCGATCAGCGGCAGGTGGAGCGGGTTGAGGTGACCGTCGACAAGCAGCCCGCCGCAAAGCCCGCGTTCGATCGCAATCGGGCGCTTGCCGTCGATCAGGTCAAGGGAGGCCATGGCGCTCCACGAGAGGCCGATCCCGCGTCCGGCAAAGTATTGCTCCGCCGCTTCGAGTTCGCCCTTGGAAAAGGCTCCCATTCTCTCCCGGCTGACTTCCACGTGCAAAAACTGGACCAGCCCCGGGCGGACGTCGGTCGGCTCCACCGCGTGGAGGTCGGAGCGGCCGCTCACGCCGTCGATGACGAACGACCCCTTCCGGCGAAAACGTCGGATCAGGCCCCGCGTCTCCAGGATCTTCAACGCCCTGCGGATCGTGACGCGACTGACGGAAAACCGGGTCTGAAGCTCCGCCTCGCTCGGAATCCGGGAGCCGCCGTGGATTCTGCCGCAGGCAATCTCTTCGATCAGTTGATTGGCAACGCGCGCATACAGAAGGGTGTCACCGGTCGGGGCGTCGGCAACGGGAGCGGAAGTCGGGGTCATTTGTTTTGTATCTTAAAAGAACAAAATCGATGATACAATTCAAATTTTCGATCTTCCTGGGGAAAAAGGGCTTGTCATCTAACACAAATAGAATACAAATACATTCATTCACCCGGAATTCCCTCCCCCACCCTTCTTTCCGATGCCTCTTTCAAGGAGAACCTCCCTCAATGCGCTGACCCTCGTGGAACTGTTGATCGTCCTCTCCCTGGCGGCTGTTCTGGTCGCTCTCCTGACTTCGGTGATCCATTCCGGCAGGAGCCGGGTGCAGATGGCGCAATGCCAGGCCAACCTGCGCCAGATCGGGATCGCCCTTCATGCCTGCATCAACGACACCGGCAGGGTGCCGGTTTACCGCGATGAGGAGGGCCCCTGGTACCGGGCGCTCGACCCGTATCTCGGCTGGGGGACCTGGCCGAGGAACTTCCCGCTTTCGCGCTGCCCCGCCGAGCGCGAAAACGAGCCGTTTTCCACCTACGGGCTCAATTCCGAATACAACGGCACCCGCATCACCGAAATCGCGCAACCCTCCCGGGCATTTGCCGTCGGCGATTCCGACCATACGGCCGGTTCCTACATACGCATCCCGCCGACGATCGAAAAGCAGATCAGCTTCCGGCATCAACACCGGGCCAACCTTCTTTTTCTGGATGGCCACGTCGAAGCGCGCCGCCCGGAACAGATCCCCCGGGATACCTCCACCGCCACCAAAAAGCAGGAGTACCTTCTCTTCTGGAAGCCGATGGTCCGCCAGTAATCGCACCCTCCCTTTTTACCTTTATGAAAATTCTTTTAACAGGCGCGGCCGGAAAACTTGGCCGCGCCATCCTGCAAACCGCGGAGGGTCGCCACGAGGTGGTCGGCATCGACTCCCGACCGGGGGTTCCCGGGGTGCATGTCGGTTCCTGTCACGATCTGTCACTGCTGGGCCCTTTGCTGGAGGGGTGTTCCGCCGTCATCCATGCCGCCGCGCTGCATGGCGGGCAACGGTGCGACCATTCAAGGACGGAGTTTCTCGAAGCGAATGTCGTCGGGTTGCAACGCCTGCTCGAAGAGAGCGTGCGCTGCGGCGTCCGGCGTTTTGTCTTTGCCTCGTCGCTGGAGGTGCTGACCGGCCGCGACTGGAAGGCGACCACCGGCACGTTTGACGAAAGCTCCCCGCCCCAGCCGACCTGGATCTACCCGGCCACCAAGGTGTTTGGAGAAATCCTGTGCGACATGATGTCGCGCGAGGAATCGATCGAAACGATCGCCCTGCGGTATGGGCGCATCCTCCACCGGGAAGAGGCGACCCGCCACCGGCGCGAGATCCTGCTGCCGCAGATCATCGCGCGCGGGGTCGATCATCTCGACGCTGCCGAGGCGGCGCTGCTGGCGTGCGAACGGCCTTACTGCGGATTTCGCATCGTCAACATCGCGCCGGAAAACCCGTTTTCGCAGGAGGAGATCGACCGCGCGCGGCACGAACCGCTTGCCCTGCTCGAAAAAGAGTGGCCCGGCTCCTCCGCCCGGCTGGAAGCGCTCGGGATCACCCTCCGTTGGGACGATCTCTGGCCTGCGATCACCACCCGCGCCGCCGCGCAGGTGCTCGGGTGGCGGCCCCGGATCAAATTTCCCGACTACCTGCGATTTGCCGAAGATCGCCCGCCGGTGCACCACCGGCCTGCGGCCCAATATCAGACCGTTACCTGAACATGAAACTGCTTTCCACCTCTCTTGCCATCCTTTCGACTGCTTTTTGCCTGATGAACCCGACCGTTGCCGTCGCTGCTGAAACTTCCGCCGCGCCGACGCCGGAGGAAGGAGCCCTCGTCCTGGAAAACGATTTCCTGAAGGTGGTCGTCTCGCCGGTCGGGGCGCGGATCGTCAGCCTTTATGACAAGATACGCCAGCGCGAGGAGGTCAAGATGCTCTCCTACGTCGGCGGCATGAACGAGGTCCGTTTTGGCGAGGTTCTCAACCTCGACGACCTGAAGGATCGCTACACCCTCTCTTTGTCCGAAGACGACGCAGGCAGCCGGACCGTGAAAGCGACCATCCGGGTCAAGCCGACCGGTGATCACCCGGCGGCGGCCACGGTGGTCAAAAGCTATACGTTGCCCGCCGATGCCAGCCGCATCCGCACGGCGCTGGAGATCGCCAACGAAGGGAAGGAGCGGATCGGCATCATCCCGTGGGTCCGCAATCTCATCAACCGGGGGGAGAAGGAGCAGCCCGAGGAAGCCCATATGACCGAGTACGGCGCATTCCTGAGGGGGAGGCCGATCCCCGGCAACCCGAGCGTCGGGGAGGCGGCGGCCAACCCGGAAGTCAACTGGCACTTTTTCCCGGCGGGCAACTGGAGTTCGCGGGTGGTCCTGCCGGTGGAGGACGGCTCCAACACCTTTGCGACCGTGCTCAAGCCGCAGGATATGTTCAAGATCTTCAACTGGCACCGTTCCCGCGAAAACTTTGCCACGCATGAAGTCATCTCCGCGCCGATGTTCATCCAACCGGGGGAAAGCCGACGCCGGGAGTATGACCTCATCGTCGCCGAACCGGTGCGCAACCTGGTTTACGCCTCGCCCGACCTGGTGATCGGCGCGAGCCCGCACCCGACCGGCATCTCCGCCGACACGAAAAAGCTCCGCCTCACCTTCGGGGCGACCCGGGAGATCGCGCCGTTTCGCGCGAACGTCGAGTGGAGTTCCGCCGCCGCGCCTGCGGAAAGGAAGAGCTTTGCACTCGACCTTGCGGGGCTTTCGCCCTCCACGACGGTCGAAAAAACGGTGGAGATCGACCTGACGGGTCATGAAATCAGCTCGCTTCAACTCTCCTTTGTCCTCGACGGGAAGGCTTATTTCCCGGGAGAACTGGCGGAGGATCGCCGGGAAGTGGTCATCCCGCTGGTGACCGATCCGGCCAATGGGAAAGTGGTCTATCCCAGCCGCTCCGGAGGGGCCGCACAGCTTCCCAGGATCGCCGCGCGGCACCGGACCGCCCCGCGACTTGCCGAGGGCGAACGGTTTGCCGCCTATGGCTGGCCTGCGGGGCTGCGGTTTTTCAGGGAGGATACGATTGAGCCTTCCGGCGAGGCGTTTGCCCTCCGTTCACCTGCGGGCGGGCATGCTTCGTTCCAGCTCATTCTTTCGCCAAAGCAGAACCGCGGGCTTCAGCTTGCCGTCAAGGGGGGCGACCTCAAGGGTCCGGGGGGGAAGGAGGTCGTTTGTGAAAGCGTCAACGAGTTCTTTGACGTGCCGACCACGGTCCCTTCCGCCTACAATGCCACGTTTGCCGTGGGCGATTACCCCGAAGGGTTGCTTCCGGTGGAAAAAACCTCGCTGGAAGGGGGGAGAAACCGCCCGCTCTTTGTCACCTACCGCGTCCCGGCGGATGCGCCGCCCGGGGAGTATCGCGGAGTGGTCACCGTCTCGGAAAACGGGGTGGCGACGGAGATTCCGGTCTCCATGACCGTCTGGAATATTCAGCTTCCCGTTCGCAACCGGTGGATGGACACCCCCTCTTCGCTGAAAGGGGATGGCGGCATCCTTCAGGCCGTGGTGGAAAAGCACCTTCAATATCGCCTGACGCCGTGCGATGCCGGGGTGGTCAAAAGCCTGCTCGACCTCCGGTTTGCCGAATTTGAAAAGGAGTTTGAGCCGTACATCGCCGCCGGGGCGACGAAAGTGTTCCTCGGGTCGATCCCCGATCTCCTGAAAAATCACCGCGCCAACCTGCCGGAAGTCGAAAGCTACCTGGAGAAAAAGGGGTGGAGCGATTACTTCTACGTCCGGCCCGGGTTTGACGAGGCGTCGACCGATCTGGTCCTTGAAATCCGCGAGGTCTGCCGCCAGTGGAAGGCGCTCAGCAAGGTGCCGGTCATGGAGACCTATTACCATGACGAAAAGGCTTCGGAACTTTATGGGAGCCTCGACATCTATTCCCGCAGCCTCTCGGATGCCCCGTGGATCAAGGAACGAATGGCCGCAGGCGACCGGTTCTGGAAGGTCAACGCTTTTCAGAGCGCGCTGGAGCCCGAGCCGTGGGGGATTCGCAGGACCTACCTCGCCTTCTGGGACTACTCCTTTACGGGGACCTACATCTGGACGGTCAAACAATGGAAAGGAGTCACCGACTGGGGTCGCGATTACTGGTGCGACGCCGGTACGGGGAACCTCGCTGCGGTGCTGATGTGGCCGCACGGAGAAGTGGTGCTTTCGACCATCCGGCTCGAAGCGCTGCGCGCCGCCATTGAAGACAACATGCTCTTCTGGATGTTGCGGGAAAAGGTGGAGCAACTCAAAGGAAGCACGCCAAAGGACCCAGCCCACGTCGCTGCCCTGAAAAAAGGGGTGGAACTCTGCAACTCCGGCCGCCTGAGCGAGCGGGCGGGATCGCTCGACGAACTCGAACAACTGCGGCGGCAGGCGGGCGAAACGCTCTCCGTGCTCAACACCCTTTAACGATGACGAAAACCTTCCTTCCGGGACTCCTTCTCGCCGGTTTGCTCCTGACCGGCACCGCTTCACCGGCGGCTTCGGAAAAGTGGGGCACGGTTGCGCTCGGCAAGGCGGTCGGGCGCGAGGCGAAGCCGGGGCCGCCGCGGGTCAGGCAAAAGCTCGAAACGCGGTTCCGCAAACGACCGGCGGAAGGAAAACCGACCGTGCTTTTCCGCGAAGGCGAGGCGCAGGCGCTCCTGGTGGTGCCGAAGTCGGCCAGCCGGGCGGAAATGATGGCGGCGGAGTTGCTCCGGACGACGCTCGGGGAGATGACCGGCGCGACCTTCACGGTCGTTCGCGAATCGGAAACCCGCCGGGCCGGGGAACCGATCATCGACGATGCCGGGCGCTCGTGGGCGCAGGCCATCTGGATCGGCCAGACCGCGCAGGCGGCGAAGGAAGGGCTTTCCGCGGACGATCTGAAACCGGAAGGTTACCGGCTGGCGACCCGGGGGCCGTGGCTCTTTGTGCTGGGGCGCGATCTCACGGAAAACGGGCTGCGGGTCAATGGGACTTACTTCGGCGCGGCCAACCTGCTGGAACGGCACCTCGGGGTGCGGTGGCTCTGGCCGGGGAAACTCGGGAGCGTCATCCCGAAGCGGGAAGAGGTCGCCTTGCCGCCGCTTGATGAACAGGATGAACCGGCGCTCGCGCAGCGCACGATCCGCAACATGGCGGTCAATGATCTGAGCAAGGTCGGCCTCGCGCTGCTTCATGGGGAGGCCGACGATTACCGGAACACGCTCGACCTCAACGCCACGTGGCTGCGCAACCAGGGAAGCGGGAGCAGCGTCCGGCTCCGGTACGGCCATGCGTATGGCGACTGGTACGAGCGCTACGCGAAAACGCATCCCGACTGGTTCGCGTTGCAGCCCAACGGCTCGCGCCAGCAGCACCCGTCGCGGGTCCGCCTCTGCAAATCAAACCCCGAAGTCGCCCATGAAGCGGCCCGGCGGGTCCTTGCCGCCTATGCTGAAAACCCCGGGCTCGACAGCGTCTCCATCTCGCCCAACGACGGCGGGTCGCACAACTGGTTTTGCATGTGCGGGGAATGTCGCAAGCTCGATCCGCCCGACGGGGAAAAGGTCACCCTTCTCTTCGCCAGGGACGGGAAACGCTTTGAGCAGAGCTACCCCTCCCTCACCAACCGTTTCGTCACCTTTTACAACCGGATCGCCGAAGAGGTCGCGGAAACGCTCCCTCACGCCCGGCTCGGGGCGTACGCTTACAGCGCCTACCGCGACCCGCCGCTGGGGATCAGGCTTCATCCGTCGATCGTGCTCGGGTTCGTCGGGTTGAACTACATCAACGACGAACAGCGGCGGCACGACCTGGAACGGTGGGACGGCTGGGCCGCGCAGGCGAGCACGTTGATCCTGCGGCCCAATGCCTTTCACTCCGGCGACGCCCTGCCGCTCGTCTACCCCCATCGGCTGGGGGAGGATGTCAAACATTGCTACCAGACCGGCATGGTCGCGGCGGACTTTGATGCATTGATCGGCAACTGGTCGACTCAAGGGTTGAACTACTACGTCCTCGCCAAACTGCTCTGGGACCCTTCTGCGGAGGTTGATGCCATCGTCGCCGACTACTGCCGCCACGGCTTCGGCCCGGCGGCGGAGACGATCGCCCGTTACTTTGCCACGCTGGAAGAGGCGACCCGCAGGGTGGCGCAGGAAGGCCGGGTCGGAGCCGAAGAGCAGCTTCGCGAGGAAGAGGCGGACTCCGAAACGCCGCTGTCAGGAAAAAAACGGCGGGCCACCCTGTTTCACAATGCCTATTTCAGCGTCTTCACCCCGGCGTTTCTCGCTTCCCTGCGCGACCTCCTGCAAGAGGCCGATGGCGAAGCCAGAGGAGACGAAACGGTCCGCGCGCGCATCGCGTTTCTCCGGATTGGGCTCGACTACGCAGAGCTTTACCGGCGGGCGATCCACAACGGCGGCGATCCCGGGGCGAAACAGGAACTGCTCGACTGGCACCGCGACACCTTCCGGCGGCAACCGCTGGCGGTCAACTCCGTCCACCGGCTCTGGAGAAGCTCCGCCACGTTTCGCGGCTTGAAATGAAGAACCCCAACCAAACGCAAACGCATGAAAACCGTACTGAAGATTACAGTCCTCCCACTCGCATCCCTTCTTATGGCGGCCACTCCTTCGTGGGGTGCGCTGCGGACCTGGAACAACTCCGATCCCATCAATGGCGGGCTCTGGAACGTCGGTGAGAACTGGATTGACCCGATCGCGCCGACCGGCAGCGATACGGCGCTTATCGACAATGGCGGACTGGTGAAGGTCACGACCGCGGATGCCGCTGTCTCGGCCTCTTCGCTGATCGTCGGCTCGACGACCAACAACAACCGCCTTGTCATCGCGGGTCATACCTTGACGGGCGGGAATATCGACATCGGGGATGGGGTCGATTCGCAAGGGTCGATCACCATCCAGGACGGCGGCACGCTCCGGACCGACGGTACGGGGAGCTTCCGGAGAATGTTGATCGGCTACCGGGGCAAGGGGACCGTCACGGTCGAAGCGGGCGGCACCTTCCTGACCGGTGCGG
>DATMFV010000072.1:0-57667 GCA_035555975.1 Chthoniobacteraceae bacterium
ACCACCGCTTGAATTCGGCGTCGTTGAAAATTTCTCCCGAAAGGGCGTGGGAGATCTGGTCCTGCGTGGCGCGGCCTTCGTAGTTCTTGAGGATGGAGCGGACCAACCCGCCAGGGTCTTCTTTCGCCTGCGTTTTGAGCGCGGCGGTCTCCGTCACTTTTCGCACCAGGATATGGTTGTCGGGCAGGGGGGTCAGCGATTCCGCGGCGTACTGCGGTTGCATGAGGTGCCCTTTTTTGCTCTTGAAGTCGACGACGATTTGGTTGAGTTCGAGGTTAAGGGAGGCGATCCGTCCAAAACCCCAGCTTTTGTGAAGGCAATAGGCTCCGGGAGGGAGGGTTTCCAGAGCTTTTGCCGCCTGCGGGGTTAATGTTCCTGCCAATACCGCTTTTTCGATCTCATCTTGCATAGGAACTAACAGCATAGGAGACCTTCGGGCGCTTGGCTAGAGCGATTTCAACAAACCTGTGACGCCTGCGGGGAGCGGCCGCTGCTTCGGGGGAAAGCGAAAAACCGCGCGAAAAGTGACCGATTTCGCTTGGAGTCATACGGGATTCCCATCAAGTTTCCACTTCTCCGCCTCTATTTTTTCCATGCTACAAAATATCTGGTTCTGGGTTTTCAACGCTGTCGTCGTCGTCCTGCTGGCCCTCGATCTCTTTGTTTTTCATCGAAAGGCCCACGTGGTTTCGTTCAAGGAGGCGGCGGGGTGGAGCGCCTTCTGGGTTTCCCTCTCGCTCGGTTTCTGCGGGCTGGTCTGGTATCATCTCGGCCACGACAAGGGGGTCGAGTTCCTGACCGGGTACATGATCGAGTATGCCTTGAGCATGGACAATATTTTCGTCTTTGTCCTGATCTTCTCGTACTTCAAGGTTCCTCCGCAGCTTCAGCACCGGGTGCTATTCTGGGGGATCATCGGCGCGCTGGTGATGCGGGCGATCATGATCTTCCTCGGTGTGGCGATCGTCACCCGCTTTCACTGGACGATCTACATCCTCGGGGCGTTCCTGGTGGTGACCGGGATCAAGCTGATGCTGCCGGGGGGCGACGATGTCAACCTCGACAACAACGTCGTCCTGCGTCTCTTCCGGCGGTGGTTCCGCATCTCGCCCAATTACGACGGGGCGCATTTCCTGACCCGCGTCCACGGCAAGCTGATGCTGACGCCGCTGGCGCTGGTGCTGGTGGTGGTCGAGACGACCGACCTGGTCTTTGCGGTCGATTCCATTCCTGCCATCCTCGGGATCACGCGGGACTCGTTCATCGTCTACACGTCCAACATCTGCGCGATCCTCGGGCTGCGTTCCATGTACTTTATGCTTGCCCGGGGGGTCGATCACTTTGCCTATCTCAAGTACGGCCTCGCCGCCATTCTCTCGTTTGTCGGCGTGAAGATGTTGTTGACCGACCTTTTCCCGATCCCGATCGTCGTCTCGCTCAGCGTGGTCTTCTCGCTGCTGCTCCTCTCCGTCGCCGTCTCGCTGCTTTTCGGGCCGAAGAAGGCATAACCGCCGCGCGTACCGCCGATGATGACGCCGCCCCAGTCGCGCCTTTCAGCCGATCTGGAGCGGCTCCTGAGCGAGTCGCACGGCGAGGCGTTGACGCTCGGGGAGATCGAGCAGCGTCTCAAAGGGCGCGGGTTCGCCCTGTTGACGATGCTCCTGGCGGTGCCGTTTGTGATCCCCAACCTCCCCGGGCTCTCCACCCCCTTCGGGCTGGCGATCTTTCTGATGGGGGTGCGAATCCTCGCGGGACGGACGCCGTGGCTGCCGCAGTTCGTGCTCAAGCGTTCGCTTTCGCCCGCCGTGGCGGAAAAGATCCTGCGCGTGCTTCTCAAGCTGGCCAACTGGATGGAGCGGCTGGTCCGGCCGCGGATGCACTTCATCTCGCATTGGCCGGGAATGAGGAACCTGATCGGCTTCGGGATCGCGGCGGGCGGGCTTTTCCTGCTGTTGCCGCTGCCGTTGCCGCTAAGCAACACCTTTCCGGCGATTTCCATCCTGCTGCTCGCGGCGGGGATGATGGAGCGCGACGGGCTCTGCGTGCTGCTCGGTTATGCGATCGGCCTGCTCGGGCTGGCGTACCTCGGCGCGTGGGTTTTCCTCGGCCGGGAAGGGTTCGAGTGGTTTTACCGGTAACGCTCCGGCGACCCGTTTTTGCCGCTTTTCAGGGAGAAAACCGGTCATTTTTTCCCCTTTTCCAAAAAAGCAGGGGCCAACGGGCCATTTTGGCAAGGCGATCCGTTACCCCTTTTGAATACCAGGGCAGCCGCCTTCAACGGATGACGAGGCACCTAAAAAGCCTCAGTCCGTGCGGAGCCCTTCAAACGGAACAAAAGGGGAAAGACACACACAATGAAAATCAATCAAATCCTGGGGTGGCCTGCACTCCTGACCATTGCCGCCGGTTTCCTCGGCGGTTGCGCCGTGGAGCCGGTTCGCGAATATTCGGCCCGACGGGTTTACCTCGAAAGACCGGCCTTTGCCGATGCACGCGTCGTGCGTCGTATTGACACGATGCCGGGCAGAACCATCCGCTACCGTTCGTTGCCCGCCGTCGGGGAACGGACCTACATCCGCGGCTACCGTACCGAGCGTCTCGCTCCCATCGGCGAACGGACGTTCATCCGCCGCACCTCCTGCGGCAGTTTGGCTCCCGTCGGCGAACGGCTGGAGATCGACACCCTCGGCACCCGGACCCGCTTCAACGATCGCTACTACCGCAACCACGGGTGGCGCAATGAACCGGTCGTTCCTTTCGGACCCAATTCGCCGGTGAGCCCGTCGCAGTGGTACTAGGCGATGAGGGCCGCGACGGCTTTGCCCGGTCTTGGAGCGGCATTGCTGCTGGCCGGGTGCGGGCAGTTCGACGCGGTACGAACCGCCAACCGGCAACCCGCCACGATCACGATGGCCACGCGAGACGAACTGGCCCGGGCCCGTACCGAAACAGGGCAAAGCCTCGCACCGCTGGCCGAACAGGTCGTCAACCTTGAGGAGCGACCGCCGGTCCGCCTTCCAACCGGAGACCGGTGTTTTGACCCGAGGTAGAGGAGGCAATGCCATGGAAGAGAATTAACCGGAAGATCCCTTTGATCTTGGGGAGGAGGCCCGCCGTTTGATCCTGTGGTTTCATGCAGGACAAGCGGCGGGTCATTTTTTGCCCTCTTGGCAGGCAAAGGGACGCAGATGAAACGGATCAAACCGCGCAACGGTTGGGAGAAAATTTACCTGGAAGCCATTTCTTCGCACTTCAGCGTCCGATGAAAAAAGCGGAGCAGATCGCGTTCGAAGAGGATTTCGATCGGTTCGAGGTTCTTGCCGTCGGGGGCGGTGTCGCACAAGGTATGGCCCAACCCGCGCGCTTCGTGGAAGATGATGTCGTGTCCGAGGGCCCGCAGCCGGTCGGCCACTTGCAGCGAGGGCTGGAAGGGGACCGTCGGGTCAGCGCTTCCGTGGGCCATCCAGACCGGCGGCATCCCGGTGTGGAGATGGTGTAGCGGCGATGCGGCGCGGTGGCGTTCCGGGGCTTCCTCCGGGGAGTCGGTGAGAAACTGGCGGGTCATCTGGCTGTTACATTCCCCGTCCCAGGCCCATTGCGCGGCGGTATCCATGATCCCGCAATATTGCGCGATGCCGCGCAGGGTGGGGCGGGGCTGGTTTTCGGCGCTCGCCCGGGAGGCGAGCAGCATGGTGAGATGCCCCCCGGCGGAGCCGCCGAAGAGAGCGCAGCGCCCGGTGTCGAGCTGGTGTTCGGCCCCATGCTCGCTTAGCCAGCGCAGGGTGAAGAGGAGATCGTCGTACGCCGCCGGAAAGGGATGTTCGGGCGCGAGGCGGTAGGAGGCGAGGACGAGGCCGATGCCGAGCGGGCGCAGCTTGGGCCAGAGAAAGGTATAGGCGCTCTGGTCGCCGCGGCTCCACCCTCCCCCGTGAATGCCGAGAACGAACGGCGCGGGGCGGGGGGACTCCGGCAGGTAGAGGTGGAGATCGCCGCGTTCCCCGATGGCGGGGTTGGCATGGAGGACGCAAGGCTGCTCGGCAGGGTCGATGTTCATGGTTGGGAAAGTAAGACAGGAGAACGAGGGATGTCGATACGGGAGCGTTTCGAAAGCGATGGAGGCCGTTTCGTCAACTTTTCGGTCTGGTTCGTCAATTGCGGGTCGGAAGAAACGGACTTTCCCCGATACGGTGCCGGGCGTTGTCTCCAAGCGAGTCTTTGAAGAAACCTTTCCCTCTTTTCCAAGTCCATCCATGATCAGCCACCCACCGAACCGCCGTGACTTCCTCAAAACCGTTCTGGCCGCTGCCGCAGGCACCCAGTTCCTTGGCCTGGTGACGCAGAAGGCGAAAGCGGCGCTGCCCTCGCAGATGAATCTCTTGATGATCATCACCGACCAGGAGCGCCCTTCGATGTGGATTCCCCCCGAATGGGAGGCGACCCACCTCCCCAACCTGACCCGCCTGAAGAACAACGGCGTCACGTTTACCGATGCGTTCTGTTGCAGCGCCATGTGTACCCCTTCGCGCGCGACGATGTTCACCGGGCTCTACCCTTCCCAGCATCATTCGCCGTGGACCTTGACGGAAGACTTCCAGCAGACGCCGATCGAGCCGCAGCTTGACCCGTCGCTGCCCAACCTCGCCACCTGCATGCTGGAGGCCGGCTACGACGTGGTTTACAAAGGGAAATGGCACCTGAGCCACGGCGTCCGCAGCGTGGACGGCGAAAAGATCGAGGATGACCTGAGCCGCTACGGCTTTGAAGGGTGGGTCGGGCCCGACGCCGGGGGCGACACGCGCCTTGAAAACTTCGGCGGCGGCGAGGCCAACCACGACCAGCACTACATCGACCAGGCAAAAAGTTTCCTGCAGGGGCGCATCCAGAGCCCCACCGGCAGGCCGTTTGTCCTGATCGTCTCGCTGGTCAATCCGCACGATGTGCTCTCCTATCCCGGCTACCCGGGCGTGCAGCCTCCGGACCCTGAAAACCCTCCCTACTATATTCAAGGCGGGTACGATGAAACCTGGCTGGAGCCGACCGTGCCGCCGATCCCGTTGCCGCCGACCGTGGACGAGGATCTGGGCAACAACCTCAAGCCGACGGCGCATGGGAAGATCAAGGTGGTCATGGGAGCCGGGCTCGGCCTCGTCAACACGGCGCAGAAGCAGCGCGAGTACCTCAATTTCTATTTCAACCTGCTCAAGAAGATCGACGGGCAGATCGGGGAGCTTCTTTCGGTCTTTGACACCAATGGAACCGCAGGAACGGCGATGCTCAACAATACGATGATCATCCGCACCTCCGACCATGGCGAGATGGGGATGTGCCACGGTGCGCTCCGGCAAAAAACCTTTCTGGCTTACGAGGAGGCGATCCGCGTGCCGATGACCTGGTCCAACCCGGTGCTCTACCCGACGGCGCAGACCTCCGACGCGCTCGTTTCGCACGTCGACCTGCTGCCGACGATCTGTTCGCTCTTCGGCGTTCCGAACTGGCAGTCGTACAACTTCACGGGGGTGGATTATAGCAGCATCGTGCTCGATCCCAGCATCCCGTCGGTGCAGGATTATGTGCTCTTCACCTTTGACGACATCTATGCCGGAGGCGATGCCGCCCAGTTTGAGGAGGGGACGATCTCCCCGCCCAACTGTCTCCAGATGATCCGGACGAAGGACTTCAAGTACGTTCGTTACTATGACCCGGCGGGAGAAGCGCCGGAGCAGGACGAATTCTACGATCTCCGGCTGACCGGGGGAGACTACAACGCCGTGCACAACCTGCCGCTGGAGATGACCAACCTCGCCGCCTGGGCCGAGTTTTTGCGCGACGAACCGGTGGCGACGCCGCAGCAACTGCTGCGGCGCGCGGAGTTGAAGCAGGATCTCGCCACGCTGGCAACCACCCGGCTCGCACCGCGCCCTTATGCGGCATCGGTCGCTCCGGAGGATCTCAAGCTGGTCACCAAACGGTGGGTCGATCCGGAGAACGGGCCGCAGGCCAAGGTGCAGTTGACGTTTTTCTCCCGCCTGAACACCCATTACCGGCTGGAGCGTTCGACCGATCTGGTCAACTGGACCGACACCGGGGCGAGCGCCGTCGGCAACGGCGGCATGGTGCTCATGAGCGATGACCTCAACGCCGAAAAGGCTTTCTACCGGATTCAGTGGAGCGAAGCCGTCGCACCGACTCCCTAATGATCCCGCCAACCTCAAACGCTATGAAAAATGGTATGAACCGACTAGGAACATTTCGAAGCGCCGCCATCGCCATCGTGCTCGGCATGAGCCTTTCGCTCGCCAACGCGCAGGAGACGCCGACGCCGCCGGTGGGGTATGTTACCCTGCATGTGGCAGCGGGCAATGGGGTGTCCAAAACCATTACGGCACTTTCCGCCCCGCTCTACGGCTATGCCGAAGGCGCAGGGCAACTGACCGGACAGATTACCGGCGTGAGCGCGAACAGCCTGAGCAACAGCTCGGCAGGCTGGACTCCGGGAGAGCTTTCCCAACCGGCCACACCGTTCGTGATCAAGCTCACCAGCGGCGCGGCCACGGGAAGAACGTTCCTGATCTCCACGACCACGGCCAATACGGCGACGACCGTGACCCTTGATGCGAAGGACGTCGCGCAGGGGGCTCTGACCAGCTTGGGGATTGCGGTGGGAGATGGGTATGAGATTTTTCCGTGTGATACGTTGAGCAGCCTTTTCGGCACGCCGGAGACGACGGGCGTCGAGGGTGGAACAAGTGCCACCAACGCAGATAGTTTGATGATTGCGGTCAATGGCGTCTACGAAACCTACTATTATAATACAAATCTCAACCGATGGGCCAAGGCGATGATGGGTAATCCGGATGCCACCTATGTGCCCCTTCGGCCTGATAGCGGTATTCTTTACAGTAGGCGGGCTGCGAGCATATTGGAGTTGACGCTTTCGGGACGCGTTCCGATGACAGGCAGGACGGTCGAAGTCAAGGATCACGGCGTCACCTTGCTTTCCCAAAACTGGCCGGTCGACATCACTTTGCTGGCATCTGGCATTCAGAATATTCCAACATGGACTTCTGCTCCCTCTGCCGCTGCTGCCGACCAGGTGCAGATTATCAAAAAGGGTGCGCCGCATACTTATTGGTTTAATGGAACATCGTGGCGCAAACAGCAGATGGGCTTTCCTTTAGCTGATGGAGAGATTATCCCTGCCGGATCGGCAGTGATTATTGACAAAAAGGGGGGTACCACAGAATACCGAACTCTTCATCAGTCAACGCCATATGACCTAGAGTGAAACCGGCGCTTTCTATACACCATCTTAAATGACTGAAATGAAACTAAAAACAGCAATCGCTTCGTTGGTGCTTGGCGGTTTGAGTCTGACAACCTCGGAAGCCGTATTAATTACGGACTTCAGTGAACCCGATTTTCAAATCTTCGACGATCTCACAACGCTTGCGATTGAGCGATACCCAACTTATCTTTTGGCGTCAGGATCGGCCTTTGGTGGTGAGTTTGCGGGTGTCTTTGATAGCGTTGATATTGTTGGTCTGTCGGATATCAGCTTGACGGGGAGTATTATTGGAGAGAATCCCGATATTCAGTTTACCCTTTATCTATATAATACCGCTGTCGATCAATGGCGAACCTACGTGGCGTATACCAGCGCCTTCGGTTCGGAAAGCACCACAGTGACGCTGACTTTTCTGGAAGAAACTGCTTCATTTACTGATGTGGGAGGTTTGGCATTCAATGCCGGAGGAGCCCCGGGAAGCAACATCACCTTCGCCTTCGAAAGCCTCCAGGCCATCCCTGAGCCCTCCGTCTACGCCCTTTCCGCTGTCGCCCTCGGCGCGGCGGCCTGGCTGCGGCGTCGGCGCAGGGGGTGATTCGCTCCTCCCAATCGTCTTGCCGGGAGGTCATCGCCGTGGTAAGAGCCAGGGTGCCCCATGCACCTTCCCGATCCACTTTTTCAGCACCCGGAAGCCGTGTTCGACCGGTTGGCCGGGGAGCCGGCTGCCTATCGGCAGGTCTGGCCGGCGGCTGAAGGGTGGAGCGTCCGGGAAGGAGCGCTGAAGGCCGGTCTCGCCGCGCAGTGGGAGAAACTGGAGCGCGATCTCAAAGGGTGGATCGCTCTGGAAAAGGCGCAGGCCCCGCTGATCGGGGTGACGGGGCTGCTCAATGCCGGGAAGTCGAGCCTGATCGCGAGCCTTCTCTCTCCCGATGGAGCGGCGCGGGTGTTGCGCGGAGAGGGGGACGACCGGGGAACCCAGCGTTTCGTCTTCTGGCTTCCGGAGAGCTGGCGGCACGACCCTGCGATCTACGAAGCGTTGCGCGAGGAACTGGCGAGCGTTTTCGGCGCGGAGGTCGAGCTTCTTTCCGACGAACCCGCAGAGGCGCACCGGCAGTACAACGGCAGCGGCGAGGTGGAGGTCCGTTTCGGCGTCCCGCTGCTGGCGTTTGACCGACGGCTCGATGAGTTTGGCTTCGGGTTTCTCGATTGCCCCGATTTCGAGCGGCGGCACCCTGGTGCGCCGGGAGAGGCGACGGCGCGCGTGCGGCTGGAGTTTGTCCAAAAGGCGGCCCGCCTGATGAGCGCGCTGGTGGTGGTGGTGGGCCGCGCGCAGGTGGCGATCGAGACGTTATACACCTTTGCGGACCAGGAACTGGAATGGAGCGGCAAACCCCGTTTTCTGCTTTTGAACCTGCTGCGCCCTTCCCAGCCCCCCGAAGCGCTGCTCAAAGACGGCGGCGTGCGTGATCTGATGCACCGGATCGGCGTCGATGCGCTTTACGGAGCGTATGATTTCGAGATGGACCGCGAGCGAAAGAAGATTCCTCTCGCCGCAGCAACGCAGGCCGGGCTGGAGAGCGCAACGGCTCCGGTCTTTTTTCGGATCGCGGGCGACGCCGGGGAGAACCGGCCCGAACGGATCGGCGGCGATCGGCTGGTGACGGCTGCGCTGGCGCGGCTCGACGCTTCGGCGCTCTGGCGCGACCGCCGGGAACAGCGCCGCCGCTCCGTCCGCGAGGGGGTGGAGACGCTGCGGGAAGCGATCGCGGTAAGGCTGGGGGAGGAGCGGGAGATGTTGCGGACGTTGCGCAACGGGTTTCTCGGGTTTTTGAGGAGTTGCGTCACTTCACACCGCGAGGAACTGAAGTTTTCCGCCTCGGCGATTGCGGGTCAGTTGGCCTCCGTCATGCTGGAGGTGGCCCCGTTCTGGGCCAGGCCGACATTGTGGATGGGGGGGTGGGTGCGGGGTGTCCGCGAACTGGTCGCCGGGACGTACGGGCAGGCACGCCGGTTTTACCGCCGTGTGAGCCAGCCGGGCGAAGAATTGCTCGAAAAGACCCGCAGCGTGCGCAACCGCCTCAAGGGAGCCGGGGAAGGGTTGATCCATCCTGCGGAACTGACCGCGAGGAGCCGGAACGCCCGTTGGATGCCCGAAACGGTGAACGAAGCGGAACTGACCGCAGCGTGGGAGGAGGTCCTCGCCCGCGTGGAAGCGATGGAGGCGGCCTTGCCGGACGCGGAGGTGCGGGCATTCGCGCGCGAGGTCTGGGCGGCGGTGCCGCTTTCGAAGAAGATCGCCTTTGTGGCGACGGGGCCGCTGGTGTTGCTGGGCGGGTTGGTGGCGGTCTGCCTCCTGCCGCTTGATCTCGGCGGTTCGACGGTCGTTTTTGCCGCTTCGCTCTCGGAATTGTTGACGACGTTCGGCCTGGCGGTGACGATCAGCGGCATGGCAGGGGAAGCGTTGCAGCAAAGCATCGATACGCGGGTCGCGGTGCCGTTTTATTTCCGGCTGCTGGCGGAGGGGCTCGATGTTTTCGGGTTGCCCCGGGCGTTGGACGAGCCGTTTACCGATCACTTTTCCAATGTCGGCGAGGTGAGCGCTTTTCTAAGCCGACAGGGGGAACCGCGTGCGGAGCCGCCGCTCTTCCCGCTCGCCCCGGGCCTTTTTCTGGCGGAGGAAGAGACCGCTTTCTGGAAGCCGAAGGGAGGGAGGGGATGAACGGCCCGGGGGAAAGCTCGCCGCAATGGCTTCGCGTCTGGATGGAACAGCACGCGGAGCGGACGCTGGAAGCGGTGCGGGTGGTGGCCGGGTCGGAGAACCGGCTTTTTCTCCATTTTCAGGCGATGTACGACCACGCCCGGGCGCAGTGGGAGCGGATCGCGACCCATCGCGGCCTGACCCTTCCGACGATCGCGTTCGTCGGCGAGCGCAATTCCGGAAAGTCGTACCTCGCGAGCCGTCTGGTGCTGGCCCCCGATGCGGAGAAGCGGTTTGCCCCCGGCGTGGACGAGGCGACGAAGACGGAGCGGCTTTTCTGGGTCGGTCCGGAGTCGCCGCCCGATCTGGCCGAGCCGTGGGAAGCTTGCTGGCGGCTGGAGCGGGAGGCAATGGTCGACCTTGGCACGCCCTACCTGTTGCTCGACTCGCCCGGGTCCGGCGATCGTTCGGAACCACTCCGGGCGTTGGCGCAGACGGCGCTTTCCAGTGCGCGGATCAAAGTGCTGGTGGTCAATTCCGAGCGACGCTCGGCCGAGGCGTACCGCGAGGCGATGAAGGAGGCCGACGGGTCGGTGATCGTGCCGGCCGTTCACCTTTCCGCCGGCGAGACGACGCGGTGGGAGCGCGGGTCGGCGACCGAACGGGAGGCAATGGCGGCGGAGTACCGCGCCTGGGGGGCGACGCTGGCCGCCGACTGGCCTTCGGCAACGGTGCTGGAGCCGATCCTGCTGCCGGAAATCGAAGCAATGCCCGATCCCGCCGCCGCCGGGGAGCAGGTCCGCGAACGGCTGGCGGATGCGTTGAGGGAGGCGCTGGCAGCGCATTCGGACACCGGCGCGCTTGCTTCGAGGGAGCTGGTTGCGGCGTGGGAACGGTTCCGGCGGAGCGTCGGAGAGCTGCTTGAAACGATCCTGACCCCCGCCCTGCACCAACGTTACGGGGCGTTGCAGGAGGCGCGGCGCACCTTGCCGACGGCGGTGATGACCCGGCTTCTGCGGGACGGGGCAAAGCTTCGCGCGCTCGTGCGCAACCGGCTGCGCCTTTCGCTGGTGGAGAGCGTTCCCTCATGCGCGTTTCCATTCCGGACGGTGGCAAAGCTCCTTTGCCTGACGACCGGCGCGTGGGACCGGCTGGTGCTCGGCCTGGGCGGGAGTCTTCCCTCGCTGGCGCTGGCGGGGGCGAGCCTCTGGCGCAATGTCCGCGAAAAGGCGGCGGCGGAAGCATCGCTCGGCGGGGCGCTCAAGGCGGAGATTGAGAGCGTCGTGCAGCAGCACCTGCTCGGGCCATTGGAGGATTTTCACGCTGCCGCAGACCGGGCGACCCACCGCGAACACGCCACGGTGGCGGCGGTCGAGTTTGAGGTCGAGGGCGCGGAGGCGCTGGCGCATGAATGGGAGGAAAAACTTGTCGCACAGGCGGCGCGGGATCGTCTTGCGCCCGGGGTGATCGCGTTGCTTTCGCTGCTCGGCACGGCGGTTTTCTGGTTTCTCTTAGGCGGGCCGTTGCTTCACCTTTACGGGCAATACTTTCCGGCGGCCATCGCTTCCTGGAGCGGGGAGTGGGAGAGTTTTTCGCACTACCCGCTGATGGGCTTGAGCTTCTGGTCGATGGCGCTCCTGCTGGCTGCGCTGCCGCTTTTTTTGATCGCGCTGGTGACGGTCGGTATCGCCCTGGGCGGGCGGCGGGTCGCTCGCAGTGAAGCCGCGCTACGCACCTTCTGGCTGCAAAAGGCGGAGAAGGGTGAGTTGGGGCTGCAAATCCGGCTTCGTTCCCGCACCGGCGAGGCGGTGCGGGTATTGCTGGAGGGGCTGCCGGATCACTTCGGCAGGAAGTAGCCGCGCTGCCTGGCGGAGATCGGCAGGCCGAGATGTTTCATGACCTGGAGGAGGTCTTCCCACACCTTCCGCTTTTCGCCGAGCGTCTGGTTGCGCAGGAGGTGGGCCGGGTGATAGGTCGCCATGAGCGGGATGCCTTCGAAGTCGTGCCACTGGCCGCGCCGTTTGCCGATCGCTTCCGTGCTTCCGGTGAGGGCTTCGGTGGCGGTTTCGCCGAGCGTGACAAGGCATCCCGGGCGGATGATTTCGATCTGCGCCTTGAGGTACGGCAGGCAGGCGTTGATTTCATCGCGGTGCGGTTTGCGGTTGCCTGTTTCGCCGTCGCCGACTTCCGGACGCCATTTCAGGACGTTGGCGAGGTAGACTTCCCGGCGTTTGAGCCCCATCGCTTCGATGATTTTGGTCAGCAGTTCGCCCGATTTGCCGACGAACGGCTCGCCGCTCGCCTCCTCCTCCGCGCCGGGCGCTTCGCCGACGAACATCAACTCCGCCGCCGCATTGCCCGAACCGAAAACGAAGCGGTCGCAATGGCGCGCCAGCGGCTCCCGGGCGAGCGAAACCAGCACGCGCTCGCGCAGGCGGCTCATCGCCTTTTCGCGCTCGGCGGGGTCGACGGCGGGCGTCTCCACGGAAGGAGTCGGCACCGGGGGAGGCGTGGGAGCGGCGGTTTCCGGGGCGGCAGGGGGCCGCGTGGCGCTCATGGCGGCACGGACTCTGGCCGCAAGGTCTTCGATCGGCTCCTTTGCGGGAGCGGGAGCTGGCCGGGGCGGCTCCTCCGTTTCGGTCCGGAAGCGGGAAAAAGATTTCGGTGCGCCTCCCGGGTCCGGCGAAGGCGAAGCCGGGCGTTCAACAGCCGGTTTCGCCGGGGCGGCGGCACGTTGGCCTTCGCGTTGACCCGAAACCCCCGCCGCCTCCGTCAACCGTTGAAGGGAAGCGATCGAGACACGACCGATCGTCGCGGGCGGACGTTGGGAGAGCGCTTCCAGGAGCAGGGTGGTGGCTTGTTCAAAGGCGTTCATGAAAAAGGGACTTCAGAAGAAGGCGACCCGTGACCTTAACGGACCTTTGCCCGGTGTGCCCAGCTTTTTGGGGAATTGACGCGGGTCCCTGTTTTGGATATTCCATTGGACCGGCCATTTCAACTTTTCCTTGAACTCCCCGGTCCGGGGCTTTTTTGGGCCGTCGCATCAGCTTGTCCTTTTCCCTTGGCGTTGCCTGCTTTTCCCGTGGCAAGGTTCCCGGAGGGGGCCATCACCTTTTTTTTCTTCCATGATTTCCCGAGCACCCAACCTTCTTTTCATCGTCACCGACGACCACGCCTGCGGGGCGATCTCCAGCTATGGCAGCCGGTTGAACCGGACGCCGAACATCGACCGTCTCGCCGCCGAGGGGATGCGGCTGGAGCGCTGCTTCTGCACCAACGCCGTCTGCACCCCGGCGCGGGCGACCATTCTGACCGGCCAGTACGGGCATATCAACGGTGTCCGGGGAAATGGCGAAACGCTGGATGGCTCCCGCCCGGGGTTGCTGCCGAAGCGGTTGCAGGCGGCCGGCTACCAGACGGCTCTTTTCGGCAAGTGGCACCTCGGCCACGGCGGCCATGCCGACCCGACCGGGTTCGACGACTGGCGTGTTTTCCCGGGCATGGGGGAATATGAGAACCCGACCCTGCTGGAGCAAGGGGTCGAGCGCCGCCACTCCGGCTACGTGACCGATGTTCTGACCGGGCTTTCCACCGACTGGATTTCCCGGCGCGACCGGGAGCGCCCTTTTTTCCTGATGCTGGCCCACCGCGCGCCGCACCGTCCGTTTGAACCGGCGGCGCGCCACCGTTGCCGCTACCTGGAGGGCGACCTGCCCGAACCGGCCACGCTCTTCGATGACTACGAACACCGCGCCCCTGCGGCCCGGGAGGCGCGGATGCGGATCGCCCGCGACCTGACGCTGACCGACCTGAAGGAGGAACTCCCCGCCGGGCTCGACCCCGGGGAGGCGGCCCGCTGGAAGTACCAGCGTTACATCAAGGATTACGTCCGTTGCTGCGACGGGCTGGATGAAAGCGTCGGCACGCTGCTTGATCACCTGGAGCGCGAGGGGATCGCGGAAAACACGCTCGTGGTCTATACTTCCGACCACGGCTTTTTCCTCGGCGAACATGGCTGGTTTGACAAACGTTTCATGTACGAACCGGCGATGCGCATCCCGTTCCTTGCCCGCTACCCGGCGGAGATCGCCCCCGGCTCCACGGCGGCGGAGATGGTCGCCAACATCGATTTTGCGCCGACGCTGCTCGACTATGCCGGTGCGGCCGCTCCGGAAGAGATGCAGGGGCGCTCGTTCCGTTCGATCCTGCAAGGTCAGTCGCCCGCCGACTGGCGCAAAAGCGTCTATTACCGCTACTGGATTCACCTCGACAAATCGCACCGGGTCGGCGCGCATTACGGCATCCGCACCGATCGGTACAAGCTGATCCGCTATTACGGGCGGGCGATCGACTGCCGGGGGGCGAGCCCGGAGGTGACCCAACCGGCGTGGGAGCTTTTTGACCTGAAGGAAGATCCCGATGAACTCCGCGACGTTCATGCGCAGCCGGAATACGCCGCGATCTTTCGCACGCTTCAGGAAGAACTGCGCGAGGCGCAGGCCCATTACGGCGACTCCCCGGCGTGATGGAGATCGATCGGTTGCCGTGAGCGAATGGGTGAGCCCGTGTCCAACTCGCGCGGACGACGCGGAGGCCGACCAGGGCGAGCCTCGGCACGTCAGGAAAGGGCCAACGTGGCCGGATGATGATGGAAAGACGAGTCATCCGCCCGCGAGATGCAGGCATCCCGGTTGGCCTGGTCGACGATCCGCTGTGCTTCCAGGCCATCTTCAGCAAAAGCGAGCCGCGCATCATCCCTGCCATTGAGAAAACGGGCAAAGGCGTCGAGCACCTTCGGGATTTCGTCGCGGTGGGAGGTCTTGATAAAGGGAACCGTTTCGCTTCCTTCCTGCGTGACCAGTTCGTACCCGGCGCGCCCTCCGCCCACGTCGTGGATGACACCGTGGCTTCCGACGATGGCGAGGCTGTTTTTTGAAAAAGTGTACGGCATCCGCTTCAGGCGGTAGCCATAGCTGAAACTTTCGTTCAGCGTCACCATGACGCCATTGGCCAGCCGCGCAAGGATGCTGATGTGCGGCGGTTTTTTCACCGGTTCCTCAAACCACGTGCCGAGCGCGTGGACCGTCTCCCACCGTGCTCCTCCCGTCCAGAAACGGGCGAGATCGAGCCGATGAATCCCGCAATCGAGGCTCCCTGCGGCGTTGAGGAGGTTGGTCCGGCGCGGCTGGGCGACCGGGTGTTTGCGCAACTGCTGGAGATGGATCGCTTCCACGCGACCGATCCGTCCCGAGGCAATCCATTCGCGGATTTTTTCGTAGTGCGGCAGGAAGCGGTATTCAAACATCACCACCAGTTCCCGTCGTGCGGCGAGGGCTGCCTCGGCCATCCGCTGCGCTTCCTCCAGCGTGGTTGCCAGCGGCTTTTCGCAGATCACGTGCAACCCGTGCCGGAAACAGGCCAGCGCCAGTTCGCAGTGCGTGTCGGGAAGGGTGGCGATATAGACGCCATCGAGCGCTTCCGACGCGAGCATCGCCTCCAGCGAGGCGTACCGCCGGAGGGACGGGGGGAGGGCGTCGAGACGGGCGGGGCTGGTATCCGCCACCGCCTCCAGCCGACACCCCGCAGAAGTTTCAAACGCGGGAATGACCGCCCTTAATCCATGGGTGCCCGCGCCCACCAGGCCAAAACGAAACATTGCATCGCTCATGTAAAATCTCCGATCAGAGCCCCTCCAGATCAATCTTCCGCCGCTTCTTTTCCGTTAAAAAGGTCGGAACCCCGCGCTTCGCTTCCAACCGGTAGAGCATTTCCCCCCAGAGCACCTGCCGCAGGGTCAGCGCACGTCGCAGTTTTCTTAGTTCATCCGCTTTTTCAACAAACTGCGGTGACGTGTCGTCGATCTGGCCGAGCCGGATCACCTCGGCGTGGAGCTTGAGATGCGCGAGCCCGTCGGCCAGGAAGCGGACCCGCCCGGCGACTTCGGCGGGATCGTTTGCAGCGGCCTCCCGGGCGCGGTCGAGGATGGCGTTCGCCCCGGCCAATACATCGTCGGTATAGAGAAAAGGGATCGCATCCCAGCTTCCCTTCAGGACAAGGGGGTGGAGGTTGTATTGGCGAACCACCTCGTTGTAGGTCCCCTGCATCCAGGTCGGGACTTCGACATTGCCTCCCGCGCCGAGGGTGTACGCCGTTTGTTCCGTAAATTGCTCCCAGTAGCGAAGGTACTCCCGCACCACGGGGGCGGCGCTTCCAAAGCCGGAGCAATATTCGCGGATCACTTCTTCGACGGAAAGCTCCGGCCGGGCGGCCAGCCGCGTTACCAGGTAGTAATAGACACCTTGCGTGCTCCAGTTGCCATACAGGGAGTCAAAGCTGATCCCCTTGAGCGCATTCTGCTGCGTAAACTTGAGGAAGGAGCCGGCGCGCCGGAGGGGAAGGTTGGGTGCGCTCCCGCCGATATGCCACCAGTTGGGCCGCAGGATCATCGTCGCGCCGCTGTCGGCCCATTTCCACCACGAGTCATAGGCGTCGTAGGAGTGAACCCACGCGATGACCATGGCGGGATCAACCTTGACATCGACCGGCGGCGCTTCGCGATAGGCGCTATAGGCATAGGAAGCGAGGCGGATGTCGGGATTGGTCTTGCGCATTTCTTCGAGGAGCAGGTTCCAGAAAAGGATATAGCGTCGCGTCAGGCTCATTTGGGCGTCCTTCTGCCAGCCGCGCGGGCCCCTCCAGATTAACTGCGGGTCATAGACATCCGGGAGGTCCATCTCCCGCGTGCTTTCGTCCGTGCAGAAGCCGACGCCATCGGTGGGAGAGACGATCCAGTAATCGGGAGACCCCGCCTCCTTCCATTCGGCGACGATCTGTTGCCTTACCTCCGGGTTGCCCAGGCGCAGCTTGGCGGAGTGCGGGTTGGGCCGGACCATCTTTCCGGAGGGAGGGAGCGCGAAGTAATCAGGGTGTTGATCCCAATACTTTTCCACCCAGTCGCCAAACGCATGCTTGAAGGTGTACCCCTCGCGACAGCCGATCTGGTGGTGGTCGAGCCATAGCGTCGTCTCTGCGCGAACGCGGTCGTATTCCTGCGAGGTAAGCAATGGCTCGATTTCCTGCCCGGTGCGTTGGAAGAGATGGGTGCGCAACAGGCGTTGTTCGAGTTGCGGACGTTCATTGATGTCGAGCACGGGGAGGGGTAGCGTCTTCGCACGCGGCACCCAGGTGCCGAGTTCACCCGGCCAGAGCCAGCGAACGCCGAGGTGGCGGTCGAGCAGGTAGTGAACCCCCCACAAGGTCGCCGGCGAACGCATCATGTCGGCGCGGTCCTTTATCGGGTCGTCAATATCGATCAGCCCCTTTCGAAACGGCACGGGCAGGAGGTCATGGCCCGTGATGTAGAGCGTTTGCCCGCGGGTCAGGAGACGGTACGCTTCTTCGGGAAGGGTTTCCGGGGCGATCCCCGCTGCCCGGGAGGCGGGTCCGTCGCCGATGTGGACGAGGCTCCACCCTTCCGGCAACTCCTGCGGCTCCTTCCCTGCGGGGAGGATGTCGATCCGTGCTCCGCTCGCTTTTTCGACCGCCTGCTGCAACTCCGCGGCGGCACTTTGGGCAAAATGTACCGCGGGTTCATAAACGATCAGGCACCGCGGCTCGCCATCCTTGACAAGAAAGGAATCCGCCGGAGCTTCGTTGGCAAAGGCGAGGGCGCAAAGAAGCGTTGGGAAAAGGGTGGAGAGGGAAGAAAACCGTCGGGAGATGGGGTGGTCAGGATACATGGAAAAGATGATTCTTTAAGAGGCTGTGAAAAAAGTCCTTCAAAGGCCATGGAGCGCCTCTTTTTGCCTCTAACTGCATTCCTCCTTCCTTCTGTATTCCTTGAATACAGGCGGTCGTCAGAATTTCGTTATAGGCTAAAAATAGGCACTCCGAGGCCATTAAAATCATTTTTTCACATCCTCTAAGGATGGATGGCGGGGACGCCCTGGGCTTCCGCTTCGGTTCGCGTGATGGAGTCGGCGTGCCCGTCGAAAAAGACGACGTTGGCCTTGTCCCGGTGCCGGAGGTCAAGGTAGCTGAGCTTGCCCTCGTTCCCCCCGAGCCGGAAGCTCTGGTGCTCCTTGTCATTGGTGAGGCTGTCGCCGAGCATGATGGTCTGCCCCGGGTTGTCCACCCGGCTCATGGAGAGGGTATAAATCTGTTCGCGGTCTTTCTTGTCGCTGATGTTGTCGCCGTATTCACCGCGCGGATCAAAGAGGTTGAGCCCGTAGGTATACCACCACGAGGCCGACTTCTCTTTCGTCAGGAAGCCTCCTTCCTGCGGTCCCGCAGGGCAATAGAGGGTCCGGTAATCTTTAAGGTAGCCTCCCTGGTAAAGGCATGCGCCCCAGAGAGGGGTTTTTACGAAAGTCCCCGCCTTGAAGGCGACCAACTGGTGGTTCCTGTCGGCAATATAGAGTTGCATGCCGATGGCCGTCTCCCGAAGGTTGGCCAGGCATTGGAGGTTGCGCTGGGTTTCCCTGATCTGTCCTGACAAGGGAAAGGAAAGGACGACCAGCGCCACCAGGACGGCGAGGGTGACGAGCAGTTCCAACGTGGAAAACCCGCAGGTGACGGACCCGCGCCGGGAGGGCGAAGCGAGGGGGGAGAAGTCCATGAATGAAAGGGAGGAGAGGAGATCATGCAGGAGTGGCCTATTTTCTGCGCAGTCGCCAGAGGCCGAGAAGTGCAACACCGCTGCAGAGCGCCAGAGCGCCCACACCCGGTTCGGGAATCACCGTCAGTTTCAGGACGCCCGAGTCCCAGCTCAGGTAGGAATCTTCAAACCCGGCGACGGGCGCGGCCAGGGAGAAGCCCGCAGCGTCCCAGCCGGTCGTTTCGAGAAGAACGTATTCGCCTGCTTCAAGCCCGCCCACATCGACGATGCCAACCTGGTAGGTTCCGTTGCCGAGTTGTCCGGAGGCGGTGATTTTGGTCGTGGCGGAGACGGCTCCAAGCTCAAAGGAGAGGAGCGCATCCTGCGTCAGGGCCAACGATGCGAGGTCCAGCACCACCCCGTTTTTGATCCGCAGCGTTGCAGCGTTGGAGAAGCCGCCGAGGGTCACTTCGCTCGTCCCGAGCGCGGTGGAAGAGCCTGCCACCAGCGTTCCGCGGCGGATGAGGGTGGTGCCGCCGTAGCTGTTTTGCCCGGTCAGAATAAGCGAACCCGTGCCGGAGCCGTCCAGCGTCAGGTTGGGATTGCTTACGCCGCTGCCCGCGCTGATCTGGCTGCTGATTTCCACATTGCCGCTGCCGTTGATCTGGATGACGTTGGCGTCTGCATTGCCGAGTTGAAGGTCGAGGAGGCGGTTATTGGTGATGCCCAGACGCCGAAAACCGAGAGCGTACGCGCTTTCGTTGGAGATGATCGTATGGTCTACGCCGTTGATGGTGTTGCCGGTCAGTTTGATGAATCCGTCCGTTGTCCCATTGGAGTTGACGATGGCAAAGTCAGAGCTGGCCGGAGAGCTGCTGGCAAGGAACCGGACAGCGCCGAGCGTGAGCGAGCCATTGGCGCCGTTGCTGCCGGAGCCCATATTGACCCGGACCGTTTTGCCTCCGGGAGGGATATAGTCGCTGAAGACCGCCATATCGCTGACAGTGCCATCGCCTGAATGACCTGTGTTTCCTGAAAGACCGGGAAATTGCCCCGAGGTGCCGCCGGTCCAGAACGCGGTGGTAAGCCAGAGGGAGCCGCCGCCTTCCCCGTCGCCGATATAGGTAAATTCAGTTTGAGCGTCGGCTCCGGCAGACAGGCCAACCATGGCGACCGCCACGACGGAACAGAGGGAGGTGCGAAATGGGCGAAGAAGCAGGTTTTTCATCATTTCAATAGGAATCAGGGGGTTGGGTGATGGACGAAACAGGAGGGAAGTTCCTGCTTTCCTGAATGGCGGTCAGCCGCCGGGAGGCGCAGTCAGGCTTCCCCGGTCTTCAAAGGTGACCGGGAGCATCTTCTGGACAAAGTGAAACGGGTCTTCGACGGCGAGGAGCATTTCCGTGACCAGCATCTGCGCATAGGCATCAAGATTGCGATTGTAACCGCTGACGTTGAGGCTTTCGGCGATTTCCAGAACGGAGGTAGCCAGCGAAATCTCTCTGGGGCAGTCAATGCCGCGCTCTTCAAGGTAGTCAAGGGTGGTTTCTGCAATGCCGACAAGCCAGCAGAAGATCGCCGTGGGCGGCTCCGGCAGGGCCAGCATTTCATCCAGAACCGTCCTTGCACCGGAGAAGATCTCGCCCTCCGCCTTTCGGGGAATTTCCTTCCAATAAGGGGCAACATCATAGGAAAGCCCTTCGTCCTGAAGCGCATCGAGAAACACAGGCCGCAACCCGTTGAAGAACCCGTGCATCGACGTATCGGCATAAAGCACGGCGATCCGCCGGTGGCCAAGCTGTGCAAACCGCCGGACGATGTCCCGCAATTCCCCGGGGTGGTCGCGGTCAATATAGTTGACCGGGGTCGGCTCCGGCGGGCGGTTGACGCTGAGGACCGGAAAACCTTCCCGGCGCAGGGCCAAGGCCTCGGTGTAGCCTCCGCCGCCGACGAAAAGCATTCCCCCGATGCCGTGCTGCTCGCAATCTTCCCTGGTGAACGGCTTGTTGTCCGCTTTTTTGGGAAGCACCAGGACCGGGCACCCTGCATCTTCCGCCTTTTCCAGGATGGCGTTGATCAATCCGCCGACATACCCGCGCCCGGTAGGAATACCGTTGCGGATATAGTCCCCTCGCAGACCGATGGTGGCGGAGGCCGGCCTGTTCTCCCGCGAGGTCCGCCCCTTGGCAAGGATGACCCCCTTGCGTGGCAGGACGCGCACCAGCCCTTCATCCCTGAGATTGCGGATGACGAGGGAAACCGTGCCGGGGGCGACGCCGTATTCGCCGGAAAGGATCGCCTGGCTCGGCAGCACGTTGGCTTCGTCCCATTCCCCGGCGTGAATGCGTTCGCGGATCTGTTGCGTGATGAGTTCTATTTTGGACACGGCGTTTCTCTGTGAATGATGTTGTGAATAGTGGAGTGATCAATCGGTGGAGTCAACATTTTTTTATCGGTATTTGCGAGCCCCCGGGAAGTTGCCCGTGAAGACTTGGTATTGATATCATGAGAAACGTTTTTAGAAATGTTGTTAAAATGGTTGAAGCTTTCTATGGGAATGGGCATTCTTCAGATCCTGTTTTTTGAATCCAAGTGCCATGAAGATCTCCTCTCCTGAAACTTGTGGCAGCGAAGTGATCTCGCTCTGGCCCCCGCAGCAGCTTGAAGCCATGCTGGATGGAGGGCTGGCGCGGCTGAAGTGGGAGCCGCCACGGGTCAACGCGCACGCGGTGGCGGGGTACGAACTGGAGAGGACTTCATGGTGGCCCGGTCGCCCGGCGCAGACGACGGTGCTGGGGAGGACGGAAGGGGCGGCCGCGTGCGGCTTTGAGGACCGGACCTTTCAGAGGGACTGCATGAACGAATACCGCGTCCGGGCTGTTCACCGGCGGTTTGGCATGGCGGGGCCGTGGAGCTTTCCTGCGGCCCTTTATGGCTTTCAGTATACCGGTTACGAACGGATGGTGGAAACGCTCCGCCGCCTTGGCGAGCGGTGGCCGGAGGTTTGCCGGATCGTGGATGGCGGGGCGGCGGCCCGGGAGCCTTACCGGATCTGGTGTGCCGTGCTCGGCACCGACACGCGGGACCGTCCCGACCGGCCGGGTGTCCTGCTTGTCGGCAATGTCCATGCCGGAGAGATTGACGGCGGGGAGGTCTGCATCGGCCTTCTGGAGCGGCTGCTTTGCGACTGGGGGAACGGGGAACCTGCCGCCCGTCGCCTGCTGGAGCGGGTTCAACTCCGGATCATCCCTTTCTATAACCCTGCGGGCCGTTCTGTTTTCGAAAGCGGCTTTTGTGGCAGAGGCCGGAAGAACCTCCCCGCCCGGCGGGTCTCTGTGCCGGTCAACCCGCTGCTGATCACCGACAACTGGCCTTCGGATCGTTCGGACGGGATCGATCCCAACCGCAGTTTTGATGTCAACTGGAGCGATTCCGCAGCGGCGGGAGAGCCGGGAAGTTCGACCTATGCGGGGGAGCGGCCATGGCTCTCTCCGGAAGCGACGGCGATGGCCGCGATGGCAGCGGCCTTTCATCCTCAGATTTCCATCCATTATCACGGCCCCGGCGGCTATTCGCTGATGCCGGGCAACTGGCGGGATGGCTCGCCCCCGTCCCAACGCCCGCTTCATCTGGAGATCGGCAGAGAGTATACCCGGTTGAGCAACCCGGAATTCGCCAACGGCGGCCCGCTGGAGGTGGGCCTGTGCGGTTCTGCTTCGCTTCAGGGGGCGGCGCATGACTGGTGTTACCAGGAGTTCTATGGAGCCCACTTTCTTGCAGAAGGCTTTTCGGGACAGGTTCCCGGCGATGATCGCATTCCGGCGGTGGCCGGGCCCGGCGCGATCCCGGAACTGGTGGAGACCAATCTGCAGGCGCTCCACTGGATGGGCGAACGCGTAAGGGGGGCGGGGCTGGAGATCAGCGTGGAGGATGTCGCGGGCAGGCCCCTGGTCGCCCGGATCGAGGTGGGCGGCGCGGTCGATCCGCACTGCAAGCCGCAGTTTACCGACCCGGTCCATGGTCGCTACCGCCGCATTCTGACGCCGGGGAACTCCTATTCCCTATCGGTCTGGTCTGAAGGCTGCCTGGATGTCCATCTGGAGAACATTGCCGTGTCGGCCGGTCGCCCGACTTGTCTTTCCATCAGAATGAAGCCGAAACCATCGCTCCTGCCATGATTCATGATCTCGATTGCCTCCGCCTTGAGCTTCAACGGGCACGCAGGGCCTACCTTGAAGAAATGCAGTGGCTGCGGGAGCGTTTCGGCGTGATCCCTTCCGTGCCCCGGCATCAGGTGGGGCCCGCGCTGTGGCTGGCGCTTGATGCGCTGGAAGCCAACACCGCCGATATGCTGGCTGCGGCGTTGAAGGCGTTCAGAAAGCTGCATCGCAGCACGACGAAGCTGGTGGTCTGGCACCAGTTGGAGGAGACGCGCCATGGCCTGGAATCGATTCGCGCGGAGGCTCCGGAGCTTTTTGCCCGGAAACTGAAGCTATGGAACCAAGCCTCCGCCCTTTTCACCAACTTCAACCAGTCTGCCGGGCAATCGCCGACGTTGAACTACCGCAAGGCGCTCGAACTGCTGGCCACCCTTTGACATAAGCTTGCCCTGTAAATATGAAATGGATAAAGCCGTTATCTAGTTTTGGGTCCGGAACTGGACGGGGGTCATCCCGGTTTCTTTTTTGAACTGCCTGCAAAAGAAATAGGTATTCCGGTAGCCCAGTTCGTTGGCGATCTGGTTGATGGTCAGGTCGGAACCATAGAGGAACTGTTTGGCCTTCCTGATCCGCGCTTCGATCAGGGCGATCATGGGAGCCTTTCCGATCACCTCGCTGAAGACTCTCGCAAAATGCGTCGGGGAAAGATTCAACGAACCGGCCATGTCGGCAACATTCACAAAGAGGGAGGGGTCGAGTTCGATCGATTCAGCCATCCCCAGAATTTCCCTGTGGCGGCGGATATTGCGAATGGCGGCGTCAGGCACCTTTTCCGCATACGGCTGGTTGAGCAACTCGAAGAGGAGCACCTTCAACATCTGGGAGGCTGTCACATGTTCCAGGGAGCGCCTTGGCCTTGACTGCGCCTTGCGCAGGAGCCCGAAGTGGAGAATCTGAGCGCAGATCAACTCCGCCATGTCCGGGTTCGAGCACGCCCCCACCAGCGGAAAGTCGGCGACTTCGCGAAACGGCACCTTCCGGTTGCCGGAGATCGTCTGAAGGGTGAAGTGAAACCAGTTGACAGCAAGGCGGCCCGCCCCCTTCTGTTGCCAGAGCCGCCTGAAGACCGTGGAACGGTGCAGGACGAGCGAGCCCCTCCTGAGAACAAAGACCTCGCCTTCCAGAGATTCGATGAACGCCTCCCCCTCCGATATGAACCAAAGGTCATACTGCCTCGAAAAATTACGGAACTTAACCTCATCAATATGGTGATCCGAAGGGTGGCGCATGAATCCCTGCCGGTTCACATTGAGGTCGATCTCCCAGAGCCTTAGCCTGTTTTGCAGCCGTCTCATGTTGCAAAAGTATTATATTTTGCGGAGTTTTGTCTATTGAAAACGCGAGGCGACGGTGGCTTAATGGAAAAAACAGCAAATCATGCTTATGACACCCCCGAAAATAGTCAGAAATGGTCTGGTGGAATCGAAGGCAACCAACGGAATCCGGGCGGCGGGCAAAGGTCTCCCGATCTTCCGGAAGATATTTCTCCCTGTCATAGCTAGTCTTTTCCTTTTTTCGGCGGTTGATGCCTTGCAGGGCGGGGTTCTTTTTGAGTATTCTGGGAACGCCGACCCGACGCTGAAAGGGTGGACGCTGGTCAAGGGGACCAGCACGAGGGTGACGGGCGCCGGGGTGATCAGCAGCGGCGTCCCTGCGTGGCGGATCAGTGACAGCACCCTGGCGGAAGATCCTTCCGGGACGCACAACCTGACCTACCGGGCCACCCAGGAGACCGACGCGTTCATGGAGGGATGGAGCCTGAAGGCATCGGTCAGATTTGTTGATACATCGGCCTCCATCTCGCCGCAGTCAACGGTTAACTATATCACCAGGTATGCCGTGGATGGCAGCCTCCTTTCGGGAAATAACCGGTATGCCTACGGGCTGATCTTTGGCGCGACCAATGACGGATACCTCCGCGTCGGCCTGTGGGGAGCCGGTACCGGAACGCTCTGGACGGCCACCTCCGCCGCCGATGGCCATAATATCGAATTTGAACTTCGCTATATGCCCGGCTGGGCGGGCGTGCATTTCTATGTCAACGGAGAGTTGATCGCCGACGACTATACGGGACTCCTCACGACCGGCTCGCCGGACAATTACATCTCCTGGGGGAAGGGAGGCGGTGCCGCCGCGAACCAGACCGTCGACTATTCCCATATCAGCTTCTCCACCATTCCCGAGAGCGGCACGACCGCGCTCATAGCGCTCGGCCTCCTGGTTCTGATCCCTTTGATATACCGGCGGCGACACGGGGCCGCGCGCGGGTGATCCCTTTGGCGGACCGGACTCTCTTCCCCCCCCTTCAGGACCATGCCCCGCGTACCCACCAGCAGACCCTTTCCCCCGGGGTTCACCCTCGTTGAAACCTTGTTGACCCTCGCTTTGACCCTTCTTTTTCTTGTGGTTGCCGTCTCCGGCATGGGGCGGATGTCGGAAGCCACAAAAACGGCAACCTGTTTGCAGAACCTCCGGGAGATCGGGGTGGCGCTTAATCTCCACGCTGTTGAGAATGGCGGACGGTATCCGGACCGGTATTCCATCGAGCATACCACCACCTGGAGGAGTCCCCTCAACCGATACCTGGGAATTCCTGAAAAGCAGGCGTTCTGGAACGGAAAGGTATGGAAGTGCCCCGCCGCGCTGGGTGATCCGGTCTCGCAGCAGCACTATGGGATGAATCAGTACGTCTTTGTCGAACCATGGAATCGACGGATCATGGCGCCGCCTGCTCCCGCCAGGTATGTGATTGTCGGGGAAATCTATGCCAACAATGAGCACTTTATCCCAACCGCTGCCCCATGCTTTGAGGGCGGCACCAAGTCCCATAACCGTCTGTCCCATCGGGGAAAGGCAGCCAACTACCTCTTCGCGGACGGCCATGTCGAGACCCGTACCGGCAATCAGGGAGGGAATATCGGTTCATCTTCGATCTGGAAATGGTGGTAGGAGCGCTCCACGGATACCTGTTTTAGCCCCGGCCGCGTCATCTGCTTTGGAATCTATCGACCTGTAACCGATGTTCAAATATCTCGCTTTCATTTTAGGGTTGGCTATTTCGGTCGGAGTCGCGGGAGCCGAGGAAGCGCAACGGGCGCGTGAGGCGGCCGCCGTACCTCTGGTGCCTCAATACACGGTGTTGAAGGATCTTCATCTACAGACGGACCTGGTGGTCAAAGGGCGAGCGGCCGTGATCATCGTGCCGCCCGCCGGCGGTCGTTATGCCGGGGAGGTGCGCGCTTTGAGGAAGGCGCTTCGGGAAGCGACCGGCGTGGAGATTCCCGTGGTGGAAGATGCGGCAGTCATGAAGGAGCGCTTTCCGGAGGGCAATACCATCCTGCTGGGGAATCGCTCGACCAATCGGGTGATCTCGCGGCTCTATGACCGGTTTTTCGCCCTGACCGATCTTCGCTATCCCGGCACAGGAGGGTATGAAGTAAGGAGCATTCATGACCCGTTCGGAGACGGGCATAATCATCTCCTGCTGGGAGGGAGCGACGATGAAGGCGTCCGCACGGCGGTGGCACGGTTGATCGCGATCCTCGAATCCCGCAAGGGTGAACGGGATTCGTTCTCACTGAAGCCGATTCTCGACGTGAAGCTCTCCGGTGACTTTTCATTCACTGGCGCCGTCAATGATGCCCCGACATGGCAGGACTCCGAGGGATACAAGGGGAACTACTTCGGCTGGAACAGCGTGAGCCGGGCCATGGCATTGTACTACATGACGGGGGAGGAAAAATATGCCCGCGAGTTCCTGCGCCTCGCCTTCCCCGACCCGGCAGCGAAGGCGGAGATCGAAAAACTCGACGGGGAGCGGATCGAGACCAAGGACGACCCCCTCGCGGGACCGTATCACTATAATGCAACAAGGATGATGCTTTACTGGGATCTCATTGAGGAAAGCCCTCTCTTCTCCGATGAGGAGCGGCTGCGGGTGACCAATGCGTTTGCCCGGCAACTGGCGCACCGGGTCGAGGCGGACGGATACACCGGCGATATCCATGCCCTGGAAGGTCCGAGGGAAGCCATCGGCTCCCGTCACGGGATCTACACCGCACTTTCGCTGTATGTTCTTGCCCGCTACTTTACGCGCGACTACGAAAGTCCGTTGTGGCGGAAGGTTCTCAAGGCCTCGGGGGAATATTACTTCGCACCCTTGAAGCGGAAGGTTCCCTTGGTCGAGGGCGAAAACGACAACCTCCACTGGTACGGAACGGCGGTCGCTCCCATTCTTGACTATATTCTCCTGAGCGGGGACAGGCGGGGGATCGGGAGCGGCGCGGTTTCAACTTTGCTGAGGGTTCAGGAATCGATCTGGAACGGGACTTCCGCGGACCGGAACCTGAGGTTTGTGGCGGTAGACTACCTCAACAAGGCTGCCTACCTGACGGGAGACGGGCGGTGGATTCACTATCGGGAAATGCTGCCGGTTTCCGTAAAGGAGGGTCGCCTCGACCAATCGTTCTGGCCGGAGAGGAGGTTCGAGGCGGTCGAACCGACCGACCTGGCGCGAGCATGGACCATCAGCCGCCCGACTCCTCCGGCCCGCGCCGCCGGGGAGAATCCTTCCCACGGCGAATGGTTCCGCATGATGAGCTATCGCTCGAAGGTGGATGGTACGGGGGATTTTCTCCTGATCAAAGGGAGAAAGGGGAGATCCCGGAACCCGTTTCATGTCCTGGCCATGACCGAACTGCGGATCGACGGGACTACCCTGCTGAAAGGATACCTCAACCAGGTGCGGCTGCGTTCCAATGGAGCGGTCGGTCCCAAACTGGAGACGGAGGCGGTCTTGAAGGGGGACCTCGCCTTCGGGAAAAGCGCGCTCGCCGTGGCCGAAGTCCATCAGTTGCCGTATGGTCGCTGGCGGCGCAGCGTCTACCTGCGGGAGGGACGGCTCTCGCTGGTTGTTGATCGGCTGAAGGTGCTGGAGGATAGCAGCCGTTTTGAAGCTGAATTCTGGTGGCAGGGAGTCATGCCGTGGAGGCAGCGCGGCGGGAACCTGCGATCGAAAGATGCCGTCGTCCTCAACGGCGACCTTCTTCCGTCGGTTACCGAGGGGAACAGGACCCGATTTCTGTGGAACGGGACAGTCCGGAAGGGCGAACAGAAGGATTTCTTTTCACTGGTCCTGAAGGCGGACGGCCGGAATGCGGCGGCATCCGCTCAGCGCCTTGCCGTCAACGCCGCCCTTTTTCGTACACCGGGGGAACTGCTTTCCTTTACCGGAAAGTTTGGGGAAGCCGATGCCGCGCTGGGCGTCGTGGGAGAGGGCTTCCTGTTTGCGCAACAGCTCAGGTCGTTCCCGGGCATTGTAACAGAAGACGCGATGGATCTGGATTGGGATTTCAGGACAGGCGAGGTCTTCTTCCATATGCAGCAACCGGTGACCGTGACGATGAAGCTGGCGGAAACGGCATCGCCGGTCATGGATGGAAAGACGCTTCCTTTTGCAGGCAACAAGGTGAGTTTGAGCCTTCCTGCCGGGATTTCGCGGGCGTCCGGGTTCGTTCCTTCGAGCGCGAGCGCGCGGTTCCTCGCCAACCATGCAAAGCAGGCGGTGCCGGAAGCGGAGAAAGGGCAGGCAGCCGTACCCCACGATGTACCGCAGGGATTGAAGGCCATGCCTGTTGTGTTTGATGTGAGGATCAAGGAGACCATCGGGCAGGTGGTCCGGGCCGGGGAAGGGGAGACGCTTTGCTATTATATTGCAGCGGGCGACCATCTCTACATGATGGATGCCCGGGGGCGGAACCTCAGGCAATTGGCCACGGTCGATGGCCCGCGCATGATCCACTGGTGGGCGGAGGAGGGATTGCTGGTGGCGGGAACCAGGGACCAGCGCGTGGTTGCCTATACGGGAAACGGGGAGGTCAGGTGGAGCTTCCAGTCCAAGATGGCGGAGGAAGTGGCGAAAACCGGGAAGACTTACTGGTATAATACCGCCCCGGGGTATGAAGGCATTCACGGACTGGACAGCGGCATGTTCCTGGAGGGAAAGAGCCAGTTGTTTGTGGGAAGCGCATGTACGCTGGAGATCGTCGACGCCAACGGGGACGTGTTGAAGCGCGTGCCGCAGTTCTGGGGCACGCCCGCCATCTTCCAACGGGTCGAAGGCCCCGGGGGGAGTATCAACCTGCTTGCGGCCCGAAGCATCACCGAACGGGATGAACCCGGGGTCCTCAACAGTCGAAATCCGGAGCCGGCGCGGAGAGGGTTTTTCGAGGTTCCGGAGGGGTATAGCCATGTCACCGGCTGGATCGACCAGCGCAGGTTGCACCTGCTCCGTGCCGATCTCGACGGGGATGGCCAAAGTGAGATCATTAGCGATATCACCGGTCTCTGGAACCGGATTTCGATATGGGATGAAACCGGCCTCCCCAAAGCCACCATCAACTTTGGCCCCGGACCTTCGCCTTACAGGGGCCATGGCCGGATCGTTCCCGCGTTGATCAGGGATACGGCGGTCGGTCCTGTTGAAAGTAGCGGAAAGAGGGGGATCGTTACCGTATTGTCCAGCGGACTGGTTCTGAAGCTCGACCCTCAATGCCGGACTGAGTGGTCCCGCCGCCTGGCCGGAGTCCCCACCCGACTCGGGGTGGCGGGGGAGCGGATCGTGGTGGGAGATGAACGCGGGACCGTCACGGTTCTGGACGGAAAGGGAAACTTTCTCCGGAAAACCAAAGCAGCCGGTGCGGTAAACGCCATCGTGAAGGCATCGGACGATGCCGTGATGGTGGTTTCCGATCATGCCATCCAACAACTGGCACTGCCTTCAACCGAAATGGAAAAGAATGAATAAAGTCAACCTCGGGTTAATCGGGTGCGGGGGGCTGGGCAACGTCCACGCGGAGTGTATTTCAAGGATCGGGAAGGCCGCCTTCCTCGCCTACGCCGATGTTAAGAGCGATCGCGCGAAGGCGCTTCTCTCCCGGTTTGGGGGGGAATACTATACCTGCGATGTGGAGCGGGTCTTGTCGGACCCGAGGATCGATGCCGTCTATATCTGCACCCAACATGACTCCCACGCGCCGCTTGCCATTGCGGCAGCCGGAGTGGGAAAGCATATCTTCATTGAGAAACCACTGGCGCTCACTGCGCAAGACTGCGAGGCGATCGCCCTCGCGGTGGAGGCTTCGGGAGTGAGCCTGATGCCCGCCTTCAAAATGCGTTACTACCCATTGATTCAACGGGCGAGGGAGTTCATACCGGAACCGGCGCTCGTCGTGGGACAGATGATGGATCGACGCTGGGAGGACTCCTATTGGGCTCAGGACCCGGACAAGGGGGGCGGAAATGTCTATTCCCAAGGCTGCCATACCGCCGACATCATACGCTTCCTTTCGGGATGCGAGCCGCTCGCGCTTCGGGCGAGCGGGGGAAACCTCACCCACCCGGGACACGAGCGGATTGATCACTGCGTGGCTTCCATCGAGATGGAGAATGGAAGCCTGGCGAGCTGGATTCAGGGAGACGCCGCGCTCGGGATGTTCACCGGAAAGGTCTTTTTCGAAGTCTTTGGAGATGGAAAGAGCGTTCAGATTTACGACCGGATGAAGAAGGCGGTCTTTCATGACGGAGAGGCTACCTGGACGGAGGAGCGAGCCATGGAGGAAGGCTTCTTCCTTGAGAATGTCGAGTTCATTACAGCCTTGATCGAGGGACGGCCGCCCGGGGTCACCGTATTCGACGGCTTGCAGGCCGCACGGATAGTCTTCGGCGCGAGCGAGTCGATCGCAACGGGCGCAGCCTTCCATTTTCCTTCGTCCTCAACCGGTCGCAGCACCACCAACCGCACCGCCAGCCATGTCTGAACCGCCACGACGGGTCCACAGCAGGGATCTTCCGCCCGGCTTCTTCCTTACCCTTCCCCGAGGATCGACGCGGGCCGCCTACTTCGATGAAAAGCATCCTCATAATTCGATATGGGACCTGCACGTCTCTCCGGATCGCAAGATTTATGTCAGCCTGTGCGGCGAACTCAACGACAGCGTCGGGGCCGAACTCCATACCTATGACCCCGGGCGCAGAGCGTTTGACCTTTGCTTTCAGGTCGGGAAAGTGATGCCATATCAGGGGATGGCGATTCCCCCGAGCAAGATCCACACTTCCATTGACACCATGGAGGATGGACGCCTGATCATGGCAACCCATACCACCGCCCGGGGCCCGGGCCACCCGACCTGGATGTTCGACGGGCATTTCAACCACCTCTGGGAAGGGTATGCAGGTTCACACCTTTTCACTTACGACCCCGCAACGCGGGAGGCGAGGTGCCTGGGGTGCCCCGTCCCCCGCGATTCGATCTATGGAGGGATCTACGACCGGAAGCATCGTGCCTATTACTTCCAGACATGGCTCCGGGGGCACCTCTATCGCTATAACATGGAGACCGGGGAGGTTCGGGACCTCGGCCAGGCCAGCGAGTTCGGCTCGTTCGCCTTTGTTCGCGGTGCTGACGATCATCTTTACAGCGCCACGCGATCCGGCTGGCTTTACCGGATCAATGTGGACCGGGGTGAAATCGAAGACCTCAGTCTCCGGTTTCCCCGCACCGGCAGCCCCCGGGAAAACATGCAAAGGCAGCTTCACTATGGAACCGCCGGACCCGATGGCCGGCTTTACCTGAGCGTCATCTTTTCCCGGGATCTGTTTGCCTTCGACCCCGCGACCAACCGGCTCGAGTCCGTCGGTTCCTCCTCGCCTGAAGGGTGGGACTGCCTGGGGTATCCGCGCAATGTCTATAGTCCCGTCTTTGATTCGGAGGGTCGCCTCTGGTATGCGCAGACGACGGGCTCGGAAGGGGAAAGCCTGGGTTGCCACCTGATCTCGCGTGATCTCTTCCGTGGAGGCGCGGCAACATGCCACGGGGCCATCGGCACCGCCGAACGGTGCGCCACTCTGGTAAGCGAAATCAGGCTCATGGATGACGTGCTTTATATCACCGATACCAACCACGCCAACGACAGGCCCGGCTTGATCGAGGTCGACCTGAAGCAGCTTCGCGACCCCTCGGAAAAGGGCGAGCCAGTCAGGGATGCCCGATACTATTGCCTGCTGGAGGATGGGGCGGAATGCTATCCCTCCGACGACTTTGCCGCCGCCATCGGCTCCGCCCGGCAAAGCGCACGAACCATTGAAACCTTCCTCAACGTCCTCGCTGCAAATCCGCCCCATGTCCGGGCTGAAGCGATCATCCGTGTGCCGTTGTGGCGCAGCGTGGGTGCGGAAAGGTCGGCGGTGCATTCGCTCAAATGGCTGGATGCCAATCGGCTTGTCGGCACCTGCGGAAAAAGAGGAGAGGCGAGCGCCTTTTCCTTTACCCTTGAGGATGGCAGGTTGGCGTCGGTGGAATCATTGGATGTCCATCCGCACGACGAGGAAGGGAGGGTCGGCCTTATGCGCGGGCTGGATGAGATTCGTTTTCCGGGGTATCCGGGGCGTCAATACCGTGCCCGCCCGTCAGCCATGGTTAAAATGACCGATGGCAGCCTGCTGGTCGGTACGCACGACGGCTACCTGGCGAGGTGGAACCCGAAGGGCAACCGGGTGTTTGCACTCGGTTCGCTCGGGTGTTGCGGAGCGGTTCACCAGATGGCTGTAACCTCCGACGGAACCAGAGTCTTCGGCGTGGCCGGGCATCCGGAGGAACTCGGTACCGTCTTCTTCTTCGACGAAGAGCTGGGGCTTCGCAATCTCGGCCGGATCTACCATCACGGCGTTGAAGACCCCGGCTCCGTCGCGAGCTGCGAACCATGCTGCCTGGCCATTTCGCCGGATGATCAAACGGTGGCCATCGGCGTCAGGGATCGGCTCGGTTCCATCTATCTCTATACCCGTATTCTCATTTCCTGACCTCATCTTTCCATGACAAACGCCCCGGTTCCAAAATCCGCGCTGGCCCTCTTCGGAGGAACCAGATCCGTCACCGCGCCCGCACCTGAGAGCTTCCTGCATGGCCCGCAGGAGATCGGAGATGAGGAGATTGAGGCCGTTACCCAGGTTCTCAGGAGCCGGTGGCTCTTCCGCTTCGGGAAAGATCGTGAAGAGTCTTCGGTTGCAAAGTTCGAGGCCCTTTTTTCCCGCGTGACAGGCGCAAGCCATGTGCTGGCGGTCAATAGCGGCACCTCCGCATTGATTGCCGGGCTGGTGGGCCTTGGGGTCAGCCAGGGCGACGAAGTCCTCATTCCCGCCTATACCTATGTTGCCACGGCGGCAGCCGTTGTGGCGCTTGGCGCGTTCCCGGTCATTGTGGAAGTGGACGGATCGCTGACCATGGACCCGCTTGATCTTGAGCGGAAGATCAGCCCCCGTACCACTGCGGTGATTCCCGTGCATATGCGGGGAACCCCGTGCAATATGGAGGCGATCTGCCGCATTGCGCAGCGCCGGAAACTGGCGGTCCTTGAAGACTGCGCCCAGGCCAACGGCGGTGAATACAAAGGGAAGGCTCTGGGCACCTGGGGAGATGTCGGCATCTTCAGCCTGCAACATTACAAGGTCATCACCGCCGGGGAAGGAGGCGTGGTGGTCACCAACCGGCGGGAGGTGTTTGACCGGGTAGCCATTTATCACGACTCCGCCTATGCATTCTGGATGGAGCATGAGAAGGATGAGAACGGCCAGGTACGCGACTGGCGCAACGTCTGCTTCCTCGGGGAGAACTTTCGCCAGTCGGAAGTTCATGGAGCGATTGCGTTGGAGCAGCTCAAAAAGAGGGCGCGCATCCTCGAGCGCACGCGGGCCATCAAGCGCACGCTGTGGAAGGCGTGCGAGACGATTCCCGGCATCTGCATGGAAGCGGTCAATGATCGGGAGGGCGATTGCGGGATCTCCCTCGCGTTCTTCGCCCGGTGTGCGGAGTCCGCCAGGAATCTGGCCGAGGCGCTTGGAGCCGAAGGAGTGCGTTGCGGCACGATGTTCTCGAAGCAGATTCCCGACAGGCATATCTTCTATCACTGGGACTACATCATGGAGAAAAGGACACCCCATCTCAACGGCTTCCCGTGGAACTCCATGGAAAGGCCGTGTGCCGTCGAGTATACCCGGGAGATGTGCCCCCGGACCCAGGGCTGGCTTGAGCGCGCGATCGTCCTGCCCATCACGCAGGCGATGTCGGACGACCATGTCGCAGAAGTGGGCAACGCCCTGCGAAAAGTGGGGCGGGTTAAATGGTAGGCAACCGGACCTCTTTTCATGAAACATCGAAACATCCCCGTTGTCTGGACCAATGATGATGTTCATTACGGGCGCAGCCGTGAACTCCGGCGGCAGTTGCGCTTTCTTGACCGTTTCGGCATTCCCGGCGTCTTCTTTCTCATTCCCCGGACCGAACAGGGCGATCTTGATGAAGACGAGGAACTGCTGGCGGTGATTGCGGAGGCGAAGGCGCGGGGGCATGAATTTTATCAACATGGCTATATCCACACCGCCTTTGAGTGCGGTATCCCGGAGCTTTCCATGCTGGAACACCACCAGCCGACCCGGCGATTCTTCGATGAACATCGCGACCAGGTTGAAAGTGGGCATACGCTGGAAGCCCAGGCGGAGATGGTAGCCAACGGCGATGGGATCTGGCGTCGCGCCTTTGGGGAACCCTCCAGGGGATTCAGGCCCGGCTGGGGCGCGTTTTGCGGGAACCTGTACAAGGCGCTTGCCATGGCCGGTTTCGAATGGGTCTCTTCACGCATCCCCTGTTTTACTTCGTGGGACCGGAACAGGGGAGAATGGGAGGCCCCGGTGCATTTTCGTGAAACATTGCCTACCTCGCCCTATCGACATCCCGAGGGAATACTGGAAATTCCGATGGCGGGGGACTACGCGTTTCGGGTTCCCAATGTCCCGGCGCGGATGGAGTCGATGGTGAAACTGGCGTGCGAGGAGTTTGCCGTCTACAGGAAGCGGGGCGACCCGATGCTGATCGTCTCCCATTGTCACGGGCTGGAATACCGGGGCGATGCAGGAGGAGCGCCGCCTCACCCCACCGGGACGGGGTATGCCATCCATGAAACATTGCTGACGATGTTGATGGAAACCGGGGAGGCCGCCTTTATGGGAATGAATGAGTTGCTAAATCTTTATCACCATCGAAACGCCTGCCGGGATGCCTGTTCCGGCGGGGAAATGAACAATGGCCAACCACGGACCAACCAGAAACACCGCGAGAAAGTTTAACCGATCTATCTATGACTACATCTGATCCAATGACAAATACCCAGAAAGAGACCCACCGCGTGGCGCAGGAGACGGGCTGTACCGTCAGCGTTCTCTCTCTTGATCTCGAAGACCGCACGCCGGCAAACCTGTTGAGATTCTTCCGGCAGGCTCTCCAGCGCGGGAGCCGCCTGGTGATGGTGCCGTTCGGTTTTCCAGACCTCGAAGGGGGGAGCGCGGAAAGCTTCTTCTCCAGCCTTGCGCAGGAACATCGTGTTCACCTTGTGGCTGGTTATCTTGAGGACGACCGCAGGGTCGCAGCCGTGTTTCTGCCGGACGGGAGCGTGGCGGGGCGCTACGCCCAGACCCACCGCTTGCCCGATGAAACCTTCCGGACCGGAGACGAAATCAAGCCGATTGCCACCTCCCTGGGTTCCATCGGCCTGAGCATCGGCAGCGACATCTTTTTTCCGGAGGTCCACTGGAGCCTGGGACAACAAGGGGCTGACTTCCTGGTCCATCTCGACATCGATCGCGGCATCAACGAGCACTTCTACTCCGTCCTGAGTCCCAAGGTTCGCGCCTTCGACCTTCACCGGCCTGTTGTGGTGGTCGCTCCTTCCTCATGCTACCTCAAACTTCCGCACAACGAGGAGATGCAACTGGGCGGGACCCCCATGTCGGGCTCCTATATTGCCGACCAGAACGGCGCGGTCCTTGCCTCCACCGGCTTTTCCCAGGGGATCGCCACGGCGGACCTGCGGCTCTATCAACATTGTCAAAGCAGGGAACAACGGGTGAATCTGCCGATTTCCAAGGGGCTCGATCTCTGGAAGCTCTACTTCAATGATTCCCGCAAACGGTACTTCGGACCCTTGAAGGCGCCCTATGCTCCCACTCCGAAACCGCCCTACAGCAAGAGAAAGATCAGGGTGGCGGTGGTGACCCAGACGTTTTTTGATGACTTCGACAAGGCAAGCGCGGCATTGATTGACCTGATCGAAGGAGCGTGCGCGATGAAGCCCGACATCGTCGTATGTACGGAAATGTGGTATGAATGGCGTCCCGAAGAGCCTCGGGTAGCGAAAGCGTTTGAGCGGATGGCGGAGATCACGAGCGCTGCGGGCGCGTATCTGCTCATCGGCGGCATCCGTTGCCACAAGCCGGGCACCAAGGCGGACCGGGCGAGCCATGGCTGGTTGTGGGACAGGAGCGGAAACCGCGTGTTCGAGTCGATTATCATGCTTTACGGAAGAGGTTGCGGACAAGGGTATTTTGATACCGATTTTGGAAGGATCGGTATCCGTCTATGCGGGGATGTCTATGCGCCGGAGCTGGACCGCCTCTTTGCGCTGGAGGATGTCGACATCGTCTTCAATCCCAGCCAGTCATGGGGCGCAAGCGGCCTGATCAACACGGAACTCAACCAGGTCCGCGCCATGGACAACGGGCATTTCGTGGTCAGTTCCCATACCGCCTTTTCCGACCCGGGGCAGCGTAGCCACGTCATTGATCCGATGGGATTTGTCGTCGCGGCTTCTTCATTCTACTGCGACGACTTCCTGGTTGCCGATATTGATCTCGACGGAAAGCGGGGGATTTTTGTCAAGGAGGGGACGCGCGGCGAGATCAAGTCCGACGCCTACCTCCGCAGGTACCGTACGCTCGACTATCGACGCCTGCTCTCCAGGCCCGAGATCATGAACCTGCGCCGGCCCGAACTTTACGCGATGATCGACGAGGATGTCCCCAATCATCCCTTCACCACGCGCGATCGGGGCGACGGTTGCTATATCCCTCCAAAGGAATGACCGGGCGGGCAACCGGAGTGGCTTGGCCAGCCGCTCCGGAAGTCGCCCCCCTTGGGCTCACGCGGGGACTGAGTTGAATTAAAACCGATTTAATTCCGGTATTTAACCCTGGGGCTTGACTCAACGGCACAGAAGCTGCACAGATGAAATGTAGGTGGAAGGCAGATGAGCGGATTACCTTGCCGGAGGTTTCTGGAAGGATTCGGACAGCCACCTGTATCAGTCGTTTATCTTGACCCTTTTCCATGAAGCGTAGACTCCTGCTCCTCGAACTCTGGGGCCTTGGGGATCTGACTCTTTCGACCGCCTTCATCAGAAAGGCGCTGGAGGCGGGGTATGAGGTCGATCTTGTGGCAAAGGCGTATGCGAAGCCCTTGCTGGAGGGGACTTTTCCCGGATTGAATTTTATCACGTATAAGGCCCCCTGGTCTGCTCCTGCGGGGAAGTATCTCCTCTGGAAATGGGATTGGCGGGAGTTGATGAGCCTCCTCCGGCGGCTCCGAACGCGGCGGTACGAAGCGGCGGTCAGCGTCCGGTGGGACCCCCGGGATCATCTGCTCCTATGGCTGACGGGGGCAAGAAGGCGCATCGGCTTTCCGCGATGGAACTCGCAGTTCTTCCTTACGCACTCCGTGGGGCGTCAGGCTGCCCGTCACAAGGTCGAGGACTGGCGCGTACTGGGGGAGGCCATCGGGTTGCCTTCTGCCGATGAAGGGCCGAGGCTTCAGGCGGAGCCGCAGGCACTCCCGGCTGAAGTGAAAGCCGCGCTGGGGGATGCGCCCTTCTTTGTGCTGCACGCCGGAGCGGCAACGGCTTTGCGTCGCTGGCCGGAAGCTTATTACCGGGAGATTCTGCTGTGGCTCCGCGCACGCTATGATATCCGGTTTGTATTGGTGCCTGATCCGACGGGGCACGGGCTCGGTCTTTCGGCTCTGGCTGATCTCGTCCTGCCAAAGCTCTCCCTGCCGGAAATGCTCGCGCTTTTTTCGAAAAGTACCTTTTTTATCGGCAATGATTCCGGTCCGGGTCACGTGGCGGCGGCGCTCGGTATCCCCACGCTGAGTATCTTTGGTCCTGGCTCCGTCGATGCCTTCCGCCCGTGGGGGAAGGATGCTTCTATCGTGATTCGGGATATCTGCCCGAGGCGTCCCTGTTTTGATTCGTGCCCCCATCCGGAGCCGTACTGCCTGACGCAACTCCGCCCCGAAACCGTCTGGCCCGAAATTGACGCCTTTGTGGGCCGTTTCACCCGAAAGCGCTCCGCTGGATAATAGAAAACTCCCGGAAACGCGCGGATGAAGCGCAGCTCCGGGAGTGAAAAAATTTCCTGAGGATGGTGGGCAGGACTGGATTCGAACCAGTGAAGGCGTAAGCCAGCGGATTTACAGTCCGCCCCGTTTGGCCACTTCGGTACCTACCCTTTTTGGTGAGGGGACGGGTTTTATACGGAGAATTGCCGGGGATGGCAAGGGCAAGTTTGGGGTTTTTCGGGTTTTTGTTTTGGTTTTTTGATTTGCCTCGCGACGGGGAGGACGGGTGCGGCGCTCCCCGGCGTCCCAAAGGTTGCGCGGAGCGTGGGATTCTGCTCTCTTTCTGGGGTTTGAAACGGTTTCCCGGAAGGTTTTTATGTCTTTGCTTCGTGAGTTGATCCCTGCGCACCGCCCGCTTTTGAGCCTCGCGCCGATGCAGGATGTCACCGATCTCCCGTTCTGGCAGGTGATGACCCGCTATGGCGGGGCCGACCTCTATTATACGGAATATTTTCGCGTCTATCGCGATTCCCGTCCCGAGCGCTTCATCTTACGGTCGATCGACGAAAACCCGACCGGCAAACCGGTGATCGCGCAGATGATCGGCGAATCGATTCCGGCATTGGTCCATACGGCGCAGGCGCTGCAAAAACACCCGATCGTCGGCGTCGACCTCAACGTCGGCTGCCCTGCGCCGATCGTCTGCAAAAAGAACGCCGGGGGCGGGCTGCTGCGGCAGCTCGAGCACCTCGACGCCATCCTCGAAGCGTTGCGACCGGTGGTTGAAGTCGCGTTCACCGTCAAAACGCGGATCGGTTTCGAAACCCCGGGCGAACTCGACGCATTGCTGGAGGTCTACGCCCGGCACCGGGTCGACGCCTTTACCGTCCACGGGCGGACGGTCAAGGAGATGTACCGCACGAAAGTACACCTCGATAAAATTCGCCAGTGCGTCCTCGCCCTCGACGCCCCGGTTTTTGCCAACGGGAACGTGCTCTCCGTCGGGCTCGCGCGGGAAACGCTGGAAGCGACGGGCGCGGCGGGATTGATGATCGGCCGGGGGGCGATTCGCAACCCGTGGCTCTTTTCGCAGATCCGCGACGCCTTTGAAGGCCGCACACCTTACGAGCCGACCCTGCGCGATCTGCGCGAGTACGTGGAGATCCTTTTCAATGCCACCCGTTTGCCGCAACTCAGCGAGGCGTTGAACGTGGCCAAGATGAAGAAATACATGAACTTCATCGGCCAGGGGATCGGCGAAGAGGAGCGTTTTCTCTACCTCATCCGCCGCGCGAAGACGGAGGCGGAGTTCTGGAGCCTTTGCGACGAATACCTCGACCACGATCTCCCGTTCCCGGCGGAACCTCCCGTGAGGGCGCTTCTTTGCTCGCGCAGTGAACGGCTTCCGGTCGCCTGACTTGCGGCAGGGAGGGGAACCGGGTTGAAATTTTCCCCATGGCGTGCCATCCTTTGGTCAGTTTGAAATCGCATCGGACCTCGCATGACCATGACCACGACCACGCGCCCCAGGGGGCGAGCGCCCAGTCGCTGGCGTGGGCCTTTCAGTTCTGCCACGACAAGGGGGTCCGCAAAACCAGGGCGCGGGATGCGTTGATCCATTGTCTGCTGGAACTCGGGCCGATCAGTTGGCGCGGCTTGAGCGAAAGTTCACCGCTTAGCGAAATCTGCAACCCGAGCACGGTTTTCCGGCTTCTGGTACGCCTGGAGGAGATCGGCCTGGTCCGGCGCATCACCGTCCGTGGTAAACCGCCGTTTTTTACGATCGGCCTGCCGGGGGACCAGCACAACGACTACGTGGTCTGCACGGAATGCGCCTCCATCCAGAACCTGCATATCCTCTGTCCGGGCAACCGCCTCGAAAAACAGTTGGAGGAGGAGTTCGGCTTTCGCGGGGTTCACCACGAGTTCGTTTTTTACGGCACCTGCAAGGCGTGCGTCGGCGCGTGATGAGCGGGCACCTTGTGGAGGGTCGGCCTCCGCGCCGACCGCGGCGTTGGGCGTCGCTTCACACTTTCTTTCGCTCGGAGTCTCACCCCGACGGCGAGCGCGGAGGTCCGCCCTCCAGCGCCGGGAGTGAACGCCACACGGTTCAGGCCTCGGCCTCGGGGGGCAGCTTGCCGTTTTCCATGAATTCACCGACGCGACGGAATTTTTCGTAGCGCGCTTCGAGCAGGGTGTCGATGTCGATGGCGGCCAGTTCCCGAAGGTGTTTGTTGACGGTGCAACGCAGGTTGGCGGCGGCGGCCTGGTGATCGTGGTGCGCTCCGCCGAGCGGTTCGGGGATCACTTCGTCGATCAGGTTGAGCTTGGCAAGGTCGCCCGCGGTCAGCTTCAACGCTTCGGCGGCTTCCGGGGCGTGTTTGCGGTGTTTCCAGAGAATGGCGGCGCACCCTTCCGGGCTGATGACCGAGTAGTAGGCGTTTTCGAGCATCAGGACGCGATCCGCCACGCCGATGCCGAGCGCTCCGCCGGAACCGCCTTCGCCGATCACAATGGCGACGATCGGCGTCCGCAGCACCATCATTTCGCGCAGGTTGACGGCGATCGCTTCAGAAATGTGCCGTTCCTCCGCACCGACACCGGGATAGGCCCCCGGGGTGTCGATGAGCGAGATGATCGGCAGCCGGAATTTTTCGCCCATCTTCATCAACCGCAGCGCCTTGCGATACCCTTCGGGGTGGGCGCTGCCGAAATTGTGGAGGATGTTTTCCTTTACGTCGCGCCCCTTCTGGTGGCCGATGACGATGCACCGCATCCCTTCGAGAAAGGCGAGCCCGCCCGGCATGGCGTGGTCGTTGCCGAAAAGCCGGTCTCCATGCAGTTCCATGAAATCGGAAAAGGCGAGCTGGAGATAATCGAGCATGAAGGGGCGGGCGGGATGGCGCGCGATCTGCACGCGCTGCCAGGCCGTGAGGTTCATGTAGATATCGTTTTTGGTTTCGCCGATCCGCGCTTCCATCTTGCGGATCTCCCCTTCGAGGTTGATGTCCTGATCGCGGAAATGTTTTCGTAGCTCGTCGAGCTTGTTTTGCAGTTCGGCGATCGGCTTTTCAAATTCGAGCGGTTGGATCTTCATCGGTATCACTGGATGGAAACTGGAACGTTTTTGCTCAACAAAGTCGAGAGTTCTTCCATGTCGGGGCGGCTAAAGAGGATGCCGCCCTGCGGTTTGGGCCCTCCTTCGCCGTAAAGCGTGTAGCCGCGCTGGCCGAGTTCCACCCACCGGTGGCTGTCGGCGTATTCCTTGGAACCGAAGGCGACGCGCCCCCCGTCGTGCCAGGCGACCTTGTTGCGGACGCTCGTCTGAACCGCCGGCTGGGGGCCCTTGCGGGTCGGTTGCGGCACTTCCCAGGCGATCGCCGGGTACTCCTTGAAAAAGCGGTTCTGGTTGAGGAGCGTCAACGTCTGTTTGGTACGGTTGATGACGATCGAAAACTCCGCCGGGTTGACGTAAAGCACCTGCCCGATGCTCAGGCGGCGCGGGTCGGTCAGGTTGTTGCACCGCATCAGCAGTTCGCGGCTGACTTTCAGTTTCCGCTCGATCTTGATCAGCGCATCCCCCCGTTGCACCACGTAGCGGATTTTTTCCGGGGAGGGGGTGGAGGAAAAGAAAATCTTCACGTTGGTCTCCCCGAGCGCCTCCTTGGCGTCGTCGATCCGCGTCGAAAACGGGTACCGGAGCAGAAAGGCCTCCAGGGCGGAACGCGCCTCGACCAGCTTGCCTCCTTTGACCAGCGCCAGCGCTTTCTCCAGTTCCGGCAGGCTCGGGTCCTCGGGCGTCGGCAGCGGCACCCCCGGTTTTTCCTCGGGAACCTGATATGGTTTGATGAAAAGCTCGTAGGAAAAAAACGCGGCGGAACCAAAAATGCCGACGCTCAGGCCGACGATGGTGACCGCTTTGAGAATCCAGACGAATTTACCCATTCAAGGAGGAGGCAACCATGGAGTTCACGGGAATGACGGATCACGGGGAGGTTGCCACGGCATCACAGCAGCCCGCGTTCACGGAAATCGTTCATGTTCCCCCCGGCGGATTGCTGAATTAAATCAACGGTAAATTTCAGCAGGCAGACTTCCCACGCGTCGTCCACCCCTTCAATGATCGCGCTCATCGGTTCGTCCGCCCGGTTGATGGAGCCTTTGACCCGCTGGACGACCTCTTCCATCGACCCGTGGGCGATATTCTCGACGACATCCATCTTGCGGAACTCGAACCCGTACTTGAGGATGGCGAGCTTTTCGGGGCGCGATTCCAGCCATTTTGCGAACCGCTGCGCCTTTTCGCCAAACCCTTCGAGCGCAAGGCTCGTGTAAGCCCCCGGCTTGATGATCTGCGGGCGCTGCGCTTCGATGCGCCCGTCGCGAACGCGGACGACCCCCGCCTTGTCCATCAGTTCGGAGACGAGGTGAAAGCGGAAGTGCGTGCTCCCGAAGGTCTCGATCCGCCGGTCGGGGGCAAGGACGACCCGGGTATTCTCGAGCGCGTACTGGAAATCATCTTCGCTGATCATCACGGCGGGTCAACATACCGCCTTCCGCGCCGGGCTGCCAGCGCCATCTTCTCCTTTTATCGCCCGGGTATTTCCCCCCTTTTATCAAATCGCCAATGCCTGCGCGGTGACCTTTGCCGTTTGGGCGATGTCGGCCTCCGTATGGGCCAGCGAGATGAACCCGGCCTCAAACTGCGACGGGGCGAAGTAGACCCCGTTGTCGAGCGCATGGCGGAAGTAACGGGCAAACGCGTCGGTGTCGCTCCGCCGGGCATCGTCCAGATTGCGGACCTCGCCGCCCGTGAAAAAGAGGCAGAACATCGACCCGGCACGGTGAAAGGTCAGCTCGCGCCCGAGGCGTTTGAGGGTCGAGCGGAGTTCCTGTTCGAAGAGCGCCCCCAGGCTTTCGAGCTTTTTCCAGCCGTCGAGCCGGTCGAGTTCGCGAAGCTGCGCCAGGCCCGCCGCCATTGCCAGCGGGTTGCCTGAAAGCGTGCCGGCCTGGTAGACCGGCCCTTCCGGCGAGAGGAGGTCCATGATCTCGGCCCGCCCGCCGAACGCCCCGACCGGGAGCCCTCCGCCGATCACCTTTCCGAGCGCGGTCAGGTCGGGCGTGATCCCGTAACGCTCCTGTGCGCCGCCGCGCGCCACGCGGAAACCGGTCATCACTTCGTCAAAGATCAGCACCGTACCGTGTTCCGTGCAGAGACGGCGCAAGGTTTCGAGAAAGCCCAAGTCGGGAAGAAAGAGCCCAGCGTTGCCGGGAATCGGCTCCAGGATCACCGCCGCGAGTTCCTTCGGGTAACGGGCAAAAACGGCCTTGAGGGCTTCGATGTCGTTAAAGGGAAGGGTGAGGGTGAGGTCGGCAAACGCGCGGGGAACCCCGGCGCTGTCGGGTTCGCCGTGGGTGAGCGCCCCGCTCCCGGCGCGGACCAGCAGGGCGTCGGCATGGCCGTGGTAACAGCCGTCGAATTTCACGATCCGGTCGCGCCGCGTAAATCCCCGGGCGAGCCGGAGGGCTGACATCGTCGCTTCCGTCCCGGAATTGACCATCCGCACCTTTTCAATGGAGGGGACCCAGGAGCAGATCAGCTCGGCCATCTCGATTTCCAACGGGTGGGGGATGCCAAAGCTCACCCCCGACGGGGCTGTTTCGCGGATGGCCGAAAGCACGACTTCCGGGGCATGGCCGAGGATTGCCGGTCCCCACGTGCCGACATAGTCGATCAGTTCGTTTCCGTCGATGTCCCAGAGCCGGGCCCCTGCGGCTTTCCGGACAAAGAAAGGATCGCCGCCCACGGCCCGGAACGCCCGCACCGGAGAGTTGACCCCTCCGGGGATGAAGCGACGGGCTTGCGCGAAAGCGGCGGCGGAAAGGGGACGGGGCGAGTTCATGGAAAAAGTGTTGTCGGAGTTCGTTGGTTCGAGCGTCTGGGGCTGGATTCAACCACAGAGGCATGGACTCCGGCTTTGTAAAGCATGGACTCCCAACGCATCACGCGTTTCTCCATCCGTCAAAAATGGAGGCGAGGGCGGGAATCGAACCCGCGAATAAGGGTTTTGCAGACCCCTGCCTTACCACTTGGCTACCCCGCCCCAAAAAATTCGCTTCCGGGTGATGGAGCCGCTGGCGGCTCGCAACCGGTAAGAGCGAACAAAGTGCCCAAGATGGCTCAAAGTTGCAACTGATTTATCGAGCAAACGGCATTTTCCGGTCCCTCGGAGCGGAAATCATGTCAAAGACGATGTTTTTTCGTAGGTCTGGTTGCACCGTGACGCTACACGCTTTTTCCGATCCTCGGGCTTGCCTGGGTCACGCCACCCCTTCGGCAATCGCACGCTCCGCGCCGAACATCGCCTCCCACCGGGCCGGTGCGGCTTTCGGTTTGACCCGGGCGAGCAGGCCGCGCAGCAGCCCCCTCCCGAGCGCCTGCATCGCTTCGCGCCCCTGTGCGTAGTTCCCCTCGGGGAGGTAGGCGGCGGCGAGTTCGTTGCGCATCAGGTATTGGCCGAGGTGAAGCTGGTCGCCCGGCGAGGGCCGGGGAACGAACTCGAACCCGAGCGTGCGCGAAGTCGCCACGGCGATTTCGTCCATGGCAACGACCGCTTCCGCCATCGCGGGGGAAAGCTCGTCGGGGTGGGCGTGGAACGCACCGGGGTTGCCTTCATGCCCCTCCCAACTGTGCATGGAGAGGTAGCACGCCGGGCGGGTCGTTTTGAGCCATTCCATCAACGCCACCGTTTCCGGGCTGTAGTCGAAAGGGAGCCCCTTCATGTAAGGGACAAACTCGTGGTGCCAGCTCCGGTCAATCGTATCGGCATAGTTGTGCGCCTGCCAGTCGCGGGCATTGTACTGGTGCCAGCCGTGGACATTCCCGTCCGGGTTGGCGTTGAGGACGAAATCGAAAATGTAACCGTCGGTGATCCCTTCCCGGTCGTTGAGCACGAGGTCGAGCATCCCGCGCGCGATCTCCTCTCCGGCGGATTCGCTGGCATGTTCCCCGGCGACGACGTGGATCACCGGGCGATCCTCCTCTCCGGGAGCCGCCGCGCCGATGCGCAGCGCAAAGATCGGGCGGTGTTCGACCGAATGGCCCAGGCAATGCAGCGACATCCGCCCGGGGTGGGCCAGCGGGAGCGCGAAGAGTTCCGCCGTGGTATCGCAGTACGCCCGGGGCGGTTCGGAACTGACCGTGTAGGTCACGCCCGGTCGCAGATCAAGGGCGATGCGAACCCGCTCCGGCGTGCGATCAACCACTTCGCTGCGGTACCACTCCGCCGCGCCATCTTCGCGCACCCAGACATCGGCATGAAACTTGTAGGCAAACGTGGCGATCCGAAAATGCCGGTCCGGCAGCAGGACCACTTCCTGGCGCCGTGGTTCCGAGACCTCCGAGATTTCAAAGCAGGTGTAGCGTGCGCCTTTGCTGTAGGCGATGAGTTCGACTTCAATCAGTTCCCGGTCTGCACGGAGAATGCGACCGCTGCCATTGGGTATTTGGGATGTCACCAACATAAAAAAAGAGAGAGGTCGGGGATTGGACCCTTATCGTTTCGCCTGTCCATCACGGGGCGTCGCCGGAAAGGCTCCGATCACCTTGCCGTCCTTGAGCACATTCGGGCTGTCGGCCAGCGGGCGGAAGTCGCCCTGCACGGGGTCGCCAAACTGCGGGTCGTCAAAGATCGAACTGGTATCCTTCCCCGAAAACCGGCGCCACGTTTCCATTTTGAAGAAGCGTTGGGTTTCGCCATCGCCGACGGTCGCTTCCACGATCTGCTTGGCCTGGGAGGCGCGGCCGTAGCGCTTCGCCGGGGTGAAGTCGTTCTCCGGCCGGTACGCTTCGGGCGGCATCCCGCCCAGACGCTTGCGCAAGCCGTCGTTGATCTCCCGCAGGCGGGTGCCGTAGTTGTTGTTCTCGCACACCAGCGAAGCAAACGCTTCCGGGTCGCTTTCCCTGATCCGCAGCGACTGGTTGCCGGTAAAGTTCAGCGAAGAGTAGACGATCCGCGAATCCTTCGTCGAGTTGACCAGCGAAATCCCGGCATAAAGATTGCCGTAAGCCGTGATCGCTTCGCAATGAAGCCCCGGCGACTGTACCGCCAGCAGGCCGTTCTGGGTCCGCATGAGCAGCAGGTTGGCCATCCGCGCGTGGGGCGATTGTTGCAGGACGACGCCATACCCGGCCAGACCCCCGCCGCCATTGACCGTCTGGTTCCAGACCCGGCAATGTTCCAGCTCCACATGCGAGGAGTTCGAGATCTCCACCCCCGTATTGCCAAACCAACGGGCTTCCAGCCCGCGCACGGTGACGTACGGCGCTTTGCGCAGTTCCAGGGCCACGGCCGCTTCCTTGCCCATGTCGAGCACGGTGGCCTCCATCCCGGCTCCTTCGAGCGTCAGCCGGGCCTCGGGCGTGCCGCCATGTTGCAGCAGGAGCGGACGGGTGTAGACCCCTTTGCCGATGCGCACGGTGTCGCCCGGGAGCGCCCGGTCGAGCGCTTCCTGAATCTCGGGGAACGGATGTTTTTCGGAACCGTCCGCCTTCTCCCACGAGGCTCCGGCGAGGACGTGGAGCGTTTTTGCTTTACCGAGCGTCTCCAGCGTGGCCGGTTCGGTTTCAAGCTTCTCCCTGCCGAAGACCGCGCGAATCTGGAACTCGTGCGTGGTGTTGGGTTCCAGTTCGCCCGAAGTCAATGCGAAGAGGACGTTGTATTCACGCGGAACCACCTGCTCGACCGGTGCGCTGGCCGTCATGAAAAGCTTCGGCGTGACGGTGTTGGCCACCCCTTTCACGCTTTTCCATTCGGAGGCTCCTGTTTGCCGATAGGAAAGCACCGCAGTTTCAGGGCGCTGGTTGTAGGTCGCCACCACCAAGGCCCCGTTCTCCGAGGCGGTGACCTGCGGTTCCCCATGCATCGCCACCGCCACGGGCCGCCCGCCGTGCCGCGCGAGCGCCAGCGCCCGGCTGGTCAACCCGCCCCACCGGACATGGCGAAGACCCGCCGCGCCCAGCTTTTCGGCCGGGACGGGAAAGGAGAGGTCGCCACGGAGTTCCAGATTACCTTCGTCAAGATGAACAAACGGCTCCGGACCGGCCAGGTCGCTTCCCTGCGCTTTGCCGCCCCAACCATAGAAGTAGTTTTCCTCCAGCGTCGCTCCCATTTCGAGCAGGTACTTGCCGTTGGGGCCGACGCCGCTCATTTCCAGCGACGGTCCGATGATGTTGCGCTTCACGTAAGTCCGGGGCTGCTTGTGGTTGGCCCCGCTGCGGAACCCGTCCAGAAAGGTGTTGCCCGTGATATGGTAGGGGAGCGAGCCGTCAAGCCCCGAAATGGTCTTGATATAGAGGCCTGCCCAGAAATTGACCGTCACGCAATCCTCGATCGTCGCCCCGTCGCCGGGGTGATAGATCCGGATGCCGTTGCGCTGATGTTCGCCCAGGTCCATCGCAAACCGCCCGACGGCTCCTTCCATGACACAGCGGCGGGCGACCATCTCCTTGCCGTCGCCCGAGTGGCGCACCCCCATGCCAACCTGCGAGAAACGGCAATCTTCGATCACCGTCGCGTGGGCCGAGTTGCTGATGCCGATCAGGCAGTTATAGAATTCCGCATTGCGGATGACGATGTTCTTCCCTTTGGTCACAGTCAGCGCCCGCGCCTGTTTGCCGCCGGTAAAGTTCTCAAAGCGCACCCCTTCAATGACGGTGTTGGGGCGCGAGATCGCCCCGCCGACCGCGCGCAGGTTGCGCCGGAGGTCGACCTCCCCCGGGGTTCCGCCCGTGGTCCGGACGATCAGGTCGCCGTTGTCGAGCCGGCAGACGCTCCCCGGCCAGGCCTTCACCGCCCGTTCGTCAGCCACACTCCGGTAGCGGACCTGTCCCGTCTCCTCCCAGACATCGAGGTAATATTCGATGCCGTAGAGGGCTTCGCTTCCGTTGGCCTTGAGGCGGTAGACATCTTTTGCCCCTTCGAGCGCCTCCCATCGGGTGACGGTTTCGCCCCCGTCGAAGACGACGCTCCCTTCCCCGCGCACGCGCAAGGCAGGGAGCCGCGCCGCCGCTTCGGTCATCTCGCCGGGAAGCTCCACATCAAGCCGCTGGCGGTAGCGGCCTTCCAGAAGGACCACCTCGCCTCCCTTTTCTGCGGGCAGCAGTTCCAGCGCCTTTTTCAGCGTGGCAAGCGGCGCTTCGCGGGTTCCGGCGTGGTCATCGCTACCCTCTACGGAGACAAAGAGGGGGGCGTGTTCGGCGGCTTTCGCCATGTCGGGTCGTCCCATCAGCGACAGGAAGAGAAGGAGGGGCAGGAGGAGTTTCATGGAGTTGTCAGCGGTCGAGCGCGGGATCGCGCCAGGGGTTGAAGTAAAGGGAGACCATTTTGGTTAGCGTACTGTCGGCCGGTTCGGTAAAGTCTTTGAGCGCCATCCAGCGGACATGCCCGTCAAAGAAGAGGACGTTTCCGCCGCCGTCGTGCCGGGTAAACGCCCGGTAAGGCCAGTTATCCTGATACTCCTGGGGCGGCTTCCAGCGGTTGACGCTCATGTTCAACGTATTGGCGACGGGCGAATCCATCAGCCATCCCTTGCTGCCGGGATGTTGGATTTCGTTGAGACGGATCGGGAAAACCTGTGTCCCGTCGGCCAGTATTCGCGGGCGGCTGGTCTGCTTGATGGTGAAGCTCGGGGCGTAGCTGACCGGGCGATCGGAAGGAAAGGTCATCGGTTCCGGCGTCCAACTGACGTTCCCCTCCTCGGGGCGGTGGCTCGGGCAGGTAAAGACGCACGGTTTACCGATCCGCGCCGCAGCGGTCCCGAGCAGGGTCCGCTCCGTGGAGGCTTTGTTGGGATCAAGCCCTTCGGTCCTGGGTACGCCGAGGTAGGGTGCGAGGTTATAGAACCACGTACCGGTGATGGCGCCGCTGCCGCCGCTGCCACTTGCCGTAATGTAGTAATAATAGGGAAGTTCGTTGTTATGCTCTGCCGCATACTGCATGGTGGCGGCTCCCATCTGCCGCAGGTTGGCCATGCATCGGTAGCCATTGCTCCGCTCCCGGTAGGAACGGTAGACCGGGAGGCTGATGAGGAGCACCGTCAGCACCAGCGCAATGGCGATCATCAGTTCCAGCAGGGAAAACCCGGAACGCAAGGGGGGAGGAGAGGGCGGTTTCATGGAAGGTGCGACGACGGTTTTTTTAGCCGGCCAGCCCCCGGCGGGTGCGGCGGTGGAAACACCACGAGCCCAGAGCGCTGATCAGCAGAAGCCCTACGGTGGACGGTTCCGGAATGGCTGCGATCGTCATGGTGATCGCGCGGGGATCATCGTAATGGAAGGTCGCCATGTAGCCGTCGAAGCCGCTCCCCATCACCAACCCCTCTTCCAGCCCGCTGTCGGCGGAAAAGGTCATCAAGGTATAGGTGGTGTTTTCCGCGAGTTCGCCGGAAATGTCGATGCGGATGCCGCCTGCCGCGAGCAGGAGCCCGCCGGTCTGGTAGTTCAGGAAACGGAGGGAATCGCTTCCGCCGTTTTCATCGACGCGGAAGAGGAAGGAGGCGCCCTCTTCCATCTCAAGGATCGCGGGGGCCTGCGCCGTCTGGTTGAGCCCGTCGAGGGTCAGTTGCTGGAAACTCTGGATCTCCGGGTTCATCCGGCGGTCCGCCTCGCCCGGTGCGATCACCCCTCCGGCCTTGACCGTCACGGTATTGCCTTCCCCAAGGCGGACCCGGCCCGAACCGGCCAGTACCCCTTCGCCGCTGATCTCCGCCGCTCCGGTGCCCAAACCGCTGCCGCTGGTGTTGGTGATGGCTAACACGCCCCTGGTTACCACGGTTCCTTCGGAGTAGCTGTTGCCATTGGCCCGGGAAAAGACCTGTACGTTGTCGCCGGTCTTTTCAATGGCGAGATGATAGGAAAAACGCCCGCCATAGACAAAGGCTCCGTTCCCGCCGTCGATTCTGATCCGTGCCGTCTCTGGCGGGGGGCCGCTCTCTGGTGTGGTGGGTCCGATGAAGGTGCCGCGGGTATCGTTTGCAGTTGTCTCGATGCTGGCGACCGAAATCAGCGTTCCCGCTGCCAAGGTGACCCCAACGGCCGGGTTGCCTGACTCCAGGGTTGGCAGGTCGAAAATCAACCGCCCGAGGTGAACCTGTGTATTGGCCGGAGTTGCCGAGGAAGCAAGACTGATCCCCCCTGCATAGCCTTGGATCGTCGTCGTTCCGCCGACCTTCAGCGTGACATTGCGGTAGGCGTCGGTTTCACCGAGGGTGAGGCGGCCATTGTGTGTATTTGCCTGGGGTGCCGTGCTGCCGAGGTAAAGGTTGCCCTTTATATCGACGGTCAGTCGCGTATCGGGATATTGCTCGCTTGTGGAACTGCGCAGGAGAAAGGTGCCGGTGTCGACGTTCATATCGCCGGTCACTGTCAGGGTGTCACTCTGTCCTTCGGTATTCTGGAAGCGGGTGTTGTTCCCGCCTGTTTTTCCCAGGTTCATTACCGTGCGGTCGCCATTGAGGAAGATGGTCATCGTGCCGCCGCTGATATCGAGGATGGAGTCTGTCATCGAGCTGTTCGCACCGGGGAAGGCTCCTCCGGGGCCGGTTCCGGGTTCGAGTTGCCAGTTGCGCGTATCCCAGTTTCCGCCGGCAACGGTGGTCAGCCGGTAATCCGCACCGTAAAGGCTCAGGCTGCCGAGACAGAGAAGAGTTGAAAGAAGGAGGGTTTTCATGGTGTTCCGGAGTTGGGGAGGAGGGAAGGGTGGGGGAGTGCGCCGGACGATTGGCGGATCACCAGTTTTCCGCGAACCGTCACGGTCGTTTCAGAGAGGAGTTTCTTTTCACGGATCATCCCGACCAGAGACTCCACGGCCTGCCGGGAGATCGGCTCCAGCGGGTGGTCGATGGTGGTCAGGGGCACGGTGCCAAAGGCCCCGGCGGTGTCGTTGTCAAAACCGGTTACCGCGATCTCTTCGGGAACCTTCACCCCCGCTTCGGCGCAGGCGCGCAACGCTCCCATCGCCCATTGGTCGTTGGTGCAGACCACGGCGTCGGGTCTCGGTCCCGGGGCGTTGAGAATCTCCCGCATGGCACGGAGCCCGGGGAGGTAAACCGTCGCGCACGGGTCTTCCTCGCACCTTTTTTCCGTGGCCGTCACGACGGAGGCCTGCTCCCGAAGAGCGGGGTAACCTTCAAAAGCCGAATAGAATCCGTTGGCCGTCGCTATTTTGACCTTGCTCATCAGGACAATGCGCTGCCGCCCAAGAGAAAGAAGGTGTTCGGTGATCATGCGGTAGCCCCATTGGCGGTCGGAGACAAACTTCGGAACGCCCTGGAGATGTTCGCCCGCGATCGTCACCACGGGGATCTCCGCCTTGTGAAAACGCCCGATGTGCTCCTGTGTGAGGAATTCATGCGGGTAGACCAGCAGGACGCCTTCAACGCGGGCGTCGATGAGGCTTTGCACGCAAAGGTCGCAGGCCCGGGCCCAGTCATGGGAATACCAGTCGGCCTGCTGCACCATCCAGTCGTAGCCGAGATCGCGGATCGTTTCCGTCGCCACTTGCACTTTGCGCAACGCAAGCTGGCGCAACGCCCCGAAATTGATGATCCCGATGTAGCCGCTTTTGCCATTTCGGACAACCTGCGCATACCGGTTGGGCCGGTAGCCGAGCCGGTGGGCGGCATCCATGACTTTCTTGCGCACTTCGGGAGAAATCCGCCCGCGCTGCGCCGCTGACATGACGGCGGCAACGGTGGAGCGGGGGACTTGTGCTTCGAGGGCAATCTGTTGCTGGGTAACGGCCATGAATGAGAAGGTAGATGGAACGTCATGCAACCGACCATGTAAATCGTGTTACATGGCATGAAAATGAGATAGTAAGTCGTGTTACACAAGCCTTTTTTCCATAAAAGTGTCTTTTCGATGGAGCGCCGTGGCGTTCGACGCCCGATCAGGGAAGCATGACGCCGGCATCCCGGAAATCGTCGGGAAGAGGCGCTTCAAACTGAAGACGTTCCCCGCTGCGGGGATGGGTGAAGCCGAGTTTCCAGGCGTGGAGCATCTGGCGCGGGTAGTGTTCGCGGCGTCCGTAAACCGTGTCACCCAGCAGCGGGTGGCCGAGGTGTTTGAGGTGGACGCGGATCTGGTGCGTCCGCCCGGTGTGGAGCGTGCATTCCACCAGCGTCGGCTGCGAGGCTCCCTTTGGTTTCCCGAGTTCCTTCAAGACCCGGTAGGCGGTCCGCGCTTCGCGGCCTTCGCCCGGGGCGGCGATCGTCATCTTCTTGCGGTGGAGCGTGTGGCGGACGATCGGCGCGTCGATGATCCCCTCGCGCTGTCGGAAGGTGCCGGAGGCGAGGGCGAGATAGACCTTTAGGGTGGTCCGCTCCGCAAACTGCCCCGCCAGCGCCTGGTGGGTGGCATCGTCCTTTGCCGCGAGGAGCAGCCCGCTGGTCTCCTTGTCGAGCCGGTGGACGATCCCCGGGCGCAACGCTCCGCCGAGCGTGGAGAGGGCGGGGGTATGGTGGAGCAGGGCGTTGACCAGCGTGCCGGTTTCATTTCCCGCCGCCGGGTGGACGACGAGCCCCGCCGGTTTGTTGACCACCAGCAGCGTTTCATCCTCAAACACGATATCGAGCGGGATCGCTTCGGGCCGTGGTGTGGCGCTTTCCTCCGGCGGCGGTTCGGGAGGGGTGATGGAAACGACCGCCCCGGGCCGGAGCTTCTCTCCCGGCTTGCTCTTTTTACCATTGAGGAGCACTTCGCCTTCGCGCACCAACTGCTGGAGCCGCGCGCGCGAAACCTCCGGGAAGGCGGCCGCCAGAAACTGGTCGAGCCGGGTTCCGGCCTCTTCGGGAGTGATGCGGTATTCTTGCATGGTGCGGAGGGAGACAAACGATAGCCGCTCGCGACCACCGAGGTCCAGAGAGATCACAAATCGACAAACGACCCGCTCACAGGCAGGCAAGCAGAACCAGGGGGAAACTGCCAACATGGGAGCATGAGCACCATCTCCATTGTCGATTGTGATGTCCACCAACCTTCGCCGACCCGGGAGCAACTGGCGGAATATCTGGACGAACCGTACCGTACGGAAGTGGCAAAGCATGGCACCCGGCGCATTGCGTCGGGAATCCGGGGGGAGGACGGTGGCAACCGGCGCGACCTCGACGCCCGGCGTCTGCGCGATCCGCACTATTACCGTGAGGCGTTGCTCGACCGTTACGGCCACCGTTTTGCCCTTTTGAGCGGAGCCACGGCGTCAATCGCCGGAATGCCCGATCCCGATTACGTCAACGCCATGTGCAAGGCGTTGAACGATTTTTACATGGCGCACTGGCTCCCGGTCGATCCGCGCTTTCACCTCGGGCTCAAGATCGCCCTTCAGGACCCGGCCGGTGCGGTTCGCGAGATCGAACGCCTCGCCGGTGCGCCGCAGGTCGCCGCCGTCTGTTTTTTCGCTACGGCCAACCGGATTCCCTTTGGCGATCGCTACTACTGGCCGATCTACGAGGCGTGCGAGAGGCATAACCTGCCGATCCATATCCACCCTTCCACCGGATCGACTCTCGCCAATGCCGCCATGACCCCCGCAGGCCATGCCACGACCTATCTGGAGAGCCACGTCTGCATGCCGCAGTTTTACATGGCGCAGCTCGCCAGCATGGTGCTCAACGGCATTTTCGAAAAATTCCCCCGGCTTCGCGTTGCTGCGGTGGAGGGCGGGGTCGCCTGGCTTCCGCACCTCCTCTGGCGGATGGATGCCGAGTTCAAGGCGCTCCGTCAACAGGCCCCCTTCCTGAAAATGATGCCGAGCGAGTACGTCAAACGCAACGTCCGCCTGACGACCCAGCCGGTCGAGGAACCGCCAAAGCCCGAACAGCTTGGCCAGATTTTTGACATGATCGGGGCCGACCAGATCCTGATGTATGCCAGCGATTTCCCGCACTGGGACTTCGATGAGCCGACCCGCCTTCCCCGCAGCCTGGGCGAAACGACCCTCCGGCGCATCCTGCACGACAACGCCTGCGAATTCTTCAACCTCGCTTGACACCATGGCCTGGCACGCTCTTTTTCCATCCTGTGAACTATCCGAGGGCGGGGTGAAACTCCACCCGACGGGCAAACGCGAGATCGGCGTTTTCCGCCATCGCGGCAAGCTCTACGCCGTGCTCAACTTCTGCCCTCACGCGGGAGCCCCCATCTGCGGCGGGGAGATTGACCACCCGATCTTTGTCGATCAACCTGGCGGCGACGCGAAGCGCGACTTCGAGAACCCGACGCTCCGCTGTCCATGGCACCATTGGGAGTTTGACCTGAAAAACGGCAAATCGCTCTGCCCGATCTCCCCGCGCATCAAGACCTATGCCGTACGGGAGAGGGAGGGGCAGATCGAGGTTGACCTGTAGGTTGGGTCATCTACGGTCAAGTCCCATGCCGCCCCCTCACTGGAACGCCGTCATGGCCCGCTGGCTGCGGACGCACCCGGTTTATCCGGTCGATGCCGAGCCGAAGGAAAGGACGCATCGGCATAGCCAGCCGGGGCTGGAGGTGAACCTGACCTGTTCGGGCCGGGGCACGCTCCACGTCGGCAGCGAGAGCCACCCGTTGAGCGCCGGTGCGGTCGTGATCATCCCGGGAGGCGTGCCGCATGTTCTGGAGACGCAGGAGGGAAGCCGCTACGTACGCAGCGTCCTTTGCGTCGCCCCGCCCGGCGACGATCGCCGGCCGATGATGCAGGCGCTTGGAGCTTTTTTGAAGGAGGAGCCGTTCTCCCGGCAGCGTTGCCTTTATCTCGATGGCGAGACCGCCCGCCAGGTGCAGGCGACCATCGCGCACATCGCCCGGGAGTGGGTGGGGCGCGACAGCCGGTGGGAGGAGGCGGTGCAGGCCCGGGCGCTCGGCCTGCTCGCCCTGTTGGCGCGGCTGGCGGGGCGGAAACGTTCCACCCTCCCGCCCGGCGGGCAACGGGCGGAGGAAGTCGCGGCCTACGTCTGTGCCCGGCTTGATGGCGATCTGACCACCCGGGCGGTCGCCGCTCACTTCGGCATGAGCCGGGAACACTTGAGCCGCCTGTTTCACCACCACTTCGGCGTGACGTACCAGAGCTACGTGCTTGCCCGCCGGATCGATGCCGCGCGCCGTCTGCTGGCCGGTCCCGCCACCGGGGCTTCGCTCCTCGAAGTGGCGCTCGCCGTCGGTTTCCAGTCGCACGCCCATTTCAGCCGCGTGTTCAGGAAGTGCGAAGGGATCACCCCGAGCGAATACCGTTTTCTGCGCCGCGGCGTCTGATACAGGAGAAAAGTCTGGCGGGAACCGTCCGAACCGTGGTTTCAATCATCGAAGTGGACCCCCTGCCGAAACCTGAAGGTCATATCAATACCCCGGTGACGATGCGGATGGTCGCCGAGGCGGCCGGCGTACACCAGACCACCGTGTCGCTGGCATTGCGCGGCCACCCTCGCATCCCTGCCGCGACGGCGGAACGCATCCGGCAGGTCGCCGAAACGCTCGGCTACCGGCCCAATCCGCTGGTCTCGGCTCTGGCTGCCAGCCGTCGGCGGCGGGGTGCGGCGGTCCAGGCCACGCTCGGGTACGTCACCCTCGACCGCCCCGGCGACCAACCTTATTTCGACCTTGCCGCCGGGGCCCGGGATCGGGCGGCGCAACTCGGGTACGGCGTCGATTTTCTCTGGCTTGGCGATCCGAAGATGACCCGCGCCCGTTTTGACCAGATCACCGCCACGCGAAACATTCACGGGTTGATCGTCGCCCCCGTTGACCGGAAGCGGCAGACGCTCAACCTCTCCTGGGAACGTTACGCCACCGTGGCCTATGGCTATTCCATCACCGAACCGAAGATTCATCGCGTCACGCCCGACTTTTACCACTCCATGCTGGAGGTGCTCCGCCGTTGCGAAGAGGCGGGGTGGCGGCGCGTCGGGTTGATCCTGACGGTCGATAGCGACCGGAAGTCGGACCACTTCTGGCTCGCGGCATTCCTCGCGCAGCAGCGCAGCTCCCGTTTCCTTCGGGCCTTGCCGCCGCTTCTCCTGCCCGCCTGGGACGCCGGGCGGGTGGAGACCTGGTTCCGCCGTCACCGCCCCGAGGTGGTGGTCGGGCTTTGTTCCATCCTGCAACAGACGAACCGCTGGACCCGCTCGCAGGCCGGGGCCGCCTTCGAGCCGCAATGGGTGGCGCTCAATGCGGATTCCCAGATCGATACCGACTATGCCGGGGTCATCGTCAACCGCGAAGCGAGCGGCGCGTCGTGCGTCGACATTCTCGTCGGCATCCTTCACCGCAACGAGCGCGGCATTCCCTCCCGCGCGCTCGACATCCTCACGGAAACGGGCTGGAGGGAAGGTCAAAGCTTCCGGTCCCGGGAGTGATAGTCATCAATAAGACTGACGACAGCCTTGCGGCTTCGGGGTGACCCGGGGGAAGGTGCTTCCCATGCAAGCATTGGTCCCCGACAAGCTTCGGGTTTTAATCCGCTCCTCGTGGCAAACCGTCAATATCGGCGACATCGCGCACACCTTTGGCCTGCTGCGCCTGCTCGAAGCCCACCTGCCCGGGGTGGAAGCGGTCCTGTGGCCGTGTTGCATCGATCGCGGCGTGCGGGAACGGCTCTTGAAGGAATTTCCCGCACTGGAGGTGGTCGAAGGCCGGCTCGACGAGGAGGGCAGGCCCGATACGCAGGAACTGGCCGATGCCTGGGCGGGCGCCGCGCTGCTGGTGCATGGCTCCGGCCCGGCGGTCGTGGCCGACGATTTCGACGCGTGGCGAAAGACGGGCAAACCGTACGTCATCTTCGGCGTCACAGTCGACCCGACGCGGGGCGAGGGGTACGAAGGCGGCACGCTCGCGCAACTGCGCGGGCGGGTGGAGGCGTTTGCGCAGGGGCATCTCAAGGGGAAACTGCGCGCGGTGCTCGAAGCCGCCTCCTTCATCCATTGCCGCGACACCTTGTCGCTGGAATACCTGCGCCGCCAGGGCCTTGGCGGGCGCGCCGCCTTCGGGCCGGATGCCTCCTTCGCCTGTGGTAGCTACCACGCCGCCAAAGCGGAGCCGTTGCTGCGCCGTTACGGGTTGACGCCGGGGCGGTTCATCTGCGTCGTTCCCCGGCTGCGCTGGACGCCCGGCCACGAAGTCTACCCCGGCATCGTGCCGCGCCATGAAGGCAAGCAGGCGATCAACACCCGCACCCGGGAGCACGACCACGCGGCGCTGCGCGAGTTGATCATCGCCGCCGTCAGCGAAGGGGGCTGGCAGGTCCTCCTCTGTCCGGAAATGACTTATGCCGTCGAAGTGGCGCGCAGGGAACTTTTCGAGCCGCTGCCTGAAGAGATCCGGCAGCATGTCGCCTGGCTCGACCGCTACTGGCTGCACGACGAAGCCTCCGCCGTCTATGCCGAGGCCGCCGCCGTTGTGAGTCTGGAGAATCACTCGCCCATTCTCGCGCTGGCTCAAGGGACGGCCGCCATCCACATCCGCCAGCCGACCGACACCATCAAGGGACAGATGTGGCGCGACCTCGGCCTGGATGAATGGTTTTTCGAAGTTGAGGAAACGACGGGGAACCAGCTCTGGAAGCGGTTGGGCGAAATGCTGGCCCATCCTGCGGAGACCCGCCGGAAGGTCGAAGCGATGCAA